>NZ_LHQM01000090.1 GCF_001302265.1 Streptococcus phocae | reverse complement strand
CTTTTGGGGGTCAGTACATATCGCTAGGGGGCTCTTTTTTATTTTATTGATAGTCCTCAAAAAAGTTCTGAGCACCGTCAGATTTTATTTTTTCAGCATTTCAATATCTGATAGTTTATGCTATAATATAAAAGTATCTGCCACCTTTAGTGTAATGGATATCACGTAAGATTCCGGTTCTTGAGATGGGGGTTCGATTCCCTCAAGGTGGATATAATAATAGAAAAAAACAAACTAGAAACC
>NZ_LHQM01000089.1 GCF_001302265.1 Streptococcus phocae | reverse complement strand
TTGTCTTTTGCAGAGCTGTACAGAGAGGGTTCTTTGATTGTCGAATGCGGAGTTATTAGCTAGTTTTTATACAGTAATATAATAGTTTATACATGAATTTGCATGTTATTATAGTAGTATCGAATAACAAGAAGAGATAGTAATTCTACCATTAGTCTATTTCATTAGACGCCAACTTTAACTATAATCGAACTTGTTATTTATCCACTGACTGGACGGACCAGAGGTGGGTTGAGATGTGCATGAGCTGGTAAAGGTTACGTAAGTAACATCGCAGGTTCGAATCCTG
>NZ_LHQM01000088.1 GCF_001302265.1 Streptococcus phocae | reverse complement strand
GAGAAATAATTTCTACAGACAAAGCTGTTAATAGTACAGCAGAAAATAATTTAATTTTTTTCATAAATACCCTCCTTTTTTATATTTTATCACATTTATTCGAAAAATAAAACGGTTTCAAAAAAATTATTTTTATACAGTTCCCCCGTTGTAAAATGAGGTGCAACAAAAAAAGACATGTTTATCTGATATACTAAAGTCGCTAAAATAAAGGATAAAGGAAAGATAAACATGTCCACTAACCATTCTACCACAAAACAGTCCTATCACCACCTTTCAGAAGCCGAACGTGGTAAAATTGAAGCTTATTTGTCTGAAGGTTTGAAACCTGCTGAAATTGCGAGACGTTTAGGAAGAAGTCGTTCTACGATTTCTCTTGAAATCAAACGCGGGACTGTTAAACAAGTCAAACAGGTCAATGGAAGGAAAGTTTACTTCAAACAGTATTTCGCAGAAACAGCTCAAGTTCGGTACTCTGAAGGCAGAAAAGGGAGT
>NZ_LHQM01000087.1 GCF_001302265.1 Streptococcus phocae | reverse complement strand
TAATATTATTTAGGTTTATGTAAATCTCTTTTACCAAGGCAAGAAGATCCGTCTACTCAATCAACTTCTCTAACTTTTCTACAGCTCCTCTCATGGTGTCTTTTTGCTTCTTAATCACATGAAGATAGACCCGTTCAATCTCCTTAGAATCCTCTGAATGTCCAACAAACTCTCGAATGATGGGGAGGTCAATGCCTTCACTTGCCATAATAGAGATAAAGCTATGGCGGAACATATGGGGGATGACATGAATCGGTCTACCAAAATCTAGGAAGCTATCTATGCCCTTATAAGGCTTACCAGCTTTCTTGTTATACTTTGCTGACTCACTAGAACCACCTCTTAGGAATTGTGAAAGTTCGTTGTGATAAAGCGGAGAGCCTTGTCGATTACCTGCCCTAATATAGGTTCTAGTAAAGAGATATCCTAAATCTTGGTAAGTCGGGTTGAATTGAGCTTGGAACTTATTTCTATCAATGTAATGTCGCAAAATTTTCTCTACCTCAGGACTCATTGGAATTGTGCGGACACTTTCCTTGGTTTTAAGGTCTGCTCGATAGCGTTCTTTTTCGTCAAGATTAAGGGCTTCTATCACCTCATCTGACTTATTTTTACTTACCCTCTGCCAATGAACCTTTATCCACTTCTCCTCAAAATCAAGCATGTCCTCATTCAAGCCCAGAACCTCACTTGGTCGCATGCCTGTCTGGAAAATCATTCTCAACACATCTGCGATAAGTTGATTATCAGGTCGGTTAGTCCAGCTTTCTATCAGGCGGAGAACATAATTAACCTCACTTGCTTCAAGATATTTTTCCGCAATGTCTTCGCGTTTCTTGTCCTGCTCCTCACTCTTTGTCAGAACTCGCCTTTTAACTTTGTTGTTGGCAGTCGAGTCTTGTGTAAGAGTTATCTGTCCATTTTCAACTGACCAGTCAAAAATCATCTTAAGGTAGATATGCAGATTTCTCGCCATGTGCATAGAAGAAGCTTTGATAAGATTTTGAATTTTATCTGTCATAGAGTCAAATTTCGTAATGGACATTCTGGTATCAAAGTTCGGCTCAATATAGCGATTATAGATAGTAACCCTTGTTTTAATGATTGGACTGACTGGGCAGAAAAATAATCACGTGCTTTCGCGTGACTTTTGCGTGATTTTCGGTATCCTTTTAAAACTACCACTCAAAAACGCCTTAAAATCAAGCAAATTTGAATGTTTTCGAAAAAATTTTACGCGTGGTTTTCGCGTGATATCCTATAAATTGAGTTCTAAAAGTCAGGAGGCAAAGGTGTGAAATTAAAAATTGAAGGAAACGATTTAGAATACAAAAAGCCAAAAATGCACTTCCAGATTCTTTCTGGGAAACATATTCTGCTTTTGCTAATACCAACGGTGGAAAAATTATCTTAGGAATTGATGAAAAGAATGAAGACCCATATCAAGGAGTAAACGACCCTCAGAGAATTCGAGATAACCTATTTGCTTTAGTTGCAAATAAACAAAAAGTCAGCTGTAATTTGCTAACAGATAATGATATAGAGTACGTAAATATTCCTGATAAAAATCGTCAACTTATGATGATAACAATAAGAGAAGCCAGTAGTGACCAAAAACCTGTCCATCTTAAAAATGATTTTAGAGAATCGTACAAAAGGTTAGGCGAGGGCGATGTTAGACTTGATAAGGAAGAGTTAAAATATCTTATGGCAAGTTCTCATGATGATATTGATAGCGAACTCCTAACTAACTATGACGAAAGCGACCTCAATATTGAATCAATTAGGGAGTATAAAAAGCTATTAATTGAGTTGAGTGGAAATACTAAGTATACTCGTGGTACTAGTTAA
>NZ_LHQM01000086.1 GCF_001302265.1 Streptococcus phocae | reverse complement strand
TGAAGGCAGAAAAGGGAGTTATTATCTGAAACTTGAGAGGGTGTCAGAAGCTTTCTTATTGTCATTTACTAAAGCGATGAAGGCTAAACCTAGGATTCACAGTGTCGATACTTTTGTTTATGCCTATAAACTTGAGCATCCTGAGGAAATTGTGCCAAGTACCAAGACATTATACACCTACATTCATCAAGGATTAGTGGCTATCAAACCAATTGACCTGCCTAAAGTTGTCCGTATTCGTAAAAGAAGTAAGACTCGACCATCTACTAAAAAACATCTTGGAACTTCCATTGAGAAGCGCCCTGCTAATATTAATGATCGTTCAACCTTTGGTCACTGGGAAATTGACTCGGTACTTGG
>NZ_LHQM01000085.1 GCF_001302265.1 Streptococcus phocae | reverse complement strand
ATTTTGACAGCTTTCTCGCCACCTTTTTTCAATAGATAATCTTTAATGAGCTTAACTACGATACCTGCAAAAATAGTCAAAATTGATAGTGATGAACCTGTGATGATGTTAGTAATTTCTTGCATGTTATTTCTCCTTAATTTCTTTAGTCTCTAGTACAGTCAATCGAATATCGTGAGCGTCAAGTCTTACTTCATGCTCATCGATGTTTCTTCGCATCTCAGCGCGCTCTTTAGTTGCAGTATTTAGATTATAATTCAAGTCTTTAATAGCTTCAGTAAGAGGATTTACTGTATCAGTTAATAGCTTGTTATTCTCTGCTTGTAGTCTTTCAGCAAGTCTGCCGTCCGGTTCAATAACAAGCTTTTTGTGAATCCAAATCATAGCACCACCAATGAGCGCAAGGGCACTAACAGCCCCTGCTAACTCTTTGAGTTGAGTTAAGATTTCGTACATCTAACCACCTC
>NZ_LHQM01000084.1 GCF_001302265.1 Streptococcus phocae | reverse complement strand
TCATTAGACAAGCAATGAATACTCAGTTCTTCCCTGATTCTATTGTGATTATAGATAGCTTTCCCTTGCCACTTTGTCAACCTGTCCGTAACTATAGAACACGTATTTTTAATGATTTGGCAGACATTGGTTACAATGCTTCTAAACATCTTTGGTTCTATGGATTCAAAGTACATATGCTGGTCACTTTATCAGGCTATATTCTGAATGATGTTGTGACCCCTGCCTCAGTACACGATCTTAGGGCAGTTGATGACTTACTAGAAAATTGCCAGAAACATTATATTTTAGCTGATTTAGGGTATCTTAGTTATGAACTTAGAAAACATTTAAAACAGAAAGGCTATCATCTTTGGACCCCCTTACGTCAAAACAGGGCAGGGGCTAAACAACATAATCCTTGGCAACTAATGGCAATGAGACGGACCATTGAGACACGTTTTTCAGAGCTGTGTGTTCTTTTTGATATAGAACACACACTAACTAGAGGGTTAGCAGTACTTCAGTTAAGGCTTGAGCAAATTATTCTGGCTTACAACTTGAGATACTTTGAGATTAACTAGTACCACGAGT
>NZ_LHQM01000083.1 GCF_001302265.1 Streptococcus phocae | reverse complement strand
GGACTTGGGTAATCCTCCATGTTATGGACCTTGTAGGACTCGAACCTACGACCGCTCGGTTATGAGCCGAGTGCTCTAACCAGTTGAGCTAAAGGTCCTAAGATATCCATGATTAAAATAGCGGCGAAGGGGATCGAACCCCCGACCTCCCGGGTATGAACCGGACGCTCTAGCCAGCTGAGCTACACCGCCATCAATCGGGAAGACAGGATTC
>NZ_LHQM01000009.1 GCF_001302265.1 Streptococcus phocae | reverse complement strand
GTTTTTTATCATCATAAATATTGTTTACTTATTAAAATTACTTGCCCAGCATTTTAATAAGTTTTAATAACATATCATTAATAGATTCAGGAGCTTCACCACGAGAATAAATATATCCAGCATCACGAGATGGGTAGTTAGTACCATAATCAGGAGCTTCACCACGAGAATAAATATATCCAGCATCACGAGATGGGTAGTTAGTACCATAATCAGGGGCTTCACCACGAGAATAAATATACCCAGCATCACGAGATGGGTAGTTAGTACCATAATCAGGGGCTTCACCACGAGAATAAATATATCCAGCATCACGAGATGGATAATTATTATTAGATACTTCTGCACTTACTGATGTAGATATTACAGCAACAGATAGCGTTAATAAAGCAGCACAAGCTAGTTTAATTGTATTAGTTTTCATATAAAACCTTTCATATATAGCAAAATTAGTTAAGTTAGTTCGTTAAGGCTGTTTGTATGAGGCTTAACAATCCAACTTTAATTAAAATTATATATCAAAAATGGCAAAAAATCAACATGAAATAACAAAATAATAACAAAAATAATTCAAAAAGAATAAAAAGTTATCATTTTTTAATTAAAAAACACTTTAATCATATTTAGGGATTAAGGTGTGCTTTCGATAAAAAATACCTCTAAATGCAGGTTTGCATCTAGAGGTTTAGTAGAAGTTACTTTAAAAAGCGTTGTAAAAATTCTTTGGTACGTTCTTGTGTTGGTGCTTCAAATATTTTTTTAGGGTGTCCTTCTTCGGCAATTAATCCTTTATCCATGAAAATAACCCGATCAGACACATCTCTAGCAAATTCCATTTCATGGGTTACGATAATCATCGTTAGTCCTGATTTGGCAAGGTCTTGCATGATTTTAAGGACTTCGCCTACCATTTCTGGGTCTAAAGCAGAGGTTGGCTCATCAAAGAGCATGGCTTCGGGATTGACGGATAAAGCTCTTGCGATGGCAACACGTTGTTTTTGGCCACCAGATAGCTGTGAGGGCTTGGCATGCCAATATTGCTCAGTCATGCCTACAGTATTAAGATTTTCTTTGGCGATTTTTTCTGCTTCAGCACGGTCTCGTTTCAGCACGGTGGTTTGTGCCACCACTGCGTTTTCTAGCACATTTAGGTTATCAAAAAGGTTAAATGATTGAAAAACCATGCCTAATTTTTCTCGGTAATGTGTTAGGTTGTAATTTTCGGCAAGCACATTATTTCCGTGAAAGAGAATTTCTCCTGAGCTAGGTTCTTCTAATAAGTTGATGGATCTTAGCAATGTTGATTTTCCAGAGCCTGAAGACCCGATAATCGAGATGACTTCTCCTTTATGGACAGAAAGAGAAATGTCTTTGAGAACTTCGTTATTCCCGTAGGATTTTTTTAGGTTTTTGATTTCAATGATAGGTTTAGACATTTGGAACCTCCGCAACCTGCATCTGATTAGCACCAGTAGTGTAGGTATCGGCATCAAAACGCCGTTCAATATACCGAAGAATACGAGTGACAGTAAAGGTCAAGATGAAATAAATGATAGCAATAATGGTAAAGGTTTGGAAATATTGATAAGTTTGTGTGGCAACGGTGTTTCCTGAGAAATATAGTTCAACCACTGAGATAACATTCAGTACGGATGTGTCTTTGATGTTAATGACAAATTCATTACCAGTAGCTGGCAAGATATTGCGCACCACCTGCGGAAGAACAACCTTACGCATGGTTTGTCCATGAGAGAATCCTAGTGCAGTAGCAGCTTCGAATTGCCCTTTATCAACTGCAAATATACCCCCACGAACAATTTCACTCATGTAAGCACCAGTGTTGATTGACACAATGAAGATAGCAGCAAACGTTCGATCGATTGACAGGCCAAAAGCTTGTGCTGTTCCGTAATAGATAACCATTGATTGCACAATCATTGGAGTGCCACGAAAGACTTCGATGTAAATATTAAGTAACCAGCCAAGTACTTTTTGACCAAAGGAAGCTAGACTGCTTTTCGCTTTTGGCGCAGTACGGAAAATACCGATTAAAAGACCAATGAAAAGTCCTGTGATCGTTCCGACCATTGAAATAAGCAAGGTCATAGCAGTACCACGTAAGAACTGTTTCCGGTTGTTTTTAAAAATGGTCCACATTTGCTGGAAGAAAGACACCTTGGTGTCTCCAGTTTTTTGTGCCATTGGTTGCTTTTGGATGACCTCATCCATCAGGGCGAGTCGCTCTGTTTGTGAGAGGCTGTTAAGGACTTGGTTGACTTGGCTAATGCGGGCATCGCCTTTTTTCATACCAATAGCAATGGCTGCGTCTTCATCAGATACGGTAAAGCCTTTTTTCAGCACTACCATTTTTAATTGGGGGTTAGCCGCTTCAGCAGTCATGGCTTCTGGGCGTTCTGAAATGTAGGCATCAATGACACCTGATGAGAGGGCTTGGCGCATTTGTGAAAAGTCTCCCATTGGAGTTTGTCGTTTGGCTGTTTTGAGTTGTTTTAATAAGTTAACATGCCAAACACCCTGTTGAGCGGTAACTTTAGCGCCTACAAATCCATCAATGGTATCCACCTTGGCATAATCTCCATCTGCGGACACAACCATCACAGGCTCACTTGTGTAGTAACTGTCAGAAAAGGCAATTTCTTTTTGACGTTCTTCTGTTGGGCTCATCCCTGCAGCAATCATGTCAATTTTTCCAGATGTCAATGCTGGAATAAGGCCAGTCCAAGAAGTTTTGACGATTAACAGTTTTTTGTCCATTGATTTGGCAACTTTTTTAGCAATTTGCACATCGTAACCGTTAGCGAATTGCTTTGTTCCTTCAATAGGAACAGCACCATTTGAATCATCATCTTGAGTCCAGTTAAAGGGAGCATAGGCTGCTTCCATCCCGACTCGTAAATATTGGTCTGCTTGCACTGAGCTCATTCCCCCAAATAAGGGAAACAAAGCCAGCAAACAGCTAAGGACTAGCTTTTTCATATAGGTCTCCTGTTTTAAAAAATAGTATTCAAACTATTTTACAGTAATTTTCAAGCTATTTCAATATATTGCACGGCAAAGATGCAAATATTAGGCGTATGATGGTTATTAATCTTTTTTGAATCTCTCGTGCTTTTTGGTAGAAAGCCCTTATTTTTTAAGCTTATCTTTCAAAAATTTGATAAAATAGAAACGTTGACAACGAAAGGAGAACAGATGCTAGTTATCGAACTGATAAAAGCCATTTTTTTTGGCATTATAGAAGGGATTACCGAGTGGTTGCCTGTGTCAAGCACAGGTCATCTTATTTTGGTGCAAGAGTTTGTTGCCCTTAACCAGAACCAATCCTTTATGGAAATGTTTAATATTGTGATTCAACTAGGAGCTATTTTCGCCGTTATTTTGGTCTATTTTGAGCGTTTGAATCCATTTCAACCAGGAAAAGATGCTCGAGAAGTTAGACTAACTTGGCAACTATGGTTAAAGGTGGTTATTGCCTGTATTCCGTCCATTCTGATTGCTGTGCCTTTAGATGATTGGTTTGAGGCGCACTTTAACAATATGTTTTCTGTAGCCTTAGCGCTTATTGTATATGGTATTGCCTTTATCGTGGTTGAAAAGCGTCATGAATCCATTGCGCCACAGGTGACTCAATTATCTCGCATGTCCTACAAGACAGCTTTTGGTATTGGTTGCTTTCAGGTGCTGAGTATTGTTCCTGGTACGAGTCGCTCAGGAGCAACCATTCTTGGAGCTATCATTTTAGGAACGAGTCGGACGGTGGCTGCTGATTTCACCTTCTTTTTAGCAATTCCAACAATGTTTGGTTATAGTGGTCTAAAAGCCTTGAAATTCTTTATTGAGGGGCATCGATTGGGTGGAGGTCAGGTTCTGATTTTAGTAGTTGCCAGCCTAGTTGCCTTTGTGGTTAGCTTGCAAGCTATTGCGTTTTTAACAGACTATGTTAAAAAGCATGACTTTACTATTTTTGGGAAATACCGCATTGTGCTCGGCAGTTTGTTGATTGTTTATAGCGTGTTTAAATGGGTATTTTGAGAGAGATCAAATAGTTTTTGAGGAAAGACAATTGTTTTCGGTGGGAATTGACTGATTGTGGGTCATAAATTGCGAAATAATGCCCTTTCTAGTATAATAGAATGACTACACGTACGAGGTGCCTTACAATGGAAATGAAACAAATCAGCGAGACAACGCTAAAAATAACAATTAGTATGGATGATTTAGAAGAGCGAGGCATGGAATTAAAAGACTTTTTGATTCCTCAGGAAAAAACAGAAGAATTCTTTTACGCTGTTATGGATGAATTAGATTTGCCTGACAATTTTAAAAATAGTGGCATGCTTAGTTTTCGAGTGACACCGCGAAAAGATCGTCTAGATGTTTTTGTGACCAAGTCTGATTTGAACAAAGATTTAGATTTTGAAGATTTGGCAGATCTCGGAGATATTTCTCAGATGACTCCTGATGACTTTTTCAAAAGCTTGGAACAATCCATGCGTGAAAAAGGGGATGTCAATGCTCATGAAAAACTAGAAAAAATTGAAGAGATTATGGAGGGTGTTGTGGGAGCGTCATTAGCGAATCAAGCAGACAGCAAAGAAACAGACCAAGCGACTGAGCCTGAACCTGTTGAGCTAGACTATATTCATTACGTCCTTGACTTTCCGACCATTGAAGACGCAATCTACTTTGCCAAAACGATTGATTTTCCAATTGAAGCCTCTGAACTTTATAAAAGTGATCATGCCCATCACATGACGGTCTTGCTTGACCTTCAAAACCACCCATCTTATTTTGCTAATGTGATGTATGCGCGATTGATTGAGCATGCCAGTGCAGGAACCAAAACCAGAGCCTATCTTCAAGAGCATGGGTATCAATTAATGTTAGATGGTGCTGTTGAGCAACTGCAAAAAATTGAATTGGGATAAAAGGATATGTCTTCATTTACAATAGATTATGTTTTAGTCCTAATCGGAGCGTTTTTGGTAGCCTTATGCCTAACCCCTTTTGTTCGTTTTATGGCTTTTCGTATCGGAGCTGTTGACAACCCAAATGCGAGACGAGTTAATAAAGTTCCTATGCCTTCTAGCGGTGGTTTAGCAGTATTTGTGGCTTTTGTCGTCAGTAGCCTAATTTTGCTACCGATGGCTTCAAAGGGACAGTACGTTGGCGGTCAAACTTACTTTCAGTACATTTTACCCGTGGTTTGTGGAGCTTTTATTATTACAGTAACTGGTCTGATTGATGATATTCGTGAGTTAAGCCCAAAACTAAAAATGTTAGGCATTCTTGTTGGTGCTATAATCATTTGGGCCTTTACCGATTTTAGATTTGATAGCTTTAAAATTCCTTTTGGAGGTCCGTTGCTGTTTTTTGGTCCTTTCTTGACATTTATTTTGACAATTTTATGGATTGTATCAATTACTAACGCTATTAATTTGATTGATGGGCTAGATGGTTTGGTTAGTGGCGTGTCAATCATTAGTTTGCTAACGATGGCGATTGTGTCTTATTTCTTTTTACCTCAAAAAGATTTCTTTTTAACACTAACCATTCTAGTGATGATTGCTGCTATTATTGGCTTTTTCCCTTATAATTATCACCCGGCTATCATTTATTTAGGAGATACAGGGGCGCTTTTCATAGGGTTTATGATTGGGGTCTTATCCTTGCAAGGACTTAAAAACTCAACAGCAGTGGCTGTGATAACACCTGTGATTATCTTGGGAGTTCCTATTATGGATACCCTAGTTGCCATCATTAGGCGCAGTCTGTCCGGTCAAAAATTTTACGAACCAGATAAAATGCACCTTCATCACCGATTGTTGTCGATGGGATTTACCCATCGTGGGGCAGTTTTAGTGGTGTATGGCATTGCCTTACTATTTTCTTTGATTTCTTTGTTGTTAAATGTTTCTAGTCGTATTGGTGGAATCCTTTTGATGCTAGGGTTATTATTTGCATTAGAAGTATTCATTGAAGGTTTAGAGATATGGGGAGATAAACGAACCCCCTTGTTTAATGTGTTAAAATTTGTAGGAAATAGTTGTTATCGTCAAGCAGTTCTTTTGAAATGGAAACAAAAGAAGTGATTTCAGACAAGTAAAAGGCCGATTAAGGCTTTTTTTGCTATAATTAGGATAGCGAAAAATTAGATTATGGTCTTTTTTAGGGCTGAAAGATCCTGATGCTAATAGAAAAAGAGGTATAGAATGTCAATTCTTGAGATTAATAATTTACACGTGTCGATAGAAGGTAAAGAGATTTTAAAAGGGGTCAACTTAACCTTGAAAACAGGAGAAGTTGCAGCCATTATGGGTCCTAACGGAACAGGGAAATCGACGCTTTCGGCAGCCATTATGGGAAATCCCAATTATCAGGTCACTGAAGGTGAGATTTTACTAGATGGCGTGAACATTCTTGAGTTGGATGTTGACGAACGCGCTAGAATGGGACTTTTTTTGGGCATGCAGTACCCGTCTGAAATACCAGGGATCACAAATGCAGAGTTTATTCGTGCTGCGATGAATGCTGGTAAAGAAGATAGTGAGAAAATTTCTGTGCGTGATTTTATTACCAAATTAGATCAAAACATGGAACTTTTGGGCATGAAAGAAGAAATGGCAGAGCGATATCTCAATGAAGGTTTTTCTGGTGGTGAGAAAAAGCGAAATGAAATTTTGCAACTGTTGATGTTAGAGCCAAAGTTTGCTTTGCTCGATGAAATCGACTCAGGTTTGGATATAGATGCGTTGAAAGTTGTTTCAAAAGGGGTCAATATGATGCGTGGTCAAGACTTTGGAGCTATGATTATTACGCATTATCAGCGTTTGCTGAATTATATCACGCCAGATTCGATTCATGTGATGATGGATGGTCGTATTGTCCTATCAGGAGACGCTTCTTTGGCGACACGATTGGAAAAAGAAGGCTATGCTGATATTGCACAAGATTTAGGTGTTGATTACCAAGAAGATGCTTAAGGTGTTATGGAGTCATTAAGATGGCCTTGTTAATCAAAGAAGAATTTATTAGACACAAAGGAATTAGAGATGACTAAAGAACAAATACTGGCTTTCTCACAAGCTCATGCAGAGCCATTTTGGTTACAAGAACGCCGATTAAAAGCTTTTGACGCCTTAGCGCACTTGGAATTACCAACCATTGAGCGTGTTAAATTTCATCGATGGAATTTGGGAGATGGTCAGATAACAGAAGACACAGAACCTTTAACGGTTCCCGACTTCATAGCTCTAGGGGATAACCCCAAGCTCGTGCAATATGGCACGCAGACAGCACTTGAGCAACTCCCGATGGATTTGATTGAAAAAGGTGTTATTTTTACAGATTTTGATACGGCCTTGATGGAAATTCCAGAAGTTATCGAATCCTATTTTGGGAAATCGTTCCCCTTTGATGATAATCGTCTTTCTGCGTATCATACTGCTTATTTCAACAGTGCAGCGGTACTTTATGTCCCAGAACATGTGGAAATTGCAGAGCCTTTAGAGGGGATTTTCTTGCAACCTAGTGATAGCCAAGTGCCATTTAACAAGCACGTTTTAATCATTGCAGGGAAACATAGCAAATTTAGCTATCTGGAGCGTTTTGAAACTGTCGGTCAAGAAAGTATGAAAACAAGTGCCAATATTAGTGTAGAAGTTTTTGCACAAGAAGGCAGTCAAATCAGGTTTTCGGCGATAGACCGCCTGGGGAAAACAGTAACCAGCTATATAAGCCGTCGGGGACGTTTAGAAAAAGACGCGACGATTGATTGGGCTTTGGCAGTGATGAATCAAGGCAATGTTATTGCAGACTTTGATAGCGACCTGGTTGGTTCTGGAGCAAAGGCTGACCTGAAAGTGGTTGCTGCGTCTAGCGGGCGACAAGTGCAAGGCATAGATACTAGAGTGACTAATTATGCCAAGCATACCGTAGGACATATCCTTCAGCACGGAGTGATTTTGGAGCGAGGCACACTAACCTTTAATGGCATTGGCCACATTATTAAAGGAGCTAAGGGGGCAGATGCTCAACAAGAAAGTAGAGTATTGATGCTTTCAGACCAAGCACGTGCCGACGCTAATCCAATCCTTCTCATTGAAGAAAACGAAGTTACGGCAGGCCATGCCGCCTCTATTGGACAAGTTGATCCAGAAGACATGTATTATTTGATGAGTCGAGGTTTAGATCAAGACACAGCTGAACGCCTGGTCATTAGAGGTTTTCTTGGGGCTGTTATTGGAGCTATTCCCATAGCTTCTGTCCGACAAGATATTATCAATGTTTTAGATGAAAAGCTGTCGCGCCGCTAGGGACATGGTCCAAAGAAAGGAGTTATCATTGTTTGACCCATATCAAGTCAAAAAAGAATATCCCATACTTAATCAATTTGTGAATGATGAAGCTCTTGTTTACTTAGACAATGCAGCGACCACCCAGAAGCCACAAGCTGTTTTAAAGGCTTTGGAAACTTACTACAAAGAAGATAATGCTAATGTCCACAGGGGTGTGCATACGTTGGCAGAAAGAGCAACTCGGAAATATGAAGCCAGTCGTCAAAAAGTCGCAGACTTTATTCATGCTGCTTCCAGTAAGGAAATATTATTTACAAGAGGAACGACCACAGGATTAAACTGGGTTGGAAAATTCGCTGAGCAGCTCTTGCAACCAGGTGATGAAGTTCTTATTTCTATTATGGAGCATCATTCTAATATTATTCCTTGGCAACAGGCTTGTGAAAAAACAGGTGCCAAACTCGTCTATGTCTATCTAAAAGATGGTCAGCTAGACATGTCAGATGTTCGCTCAAAACTGACCAGTCAGACGAAATTTGTCAGCATGTGTCACATTTCAAACGTGATGGGATGTATCAATCCTATCAAAGAAATTGCCAGTTTGGCTCATGCTAAAGGAGCTTATATGGTTGTTGACGCAGCCCAGTCGATTCCTCACATGTCAATCGATGTCCAAGAGCTAGATTGTGATTTTTTAGCTTTTTCAGGGCATAAAATGATGGCACCGACTGGCATTGGCGTACTATATGGTAAAGAAAACTTGCTTCAGCAAATGGAGCCTGTGGAATTTGGTGGCGAAATGATTGATTTTGTGTACGAGCAGTCAGCTACCTGGAAAGAGTTGCCTTGGAAATTTGAGGCAGGAACTCCTAACATTGCAGGAGCTATTGGTCTTGCTGAGGCAATCACGTTTTTAAACACTTTAGAAATGTCCAACATTCATGAACATGAGGCTGATTTAGTGGCTTATGTGTTACCGAAATTACAAGCTATTGAAGGTCTGACAATTTACGGCCCTAGCCAAGCAGATCAACGCTCAGGGGTCATTGCTTTTAATATAGATGGTCTGCACCCCCACGACTTAGCAACAGCCTTGGATTATGAGGGTATTGCTGTCCGAGCAGGGCACCATTGTGCTCAGCCATTACTTCAGTATTTGGGCGTGCATGCAACTGTTCGTGCTAGTTTTTATGCCTATAATACGCGAGAAGATTGTGACCGTTTGGTTGCAGCTATTCTTAAAGCAAAGGAGTTTTTCAATGGCGCTTTCTAGGTTAACCAGTTTGTATATGGCTGTAGTGGCTGATCACTCTAAAAATCCACACCATCAAGGGCAGTTAGATGGTGTAGAAGCAGTTCAGATGAACAATCCTACCTGTGGTGATGTGATTTCATTAACGGTTAAATTTGATGGAGACACTATTGAGGATATTGCATTTGCAGGTCACGGTTGCACCATTTCAACAGCGTCGTCTAGTATGATGACAGATGCTGTTATCGGAAAAACCAAGCAAGAAACTTTGGAACTAGTTACTATTTTTTCAGAGATGGTTCAAGGTCGTGAAGACGACAAACAAAAGCTTTTAGGTGAAGCAGAGCTATTAGCCGGGGTTTCAAAATTTCCTCAGCGAATCAAATGCTCTACGTTAGCATGGCATGCTTTGCAGCAGGCTATTCAACGAAGCGATGTCAAATAAATGAGCCTGCTCACTAGTCAAGATGTAAAGGAAAATGGAAATGTCTGATAAAAATGAAACAGTAGACCCCAAGCCAATCGACTTGGGAGATTATCAATTTGGATTTCATGATGATGTCCAGCCCATCTATTCAACGGGTCAAGGCTTGAGTGAAGCTGTCGTAAGAGAGCTATCAGCAGCTAAAAATGAGCCCGCATGGATGCTAGACTTTCGTCTAAAGTCTTTGGAAACCTTTCATAAAATGCCGATGCAAACCTGGGGAGCTGACCTGTCAGATATTAATTTTGATGACATTATTTATTATCAAAAGCCATCTGATAAGCCAGCCCGTTCTTGGGACGATGTGCCAGATAAAATTAAGGCAACGTTTGAAAGAATTGGTATTCCTGAGGCAGAGCGTGCTTATTTAGCAGGTGCTTCTGCTCAATACGAGTCTGAAGTTGTTTACCACAACATGAAAGAGGAGTTTGAGAAATTAGGCATTATTTTTACAGATACAGATTCAGCTCTCAAGGAATACCCGGATTTATTTAGGCAATATTTTGCCAAATTAGTCCCGCCAACCGATAATAAATTAGCTGCACTTAACTCTGCCGTATGGTCTGGAGGAACCTTTATCTATGTTCCTAAAGGGGTCAAAGTGGATATCCCCTTGCAAACCTATTTCCGCATTAACAACGAAAATACTGGGCAGTTTGAACGCACGTTAATTATTGTTGATGAGGGGGCTAGTGTCCATTACGTGGAAGGTTGCACGGCCCCAACTTACTCAAGCAACAGTTTACACGCAGCTATTGTGGAAATTTTTGCTTTGGAAGGGTCTTACATGCGCTATACCACTATTCAAAACTGGTCTGATAACGTTTACAACTTAGTTACCAAACGGGCCAGAGCATTGAAGGATGCCACAGTTGAATGGATTGATGGCAATCTAGGTGCTAAGACCACCATGAAATACCCTTCAGTCTATCTTGATGGACCTGGTGCGCGTGGCACAATGCTATCCATTGCATTTGCGAATGCCGGTCAGCATCAAGACACAGGAGCAAAGATGATTCATAATGCTCCTCACACGTCTTCATCAATTGTCTCCAAATCGATTGCAAAAAGTGGTGGTAAGGTAGGCTACCGAGGACAAGTCACTTTTAACAAACACTCACAGAACTCTGTCAGTCATATTGAGTGTGATACGATTTTGATGGATGACATTTCAAAGTCTGACACCATTCCTTTTAATGAAATTCATAATTCGCAAGTAGCCCTTGAGCATGAGGCTAAGGTGTCAAAAATTTCAGAGGAACAGCTTTATTATTTAATGAGTCGAGGATTATCCGAATCTGAGGCGACAGAAATGATTGTGATGGGATTTGTAGAACCTTTCACAAAAGAATTGCCAATGGAATATGCCGTTGAACTTAACCGTCTGATTTCTTATGAAATGGAAGGGTCAGTCGGATAATCAGCCATCAGCTAATATAAAAAGACTTACTAACCCAGAGAGGTTAGTTTTTTAGGTTGTTCAGCTTTTGTCCCTTTTTAGTATTCAGTGACTAAAAAAGCGTTTTTTATACATTTTATTTGAAAAAATACATTTTTTTGTTGAGTCATCTCTTTTCTTTCGCTATAATAACCTATGAAGTTATTAAAATGTCCCAATCGAATCCATGCGATTTGCGAAATCATTAAGCATGTGATGAGCCAGAGTGTTTTCAGGAGGAAAATAGTGAAAAAAAGAGCAATCGTCTCGAGCCTTGCGGTAGTTTTAGGCTGGACAGCACTAACCGGCACGCTAGTAGAAGCAGAAGATGACTATACTTATAATTATCCCGATAATTGGAGTCAATCGACCTATTATCAGGAAGATAATCAGTATAGACGCTTGGAAGCAGAGCGTCAGCAGTTGATTGCTGAGTACAAGCAATTAAAACAGGCATACGATCAAAGATACGGTAATAATGATTTACTAGCTGAATTACAAAAAAAGTCTGAGGATTTGCGGGAACGCTTTAAGCGCCTCCAGGCTTCTAATCCAGTCGTAGGGGGAGATTATCGGATTACCAATCTTGAGAGCAAGGTTCAACACTATGAAACAATCCTCCAAAATCTAACCGCTGAAACAGACTTTCTAGGGCAAAATAGAAATACTTTAGCAGATTTGGATCGCCTTGATGCTGAACGAGCTAATTTAATTGGCTCTTGGTATGACAGTTATGATAATTACCAAAGACTAAATACTAACTTGTCTACCACTAACCATCATATCAAGGATTTAAATCTAATCTTACTGTCATCATTACAAAGGGATAGAAATCAATATACCTATACACAGGCTAAAAACCTACAAGAGGAGATTCTCAACGAGATAGCAAGTATCGAAAGTACCAACTATTCTAGAGAGCGCCAATCCTCTGACCCTCGTAGGTCCGTAAGGTATCAAAACCCATCAACAGAGGCACCAGATACTGACCATTCAACAGTTCCTCTATGGAAAGAAATGCGCAACGAAGGTGACAATAAAGTTAACTACACCACTGACGACCTTCCTTATAATAGCCGGGTTGATTTAACAAAGATATATGACTTGCAAACCTTGCAAGAAAAATCGGATGAAGCTCATCGCCGACGGGCTAAGGAAATTCTCTTTACTTTCAGGCAATCTGACCTCCAGCATCATCGTGGCGATCTAAATCTTTCAGATGCTATTAGCACCTTTGTTAAAGAAAAATTGTCGGTCACCCCAAATGCGCGTGGTACCACCTCTGGATTTAAATGGTTATGGCAAGGCTATCACGATGCAGATGACATTACAGTGACCTTGATGCCACAATACTATATGACAGATGCGCAATATCGGGAGTATCGGGATCACATTAAGAAATGGACCCAAGAGAATATCAAAGCTACTGACAACGAAGTCGCTAAAATCGAGAAGATTCAGGACTACATCATGACAAATTACCATTATGCAAAAGGAAAAGTAGGTAGTTTTACACGAACAGGAATTTCAGTACAAACCCCTTATGCCTTTATCAAAGATAATGAAGCAGTCTGTCAAGCCTATGCACAAATGTTCAAAGATATGGGACAACTAGCAGGCTTAGATGTTTACTATATTCAAGGATACGGAGACCCGGTCGGAGGGTTGTCAAGTCTACATGCATGGAATATTGTAAAGGTAGATGGTCAGTATTACCATGTTGATCTTACGTGGAACGATACGATTGACAATACGAATAAAAACCATACTTACACTCTACGCGGAAACAACTTTATGAGAAAAACCCATCTCTGGAATGCTGCTTACAACATTTCCAACGAGGATTACCTCCCTTACACAAGAACAGTTTCCCCAGGATATACCAGATATGCTGATCGTGTTTTAAGAAACGAAATCCCAAGAGCTTACTACGGTCAAAGAGTCTAAGGATTAAACAATTTTCCAGACAGATATTCAGTAGCCAGTAAGTTGATTCATAACTAAAAGCACCCTAGTCATTAGATAATTATCTAGTGATTAGGGTGCTTTTAGTGTATCGCGTGTTAACAGATAGATTTTCTCATCAGCGTCCTAGGATAAATAGAACAACAGCAAAGGCGAGAACAATCACAAGAAACACAACCAGACAAATTAAAATAATAGTGTAGTGCTCCTCGATATAAAGTTCAATCCCTTCAGACTCGGATTCTTGATTTTCTTTCTGACGGCGTTGGTGTTTATGCCTTTTTTTATGGGGGTTGAGTTTTTCAAGCTTTTGACGTTTTGATTTGCTTAACTCTCGGATATCGGTAAATCCTTTTTCGGTCAGAGCATTTGCAAAAGGATGACGGAAAAATTCACCATTTTGATCGGACCAATCCCCCACTCCCATGACAATGGTAATGAGTCGGTTTTGTCCACGTTTAGCAGTCACAATCACGTTAAAAGCAGCGCTAGGACTAGATCCGGTTTTAATCCCATCAACCCCTTCTAAGCCGTATTGACCATCTGGTAACGAGTGGTTATAACTATGGAATTCTTCTTCGTAAGGTGTTCCTACCATTGTACGAACGGTACTTTGATTGGTAAATTCAAGAAGGTCAGGGTAATGATTAATAAAGGCACGGATTAAGATCGCTAAATCACGCGCAGTCGTTACATTAGGAGCAGAGAGGTCATAGCGATCGGGCTTGTAGTAACCTTGAAAGGATTCTGCGATGGCACCACTAGCATTAGTGAAACGTGTATTTGCCATGCCAAGCTCTCCCGCCGTCTTATTGATTCGATCAATAAAGGCTGATGCGTCATTAGCAGATAAATAGTTAGCCAGCATGACCGTTGCAGCATTTGAGGACGGGACGACTGTCATCGAGATAAGGTCTCTAATCGGATAATCGACTCCTGCCACGATATTATTATTGCTAATTTCATAAATGCTAGCAATAGCTTGGTCAGTTTCGGTTGCTGTTATGGTAGTGTCAAGCGTGATATTTCCCTTGGCTAAATCCTGGAAAAGCAGGTAAAGGGTAAATAGCTTTGACAAACTAGCAGGATCTCTAGGCGTATCGATGTTATCTTGCCACAGAATGTCACCGCTTTTGGCATCAACCACAATGGAGGCTTTTGGTCGATTGATGTCACTGACAGCATAGCCTGCCTGTCGAGTGATTGCCATGATATCCTCGGCAGAAATACTTGAAAGGCTCAAAAAACAAAAAGAAGTCAGTATAAGTGCGATAATTTTTTTGGTCAAGGCCAAGCTCCTTAAAAAGTAATGTCAATTCATTATATCACTTCACTAATACAAATAAAAGCCTTTTTCCAAAGGGGGTAGGGACAAAAAAGCATCATGAGCTAACATGATGCTAGGCATTTAGAACTAAAACCATTAGAGTTTTTGGTTTACAAAGCGAACAAAATGATTCCACCAAACTTTTAGGAAAAAGCTTTTAGGGGTATCACGTTGCACGATAAGGTCAACACTAGGCAATTCACCAATATAACCTTTACCAATCAGATTGTTATCCTTGATTTTAGCCTTCGTAACAATCTGTCCTTTTTTGAGAGGGGCAAATAAGTTAGTAGAATGTTTTGTGATTTGAACTGGCTGGTCCAGATTTTTTTTAGCTTGTTTGATGATGACAAGGTCGTTTTTGGGAACTAGTTTGACTTTAGATTGAGGACTATCTAAAACATGCACTGATGGTAAATTGTCTGACTGATGTTTTTCTAGGACGGTAACCTTTTTAAACTGAGTAAGCACATACTGAAGCAATTTGTTGGTAGCATCAAAAACGGCTAGTTTGTCTTCTTGGGTGTTGTCAGCAGTTAAAATTACAGAGATGATTCGCATGTTGTTTTCAATGCTTGTTGCGACAAAAGAAGAACCTCCTTTAGCAGAACTTCCGATAAAAAGCCCATCAACCCCATCACGGAAATAAGGCATGCCTTTGAGCATATAATTAGTAGAAAAAATAGCTTGACCATCAAAAACATCTGATGGTTTCCGTGAAAGCTCTAAAACATCTGGAAATTCTTTGAGCAAGTGGCTAGTAATAATAGCTAAGTCTCTAGCGCTAAAATAATTTTCATCCTCCGAAGACGAGTTAGGGTATTTGTTGTCTCCTAAGATGCTGTTTGGCAAGCCGCTAGCATTGACGAGTTTAGCATCATCGATGCCCCACTGCCGTAGTTGCTTTTTCATTTTATCGACGAATTTAGGCTCAGTTCCTCCGATTTTTTCTGCCAGAGCAATCGCAGGGCTATTGGCGTTTGCGATAATCATTGCTTTTAGCAAGTCTTTAACAGGATATTTGCGTGCCTCTAAGGGGACATTGTTAATCGTATAGTTGGTGGTTAAGTCATAAGGGTAATTCGAAATGGTTACAGGAGTAGTCCACTTTAGTTTACCTGAATGCACCTCTTTATAAACCAAATAAGTTGTTAATAATTTGCTTACAGATGCCACAGCAACAGGGGTATCTGCTTTTTTTTCATACAAGATTTTACCGCTATCCAGTTCGACAGCGATGGCATGTTTTGCGGCAACTTTGTAACCATTAGCATGTGCGTCACTTGTCCACAAACAAATGGCACTAATAAAAATAAGAAGCACTCTTTTCATAATATTTTCCCTTATCTAGTAATCTTATATGATATACTATATCATTTCTTTCATTAATTGTTAAGATAGAGTCTTTTGAATCTTAGCGACTGTTGATTTATGAGAAAAAGCAAAAAAATTTTGAGAGATGGATGAAACCTCTACTAGAGGAATGGTATCGCTTTCCAATGATATCAAGGAAAAGAACTTGAATGTTATTACAAAATATTCAGATAATTTTTGATATCAATATTTTATTTACTCAAAATTTGTGATATAATGTTTTCAATTAACTAATTTCATTGAATAAATGAAAAATAAAAATAAGGTTTAAGGGTGACTTTTATGAAAAAAAGCAAATGGTTGGTATCACTTGGAATAGCGGTACTATCAGTATCTGCCTTAGCTGCTTGTGGCAATGGTGCTAAAAATAATAACACCGCAAAAACGTATAATTATGTGTTCGCATCAGATCCAAAAACATTTGATTACATCACAACTAGCCAAGGTGGGACTAGCGATCAAACATCACAAATGATAGATGGCCTTATGGAAAATGATAAGTATGGCAATCTAGTTCCTGCTCTAGCAAAAGATTGGAACGTATCAAAAGATGGTCTTACCTATACCTATAAATTACGCGATGGCATTAACTGGTATACTGCAGATGGTGAAGAATATGCCCCAGTCACTGCTCATGATTTTGTTACTGGTTTAAAACATGCTATAGATAAAGATGCAGATGCTCTTTATGTGGTGCAAGACTCCATCAAAGGGCTCAAAGAGTACAAAGAAGGAAAAGCTGATTTCTCAGAAGTTGGCGTCAAGGCCCTCGATGATAAAACTGTACAATACACATTAAATCAACCTGAAACATTTTGGAATTCTAAAACAACCTATGGCATATTATTTCCTGTCAATGAAAAGTTCTTAAAAACAAAAGGTAAAGATTTTGGAAGTCTTAGTCCAGATTCTATTTTAGTTAATGGTCCATTCTTCTTATCAGCTTTTACATCAAAATCATCTATAGAATTTACCAAAAATGAGAATTATTGGGATGCAAAGAACGTTGAAATAGATGCGATAAAATTAACTTTCTACGATGGTCAGGATGTTGGTTCTTTATACAATAATTTTGACAAAGGCACTTATAGTGCAGCTGTTTTAAATCCCAATGACCCTACTTATAAAAGTGCTAAAAAGAAATACAGCGATAGCATCACATACGGGCTGCAAGACAGTTCGACCTACATGTATTTCTTTAATTTAAATCGAACAGCATTTAAATTAACGAAAAAAGATGCGACTCAACAAGAAGCTGCTAAAAAAGCGATTTTGAACGAAGATTTCCGACAAGCCATCAACTTTGCTGTCGATAAAGGAAATTGGAATGCTCAAGCTGTAGGACAAGATGCTAAAGATAAAGCGTTACGGAACCAATTTGTTCCACCGACATTTATCCATGTTGGCAACGAGGATTTTGGACAACTCGTCTCTAAAGAACTCGTTACTTATGGGGATGAATGGCGAGATGTTGACTTCTCTGATGCTCAAAATGGTGTCTATAGCCCTGAAAAAGCTAAAGCTGAATTTGCAAAAGCTAAAGAAGAGTTGTCCTCACAAGGTGTTACTTTCCCAGTTCAATTAGACGTACCGGTTGATCAGACAGACGTTGTCGGTGTTCAGCGAGCACAATCCTTAAAGCAATCTGTAGAATCTTCTCTTGGTAAAGAAAATGTCGTTATCAATGTTTTGGAAAAAGATACTGCAACTTATGATAACGCAACTTATTTTGCAGAAACCCCAGCTCAACAAGATTATGATTTAACCATTTCGGGTTGGACACCTGACTACGATGATGCCTCTTCATATCTTGATGTTTTTGATTCAAATACCGGAGGCATGGTTAAAAACATTGGTATCGAAAAAGGTGCTAACAGAGATATTGTTGAGCAGATAGGTCTAGACACCTACGATGATTTGCTTGCTCAAGCAAAAGCAATCAGTGGCGACTTGGACAAAAGAAATCTTGCTTTTGCTAAGGCTCAAGCACAATTAACAAAGAGTTCAGTAGTCATTCCAATGCTTTCACTTGGAGGAAAACCTCGTCTGACAAGGACTGTACCATTTAGTAACAGTTTTGCTTGGACTGGAAATAAAGGAGATAAATTCCTCAAATATTTGAAGTTACAAGAAAAACCAGTCACAAAAGAGCAATATGAAAAAGCTTATAAAAAATGGCAAAAAGAAAAGCAAAAGTCAAATGCGAAACACGAAGCAAAGCTTGCTAATCACGTTGCAAAATAAATTACTGTTCAGTAAGAACTTTCTCTTCAGCTGAGAAGGTTCTTTTGAACTATTGGAGACTATAATGAAAAAATATATTTTTGAACGTATTTTGAGGTCCCTTGTTTCAATCATTTTAGTCACAACACTGACATATGTTATTGTGTTTACGCTAGTTCCACCTCATTTGATTTTTAAACAAGATCCCAATTACAATAAAATGGCGACAACACCAGACAAAACAATAAATTATCAAAATACCGTTTTTGAACGAATGGGTTATATTTCTTACCTGAATAGTAAAGAATTACAAGAAGCTGTGTTAAAAGCTGATCAAAACAAAACAATTGCTCCAACCAATAAAGAACCTTATGAGAAGTACTTGGCTTCCAAAGAAAATGGCTGGAAGCTTGGTCAGTTTAAGACTAGTAAGCAGTTTTATGCGGTTAGAGAGATCCCAGTTTATGAACGCGTTTGGGACTTCTTTAGCAATTTAGTGGTGATAGACCATCCTTGGGCTATTAAAGATAAGAGTAATCCTAATTTAGATCGCTATATTAGACCAGAAGTGGATCCTGCTGTTGGACCAGCTTTGGTTGGATCAGGGACAAAACACAAGTATCTCGTCTACTTTAATAAGCAATTTCCATTTATACATCAAAATGTGATAACCTTCAACTTAGGAAAATCATACCCGACTTATTCTAACATTCCTGTTATTCAAGTTATTACACAAGGACAAGGAAGAACACTATCAGAAAAGAAACGCTTCCCTACAGGCGTTGAAAAGGTAAGTTCTATTGACATTTATTCAAGAACTTATAAATCTCCAAAACAAGCAGACAGTAGAGATATTGCTAATTTTGGTAAGGGTGATGCCTATACAGCAACTAAGAACAACTATACCGAACCATCAATGGTTGCAAATTCTTTCAAGATAGGAATTGTTGGCGTTGCGCTATCGTACTTATTTGGCTTACCTCTTGGTATGCTAATGGCCTACTATAAAAATAAAATCGTCGACCGTTTCTTAACAGCGGCTACAACATTCATGTTAGCTTTACCAAGTATTGCCTTAATTTATATTGTAAGATTTTTGGGGTCAATGGTAGGCTTGCCAGATGCATTTCCGTTATTAGGAGCGGGCGATCCCAAATCTTACGTTCTTCCTGCCCTTATTCTTGGGATATTGGGCACACCAGGAATAACAATTTGGTTCCGACGTTACCTTGTTGACCTCCAAGGAAGTGACTTTGTTCGTTTTGCACGAGCTAAAGGGCTTTCTGAGATAGAAATTTCTAGGAAGCATTTGTTTAAACAAGCAATGGTGCCGATTGTTAATGGGATTCCTCAAGCAATTGTTGGAGTCATTGCAGGTGCGACCTTGACCGAAACCATCTTTGCCTTTCCAGGTATGGGGAAAATGTTAATTGATTCAATTCGAGCAGCTAATAACACAATGGTGATTGGTCTGGTCTTCATATTTGCTGTGCTATCAATACTATCTTTACTCGTTGGGGACATCTTTATGACCATTTTAGACCCACGTATTCGATTATCAAATAAAGGAGGTAAGTAATGGCAAACATTGACAAAAGCAAGTTCGAATTTGTCGAACTAGACAGCTATGCATCAGAAGTAATCGATGCCCCAGCTTACTCCTATTGGAAATCTGTGTTTAAACAATTTTTTGCAAAAAAATCAACCATTGTCATGCTTGTGATTTTAGTGACTATTATTTTAATGAGTTTTATCTATCCCATGTTTGCAAATTATGATTTTAACGATGTTAGCAACATTAATGATTTCTCAAAACGCTACATTTCTCCTAATGCTGAGTACTGGTTTGGAACAGATAAGAACGGTAAGTCACTCTTTGATGGTGTTTGGTATGGTGCAAGAAATTCGATATTGATTTCTGTTATCGCAACCTTGATCAACATGGTTATTGGCGTAATAGTTGGTGGTATATGGGGAATTTCAAAAACCTTTGATAAAGTTATGATTGAGGTCTATAACGTTATCGCCAACCTACCACAGATGCTTATTATCATGGTACTAACCTACGCCATAGGGTCAGGTTTTTGGAATTTGATTTTTGCTTTTTGTATTACAGGATGGATAGGAATTGCCTATGGCATTCGTGTTCAAATTTTGCGCTATCGTGATTTAGAATACAACTTAGCCAGTCAAACATTAGGAACACCAGTATACAAAGTGGTTACAAAAAACTTATTGCCACGTCTCGTCTCAGTTATTGTGTCAATGGTTTCTCTCTTGTTGCCATCTTATATTTCATCTGAGGCGTTTTTGTCGTTTTTCGGACTAGGTTTGCCAATATCAGAGCCTAGCTTAGGGCGTTTGATATCAAACTATTCAAACAACATAACCACAAATGCTTACCTGTTCTGGATTCCTTTAGCGACCCTTATTCTCGTTTCCCTACCTTTATACATCGTAGGTCAAAACTTAGCAGATGCTAGTGACCCAAGAACGCATAGATAGGAGGGGAAAATATGAATAAAGAAATTATATTAAGCGCGAAGAATGTCGTAGTTGAGTTTGATGTGCGCGACAGAGTATTAACAGCAATTAGAGACATTTCCCTCGATTTATACGACGGGGAAGTTCTAGCGGTAGTGGGAGAATCAGGTAGTGGCAAATCGGTATTGACCAAGACCTTTACAGGAATGCTGGAATCCAATGGACGTGTGGCGTCTGGAACCATCAATTACAGAGGAAAAGATTTGACCTCCCTAAAAAGTCATAAGGATTGGGAAGGGGTTCGAGGCGCTCAAATCGCTACGATATTCCAAGATCCAATGACGAGTCTAGACCCTATTCAGACGATCGGGAGTCAAATCACAGAAGTGATTGTTAAGCACCAAAAATTATCACAATCTAAAGCTAAAAAACTAGCACTAGATTATATGATTAAGGTAGGGATCCCTGAGCCTGAAAAACGTTTCCACGAATACCCTTTCCAATACTCTGGGGGAATGAGGCAACGGATTGTTATTGCTATTGCCTTGGCTTGTAAGCCAGATATACTTATCTGTGACGAGCCAACTACTGCATTAGATGTGACCATCCAAGCTCAAATCATCAACTTGCTAAAAACCCTTCAAAAAGAATATCGTTTTACAATTATTTTTATCACACACGATTTAGGTGTGGTGGCAAGTATTGCCGATAAGGTAGCTGTCATGTATGCAGGTGAGGTGATAGAGTATGGGACTGTCGAGGATATTTTTTATGACCCACGTCACCCATATACGTGGAGTTTGTTATCGAGTCTACCTCAGCTAGCTGATGAAAAAGGTGTACTCTTCTCAATACCTGGGACTCCTCCATCCTTATACAAACCAATCGTTGGAGACGCTTTTGCACCGAGGTCGCAATATGCGATGACAATCGATTTCGAAGAAAAAGTACCTCAATTTGACATCAGTCCGACCCATTGGGCTAAAACGTGGCTGCTTCATCCTGAAGCACCAAAGGTTCAAAAACCAGCGGTTATTCAAGATTTACATCAAAAAATATTAAGCAAACAAATCTATCGAGGAGAAGAAAATGTCTGAAAAATTATTAGAAGTCAAAGACCTAGAAATCTCCTTTGGTGAAGGTAAAAAGAAATTTGTTGCTGTTAAAAATGCTAACTTCTTTATCAATAAAGGGGAAACATTCTCTTTAGTTGGTGAGTCAGGAAGTGGAAAGACTACAATAGGTAGGGCCATTATTGGATTAAACAACACTAGTTCAGGAGATATCATTTACGATGGGTCTATTATCAATAAGAAAAAAACCAAATCGGAAACCAGTGAACTAATCCGTAAAATCCAAATGATTTTCCAAGACCCTGCTGCTAGTTTAAATGAGCGTGCAACAATTGATTATATTATCTCCGAGGGACTATATAATTTTAAATTGTTCAAAACAGAGGACGAACGCAAAGAAAAAATTAAACATATGATGACCGAGGTGGGCTTACTACCTGAACATTTGACGCGTTACCCACATGAATTTTCAGGCGGGCAGCGTCAGCGTATTGGTATTGCCAGAGCCCTCGTCATGGATCCTGAGTTTGTCATTGCAGATGAGCCGATTTCTGCTTTGGACGTATCTGTACGTGCACAAGTATTAAATCTTTTGAAAAAAATGCAACAAGAAAAAGGATTAACTTATCTGTTTATTGCACATGATTTATCAGTGGTTCGCTTTATATCTGACCGTATTGCAGTGATTTATAAAGGTGTAATTGTTGAGGTAGCAGAAACAGAAGAGCTATTTATTAATCCGATTCACCCGTACACCAAATCATTGTTATCTGCTGTGCCTATTCCAGATCCAATTTTAGAGCGGCAAAAAAAATTAATGGTCTATGATCCAAATTGTCACGATTATTCCATAGATAAACCTTCAATGGTTGAAATCAAACCTAACCACTTTGTTTGGGCTAATGAATCAGAAGCAATGGAATATAAAAAAAGGCATTTTAACTAAGCTAGAGAGATTCAAAAGTGAATCAAATAAGCAAAAGGACTTGTAAAAACAAGTCCTTTTTGAAACCACTAAATATCAAGAGTTCATGAATAAAGCATATAATGGTTATTGAAACGACTTATTTTAGAAAATATTTAAGAAAGTTATTGACAAAGGCGTGATAGTATCGTATACTA
>NZ_LHQM01000082.1 GCF_001302265.1 Streptococcus phocae | reverse complement strand
TCGTACATCTAACCACCTCACTACTCTTGTTTGGTCAAGTCAGCATATTTAATAATAGTAACTTCGCCTTCTGATTCTAGCTCACCGATAGTCTGCTTGTCGTAAGAAAAGTCATCGTTAACATAAACAAAGACAAGATTTCCTTCGCCAACCAAATCTTCATGCGACTCGTCTATCATAGTGAATACGTCGTGAGCTTTATACTTACCTTTTTTAACAGGTTCAATAAGTTCTAGTAATCCTTTATAAATGTCAGGCTCAATTTTACCGCCACTTGTTAGCAAATGAAGTGTTTGTAGATTTGCCATTTTTTGTGTACGTTCTGCTGAGACTTTCGCTAATCCTGCAGCAGCTTGAGCTGTCTTAGCATTTTTAGCAGTTTCTTGTGACAGTTTTTCCAACTCGTCTACTTTCTCAACTGCCTCACCCATTGCGCGTTCAACGTAGTATTTTTTGAAAAATTCTTCCAAGACAGCATCGATGATTTCAGATTCTGACGCTTTGGTCAAGTCTCGTTTGATAGTCATTGGAATAAACAACCCATCGGCACCTCTGACACCTGTGAACGTTGCTTCGACTTCTCCGTGTTCATTGTATTGTGGATAACCTTTGGTTGCTTCTAATTTTTTCATCATAATTATTCTCCTTTTTTGCTTGCTTCAAATTGCTCTAAAATATTGTCGATAACAACGATTTCTGATGATGTAAATTCATCTTCGCACTCTTCCAGAAAATTTAAAAAGTCAATAAATCGCTTTGAGTACTCACCCCCTTTGATAACAACTTCTTCATCGGCTAGCTCGTTGAGCAAGTCGTTGAGTTCATCTAGTTTTTGCG
>NZ_LHQM01000081.1 GCF_001302265.1 Streptococcus phocae | reverse complement strand
TTTTAATAAGTAAACAATATTTATGATGATAAAAAACAACTCTCTGGGGTTGTTTTTTATCATCATAAATCAACAAAATAATTTGACTAAATAAAAAGACACTATTTACTTTACCAGTTAAGTTTTTTGTGTTATACTACCTTTATTAACGTTAATAATAATTTCTAGTAGGAGGATAATATGGCAGAAAAAACTGACCTTTCGTCAGCTTATAGAAGACTCAAAAGTCCAAATATCAAAACAAAAAAACGTGCTCTAAAGATTATTCACGAGCACAAGCGTTACGGTAAAAAATAAGACATTGTTTATCTCTCCAAACATAAGTCAGACAAAAAAGATTAAGACACTTTCCCTCCGTCTTAATCTTTTTTTATGTTCTATTTTTAGACTTTTTTCAGTACCAAAGAGGTGCTTTATCATCTTTTTTCCAGATATAAATGGCTAAGCAACAAATCGTCATAACCAGTGATGATAAAATTGTCCCTTCTAAACCAAAAGCCACATTATAAGCAAGACTATCATGCACCTTACTAGGATCTAGTTGAAAGACAGAATAGGGAAATGACTGCCCGCTGTTTGGTAACCCTAATAAAATACTTTGAGTAAAATTCCAGCTAGCATGAATTCCCATTGCCATCCATAAACTATCAAAATAATAAACAATAAGTGAAAAGAAAATTCCTGTTACCAATAAATCATAAAATGCTAAAGGTGAAATTCCATCATTTAAAAGATGTAAAGCAGCAAAAAATAAAGAGTTCAAAACAATAGCCACAAGAGGACTAACATTTGCTTTTAAAAGTCTTTGATAAATAAGTCCCCTACAAAATACTTCTTCTGCTGATGATTGAATAAACACAGCTAGCAAAAGACCCAAGAGTGGCAATAATTCAAACTTTTCAAACGTCAAATGAATATCCCCATGTAAAAATGCCAAAAGAGCAGAAAACAAGTTAAGTAAAAAACCAACAAGTAATCCCCAAAGCAAGAAAGAGACCGTATTCCCCTGCTTATTCTTCCAAATAGATGATTTTATAAAACGATGAGATGGGAAATAATAAATTACAGCAAGCACTGCTATCCAGGTACTTATAACGCTAAAATATGACATAAAGGTATACCAATAAGAATACTCTTTACTTATTTCTGGCAAGGTGACTAAACCTAAAAGATCACCCACAACTAACACAAGAAAACTACTTACGAAAATTTCAACAATATTAAACCAATTTATATTTCTTAAATGTTTCTTCACACAGCTATCCTCCGTTTTTTACATGTTTTCTTATTTGCTAAGAATAGCCACACACCATCAAACACTTCTCTAAATAAACCAAAAGTGAGCTCTTTTTAAGAGCTCACTTTTAAAGCAGATAAGACTTGAGCTCGAATATCTTCAACAGCATTCGGAGTATTTGGTAAAAATAGGGTTTGATTGCCTTTCGACGCAAATGTGTTTAAGGTGTCTAGGTACTGATTGGTTAGCAAAATAGACATAATTTGCTCTTCGTTGAGTGAGATGTTCGCCTCTTTCAATTCTTGAATAGAATCTGCCAAACCATCAACGATGGCTTTACGTTGTTGAGCAATCCCGACCCCGTGCAAGCGATCTTTTTCTGCCTCTGCTTCTGCAGCTGTCACAATCTTGATCTTATCTGCATTAGCTAGCTCTTGTGCTGCTACACGTTTTCGCTGAGCCGCATTAATCTCATTCATTGATTGTTTAACTTCAGCATCTGGCTCAACCTTGGTAATCAATGTCTTGACGATGATATAGCCGTAAGTTGACATTTCTTCAGCTACTTGGTGCTGCACTTCCAAAGCAATCTCATCTTTTTTCTCAAATAATTCATCCAAAGTGAGTTTTGGCACTGAAGAGCGTAAGGCATCTTCAATGTAAGACTTGATTTGCGATTCTGGTCTCATCAATTTATAGTAAGCATCTGTAACATTCTGTTCATTAACTCGGTATTGAGTCGCAATGTTCAACGTTACAAAAACATTATCTTTTGTTTTTGTTTCAACAATAATTTCTGTTTGTAACAAACGCAATTGAATCCGCGCTGCAATTTTATCAATACCAAATGGCAAGCGAATATGAATCCCACTTGTTGCTATTTTTTGATATTTTCCAAAACGTTCAATGATAGCGACTGACTGTTGACGGACAACATACAGGGTACTAATCACAACAGCGAGAATGACAATTACCCAAAATGCTATAAAAATACTTGTTCCTAAAATCATATCTGCTCCTTTTGCCAATTTCTGAGTATGATGACTCTGTTGACTTATTGTTATAAGACAATTATAATCTTTTTGTGACATTTGTCAAATAAAATCTAATGATTGAAATAAGCCTATCTCATAAGAAATAGTTAGTCATCACGAGCCAACAATAAAAGCCAGTCTTGTGACTGGCTTTTATAGGCTCATTGTCAACTGTA
>NZ_LHQM01000080.1 GCF_001302265.1 Streptococcus phocae | reverse complement strand
TAAAAATATTTTTTATATAGTTATTTAGTATGTTTCTAATAGAATGTATACTATATTAAATTAAGAGAGGTTTTTTATGAAAAAAACATTATTCCTAAGTGCTGCTGCATTAATGCTAGCTAGTACTGCTGCTCTATCAACTCATTCTGTAAGTGCATCTTCTTATTATGATAATCCTAGTCTTTTAAGACAAAATGGTACCCAAACAGATAGAGAAGCGAGAAATGGCGCTGAATTGGAAATAAGAAACTTATTACAACAATATGGAGTCACAGATACTGATGAATACAATAGCTATTATACTTTTTACTACCGTAAAGCAAGACGTTGTCGCAAGGCATCGGACGTTAAACAAGTTATTGATGAATTAGAAAAAAATTTACAAGAGACTCAAAACGACATCGACTAATCTATATACAAAAGAAGTGAGAAAGATTCCTTGCTTCTTTTTTAATACTTTAACACTATAAAACTCCCCAAACTGAAGCAAAGCTCTTTTCTTGGTCTCGTAGCACCAGTTTTTAGAGCGATTAAATTCTCCATAAGTTCCTGACTAGATACGTTCTCACTAACCAAATAACATTCAATCAGTATTT
>NZ_LHQM01000079.1 GCF_001302265.1 Streptococcus phocae | reverse complement strand
CTCTCATCAGAGTTGTTGTCACGTTTGGACTATTGGGGTCAGGTATCTCAACAGTATAAAGTTTTTCTTCTTTGATTGTGTAGCCGTTAAACCACGCTTCAGCAACAATGTCAGAAAAAAACGGATCGTCTGTTTTACAACTAACGTCGTATGCCATCTCAACTTCAAGCAAATCATCTTTGTGACGAAGATAGGTTGAATAAAAAGAGTTTTGGCCGTCTTTGTACTTTTCGACCCAATCAGCAATAGGCTTAGAAACTTCTGGTTTTAAC
>NZ_LHQM01000078.1 GCF_001302265.1 Streptococcus phocae | reverse complement strand
TACAGTTGACAATGAGCCTCTTTTTTAGGTTTAAAATGGTAATTTACCAGCAAAAGCACCCATGGTTTTTTTAGTTGCTTCATCAATTTGCTGGAGGGCATCGTTAATGGCTTGAGCAGTCATGTCTGAGAGTGTTTCGAGGTCCTCAGGATCCACAACAGCCTCTTTGAAAGCTATAGAAACAACAGTTTTATCACCTGTAAAAGTAGCAGTAACCAATTCTTGGGCAGATTTTCCAGTAAATTGCATCGCAGCTAATTCAGCTTGCTTTTGTTCCATTTGTTTTTGAAGCTTTTGAGCCTGCTTCATCATATTTTGCATATTCATCATAGTTAGTCAATCTCCTTTATTTATAAGTGTTTTAGATGATTAAGCACCTCCATAAATTGCTTTATGGGGCAGTTATGGGGCAACTTTTTTATATTTTATCAAGAGCGTTTAGTTTTTGCAATAGTTCTTTTCCCATTTTTTCGGTAGTATGAGTATAAATTTTGATTGTGGTGTTGACATCAGCATGTCCTACTCTATCCATGATTGCTTTTAACGGGATTCCCATCTCTGCTAACAAAGTGACATGAGCGTGTCGAAAGGTGTGACTTGTCACTGTGAAGCCATATAGTTTTTCAGTGGCTTTTTTAATTCGTCTATTAATAGTATTAATAGATAGATGATTTCCGTTTCTACTGACAAATACAAATTCATTTTCAAGACGTTCTAATCTTTGATAATTTAGTTCTTCAATAAACATATCGATTACTTTGTCAGGGGCATCTATAGTTCTCTCAGATCCATCAGTTTTTGCACTACCGATTGCAGCACGTGCATGACCATTGACAGAGTAGTCTAATGTATGCTGTATGCGTATTTTTTTTGTTTCAAAATCAATGTCACACCATCGAAGCGCAAGAAGTTCTCCGGGTCGCATACCAGTTAGATAGATAACTTCTGTAAAATTCGCAATGTGCGAGCTTGCTTCATAGGTCCTCATCTCTGTGATGATATTTCTAAACTTATCGCTCTGCATATATTTTTCTTGAAGCTCTTTTTTGTTGGCTTTTTTTCTTTTAGGTACGACCACTTTTTGAAAAGGATTGCTAGAAATATAATCTAGTCTGACAGCATATTCTAGAATCATATTGAGTGGCTGCAATGTTAAATTGATGGTGTTATCAGCGTACTTACCTTTCAAGCTATCTACAAAAGCTTGTAAGAGTTTGACATCAATATTCTTAACTAACACATCTTCTTTGATGAAATCTTGAATCTTTTTGATAGGGTTCTTGTAGACGTGCATTGTTCTGGCTTTGACTGTTTTTGAATGAGACTCTTTCCACTCATCAACCAATTTACCAAAAGTAAGATAATCATAGTTCTTAACACTTAGACGCTCATCAATCATCTGATTAAGTAATCGCATGGCTTTATTTTGAGATTGTCTACTGTTAGACTCTAGTACAATTGAAATTTTTTTGTTTTTTTCAGTATAAGGGTCTTTATATCGCTCTGCGAAGCGATATTTGCCATTTTCGAGAGCTTCAACCCACATATTATCACCTCCTAACCAGAGCAAGTATTTTTTTCATATCAACTCTCCCTGTAACTCCCAACGACTTCTCCTATGATGCGAAAATCGCTATCTCTATCGATAGGCATATCTGGATAATCTCCACACTGATTAAAACTATGCAGAAACGCTCCCTCGTCGTTTATAAGCAACTGTTTGATATAAGCGTCGCCGTAGTACTCAAACACGCCTATATCGCCATCTGAGAGGTCTATAGATAGCTTTACAAACACGTAATCTCCAGAGTGATATTCTGGTTCCATAGAATTACCGTAAACTGGTACGACAAAATCAGCGTCGTAGTTAACTGGCAACTCAATAGTTTCTACTCTGACATCGTTTAAATATTGACCAGTACCAGCAGACAAAGCTTGGTCGTAGTAGTCGTAGGGGAATAAGCGGATAATTTTGTTGTTTTTCTGTTTTTCTTTAGTTTGCTCAGATAGAAGATTTTCCCCATGTTTTATCCAATCACTGCGACGAGGTTCTTTAAGTTCTTTGTCTAATTTGACCACGATGTTAGATGGGGCAGGAATGTTTTCGCGAGAGTACACTTCTACTAAATCTGATTTTTCAATATCGAAATAGTTAGCCATTAATTCGATTTTGTCAATCCTTGGATAGGTTTTGGCGTTCACCCAATCTAATACCGTGCTATATTTAAAATTCATTGCTCTTGAAAACTCTTTAGGGTTCATGTTCTTTTTTTCTAGATATCTTCTTATATTGGAAGCCATTACTTTTTTATTTCCGAGCGACCCGCTCATAAAAACACCTCATTTCTAATTGTATTATAACGGATAAACCGTGCTTTTGTCAAAAAATATTTTAAAAAATAAAAAAAATAATCATTTCGTGTTGACAACACGGTTAAACCGTGTTAAACTATAATCAAGCTTAAGGAATTAAGCAAAATAAAAAAACTCCCACGAGGGAGTGAACTGCACCCCAAAAG
>NZ_LHQM01000077.1 GCF_001302265.1 Streptococcus phocae | reverse complement strand
GAATGCGACTGATAGCACCCTCGCGATTGCGAATCTCTTGTGAGATTTGATTAGCAGTCGCTTGATATGTTGATTGCAGTCCACTGATTTTAGATTCCAATTCTGTGCGCATACCCTGATTGCTACGCGTAAACTCAGCACGTAAGCCATCAAGTTTGTTTTCGTAGGCCTCGGTCGTACCTGACGATGTCGTGGTAATCTTAGCAGATAGCTTACGCAGTTCATCATCATACTTCTGCGACAAACCTCTCGCAGAAGATGCAATTTCTGCTTGCAACCCCAACTTTTCATCACGCATAGTGGCTTTGAGACCATCGATACCAGATTGAAAAGAAGCTGACAACTGCTTATCGGCATCTTGATAATCTTGTCTCAAGCCCGCTACGCTAGCTTGAATGACTGCGGTTTTTTCGTTGGCTTGATTCAGCGACAAGCGTAGACCGTCAACGGTAAACCCCATTTCGGCAGTTTTTTGTTCTAGTAGACTTTCAAGCTGAATGCGTTGACCTTGCACAGTTTTAGTGAGCTCTGACTTAAGCCCACGAGCAGTATCTGATATGGTTTCTCTAATACCTGTAGCAGTCTCCAAGATCTCGTTTTTGATAGTCGTATCAAAGTACGTTCTCAACATGCCTCGATTATTAATCTTGATTTTAGACCACAGATTTGAGTTTTCAGTGTCAGTCATCTCAAGATTGATTTCTTTGATACTGTTGAGTGCTTCTTCTAAGCCTTTGAAAATACCTGTTGATTCACCGCTACCTTCAATAACGAAAGGCGCAACATAATCTGTTGCTTTATTCCCTTTTTCAATCATGATTTGGCTGAATTTGGCATTTCCAAGACAATCACTGGCAAGCCTGACAGAATTGGTGTTTTTTCGAGGTGTGAATGTGTAAAAAACACGACCGTCTGGCAAAATCGTTACGTTTTCTTCGTTAATAGTTGTTGTTGGGTCTCTGCTCATTTAGTCTCCTTTCTAAAAA
>NZ_LHQM01000076.1 GCF_001302265.1 Streptococcus phocae | reverse complement strand
ATTAATAACTCTTATCTTCGCTGCATCAATCGTACCCGCAATTATCTGGTCAGCTCTGATTTTGATAGCTTCTGCGATTTTTGTAGTGAACGTTCCGTTTACTGTTGTATTCCCATCAAGAGCAATGCGCTCTCCAGCAATGCGAACACCATAGCCGTTCAAGTTGATTGCTGAAACGATCTCGCTTGCGGACATCTTGCTTTTAGGCAATCTGTCTTTAATCGCAAACATGATGCTATCACCCGACAATCTCAAAAGCGATTCTAGCTTTTCTTGACTGACACTAGCCTGTATTAAGCCTTTTAATTGCGTGTAATTCGATTGAATAGTCTCATTTTGATTTGATATTTTTCGTTCAAATCCTGAAACAGTTTCTCGCAAGCTGTTGTAATTGCCGTTTACGTCTTGCAATTTACGTTGATA
>NZ_LHQM01000075.1 GCF_001302265.1 Streptococcus phocae | reverse complement strand
TGGAGGATTACCCAAGTCCGGCTGAAGGGAACGGTCTTGAAAACCGTCAGGCGTGTAAAAGCGTGCGTGGGTTCGAATCCCACATCCTCCTTTTAAACATCGCGGGATGGAGCAGTTAGGTAGCTCGTCGGGCTCATAACCCGAAGGTCGTAGGTTCAAATCCTACTCCCGCAATACATGCTATTATGTAGTTGGCTCGGTAGCTCAGTTGGTAGAGCAATGGATTGAAGCTCCATGTGTCGGCGGTTCGATTCCGTCTCGCGCCATT
>NZ_LHQM01000008.1 GCF_001302265.1 Streptococcus phocae | reverse complement strand
TTTGAGTGCGTTCGTCTATCTTTTGTTGCTCTTCTTTGATTTTTTCGATTGCCTCAGAGATTTGTTTTTCGAGGTCTTCACGCCACCGTTCTGGGTTGTTTACAACCTCGGGTTCTTCCCACTCGGCACCATTCCAGAAATACATTCTAGTAGTATCACCAACTTTTAGAAATAATATGTCTCCTTTTTTTAAGGTTCCTTTTGGTTCATCTTTGGGCATTTCTGTGCCACCGTAAACAGTATTTTTCCCATCGGCAGATACTAGTGCTTGTGTTGCCACTTCAATTGCAGAAGCAATATCTGCATCTATTTGATTGATTCTACTATTTATAGACAGATTTTCTGCGCTTTGCTTTTTCACCGACCCGATGTCATTACAAGTGACTTCATGTTTAACTAAAGCTCCAGTCGCATCATAGTAACTTGTAAAAGAAACTATCCGAATGCGTTCTTGAAAGCCTAAGGTCTCATTTATCGCCATAATGTAGTCACCAGCAACAGGTCTCTCACATCTATAGCCGGCTCTCGTTAAATCTTCCATATCAATTTTTACTGATATCTTATAAGAATTTTCAACATTGCTTTTTAAAGCTTCTTTTAGATTGTCTGCCACTGTGAATCGTTCATCTGTCAGAGGCGCTCCCTCAAGTCGACCGTACTCCTTGGCAAGAGGGCTTTCGTATTCTACCTCGAGTCTCCCCTTAGAGCGGTCCTCTGAGTCAGCCCACGCCCCAAAACCTTTCTGATAGGTAATAAAGCTATCAATATTTTTTTCAATGGTAAGATCATTCATATTGAAATTTTTTCGTACCACTGTTGACAGATCAGTACCTATATTTTTTAATAGTCGAACAACTTTCCCGCTTACTGAAAACTCAAGTCCTGTCGCTTTAATAATCTCATTGAATAAATCTAACCTGGACTTATAATTAAAAGATTGTTTCCTAAATGCGTTCACACCTGCTTCTAGCTTATAGCGGTACCCGCTACCTTTAAATACTGTCTCTAGATAGGTGTCAATGGTATGAGACCCATCTCCGAGACCCTCATAGATACTACTCTTGCTGAAGTCCCAAAAAAATTGGTGTATGGCATCAAACGAAACTTGTGTTTTCTGGCCAACATCTACGGGCTTTGCGTAAATAACAACGTAATACTCATCTTCAAATCTAAGCCGCCATCCTCTATCAATATTATTGAGAACGTCACTGTTTGTATAAATTTCCCCGCTCACTGAGCGCTCACCATTAACAGCATTAGTATGCCTAATGACACTAATGGCCCCATACTCAATGTCACGATGATCCAAAAAAGTAATCATTAGCCCCTCCTATTTATACAACTCTACAAAATTTAAAATCCTAATCGTGCCAAGAAAATCCGTTTTGTAAGTAATTCTCTTGTTAGGATTAGGATTGAAAATAAAATACTCATAGTTCGTTTTAGCATTGACGTAATTTCCATTTAGTGTGGTAGCTATACCTGTCAAAAGTAATTTATCACTATTTTGTAGCTGGCCATTCTGCTTAAACTCAAAACGCCTACCATCAATTTCAATATAAAAATTAGTCTGACCTCCAGAAGGGGTAAGCTCTATAATAAAAGGCCACTCTAGCTGACTTGCTTTAGCGGTTCCTGCATAGGCAAAACTGCCCCCTGATAAAGTTATGTCCTTTGGTTTTGTCTCGCCGAAAGGTAATTCAGCAGTTCTTAGCGTGAAGGAGAGATTATATTTTAGTCCTTGACTGGTTTTTCCTATAAATTCATAGGTGATAATGTCGTCTAAAATGACCTTAAATCTATATTTCCAAGGTTTATGAGGAGAGCCAATAAGTTGCAGGTCTCCTGTGCTTTGCCCTGGAAGCTCAAAGTTAAATAGCTCCGTGTTTTCAGGGTACATCTTAGTCACATAGAAAGGTTCGTCAACAACAAGCAGAGCGTTTAGTTCGTCCTGTTTGTTCAAAAGTCCTTCTACATTACCTACCGTCACTCTCCCTTTGACCTTAAGCGTTTTAGTCGTAAAAGTAGCCCCATCATAGATGTAACCACTCCTCCCTTTGACTGTTCGGTGTGATACAGATAGTAGAGGAGTACTATCTTCAATAGCAATATTATAAATACCAAAGTCAGACAATTGTGTTGCCTGACTCTCTTTTTCTATTAGTAAATCCAAGATACTCCCTTCTAGCTAAAAAACAAAATAAGAATCTTTAGATTGCTCTCTTGATTCTTTTTCTTTAACAGCCGTGTAAATTTTATCTCCAACAATCTCATTATGCACTTCAAAAATAGGCTCTGACAATTGAGACTGCCTAACCTCTTCGCTGAGATTATCAAGAGAGGTATTGATTCCACTATTATTAACTTTGGCGGACGTTGAAACAGTGCTGTTTACTCCCCAGTTTTGATCGGTAACCGCTGTCGCGTATGCTTTTCCTAGACTATTGATCTCACCTATCCACTCTGCCATACCAAGGGCAAACCCCTCTCCAGTAAATGCACCTAATGTTTTAGTAACACGAGATGGTGAGTGAATATCTAGGGCACGTCTAATTGTTGCTGCTACATTAGCAGCAATGCTGTTAGCTATTGCGTAGATTGTTCCTGCGCTACTAGCTAGACCATTAGCAAAACCCTGACCTGCATAAGCTCCTGCAGAAGACATCTGCCCTGCCAAAGCCCTGAATATTGAGAGGATTTTCTGACAAGCATTATTAGACACCGAGGTTGCACGAGACATCCCAGAAGCCACTGAACTTACAAGGTTTGCCATAGATCGCTTTGCAGTACTGTTAATGCTACTAAATCCTGTTTTAACCACATTGGTTATTCCATTCATTGAGGTTGTTGCTGAAGTTTTTGCCTTATTGAAACCAGACTCGACTGCAGAGGACAACCTATTAGCGCTTGAAGTTGCAGAGGTTGCTGCAGAAGACATTTCGCTTGTCACGCTATTAGACAGACCAGATGCAGCTTTAGTTGAGTTTGACTGCATTGATGCCAGACTGTTGCTCACTCCTGAGCTCATAGCTTGCGCCTGAGAAGTTGCACTTGTGCTAGCAGCTCCCATGTTAGCGCCAACACCACTAGCTAAGCTGAGTGTATGATTAATGGCGTCTAGATTCATTGAAGAAGTCGCACCATTAACCCCTGAAGCCATTTCTTGAGCCCGAGTAGTAGCGTTGATATTAGCGACAGACATATTATCACTAATGCCACTCGCAAGAGACATTGAATCATTCAACGCCTGAAGACTCATCGCTCCTGTCTGAGCATTGACATTATTAGCCATCTGTGTGGCGTTTGATGTAGCACTTATATTAGCAAGCTCTGTGTTTTGGCTAATGCTATTAAGCATAGATGTCGTATCTGTACCGGCTTGATTAGCCATAGCTGTCGTTTGCGCCCCAACACTCATGGCCATGGTCGTGGCGTCCGCAGAAACTTTAGCTGTACTTGCGGAACTCTTACCTGTGATTTGATCCCACATCGAACTGAATCCGCCCTTAATACCTTCCCAAACTCCTGAAAGAGCGTTTGGAATAGCCTCTAACATGGCTTTACCGAGTCCCATAATCAATTGAATACCCGCAGAAATAATCTGTGGAAGTCCCTTTATCAAGGCTACGGCTAGTTGCACAACAAGCTGAATGCCTGCTGCGATAATCTGAGGCAGAGCTTGCGTCAGTCCAGAAACTAAAGACTGTATAATCTGTACAGCAGATTGTACAATCTGGGGTAGATTTTGAATAATCCCCTGCACAAGGCTAATAATGATTTGAATGCCAGCTTGAAGTAACTGCGGTAAAAACTGTACAATTCCAGATACAAAACTTGTAATGACTTGAGTAGCTATCTGCAGAACAGTTGGCAACATTTGAATAATTCCCTGTACAAGATTTACCAAAATAGCTATACCGTTGCTAATAATACTAGGAAGGTTAGCCTGTAAACTGTTCCCAAAACTATCAATGATTTGCTGTGCTTGCTGGATAATAAGAGGTATATTTTGAACTATGCCGTTGACAACATTTAATAATAGCTCCATTCCAACAGAAATAAGCTGCGGCAATGCACTCGCAATTGAGCTAACAAAACTACCAATGATTTTTATTGCCGAACTAATTAAACTTGTTGCATTTTGTCCAATACCTTGGACGAGACTGGTAATTAGCTGAACACCGGCTTGAATTATAACTGGTAATAATACTGTGATAGCATTTGCAAATTTAGCAATTAATTGAGTACCACTATCTATCAAAGCTGGTATTTTAGAGGTAATGCCTTTTACAAGGCCTTGAATAATGCCAGGACCTTTTGTTACAGCGGCGTTAAGTAGCTGGTCGATTTGTGCGCCAAACTGACTATTAATCAAACCAAGTCCCGCCACCACAAGACCTAAAATAGCGGCTGGTCCTATGGCCGCCAGTGCTAAACTCGCAAGACTGGATATGGCACTTGTCATAGTCCCAAGCACAGATAGCCCACGCCCTGCTGCGGTAGCAAAAACGCCAGGCAATCCGCTTAAAGTAGCCGCAAAGGCACCAACAACACCGCTGGCGCTGGCCATCCCACTAGAAATTATGCCGCCAAACGCCCCGACAGAGGCCCCTAAGTTTCCTAAAGCTAGGCCAACTTTCCCAAATAAAGAAAGCAAAGGCATCATCGTTGCTATGGCGCTAGCAGGGTTCATCACTGCCCAAAGGGCAATGGCTTTAGGGGCTAAAGAAGCGATTTTTGCTTTTAGATTATCGAAAGCCTGTCCTGATAATTCACCAGTATGTGCAAAATCTCCAAGAACAGTATTAATAAGAGCAAACAGCTCTTTAACGCTGGCGCCTAATGGGCTAAAATCAATATTGATAGACTGTTTTAACCTAGCGAATGCTGCAACTGCATTTGGAATAAGGGAATTAATCGTATCAAAAACACTGGTTATTGCAGGCTTCAGACTAAGAAGTGTTTCAGCAATGGTCTTCATGCCATTAGCTTTAGCCGCTTCATCAAAGGCTGAAATCATACCTGCTACGCCTTTTACGACGGCGGTATGTACATTCTTCCATGCAGTTCGGATTCCACCAGCCGATGATTGGGCCATCTCTGCAAATCCGCCTTGTGCATCGTTAAGCTCAATCATTTTATCTGCGAACTCTTGTGCAGTTATTTTGCCATCAGATAAGGCTAATTTTAAATCTTGTACGCCATTTTTACCAAAGCCGAAAGCCTCCGCCATTTTAGACATTAAACCTGGCGCAGCTTCCGACACAGAGTTAAACTCTTCAGCTTGAATTTTCCCAGACCCCAAAGACTGGTTAAACTGCCTAAGTGCTTGCTCAGCCCCTTCAGTTGTTGCCCCGTAACCAATCATTGCGTTATTGAAGGCCAGGGCTAAACTAGTTCCTTTATCTAAGCTTCCTGTAGTTATGGCAAGCTGCTGAGCACTTTTCACAGCGCTGTCTAGAGGTGTTGGCAGACCTTCAATTCCTTTTGAAAGTTTATCGATTGACGCTTTAGACTGCTCCGCAGAGTAACCAAACAGCGCCATCGTTTTCGGAAATCGGTTCATGGTATCAACACGACTAACCGCTCCGTCTATTGCCCCAGTAATAGCATGCATAGCTTTTTGAGCGACGGCCATTAAACTGAAGGCTTGCACGATGCTCATCACTGTACTTCTGAGTCTCTCTCCAGCAGAGGAGGTGTTGGCGAATTTCTGACTAATGCCATTCAAGGAAGTAGCCGCAGAACTAGACATTCTGCTAAAACCATTGCTAAGACCTGTACTTAACTTAGTCGCTAAATTAGTAACCGCTGAAGTGATTCTACCCCCAAAACTACTACTGATTTTATCTGCAACAGTACTCGCTTTAGAACTAACAGAGTTGAAAGCTGCTGAGACGGCACTTGTTATCTTAGACGAAAAGCTAACTACTGCACTTGTTGCACTTGTGAATGCGGATTTTATGGGTTGAGGGATGGCGCTAGATAACTTCTGTACGTTATTTTGGATAATTGAAAAAGTTTTGCTGAACCCATTTTTTATAGGATCAGGAATTTTTTCGCCGATAGAAGCCGCTATACGTTGAATTTCACCAATGCTAAGCTTTAAACCAGTAGCATAGGCGGAGCCAAGCCGCTTTCCGAGCGATTCGCCGTTGTTCGCTAGTTGGGCCATGATTTGCCCAATGATTTGAACCATTTTATTACTACTGTTAACCGCTGTATCTTGGGCTTTTCTGAAAGCATTCTGAGTCGTACTAACAATACGAGCCATGGCCTGCTCATAGTCCTTTGTGTTGGCACCAACATCAGCGAAAATAGAACCATCAAATGTTCCTGGCATCTACTCCTCCTTATCTATCTATTTTGAAAATGATTATTAAGCATTTGTATTCTCTCAACAATACTGCTATCGCTATCGGCTTGGCTATGGCTTGCTTTTTGATACGATTTTTTGATAGTTAGCCTATGCTTATCGTATTTGAGCTTACCTACATCAACCTTTTTAGCATTTAATGTATATCTAAGTTTTAGAGACAATTCAGAGAGGTTCTCGCGCTCAGCGACCTGCTTATACTCAAGTCCCTCCATGATAGCCTCTAGCTCCCACTTAGTGCATTTGTAGATAGTATCAATGTCTGTGAGTCCTAGCCGTGCGCAATTTACTAAGATACTGCGTTGCTCATCCTTCCAATCATGTCTTCGATAATTTGGATTTGAGTTGCGTCCGTATCGTCCTTCGCTTTGAGATAACGAACTGATTTCTCCATGTTTTCGATATATTTCAAAATCTTCGCTCTGAAAAAACCAGAATCAACCATTTCTTTTTCAATCTCAGCAAACAACCCTTCTGTTGTTCCTTCTTCATCAACAGCTTCCGCAATTGCATCTAAAATTTCATCTTCAGTTAGCGCTTTTTTCCCACTGCCTGCAGATAAACGTACAAGATCAACTATGGCGCTTTCGTTACGCTCTAAGATATTGAAAAACAAAGCACCAACACCATCTGCATTGCGCTCTCCTGTTTCTGGGTTAATTGTTCCTAGTTTATTATTGATTTTAAACATAGTTTTAAAATCAAATTTAATATCGATATTTCGTTTTGCTGCTGTAAATTCCATTATTTTGTCTCCTTTTTAAATCAAAATGGGGTATCAGTCGCCACCCCTGTGTACTATTTAGTGATATTATCGTAGTCGCCAGTAGTATCACCCGGATTTTGATAGCCGTATACATTTTCTAGCATTTCAATTTCTTCTTTCGTGAGAGGGAATTTACCATCTTGTAAGGCCCCTACAATGTTAGCGGTGTAAGACATTTCCACTAAGTCTGAAATACCAGTCCCACGTTCGATTTCGTCAATCTTGGCATACCCAAACTTAGCAGGGTAAACATCTTTTTTGGGTCCAGTCGATTCAGGAATTTGAATCTGTTCTTTGACACTTTCGTCGGCAATAACTTCCCAAATTTTGATAGATTTGCCTGTTTTCTTAGCTTCCTCGATGACAGCAACAGATGGATCTGTCGGTACAAAGTACGTTGTCAAATCAATAGAGTGTTCATCTGTAGCCTTCTCAATAACTCGGCCTTGTTGGGTTTGCTCATCAATGTATTCGCCGCCCATAGTTGTAGTACCGTCGGTACGATAGGCTGGCAACAGAGCCTGACTTTTCTTTGGCGCATCAACTGATTGTATAAAGTAAAAAATCTTTTTTCCTACAATCGGCTTACCTGTTGTAATTTCAATAGTTGTTCCTTTTTTTGTGTTTGCCATTTAGGTCTCCTTTAAAATAGTGTTTCTGTAATGTTGATAGCAACTCTATAGACTTCTCGTCCTATTGAATTATCTACCAAAATCTGAGCCTTTATTTGGTTATTCCGCCCAAGCAGTCTAAGCATGCGAGATTTTATCTCTTCTGCATCCAAACGACTATCGCCTGGTAAGAAGGCATCTATATTCAGACTAAAATCATCAATAACTGCCCCAGTTTGGGCTGTTTTTGACAAGTCTGATATATTTGTACCTACAACAATAAAAGGCTCTAAAACGTCTGATTTAGGCAATTTAAAATAGATTGGTATGTCTAAAACTCCCAATCTATTTTTTACCTTTTTTAAATATAGTGTTTCTGGTGAGTAATCCATGCATCACCTCTTAAACATTTTTTTGAGATTAGCCATTAGCACAGGCCATTCTTTTCTCAGGGCAGGATCTAAAAACGGTTGAGCTTCCATTTTACGAGTACCCAACTCAAGATAAATAGAATATAAAGCAGGAGAAACCACTCTATAGTGTAAGAGTCGTTGTTGCTCATTGTAGATTTGAGCTCTCAGCCATCCAGTATCAACTGGTGCTAGTGTTTTAGCCTGTCTCTCAATCCTAGCAGCTGCTTTGCTAAGTTCTTTATCTACAGCAATTCGTATTGACTTCTGCTTGCGCTCAACGCTGCGTATAAACCTGTCTAGGCCTCTCATTCGATAAATAAGACTCATACATAAATAACCGTGCTATTTTTATGGTGTGTTAGCCCTTTTATCAACCTCGGTCTCCCCTTGTAGATAATCTTGCTAAAACCATCGTAATGACCTTGCAAGTGCAACTTAAAAGCATTTAAATCATATTTACCAAATAGCCCCATCTGTTCAGATTTTGTGAAAGTATTTGCCATGCAGGGGATTTTCCCGCTAGGTTTTTCAACAGTTCTTTTATCTAGAAAATCGTCCTGTTCATCAACATACACTAAGATTACTCTATCTTTATAGATCATTGTGTATCTCCTAAATAAATCTTGCCACCCCTTTACCTGAATATACCTTCCCGATGACGGCGCTTCTAAGCGTTGATTCGTACTCTTTAAGGTAGTTATCCCACTTAAAGGTCTTTCCTTCTTCGCTATCTTCAACGGTTCCTTCTGAATTGATCCTGTTAAACCGTTTAATAGCAACATCACGGACAATAAACGTCAATCTATCAGGAATTTTGGTGATTTCAGTTTCTGAGTATTCATTAAGTTTAGCTAGCACACGCTCTTTACTTTCAGATATAGCAAGGGTGATGAGCTCATCTTGCGCACCATCACCCTTGGAAATACCTATAAAGAGTTTGATATCGTCAATAAGTTGTTTATCGCCCATATAAACAGCCTTTAACCACCAATACCAGGTATAGCAGCTTCGATTGTTGCCTCTACAACCCCTTCAGGAATTTCAGCAAACAGCACATTTGCCCCAAAGAAAACAGATTCATAGGTAAGATTAGAAAGCTGACGATTACGAGCTGCAGCAATTAAACCTGTCTCATCAGTAAAATCAGCAAACAAGCCACCCAAGTCTCCGCCTTTAACATTTAAAGATGCAAAAACTAGATTCTCTACAGCTGTTGAATAGATTTTACCCTCTGGCACAGATGGCATAACAATCACATTTTGCATACCCAAAAAGTTCTTAAGCAGTGTCATCCCAAAAACATTAGAGGCATCGGCCCCCACTTTAGCATCCCCAAGATAGTTGGCTACATCTAAAGGGGAGACGAAAGAAACAAGCGGGGAACCTTCAAACTCATTAAAAGTAGCTAGCTTCGCCCACGATGCAGACAGTGCTTTTTGAAGGCCAGCGCCTTTAACTTTTGTTGGTTTTGTTTTGAGGAATGTAAAGAATGCATCCTTAATTCCATTCTGAAGCTCACGCATAATGCGCTTATCTGCTTCAGTGATAGCACGAGCTGCGCCATGGCGAGCAATTGCCTCAGCTGTAGTTGCACGACGTTTCTTGAACCACTTAACTGTATAATCTTTATCTTTAGTTCGAGTAACCTTAGACAGAGGAATGGTTTCCCCTTCTCCAGGATCAGTTTGATCTAAAGTCACTTCCCACTTATAGGTCTGAATTTTTAGGTCGTTAGTTAATGATTCACGACGAGTAACCCCTAGTAGCTTTAGTAAGTCGTTAATATTTTTGGAAAACTTGTTAACAAAATCAATTGATTTAATGTCTCCCAAGTCCGCCATAGTGTTTAAATTTTTTTCAGCCATAATATTCCTCTCTTAAAATAAGTTACGATTCTCAGCAATTAAACGCATACGTTCGTCGTCATCCTCTATCGCCATGATTTCAGCCTTAGTCATACCGACCGAACCATTTCCAGTTCGTGGTGGTTTCTGAGTTAAACGATCGTTAACACGCTTTTCAACAGCTTTATCAAAAATAGTTTGTAAATTATCAATATTAGTCTTAACCTCTTCTGCAGTAGTGGCTAAAACAATATCAATGAAATCCAATGGTAATCCTTTCTCCACAAGTAGCGAATGCGTCTCAATGCGCATCTCGCGTTCTGCTACTGCTTTTTCACGTTCTGCGATAGCATCTAGACGTTTTTGTTCTTCCTCTTTAGCCCGCTCATCTTTTGACAATTTGGCCAAACGTTCCCCCTCTGAACGAGCTTTTTCAATAGCTTCTGATTGTTCAGATTCCCACTTAGTCCGTTCAGCAGCCATCATTTTTGAGATGTCTGCACGAGTGAAAGTTCGTTCCTGTTCCTGCTTAGGATGTTCAACAGATTCTTTCTGAGTGTCGACTTGCTCATTTGTCTCTGTTGTTACATTTTCTTCTGACATAATTTTCTCCTAGTGGTTACGCCACCAACCGATAATCTAGCTTTACGTCCTGCGACGAAACAGTGTAGCTTTTAGCGTCATCAACAAAGTTTGGACACAATAAAAAGTCGTATCCCTACGACTTATTTTGAAAAGTTGCTAACATAAAAAATGGAAGTAAAATCCACCATCCGCTTCGGGAAATATGGATTAACCAACAAGTCATGGCCAAGACAGCCAAGTTATAAACTAACCAGCAGAAATATTTCATTTCTTCCTCCACTTACGCTTGTAATTTTGCTTAATATAATCAACATCATCACCGATGGACTTGATTGCTGATTGGTTGTCTGACACTACGCTTTTAACAACAGTTAGTTCACTATTTGTAGCTCGGGCATTTATTGACACTATAGCTTGCAATTCAGCGACTTCTTTGGTTAGCAACACAACTGCATCTTCTAGTTTGCGTTTTTTCTTGATTCGTTTACTCATCATTTACTCCTTGATAGTTTTATTATATTAATGTATACTTGAAGTAAGGAAAGACGATGGTCTAACGCCCATGAAGCAGTTTTCTGTGGAGGCGGTGGGTCATCGTCTTTCTTTTTCTACTACAGCCAACACCTCATCTTTGTTTTTAATAATTGATATATTGAGACCCCTGCGACCAATCTTATAAATATGTTCTAACTGCCCCATTATTTCTTCAAAAGATAGTGGGGTTTTTGTGATATCAAAAATAATATTAGGTGCTTGCTTTTTTGCTTTTCGTAGATTACCGTCGATAACGTTTTTACCCAGACCTGTGATTTCTTTTAAGTCAAATGGAACGCCGTCAATTAAATAGTCTGGGGTATTAACATTTTCAGGGAAATTAACTCTTGGTACCATGTCAACTTGCAAACCTGTCTTCTTAGATAACCACGATGCTACTTGATACTCATAGCTAGAATGGTCAAGAACAACGCTATGGCCATCAACTTGGTAAATAGTGCCGTTTTTTGTGTACTTATTCAGTAATGATAATTTTGGTTTATGATTGCTTCCATCTATCCAATCTGAGGTGACCTCCTTAAAATACTTAGTGCTTTTATCATCAATCTGTTCTACTTCAATGTTTAACTCACCTTCATCAGGAATAATAGTTGTTCTGCAGTTGAAATGATAGGGTGCTGCATTAATTCCAGGCTTTAGTTCAGATAATAGCTTTCTTTTGTTTTCTTTAGCAATTTTACGACATATCTCAGTTGTCCTGTCATCAAGCCTAACTAAATCACGATAATACTTAAGTCCTGCATTCAAGTAGCGCCTAGCGGTAGCATTATTAATCACCATAGTGCCATCAGTTCTGATTAGTGTTTCAGCCCTGTGATTAGCAACGTTAAATTGCTTAGCTAAATCTCTGGCTATGACTCTAGGGTGCTCGCCGCGAACAAAACTTTGTTTTAACTTCTTTTGGAGATTGTTAACAAGGTTGTCAGTATTCCCCCATAGCTGTTCTGAGTAGTTATAACCATCAAACGGGGTCCTAACCAGTTCTTCTAAAACTGGACCATTGATTGTCCCTGACCGTCCACCCATTGCTTTTTTATAAGCATATGAGGCAGCCTTTTTAAAATGATTTTCAAATGCCGAATCAAGTACACCTTTTAATATCCCTGCGCGGTAAACAAGCTCAAGATTTAAAGCATCCATCCTTGTAGCTCTTGCTGATACATACTGCTCATTAAGTCGTTTTAGTAGCTCAGGGTCTTTATCAGCTTGTTTGCGATACTTGTTAGCATTAGCTACGTAATCTGATAAATCTTCATGACGTAGCTTTTTAACGACATCCTGATAAGTCATTTTGTTGTCTTCAGAATACTTAGCATAAAAATCAAACAGTTCCTTTTGTAATTCAAAAGCCTGTTCACTATATAACTTTTGTAGTTCTGAAAAAACGTCTAAATCAGCTCTGTCTAAGTAGCTTAATATGTCTTCTTGACGCTTTTGCCAGTAATTAAGGTTTTTCTGCTGTTGGTTCTTCTTGGCCATTAGCATCACCTACCAATCTAGGTTCTGGTAAAGATTGCTTTTCATCAGCTTCTTCTTTCAAACGTTTAAGCTCAGCTTCAGCATCTACTCCTGTGACAGTATTTAAGATTTCAAAGATAGTCTGATCGCTAACAATGCCATAAAGATTTTGTGCAGCTGTAACAATTTCATTATCGTTTTGAGGAAGATTAGGTGTGAAAACTATACTCGTATCATTTACAAGACTATATGTAGTTGCTTCATTCCCTTTGATTGCCCAGATATTAGCTGCTAAACGTAAGCGTCGCATCAGACCTTTTTTAAACAGCCTCTCCTGCTTCTCTCGATAGTTATCAGAAGCCATAAGCTTATACTTCATTGATTCACCAGATTGAACTCCTGAAAATTTCATATCTTGTGTATCTGGCGTAAAAGTAAACCTCAAAATGTCTGCAACTAATCTATTTTTGTAAGCTTCGCTACCTGCGGCATCATACTCTTTCTTTAAGTAGTAAGCATCCGGCTTGGCTCCTTGGGGGTTAGGATTATCATCAAGGATAATAACCTTAGCACGTTTGAACCCGACGGATACACCTAGACGTCCGTTCGGGTTAATAGTGCCGTCTTCAAGAAAGTCATTCTCATCAGCTCCTGTGTACGGATTACCAGAGAGAACTAGGATTGCATCTACAGAATCTTGTTGAAAATTAGCAAGCTCTGATTGAGATAAATCATAGGCATCAATATTATCAAGTACAGACTCATAAGCTCCCGTACGCTCCTCGTTATTAGCATATTCGTTGACCGGTACGCCTTTAAAAAAATGTTCTTCATAGTCTTTTAAGCACATGCCTTTTGTTTCAAGATTATAGTCTTCGTAGATATAAATTTTGTCAGAAGTATATACTTTGATAATCTGCTTGCGTTTACCTGAGCCATAGTCTATGTCGTAGAAATGGACAGCCATCAATGAATTTCGCTGATACGTATCATCATAAATAACAAAAGTTTGCTCAGCTGGAAGTTGGTAGAGTTTTACTTCGGTTTTTTTGTCGTCTATTTCCTCAACAGTTAACAACTCGTAGGCTCTTCCATAAATTGATAAATCTGTTTTTATTTTGACGTTGTGATAGTCCTCGTTGTTTCTGACCGACATAAGGTCAATAGCTACCTGGAGGTCTTTATTTTCATTTTTGTATTCAACGGGAACACCAAGCATATAGCCTTGCTCAAATACTGTAATATACTTAGCAAAATCACTTGCAATACGATTATCCGCTGCGTATTCATCTGTTTTAGCAGGCCTATACTTGATGTTATTATCCCCAAGATAGTATCGCTTTAACTCTTTCAAGCGCTCTAATTGTTCTGCTTTAAACCTTGAAACGTAATTCTTAAGTTGATCTATCCAAAGTTTTGCCTCGTAGTCAATTGCTTCAAAGTCTTCTTGCAGCATGATAAATTGCCTATTAGCATTCTCGTTAAAACGAGTTCCTGCTAAAAATTGTTTTTCTTCCAAAAAAGTCTCACCTCGTTCCTAAAAATAATACTTAGCATTTTTCATGCGCTTACTTCTATCCGCCGATTGATATATCCTATCTTGTACGGCATATCTTATGGCATCAATGCAGTGGTTATAACTGTCAACTGGTTCGTTGATGTACTCGTTTGTTTTTTTATCTTTTTTCCAAGTGTAATTTTCTAGTTCTTCAATAGTCTTGACACACCTATCATCAACAATCCAATCATACTGAAGTAGATACTGAATTCCTTGCATAACGGTTCCAGGCCCTTTAGTAGCATCAATCATTCTAGAAATACCTAAATTTCTAAGTTCTTGGTTTGATTTCTTTTCTGCTGAATCCCCTCTGATTTCTTCTTTGGCATATCCGAGGCCCTTTATAGCATTAGCTATTTTGTCATTAGTCAAATTCTTTCTGACATACTCCTCTAAAATGTATAGCTTTTTGTTTGCGTCATCGATTTTGACATGTAAAAATGCCGAAGGGTCATTAATGAATCCATAGTCCAAACCAAAAAAAGAAGGCAAGTGGGATAGCTTGTCTTTGTTTAATAATTTCTTTTCATATTTTGGAAAGATAAGCTTATCAAGTGTAGCAAACTGGCCAAGAGCATATATTTTGTAATAAGCTTCATTCCTATTGGCTAGCTCCTCAATATTTTCTCTTGTGACATCATCTAAGAAGCGGTTGTCTTTATAAGTTGTTTGATAGACAACTGTATTCTTAGGCGATTTAATGAAGAAAGCTTTATAGACCCAATTAGCTTTAGATATCGGGTTAAACATGAGATAGATTTGCTTCTCTAGATGTTTCCTATCCCTTAAACGCAAAGTCAACTGTGTATAGTCATCAAGTGTAAACTCACTAGCCTCCTCCATGACGACATCAGATATCCCCTTAATTGACTTAATCTTCTCGGGGTTATCCATACCTTTAAAAATGAATTCCGAGCCATTCGGGAGCGTTATTCTAAAAGCCGACATATTTATCTTACATTTATCCAAGATGCCAAAATATGACAAGTTAGACATAATATCAGCAAATACTGAGTCTCTGACAGTTGCACCAACTTTTCGAAGAACCAGAATTTTTCTTGGGTGTTTGAACCTTGAATTAAGAGCTTTTAAGATAATCTTTTGAAATACCCCGTGAGACTTGCCAGATGATGCGCCGCCATAGTGTACCTCTGTGAAGTTATCGTAATTATACAATTTATCGTAGATATGTTTGTTAAAAACTTTGCTAGGATGCTTGATCACGATATTAATTTTAGGGCGCTGTTTAGTCGTCATCCCACTCACCTACGTTAATGGTTACATCTGAACTGACATCCATTTCAACCTTTTCAGTGAATAATCTGTACCGTTTGCCTAACAGCTCTGCAGCCTTGATTCTATCCTTGGCACCAACATCAATATCTACAATTTCTTGACCAAGCTCGCCAATGCTAATGAGCGTCTTTTCTTGTTGATCTCCTCGCATGATTGAAGTGAGATATTGTAGGACTTCTTCTTGAGTTGCAATCTTTTCAGATTCAAGTTTTTCAAGCCGCTCATCTATATAAGCTTTAATGTCAGGTTTGGTCAAGTTTTCTTGACCTATTGACCTTGCTGTCTTTTTACTATACCCTGCTTTAATAGCCGCTGCTGTTGCGTTAGCTGAGATGATGTACTCATCTGCAAAACGCTTTTGTTTTAATGTTAATTTACCTATTTTCCATCACCTCCAAGCATGATAAAAAGGCAAGAGACTATCTGCCTTACCTTTAAACTCATACTATCAATTTATCATCAAAAAGATGACAATTCCATACATTTTTGTGTCACATTCCTATTTTTTTGGAAAATATTTCTAAAATCCGCTCTCTTTTGCGGTAAATAGACTTACGCGACAGATGTCTTGTGTAGGCAATCTCTTCCCAAGTGTTGCTTGAGCCAACGCCCCACCTAAGATTAAAAATATCAGTTAGCTCTTCATCCAAAAGATTTAGCGTTGCAATAACCGCCTCTTTGAAATTGGATAGACCCTTTAGTTCTCTATCTGAATCCCACCTTGAGACCACATCCTCAGTAACTTTTGAAACAAAATTTGATCTTCCGCCACCAATATTTTTATCTACTTCAGTATTCATATCAGTTTGTAGCTCGAGTTTTCGAAGTGCAATCTTGTTATCAATAAAACGATAATCAAACAGCCACTCATCAAAAGCCTTTAACTGTGCGTTAGATAACCTGTTCATTCCGTTACCTCTTTATGAATAATTACGTGAGAAATACTATGCTTGGGTATAATAACTGTGTTGTTTTTTCCATCTAGAGCAATGACATCGTTATTTTCTATTGCACCAATTACTTCATCGACATCAATTTCATCAGCATAATTAAAAATGCTCTTAGTAGGACCTTTTTTTAAAAAAACTTCAATCTTCATTTTTTCCACTCCCTAGTATATTTTTCTTTAACTGTTGCTTCGCAAGAATTCCAAAACTTCAACATGTCCGCTTTTCGCGTAAAGGTTTTCTATTCAAAATTCTTTTCTCTACCTGTGTAGATTCTAACGACATATTCTTTTTTCATCTAGACTCCTAACTGCGCCTTGACTGCTTCAAGCAGTGCATTTTGTTTTTTTCTTTGCCTTGTAAAAGCCTAAGTACTTTTTCATCAACTGTATTTTCTGCAATAATGTGGTGCACAATAACGGGTTCTGTCTGCCCTTGTCTATCTAATCTGGCATTAGCTTGTTGATAATATTCAAGACTCCATGTTAGCCCAAACCAAACAATAATATGCCCGCCTTTTTGCAGATTAAGCCCATGTCCGGCTGACTGTGGGTGACACAGAAGAATTGGTATTTTTCCGGAATTCCACTTGTCAACTGACGTCAACTCTTCAGCCTGAGGGAATCGTTTCTTAAGTCTTTCAAGATCATGTTGATACTGGAAAAAAACTAAGATTGGCTGGCCTTGGCTTTCTTCAACGACATTCTCAAGCGCGTCAAGTTTGTCGTCGTGTATAGCAACTGTTGTTTTATCATCATCATAGATAGCGCCATTAGCCATTTGAAGTAATTTATTGGCCAAAACCGCAGAGTTGGCCGCAGATATTTCCTTATCCCTAAACTCCAGAACCAAATCAGCTTCAAGTTGTTTGTAGGCTTTCATATCAGACAACTTAACCGATACAACGTTGTTGATTCGTGGTGGTATCTTGAGATAGTCTTTAGCTTTCATGCTGATACAGATATCCTCAATCTTGTTATAGATTTCTGCTTCTGCACCATCCCTAAGTGCCCAGCTGTAAATGATTGGACCATTACGCTTATCAGGAACAAAATACTTGTCTTTAAATCGAGTCTGGCTCGTCTCAAGTCTATCGCCTCTGTCCATCAGATAGATCTGCGGCCACAAATCAATCAAACTGTTAGGCGCTGGGGTTCCTGTTAGTCCTACAAGGCGTTGGACTTTCGGTCTAACTTTTCGCAAAGCCCTAAACCGTTTTGACTTACTAGACTTAAAGCTTGACAGCTCATCAATAACCACAAAGGTAAACGGCCATTTAGTCTTGTAGTATTCAACAAGCCAGGTAACATTCTCACGATTAATCAAATAGATATCGGCTTCTGTTTCTAAGGCTTCAATTCGTTTTCCCTCACTCCCCAAAACTTTAGAGTAGGTGAAATCAAAATGCCATTTCTCAATCTCCGTTGACCACGTTTCTTCCGCCACTTTTTTAGGGGCTATGATTAAAATCTTATGATCCTCGGAAAAAATATTTTGAATCTCATCTATCGCTGATAGTGTTGTCAGCGTTTTACCAAGGCCCATGTCAAGTAAAAGCCCACAATAGGGGTGCTCTACTATCCATGTCTTAGCGTATTCTTGGTATTCGTGCAGTCTCACACCCAATTCTCCATTTCTCGTAAAGCTTGATCAACTGATTCGTAGGAGTCAACAACCCAAACATGTTGACCGGCCTCTTTTATTTTTTTGTGCATTGCAACTTGGCTGGGTCTTGGTTTTTTACCTGGAGCTTTGACCTCTACAAAAAAAGTTCCCGTATTCATGACAACAATTCTATCAGGCACTCCTATCGCCCCCGGACTGGTGAATTTTAAACACAGCCCTTTTGTTTTCTTTTTCAAATAATTTTCAATGTCTTTTTCAGTCCTCATCTTTCCTCCTTTAGTCAATAAAGGTCAGGGTTACCGTTTTTTTCAACTTACTTTCTCTTTTTTATATATGTGTTTTATATATGCCTTATTTTATATATATTTATTTTTTATATTTATATTTAAGTTAATAGAAGAAAAGTGGTAGATTGGTAACCATAGGGGCTAAGATATTGCTATGAAAGGCTTCTTAGGGCTACCAAAAAGCTACCAGGGCTACTTTTCGAACCCATTTCTAAGGGTCGAGTTACTAAGTTACCGATTTTTCCAATTTAGTTTTGGTTTTTTTAAAATTATTTTTAAATTTTTTATTTTTAAAGTTTGAAAAACCGGTAACTTGGTAACTTTTTTCTAGGGTTACCAAACTCTAATCCCAAAAAAGTAACCCCTAAAGCTCACTTTTTAACTTAAAACCGACCCAATTTTTGGCTTGCTTTCCACCTGATTTAACGTTTTTATTTTCATAATTTAGCTCTCTTAGCCGGTGGTTAAATGCATTTTTTGCCAAAGGTTTGTAGCCTGAATCCTGACAATAGAACCTATAGGCTGGATAGACGTCCCTAACAGGAACCTTGAAGTCTTCACCAAGTTCACACTCGTCTTCAAGGAACATAGCCACGACATCGTTGCCTTTTTCCCATTTCTCGACACTTGACCTCATGCTGGCACTAATACTGAAATCTCTCTTACTTAAGGCCTTTCTAAGCCCCTCCATCGCTCTGTTAAAGATACCGGGCACCTCACTCATAATCTTATCTAGTGGGTATTTTACCTTAACCTCCTGCGTTAAAACCTTGTTCATCTCGAGGATCATCATACGGCGCTTAAGTCCCCCGCTGAAATCTCGCATAGGTGGGAGCTCATTCATGGCAAAAGACAGCTTAGCATAATTGTAAAAGTTAATCGGCTCTTTATTCTTACGGTCTGCGTGAATAGTATCTTCTCCCGTCAACATTTTAAGCGTTGCACCATCTGCTAAGTATTGAGGTTTAGCATCGGTGTCGAAGTTGGCGGTCTTGCGATATAAGCCGATTTTTGCAAAGCGTTCTTGCATCAGGTACTGCAGTGTCACGGCTGAATAATTATCAGCACCTATCATTTCACGTAAAATATTAATCAGTGTTGATTTACCCGTACCGCCGCTGCCGTAGATGAATAGCATTTTTTGAATAGCATATTCACGATAAAAGTTATAGCCGAACCACTCAAAGATGAAATCTATATTTTCAGCTCCGACGGTCTCCTTAAGAAAACCCTCAAAAGTTTCACAGGTTGCCTCGGGATCATAGGTAACGGGATGGCTTGACCTTGCATGCAATTCTGGATCAAACTTAGTCTTAAAACTGTTATCCCTCAGGTCATAGACTCCGTTCGCTAACACTATCTTATTAAGATCACTCTCGGTAAACACTTCGCTTGAGAAAGCCTGTGCTTTAATCGCTACAACGGTTTCGCTAATGTGCCTAATCTTAGTGATTTTACCGAGTTTCTTAGTTGAGATATAGCTCTTCAGATACTCCTCTGCGTTTGGTAGCCAGATGCCTTTTTTAGCGTCATAGCGTAGAAATTCTAAACCATCCCAATAAATCGGAACCTCCTTAATAATCTGTGTTGCTAGCAAATAGCTATTGACCTCAGGTTCGCCCCTCTCGTCAATCTTAAGCCAACTTCTGTCATCTTCGACTGGTAACTCTTCGTCGAAATCGCCTAAAGCCTCAGCCATTAAATAGTCTTTAATTTCGGGTAAGTCAGAGACAAAAGCATTCATCGCTTTACTTGATGGCAGCTTATTAGTAGGGGTATTATCTTTAGCATCGCTATCTTGCTCTCCAAATTTATGGATACGAACAAGGTCGTATGCATTTACAAGCGTATCCCCCACGGGATCTGTCCCGTGATGGCTATAAGCGAAGACATCATCATAGATGACTAAGCCATTTGCGGTTGAGCCCTCAGTGTATGTGTACCTATCAGGGGTTGTTCCTTCTTCATAAACCTCAGGTAAGAACGTTGCAATGGCTTGCCTAATGTCATAGTTACGACAAAAGGCTCCAATAAGCCCTTTTTTACTAAGCGGGTCACCTTGTTTTTTAGCTTCACGCTGTCTTTTAACAGCGTGCGTCGGACTTTCTGGCCAGAAGCTTGAGCCATGCCAGTCCGGGTAGGTATCAAGCACCTCATCAACGCTTAAAAAGGCCTCGTCGTTATATTTAAATATAAAATCAGCGTCCCTTGAGTGGCTCGGCCAGAACATCAAGCGTACACTTTGATAAGTCGTGTCATCAAAGTTTGACATGCCTAGTTGATTAGCCAAATATCTAGCGACTGGCTCATACTCATCAGGCATCATTAAACGGTCTGTAGGAATAATAAGGCGGTACTTAGCAGCTTTTTTTGAATGGCTGTGGGTACTGTAGAGTACGTAGGCATAATCCGCAAGCAGGTCTAGTCTATCTAGGAAATCTTTACTTGGACTATCTGCGTCAAGCGCAACCAAGGACCTACTTTGAACGTTTTCATTTTTCCGTTTACCTTGCTTTAGCCACCCACCGACAAAGCCCCCTACGTCTTTTGCTTGCCCTTTTTCCGCCCGAGACATCTTCTGGTACTCCGCAAACGTTTCTTGGGTGACTGTAGGTTTCTCTAACCTCTCAATAAGCTCCTGCCAAGTTAACGTGATGTTTTTCCACGTCTTAGCTGTTCGTGAACTACCTGTTGCGATATGAAGCTCTTGCAGGGGAGAATACTTTACTGTTAGTTTTTCTTGCTTCATCTCTAATCCTTCATATAATACTTTGTTATGTAGCCCTCACTATTTAAAGGAAGACCTTCCGCCCATTCAGGAGCCTGCGCCATCAATTCATTAACTTCTTCGATTGTCAGGCCTGATCCTTCGATAATAGCCTCATCATGAACGTGGAAAACAACACCATGGCCTGCAGCTTCAATTCTCAGAAGCGCTTCGGCTAGAATATCCCTAGCTGTCGCCTGAACGATATTTTCGACAAGCTTACCGCCGTAAGTCTCTTGCGCTGTGAAGTAGGCCTTATCTCCTTGGCCCTCATAGACGATTTTGTCTCCATAGTCGCCCGGCTCAACCTTAGCTCTTGCATAAGCTAAATTCCTACCGCTAGGCAATGTTATAAAGAGGAAACCTTTACGGTATCTAAATCTTAGTTTCCTCAGTTTTATTGGTGCTCTCGATTTAATGGCTTTGATAGCAGCTCTCTGCACATCTTTCCAAAATTGGACAATCTTTTTATTAGCCCTGCGCCAGTCATCAACTAGCCCTTGGAGTTCCTCTTCCTTAACTCCCATGTTAAGAGCTCCCATCTGCTTAAGCGCTCCAGGACCTCCTTGGTAGCCAAGGGCTAGCTCCGAGATTTTGCCTTTTTGGCGCAGTTCCTTGTCAATCTTCTCAATTGGAATTCCGAACATCTGACTAGCGGACGCCTCGTAGATTTTCCCATGCGTTGAAAACACGTCAAGCCTCCACTGCTCTTCAGCAAACCACGCAATCACTCTAGCCTCAATCGCTGAGAAGTCAGAGACGTAGAAGGTACAACCACCTTTAGCCACGAGCGCCGTTCGTACGAGCTGCTTTAAAGTGTCGTTAAGGCTATCGTATAAAATCTCCACAGCATCAATATCACGCTTTTTAACATACTCTCTGGCATCATCTAGGTCCTTTATATAATTCCTAGCTAAGTTCTGTACTTGGACAACCCTACCCGCCCATCTTCCTGTCCGACTAGCCCCATAAAATTGAAGTAGCCCATGAACTCGCCCGTCTGAGCACATAGCTCTTTCCATGGCCTCATATTTTTTTAGACTTGACATAGCGGTCTGTAATTTCAGCTCTAAGACTCTCTTAAGTTCTCCTTCGGCCGTCTTAAGTTCCTGCTCAACATCTGCTTTAGTCAACCCATTAGCCGAATAGCCATGTTCTTTTAGCCACGGTAACAGCTGCGCCCTACTGTTAGGGTTAGCAAGCCCTGTTATAGCTTTTAGCTCACCAGACAAACTTTCCATCTTAACATCTTTGCAATACAAAGCCGAAGCAACTAACTCTTTATCAAGCGCCACACCTCTGTCGTTAATTCTCTGGTCACAGGCGTAGTAATCCCATTCACGGTCGTGCACAGGAACTGACTCTAGTTTTTCGGCAATTGCCATCTCAACAACAACGTCTTGTATGCAGTAGTCAATAAACATTTGCCACTTTTCGGGGGCGTGTTCTGGTAAATTTCTAGTTCTCCCACCGTTAGCTTTACTTGGTTTGCAAGGCAGGGAAAAGTATCTGATTAAGTTTTTACCCGAGGTATCTTTTTCCTGCGCTAATTTTAAATACAGCGCGCACTTTTCCAAGCTTGAAGGCAAGCCCAACTCTTGGGCCAGTACCATGGTGCATTGCCATTGGCAAGGATCTAGATAGTAAGGTAGGCCGAGGTAACGACTGAGACAAACTCTTTCGAATTGGGCATTAAAGGCGTGCTTTCTGACCTTATCATCAAATAACATATCTTTGATGTCTTCAGGTAGAGACTGCCTGGTCAAATCAAAGCACTCTACTTCTCCGCCATCTATAGAGTAAGCGAAAAGTAAAATCTCAAAATCTTCTGCGTCAGCGTACTTGTAAACCCCATTTTTGATGTCATTCGAACTATAGGTTTCAATATCAATATTTAAATGTCTCATGTCTCTCCTTTAAAAATGAGGAGCCTCTAAAGAGGCCCTCTACTATAAAATGTCGTCTTCTTCCTCTTCTTCGTCCCACTCGTCAAAGTCTGCATCAGCTGACGAACGACCGCCAAGGTAGTCTCCTTTAGCAACAATCTGAACATTATTCAGACCACAAGAGATGCCTTTATTTCCTGCTGTGTTGTAAGCATAGGCATTAAGTGATACACGAGCATAGACACCAGAGTAGACTTCTTCTGCGGAATCAACAAAGTTTTTATACTTATCAATGATTTGAGGTTTAGTTTTACTTGACACTGACATGAACATGTGTCCAGCGTACTCTGGGTGCTCTTCGGTATCCATTTCTTCATCACCGTCACGAAGCGTTGTTTTAACGCGCTCCCATTTAACCCCTTTGAGTTTATTGTCCTTGGCAGCTTCATAAGCAGCTTTCTGCGCGTCTTTAATTTTCTTGATTGTGACTTTGTCTGTTTTTGGAATTAAGATAACTGTTGAATACTTAGCCTCTTGACCTTCAAATGCCTTAGGTTCCAGCAAAGCTACATAGCTTAAGCGTACTTTGCCTGTCACTACTTTAGTTGTGTTGGGTGTGTTTACCATAATATATTTCTCCTATTCAAAATCTTTAATTGCTTGTTCTAAACTATTTAACGCAGGTCTCTTGTCGCTGTTTTTAACAAGGACAGGTTTGCCCTGTGGCTTATCAATGATAAAGGCCATCATATCCTCAAAACGCTTCTTACCGACCATCTTCTCTAGCGCTCCCATCGCTAGTAACTCTTTAGGTTTGTAGATGTCTTCAAAACCATTTTTCTCAAGTATTGCGGCAGCTGCCTCCTTATTAGTAAGTACACGGTTGCTTCTACCTTCAACAATCTTATAGCCTGGAACTTCTTTTCCTGAGAGTGCTTCTTTCAGGGCATAAGCTTCAACCGACTCAATCCACTTCTTGATAGCTGAGGCTTTATCAAGGATCTCTGCGATAGCTTCGTCTGATAAATAGATAGGGTCTTGATAATCATATTTATCGATCAATTCCCAGTTTTCTTGCGCTCTTGGAACCAACTTAGCCGCGACAGGAGACCACTGTAATACTTTTTCACTTAGGTTCCAGTCACCAATCCCTGCGTCTGCTTGAGCTGCCATAGGCAAGACGACATTATCTGCCCAGTAGAGTAACTCCTCCACGTAAATGTCAACAGAACTAACCGAATCTAAACGCGGCTGAATAATTGTCATCTTGATACGGTCAAAGTCATAAACCATATCGTAGAAAGCATAAGCTCCCAGAGCGTACAAACCCATCTGCGGGTTTTGGTTAGCAGACACAGCCATTCCTTTACCATACTTAAGATCAATAATTTCAATGACTCCATCCGCTAAAATGACAACATCTGAAGTCCCAAAACCGCCAGGAACCCAATCGCTAAAATCAACCCGTTTTTCAAGTTCAATTTCGGCATCCTCATAAGCATTTAGGTGCTCCATAACAATATCTGTGTAAAGCTCCGTCATTTCTTCCATCTCTTCGTTGTAGAAGTCTGAGTTTTCCTTAAAAGACTTAATCAGTGCATTAAATTTACGCTTGGTGATTTTACCAGACTTGTACATCAGTTTGATTTCTGAAAGCTCATGGGCGTTTGTGCCCTCTTTGGTATATACTGTATCCCGGCTAGAATAGCCTGCTTCAAGCCTCGGCAGCATAGGGCAATAGAGCCATCTGTGAGCACTAGAGGCAGACAGTAGTGCGTGATTTTCTACTGGCATTAGAGAGCCTCCAACTTCTCAACAAACTCCGCAAACTGGTTTTCTTCAAGTTCGCCGACTTTTGCGACGTCCATCTCTTTCAAGACTTCCTTGATGTCCTTTGACTTCCCTTCTTCAACCTTGGCTTTAGCCATTTTCTTGATATCAGCTAATGTCAAAGTTGCAGATTCTTCTTTCTTTTCAGGGGCTGATTTTTCTTCAACAACATCCTTGGTTACTGTCTTCGGCATATCCAGAGCTTCACGCATAGCATCAAAAACACCTGCCATGCTCTCTGCTTTAAAAGTTACTTCAATCATTGTGTTTCTCTCTTTCTGTGTTATAATTTAAGTGTGTATAATTGTTGACGGTTTCCTAAGCCGTCTTTTTTAATGCAATCAATAGCCTCACCTCCCCAAAAGTCCTTTAATATCAAGAATGTCTTTAGCAACCTGGCTACGATAATAGGGACTGTCATGCAAGCCTTCCTCGTAGCATGGGTTAGGTACAAATTCCCAATCTCCGTCAGGCAGCTCAACTTCAATAACTTCGTTATCAATAATTTCTAACTCACGTTCAAGATAAGCTAGTGCATATTCTAAATAGTTCATTTTCTCTCCTCAATTACTTGTTTTAAAGCTGTTAGTATAAAAACTGCGTCTGCCAAGGCTTGGCTTTGGGAACAAGAGAGCCCTTTTTTTGTAAAATATCATTTAGACCAGCTCGGGTTTCATCGATGAATTTTAGAAATATATTCATTCTTTTTTACCCCACAAAAATTCTTGCCATGACAAAGTTGCATCTTTAAATTCTTTCTCAGCCAACTTAACAAAGTTCCTCTTATCCTGATCCTCTTTAAAAGTTTCTTTAGCTAATCGTCTCCAAAAGGCTTTTCTCGTCGCTTGGCGCTCTAAGAAAGTTTCACTGAATTTAAAATCATTCCCTTGATAAAGAGCTTCATATTTTTCTCCGTCGTTTAACGTCGGTAGTTCAATCCAAAGCATCAATTTTAAATCTTGCTTGATAGCACTCAACTGAGCAGATAGGATAGGTAAGCTATCTCGTCTTTCAGCTTCAGGTTTAACTAACTCCCCCTCAATCCGATTAAGGTTCTTAATAATCTTTTCAAAAGTTGTCATCATTCTGCGCCTCCTAGCTTGAGAATTTCATTAAGGATACGTATTTTTTCTTTGGAATAGCTTCTGAATTTATCCTTTAAATTCAGTAAGAGTTCCAGATCAGATATTTCGCCAGACTCGTTTAAGTCAAGTAAAGCCTCAACTGTGCTCTCAAAATCTGTCGCATTTTCCAGTAGTTGTTTTTGTAATTCCCATTTAGACATAACGTTCTGCACTCCATTTCTTGCTGTTTTCTAAAGCCACTTCCCTGAAGATTTTCTTTCTGTTTTCCACCGAGTTATGCTTTCTAATGATTTCGTGTTGCACCCTAGCAATGATTGCTAAGATAATTGTTGTTGCTAATAAAAATATTTCTAGTTTGTTCATGTTATTCTCCTGATCGACCTCGTCCAAAAGTCTCATTTATTATTTAGCCATGCGATTATTTCAGCTTTTTTCCAACGGACAGCTGGCAATTCCTTTGGAAAATTTTTGTCGTATCTGTAGTATTTGTCAAAAGTGCCAGGGCTCATGTTAAGCCTGTCTGCTACTTTTTCTCTTGTCCATAACTCGGCGTTGAGTTCGTCTAATTTCATTTGGACTAAATTGTTAACTGTTTTTTCTATGGTGTCTCTTATCCAGTCGGACAAACTTATCAAAATTTTGTCCATAACTTTCTCCTTTGTGTTATAATTTAAGTAAATATTATTTGTTTTGAGTCCGATTGCCGTCGGACTTTTTTTGTTGTAATCATCAGTAGCCTAAGCTCCTCTTGGATACTGTTTTGACTACAGTTCCGTCTTCTTGGCATTCACGATATTGAACACCGCCGCTATTTTGGACCTCCGTAGTTGTAACTACGGAGCTAAAATCATAGCCTTCCTCCAGTTTTTCTAAACGTTCAAAAATGTTAATGAAAAGGGCATCATAGTTTTGTTTTTCTGCGTCTGTCATAAGGTTCCTTTCTAGTATTGCGTTAAGCAATTGGTTCATATAATTCTCTTCTATCTAATTTTTAAATCTGAAATAACTTTCAAGACAAAACGATTTGATGCTGGATCTTTTTTTCTTCCAGCTAAGATATTCGCCACATCTTGCGGTTCTTTATTATAGGTAACCGCTAAGTCAACTTGTTTTAGCTTGTTGTCAAGCAGATACTTCTTAATTTTTTCAACAGCGACTGTGTTGTCTGACATGCGTTAGACTCCTTTCTAGTAAGTAGATTTATTTAAAACAACTTAACGGAAACGTTATTCTGCTCAATTTAAACAGTATCCATCTTGATTTTTTGACTTACAAATATATAATGTAGGTACCCTTTATATGAAAGGAGGACGTATTATTTGTCCGAGTTTTTGAAGGAGACTGTGTCTCAGTAGAAGATGGATTCGTTTGTAGGTTTTCCTTTTGCCTACCGCACTTGACTAGCAAGATTCAATAGGGGTTCCTATATCTTCATTGGCGTCCTGGCCGGACGACCACAGAAATTGCAAACTGGCTGTCGCTCGCAAAAGCGACGAAGAATAGGAAATCAAAATCGAGAATCATTTTCTACTCCAGTGCCGGGGACGATACCGGCGAAGTGTTGTTGACTACTGCTATTAGTTTGAGCAGAATAATTTCCGTAGCACCATCTAGATAGCAGCTAGGTGGTGTTTTATTTTTGTAAGTAAGAAAGTTAGTAAAAAATAACATTTTTGTGTTGACTTATTTTACACGTTAATGTAAAATGAAGGCATAAGAAAAACCTAGTTATAACCTTTATAACTCTTTTATATTGCGCAGTTCCCCAACTACTTTAAAAAAGATTTGTAAAAAGTTTAACTTCGTTTTTTACTAACTATCTTACAAAAACTATTTTACTCTATCGTGTGAACTAAGTCAATAGTTTTTACTCGAAAAAGTTAAATATTTTTTGTCATACTTTCAGAAAGGTTGATATGACAATGTTTGAGGTGTATTCAAGAATTGAAGCCTTAGCTAAAAAAAGAGGAGTATCTCTCCAAAAGGTCGCAACTGATATAGGGCTGAGTGAAAACTACATTTATAATTTAAAAAGTAAAAAAACGGCTAATACAGACCCAATAGAAAAAATAGCTAACTACTTTAATGTTTCTACCGACTATTTACTTGGCAGGACAGATAATCCTAAGATTGCACAAAGTGGCCATACCCCGTCTGCAATTGATCTGAAAAAAGATGCAGAAGAAACCTTCTTCTTCGACGGCCACGAACTCAACGACGAGGATATAGATCTTATCACATCTATATTGGAAACGCGCATCAAAAATAGAAAATAGAGAGGACAGCTCTATGATGACACCAGAAACAGTCTGTCAGGAAAAAGGAATCGATTTAGTGTACTTTGACGGTAGGGGTACAAACACCCCTGGAATGTTTAATAAAAAACACAACGTCATTGCGATTGACACTTATCTTGACGGCGTATACAAGCACAAAGTCATCTATCATGAACTAGGACATAGAGAACATACTGCGAGTTATTACAAACTAAATAAAGAAAAAGCAGAGCTACAAGCAGATAGATGTATGATACACCATCTCTTAAAAGAAGAGCTATACTATTGGGATAATATGGAGGATTTCAACTACATCCAATTCATGGAAAAGTATGAACTGACCTCAATCGCTGACGAAGTGATGATCAAGAAAGAATTAGAGTTTTTAATTAGTTAAGGAGACAAGCATGGATATAGCTAAGTTAAAAGAATTTGCCATAACAGCTGTAGGGAAAGCTAAAGAGGGTGCAATTAAAGCTAACGAACTAAGAAAAAAAGCCTCACAAGAAAGCAAAACAATTCTACCCCCTGCCCTAAATTTAGGACTAGGAGCACCAACGACCATACGAAAAACCATAGATGGAAAATATTATATTGGTTTTTATTCTGAAACTCCTGAGCTTTATGAGTTTGTTAACCTTCAATTTGATGGTTCACGAATTATTGAAAAAACAGTAACAAAAGGGAAAACTACTCAAAAAGGGCGTTCTGGTAGTGTTCTAGGAGGGGCAGCAATAGGTACAGTTTTGGCGCCAGGTGTTGGAACCATTATCGGTGGAATGGCTGGTGGGGCTAGAAAGAAAAAAGGAACCATTAACACTACTGCCACAACCACTTCTGAAGAAATACCTGGAAAAGCAGCGGTAGCCTTAAGAAATATACAAACCGGAGAAGTTAAAACCTTAAAAACTAAGCTTACGCAGGCTCAGTACGTAAATGTTAATAATTTCTTTAAATAAAAAAGCCCCACGCTCTCAAACTTTGGCGAGTCTGAGCGTGAGGCAAAACTGCATAAGAAAAAAAGCATTAAATGGCTCGTTTTCTTGTACTTAATTATATCATTTTTAGGAGGTGATGCCAACATCCTTTCAAACGACCTCGTCCAAAAGTCAAAATGACGAAAGGATTTAAAAATGAAATACAATAAAACAAAATACCCAAATATTTTCACCTATGATACAAAGAAAGGCAAGCGCTACTATGTCCGTAGGAGCTTTTTGATAGACGGCAAAAAAAGAGAAGCTACTAAGAGCAATCTAAAAACGTTGCAGGAAGCAAGAATCGCACTTGCTGAAATCGAACACAAAATAGAAAACAATGAATTTGCCTATAATAAAAATCTGACAGTTAATGAGTATTGGGACATATATGTGGACAACAGATTAAAGACCGGATCGTGGTCTCCTGACACATACAGAGAGCGTATCAATAACTTTAGCAAGCATATCGGCCCCAAATTCGGCAATAAAAAAATGGACGCTATTAATCGCATAGACTACGAAAACTATATCAACGATTTACTCAATACACATGCAAAAAGCACAGTAAAACACTTACATGACATTTTTAGCATCATGTTAAATCACGCTGTCAAAAATAAAATGCTTGATGATAATAATATTGAGTTTATCGATATTGGCACTAGTAAGATAAAACCCATCGACAAACGCAGGTCTATAGATGAGTTCAAAGCTTGGGATAAAGTTGCTAGGCAAACGCTCGATGATTATGATTATGTGATGGTTAGGATAACTTACCTCGGACTACGTAAAAGTGAGGTTGCAGGTATAAAACTAGGTAGCATATCCTATAACAACGATGGTCGCGCAGTCTTAAAGATAGACGAGTCAAGAACAAGGGCCAGGCAAAATGGAGGAGGTCTAAAAACAGCATCGTCTGAAAGATATGTGTATTTAGATATCGACACATCACGCTTATTAAAAAAAGCGATTGATACATCTATAAAAATAGCTTTAAATCACAATCGCATTTTAAACAAAACAGATTTTTTGTTTTTAGGAGACGATAAAAAAGTAAAGTCGTCCCTCGCAGGCAAGCCAATCTACAACGAATACATCTACTACCTTTTTGGAAAAGTAAACAAAAAATGCGAAGTCTACTTTACCCCGCACATGATGAGACACTTCTTTGCTACACAAGGACAGATAGCTGGAGTTCCGATACAACATATGTCTGCGGCGTTAGGTCACTCTACAAGTTATATGACTAGCAAATACACGCATATCAAAGATGAAGTCGCAGGGAATGTTACAGATATGTTTATGAATAGTGTAAAATAATTCCCCGACTTTTCCCCGACTAAGTATTACTTTTAATGATTTTATTTCGTTTTATAACTAAACAACAAAATCAAAAACACTGTAAAATCAATATTCTAAGTCGATGTATTTATTTTAGAATTGTAAAGTGGTATAATCTAACTATGACTAAGAAAATAATTGCCATTGATTTAGATGGGACTCTGCTACGCCAAGATAATACCATATCAGAGTATACTGAAAAAACCATTAAAGCTGTTCAGAACAAGGGACATCAGGTTGTCATCTCGACTGGGAGACCCTACCGAATGGCCTTGGACTACTACCTTCAGCTAGGCTTAACCACACCAATTATTACGTTTAACGGCTCTCTGACACATATGCCCGAACAAAAATGGGCCTATGAGCACAATGTGACCTTGGACAAACGTTATCTGCTAGAATTGTTGAAGCATCAAGATGATTTTCAGATGGATTTTATCGCTAGCGAATATCGAAAAAATTTCTACATCACCATGAACAGACCTGAGACCATTAACCCTCAGCTTTTTGGTGTGGAAGCAATCACTCAACAAATGGCACTCGAAATTGCAAAAATCACTCGAAATCCAAACGCCTTGCTCACACAAACCCATCACGAAGATAAATACGCTTTGGCAAAAAGCATGCAAAGCTTCTTCAAGGATGAAATTGAGGTTGACTCATGGGGTGGACCACTCAATATTTTAGAAGTCTCTCCTAAAAACATCAACAAAGCCTACGCACTAGAGTATCTTTTAGGTGTTTTAAATCAAGATAAGAGCAATTTGATTGCTTTTGGCGATGAGCACAACGATACTGAAATGCTCGCCTTTGCAGGCACTGGCTATGCCATGAAGAACGCAAGTCCTATCTTATTGCCTTATGCTGACCAACAATTATCCTACTCTAACGAAGAAGATGGGGTAGCTCGAAAGTTAGAAGAGCTTTTCTTGTAAAGCAAAACGAAACCACTATTAATCATTTAATAGTGGTTTTTTCATAGCTTATCTCTTATTCAATCTGAAAAAATTTTTTTTCTTTTTCATTTTTTCCACATTTTTTCTTTTTATACAGTATAATTATCGATTTAATGATCTTATTCTACATATATAATATAGCATTCTGAAAATTTTTTTCATATTTTGGAATATTTTTCCGAAAGGGCTTGATTTTTTAGTGAAAACGTTTTAAAATAGAGACGTTCTTGAATTTCGTTTAAATGCAAAAGAATTGCCAAATAGTTATTTGGAAGGAGATTATTCTTTTTCATTTCAGCGAAAAATATTTTATAAGGAGGAAGAACAAGAATGGGTATCGGTATTATTATTGCCAGCCACGGTAAATTTGCTGAAGGTATTCATCAATCTGGTTCTATGATTTTTGGTGAACAAGAGAAAGTTCAAGTTGTAACTTTCATGCCAAACGAAGGACCTGATGATTTGTATGCACACTTCAACAATGCTATCGCTCAATTTGATGCTGATGATGAAATCCTTGTGCTAGCTGACCTTTGGAGTGGGTCTCCATTTAATCAAGCTAGTCGTGTGGCAGGAGAAAATCCTGACCGCAAAATGGCAATCATCACAGGTCTTAACTTGCCAATGCTTATTCAAGCTTACACTGAGCGTCTTATGGATGCTGGTGCTGGGGTTGAACAAGTTGCAGCAAATATTATTAAAGAATCTAAGGACGGTATCAAAGCCCTTCCTGAAGACTTAAATCCCGTTGAAGCTGCTGAAGCAACAGAAAAAGTTGTTTCAGCACTTCAAGGAGAAATCCCTGCAGGAACTGTCATCGGAGATGGTAAATTAAAAATTAACCTTGCTCGTGTTGACACGCGTCTACTTCATGGTCAAGTTGCTACGGCATGGACACCAGCTTCTAAAGCAAATCGTATCATCGTTGCTTCAGACATGGTTGCTAAAGATGACCTTCGTAAACAACTCATCAAGCAAGCTGCTCCTGGTGGGGTCAAAGCTAACGTTGTTCCAATCAACAAATTGATTGAAGCTTCTAAAGACCCTCGTTTTGGCAATACTCACGCTCTTATTCTTTTTGAAACTGTTCAAGATGCACTACGTGCAATTGAAGGTGGCGTTGAAATCACTGAATTAAACATCGGTTCAATGGCTCACTCAACTGGTAAAACAATGGTCAACAATGTTTTGTCTATGGACAAAGATGATGTTGCTGCATTTGAAAAGTTGCGTGACCTAGGCGTTGAATTCGACGTTCGTAAAGTACCAAACGACTCTAAGAAAAACTTGTTTGAGCTCATCAAAAAGGCTGATGTTAAATAAATTCAACTACCTGATGTCTCAAAAAGAGGTGAAAAATATCTTTTCTCATTTCATCTCTATTCACAATACTTCGAAAGGATAACAACATGTCAGATATTTCAATTATTTCTGCAGTTTTGGTCGTTATCATTGCCTTCATTGCTGGTCTTGAAGGTATCCTTGACCAATTCCAATTCCACCAACCACTTGTTGCATGTACCTTAATCGGTCTTGTGACTGGTCATTTAGAAGCAGGGGTTATGTTGGGTGGATCACTTCAACTTCTCGCACTTGGTTGGGCTAACATCGGTGCTGCTGTAGCACCTGATGCTGCACTTGCTTCTGTTGCTGCTGCTATCATTCTTGTTAAAGGTGGAGATTTCTCTCGTCAAGCTATTGGTGTGGCACAAACAACTGCTATCCCTCTTGCCGTTGCTGGTCTTTTCCTTACAATGATCGTTCGTACCATTTCTGTAGGTCTTGTACATGGGGCAGACACATCTGCTAAAACTGGTAACATTGCTGCTGTTGAGCGCTACCACTTATTCGCTCTTCTTCTTCAAGGTTTGCGTATTGCTATTCCAGCAGCCCTTCTTCTTGCTATTCCAACAGAGGCTGTTCAAGCGGTACTAAATGCTATGCCTGATTGGTTGAAAGACGGTATGTCTATCGGTGGTGGTATGGTTGTAGCTGTTGGTTATGCCATGGTTATCAATATGATGGCTACTCGTGAAGTTTGGCCATTCTTTGCCCTAGGATTTGCTCTTGCAGCTGTTTTAGACTTAACACTTATCGCTTTTGGTATCATCGGTGTGGCTATGGCCTTCATCTACCTAAACCTTTCTAAAAAAGGGGGCAACGGTGGCGTAGGTTCAGCTTCAGGTGACCCTATCGGCGACATCCTAGAAGACTATTAGAAAGGGGTAAGATCAATGACTGAACAAATTAAATTAACAAAAGCTGATCGTCAAAAAGTTTGGTTGCGTTCAACCTTCCTTCAAGGTTCTTGGAACTATGAACGTATGCAAAACTTAGGTTGGGCTTATGCTCTAATTCCTGCAATCAAAAGACTTTACACCTCAAAAGAAGATCGCGCTGCCGCTCTTGAGCGTCACTTAGAATTCTTTAACACGCATCCTTATGTTGCTGCTCCAATCATGGGTGTTACCCTTGCTTTGGAAGAAGAACGTGCCAATGGTGCTCCAATCGAAGATGCCGCTATCCAAGGGGTTAAGATTGGTATGATGGGACCTCTTGCTGGTATCGGAGACCCAGTCTTCTGGTTTACATTGCGCCCAATCCTTGGTGCACTTGGTGCTTCACTAGCTCTTTCTGGAAATGTTTTAGGTCCAATCATTTTCTTCGTAGCTTGGAACGTTATCCGTATGGGCTTCCTATGGTACACTCAAGAATTTGGTTACAAAGCTGGTTCAGAGATTACAAAAGACATGTCTGGTGGTATCTTACAAGACATCACTAAAGGAGCTTCTATCCTTGGGATGTTTATCTTGGCTGTTTTGGTACAGCGTTGGGTATCTATTAAATTTACCTTTGATGTATCAAAAGTGCAACTAGATGAAAAAGCCTACATCCATTGGGACAAGTTGCCAGATGGCGGCGAAGGCGTTCGTCAAGCCTTTGAACAAGTTGGTCAAGGTTTGTCACAATCACCAGTGAAAGTGACTTCTTTCCAACAAAACTTGGATATGCTAATTCCAGGACTTATGGGACTTGTGTTAACATTCACTTGTATGTGGTTACTTAAGAAAAAAGTATCTCCTATTGCCATGATCCTTGGACTATTTGTCATTGGTATTCTTGCTCACCTTGCAAACATCATGTAATCGCAAATAGTACCAGAAAAAGAAGTGGGCTTCCACTTCTTTTTTCTCTATCATTATGCTATTTTCAACTAAAACCGTTATCACGACAAAGGATCAGAATATGGTACAATCATTAAACACAACTGTTTTTATCACTGTTCCTGGTGTCTCATTTTTAGGCATCGGAGGAAAAGTTGGTAAGTTTCTCGTTGGTGATCAGGCGATTGAGTTCTACAACGACACTAATCCTAACGATTACATCCAAATTCCTTGGAACACTATTAATCAAATTGGTGCCAACGTTTCTCGTCATAAGGTCAGTCGTCACTTTGAAATTTTGACCCCTCAAGGTAAGTTTTTATTTGCCTCAAAACACTCTGGGAAAATTCTCAAAATTGCTCGTGACCATATCGGAAATGACAAGGTCGTCAAATTACCAACCTTGATTCAACTAATCATCAAAAAACTATTTCGTAAATAGCAAAAAGCCTAGAGTTATGAGTACTCACTTGACCTGCTGAAGGTTTGTGAAGCCCCATGCCTCTTGGCTTTTTTTGTTTATACAAACGGAAGGTGACGGTCTACCCAACCCAACCAACGAGGAATGCCAAGTTGCTTAAAGAAAGCTATTCTGGCTTTTTCCACGAGAAAGGCCAAGCCATAAATCACAACGCTAACCAATATGATTAAGAAAGGGTATAGGATAATAGGACTATTAACCAAAGGTTCTGCAAAGTCTCGAATCACAAATTTCACCAATAAGGGATGCAAGTGTCCCAAATAAACCCCTAACGTCGCTGGAGCAACTAGCTTAATAAAACTTGCTAGGTGAGTAGTTGGAGAAATAGTCATTTTGGCAAATAAAATAAATAAAGCTATCGCTCCAATCGTCAAGCTAGGAGAAATGTACCAATACCAAATGTCACCAACCACAAATTTCATGAGATAAGTGACTGCCACTGAAAGTAAGTAAACAGCTATTAGTATCTTATCTTTAAAAATCGTCAGATCTATTCTTTTTAGATAGGCCCCAATGATATAAAGAATAATCAGCCAAGTCATTTCAAAGCCCTTGCTGAGCGAAAATTCGGGTACCCTGTTATTCATCACTGCTGGCATGACTGAAAAGACTGTGAAAATCAAGAGGCTGAGCTGTTTAAGTTGGCTTGTCGTGAGGGCATTTAAGCCACCATTGATAATCGGCATAAAAATCAGCAAGCCAAAATAGGCCGTAATGTACCAATAATTACCACTTACAATCGGGAAAAACGCTTGTCGCCAATTGTCCATGCTAATCGGGAAGCCAAAAATAGCAAATAGCAAGGTGACCATAAAGCTATAAAAGAAAACTTGAAGCCAGATACCGAGTAATTTGGAGTATTTAAAAGTCGAGTGCACACCTACATAACCACTCATCAGCGCATAACAATTGACAGCCCCATAGACCATAACCTGAATCAGCCAAGTCGTGATAAAGTAGGGGTCGGTATGTCCTTCAACGGTTGAGCGCAGGCCTCCCTTACCGAGGACATGCGTGATGACAATCATAAACATCGCAATAATACGTAACAAATCCAGTCCATAGTGGTGGCTTTGTGTTATTTTTTTATTTTTAAACATGGTATTAGTTTACCATAACTTTCTTTATTTCACTATGCTATCAGTCAGGATACGGATTACTGACAATAATTTAGAGAGGCTTCATTTTTACGTTTACTTTTAAAATATTTTTGTTATAATAGTCCTAACGGATAAGTAATATTTTTTACCCTTTCAGAGAGTCTGTGGTTGCTGTGAACAGATAGGGTACTGATATGAAATTCTACCGTGTTTCAATTGTATACTAATTAAGTGCACAGATTGTGAAGCTGGATGGAACCGCGCCTAAGCGCTCCAGCAGTATCATAATCTGTGCTTTTTTAGTTCCATCGAATCGTGTTGTGACAGACACTTGAGATGACCCAATAATTATTATGAGAAAAAAGGAGCTCCTATGTTAGATCTTAAACGTATTCGTACTGACTTTGACACTATCGCAAACAAACTTAAAAACCGTGGGGTTTCAGCTGAAACCCTTGCAACGCTTAGAGAACTTGATGAAAAACGCCGTGCTTTGCTGGTTGAAACAGAAGAACTCAAAGCTAAACGTAATATTGCTTCTGCTGCCATCGCACAAGCTAAGCGTCAAAAAGAAGATGCCGACCAACAAATCGCAGACATGCAAGCTGTTTCTGCCAAAATCAAGGCCATTGATGCTGATCTGGCAGATATTGACCAAAAAGTTACCGATATTATCACTGTTTTGCCAAATACACCTCATGATTCTGTGCCTATCGGAGCTGACGAAGATGATAATGTCGAAGTTCGCCGTTGGGGAACTCCTCGTCAGTTTGATTTTGACATCAAGGCTCACTGGGATTTAGGAGAAGACCTTGACATTTTAGACTGGGAACGCGGGGCAAAAGTAACTGGAGCGCGTTTCTTATTCTATAAAAAATTAGGAGCAAGACTAGAGCGTGCCGTCTATAACTTTATGCTTGATGAGCATATCAAAGAAGGCTACCAAGAAATGATTCCTCCTTATATCGTTAACCACGAGTCAATGTTTGGGACAGGGCAATACCCTAAATTCAAAGAAGATACTTTTGAGTTGGACGGAACAAACTTTGTGCTCATCCCAACTGCTGAAGTGCCTTTGACTAACTTTTACCGTGATGAGATTGTTGACGGCAAAGAATTACCGATTTCATTTACGGCTATGAGCCCATCATTTCGTTCTGAGGCAGGATCTGCCGGCCGTGATACACGCGGTTTGATTCGTCTCCATCAATTCCATAAAGTTGAGATGGTCAAATTTGCTAAGCCAGAGCAATCTTATGATGAATTGGAAAAAATGACAGCCAACGCTGAAAACATTTTACAAAAGTTGAACTTGCCATACCGTGTCATTACTCTTTGTACTGGGGACATGGGCTTCTCAGCAGCTAAGACCTATGACCTAGAAGTTTGGATTCCTGCTCAAAACACTTATCGTGAAATCTCTAGCTGTTCAAATACCGAAGATTTCCAAGCACGTCGCGCTCAAATCCGCTACCGTGATGAGGCTGATGGCAAGGTCAAACTGCTTCACACCTTAAATGGTTCTGGCTTGGCTGTTGGTCGCACAGTGGCAGCAATCTTGGAAAATTATCAAAATGAAGATGGCTCTGTCACTATTCCTGAAGCGCTTCGCCCATACATGAGAGGCGTTGAAATCATCACTCCAAAATAAAAATTTTCAACAACAAAAAAATCCTCTCAGGAGGATTTTTTTAATAGTTTCGAAAACGCTGATAGCGATCTGCTAGTAGCTCTGTTTCTGACTTGGCTTGCAAGGCTTTGATTTCTTTGATAAGCTGTGACTTCATCATGGTAATGATTTCACTTGAAAAATAACCTCGCTCAGGAATAATGCGGTCGATAACGCCCATGTGATAGAGCTGACCTGCTGTTATTTTCATCAGCTCTGCTGCTTCGGTCGCTCTAGAGCCATCCTTCCATAAAATCGAGGCAAAGCCTTCTGGGCTAAGAACAGCATAAATCGTGTTCTCTAGCATCCAAACCTGGTCAGCCACTGCAAGTGCCAAAGCACCACCTGACCCTCCTTCACCAATAATAATGGCGATAATAGGGACCTTTAAATCACTCATGTCCATGAGGTTTCTAGCGATTGCCTCGCCCTGACCTCTCTCTTCAGCTCCAATTCCTGGATAAGCGCCTGCGGTATTGATAAAGGTAATGACTGGTCGACCAAATTTTTCTGCCTGTTTCATCAAGCGTAAGGCTTTACGATATCCTTCGGGATTAGGTTGACCAAAATTCCTAGCCAAATTATCCTGAAGGTTCTTTCCTTTTTGGATGCCAATAACAGTAACTGCCTGGTTACCAAGGTAAGCAATACCTCCGACAGCAGCCCCATCATCTGCAAAGTGACGATCTCCATGCAACTCCATAAAATCATCAAAAATCAGATCAGCATAATCCAAAGCCGTTAGACGCCCTTGGTCGCGTGCTTCTTTTAATACTCGTGCGACATCTGTCATGATTTCCTCCCATGAAAAGCCACTAAATAGGCAATCTTATCTCGTAAGTCTGTGCGTTTAACAATGGCATCCACAAAACCATGGTCTTTGAGAAATTCTGCTTTTTGAAAATCATCTGGAAGATTTTGCCGAACAGTCGTTTCGATGACACGGCGCCCTGCAAATCCCACTAAGGATTGTGGCTCCGCAATAATAATATCACCCTCCATGGCAAAACTAGCCGTCACCCCACCAGTTGTTGGGTCCGTCAAAATGGTCAAGTAAAACAAGCCAGCATTAGAATGCCGTTTTACAGCTGCTGACACCTTGGCCATTTGCATAAGGCTCATGATGCCTTCTTGCATCCTGGCGCCTCCTGAGGCTGTAAAAATAACAACTGGTAGCTTTTCTTGAGTAGCTAACTCAAATAAGCGCGTTAGCTTTTCACCAACTACCGTCCCCATACTAGCCATGATAAAGTGCGAATCCATAATGCCTAAGGCTACGGCTTGCTGTTTAATAAGGGCCTTGCCTGTCAAAACTGCCTCGTCTAGCCCCGTTGCAGCCTTGGCCTTAGCCAATTTGTCTAGATAGCCTGGGAAATTTAGCGGATCTGTGGTTTCAATATCTGTGAAATATTCTTGAAACGATCCTTCATCTACCGTCAGTGCCAAGCGTTCCTTAGCAGAAATCCTAAAATTATAAGAACAGGTCGGACAAATCTTAGCTAACCCTAAATCTTTTTTGTAAATCATGTGCTTGCAAGCAGGGCACTTGGCAAAGAGTTCATCTGGAACCTCTGGCACGTTATGGCTGACTGACCCCCTCAAAGAATTGTTTGGGGTAATACGGATGTATTTGTCTTTTTTGCTAAATAAGGCCATACTGCCTCCTACTCTTCATTATAGTTGGGTAAAAAGGTTTCCATCAAAAAGGAAGTATCGTAATCACCCGCTATGACTTGCTTGTTTGAAATCAAGTCCATTTGAAAATCACTGTTGGTCATGATCCCTTCAATTTCTAATTCAAACAAGGCTCGTTGCATTTTCATCAAAGCGTCAAAGCGATTCTCCCCATGCACAATGATTTTAGCAATCATGCTGTCATAATAAGGAGGAATCGTGTAACCGCTGTAAACCGCAGAATCCACCCGTAACCCTACGCCGCCGCTTGGAAAATACAAATCTGTGATTGTTCCAGGACTTGGTGCAAAGTTAAAAGAAGGGTTCTCAGCATTGATACGACACTCAATCGCATGTCCTGTGATTGTGATGTCATCCTGGGCAACTGATAAAGGCAAGCCTGCTGCAATTCTGAGTTGTTCTTTGACAATGTCAATTCCTGTCACAAACTCCGTTACAGGATGTTCGACCTGGACGCGTGTGTTCATTTCCATGAAGTAAAAGTCTCCACTGGCTTCGTCTAGCAAAAACTCAATCGTCCCTGCATTTTCATATGACACAGCCTTAGCCGCACGCACAGCTGCTTCTCCCATTTGACTGCGTAAAGTATTGCCAATAGCGATAGATGGGCTTTCTTCTAACACCTTTTGATTATTTCGCTGCAAGGAACAATCTCTCTCTCCAAGGTGGATGATTGTGCCCTGACTATCGCCTAAAATCTGGACTTCGATATGTCTAGCTGGATAAATTACTTTTTCGAGGTACATGGCCCCATTGCCAAATGCTCCTCGTGCCTCTTGGCTAGCGGCATTAAAGGCCGCTTCTAGGTCATCTTTAGAGGTTACTTTTCGAATCCCTTTGCCTCCGCCCCCAGCAGAGGCTTTTAGCATGACAGGATAGCCGATACGATCAGCTATGTCCAAGGCTTCCTTGACGCTGTAAACCTCCCCATCTGATCCTGGAATAACAGGCACACCAGCCTTGATCATTTCTGATCGGGCATTGATTTTATCTCCCATCTTGTCCATTACTGATGCCGAAGGGCCTATGAATTTAATGTTCATTTCTTCGCACATGGTTGCAAATTTTGAGTTTTCACTCAAAAAACCAAATCCAGGATGGATGGCCTGAGCCCCTGTGACAACAGCCGCTGATAACACCGAATTCATATTGAGGTAAGATTCTTTTGACCTAGCTGGTCCAATACAAACCGCCTCGTCAGCCAATATCGTGTGCAGGGCTTCTTTGTCAGCCTCGGAATAGACAGCAACTGTGGAAATGCCCAGTTCTCGAGCGGCACGGATAATCCGCACGGCTATTTCACCACGATTGGCAATTAAGATTTTGTTAAACATAAAGTTTTCTTCCTCCACAGAATATGAGTTGTCTACTGACCAAAAGCAAAGGTTAATATCCCACTAGCTGCTAATTTGCCATCGACTTCTGCCTTTGCTTCAACAACTGCCATGCTTCCTCGGCGCTTGATAAAGGTAGCAGTCATCACTAATTGATCACCTGGGACCACTTGCTTTTTGAATTTGACCTTATCCATGCCAGCATAAAACACTAGTTTCCCTTTGTTTTCTTCTTTTGATAATTCCAAAACTCCTGCCGTTTGGGCTAAAGCCTCCATAATTAAGACCCCTGGCATGACAGGGTATTGAGGGAAATGCCCGTTGAAGAAGGGTTCATTAATCGTTACATTTTTTAGCGCAACAATGCGATCCTCTGATACTTCCAGCACTCGGTCAACAAGTAGCATGGGGTAGCGATGAGGAAGGGCTGCTTGAATATCTGTTATCTCTATCATTTGATTCGTACCAATCCTTGTCCAAACTCGATGACCGTTTCATTATCTACTAAGATTTCAGTGACCACGCCGTCAGACGGAGCTGGCACCTCATTCATGACTTTCATCGCCTCAATAATTAATAAAGTCTGACCCTTTTTCACCGTATCGCCAACAGAAACAAAGTTGGCACTATCAGGACTCGCTGCCAAATAAGCAACTCCGACCAGAGGGCTTTTGACCAAGTCTCCCTCAGCCTCGAGTACTGGCTCGGGTGCTTGCTCATCAAGGGGTTCTGTCTGTTTGCTTAAAACAGGTTCTTGAATAGGGGTGGCTTGTGAAGAATTCTCTGGCTCTGACTGACTTTCCTGGTAGGAAGCCGGAGCTTTTGCATGGTACTCGTTCTTGCTGAACGATAATTCTCCCTCACTTGATTTAAATGAGAATTCTTTGAGACTTGAGGCATCAAACTGTGCCATCAAATCCTTTATGTGTGTTATCTCCAAACTCAAACCTCCCAATCGTCAAAATCTAACATGGTTCCTCTAAACTCATCATCTAAGGGTGATTTTTCGTCAAAAAAATCAGTCGTCATTGGTTCAGATGCTGCGTAGCAATCTTCCTCGCAAGGTTTCTGTTTCATATATAAGGCAATGATGTCTGTCTTAGTGGTTGAATCGCAACCTTCTAAACCATTTATATATGCTATAAAATCTTGTACATCCCGAGTTGTCACGCTAATCCTCCCAACGCTTAAAGGCTAGTACAGCATTATGTCCTCCAAAACCAAATGTATTTGAAATCGCATAATGAATATCTGCTTCTTGCCCTTGACCAAAAATGACATTGGCTTCGATGTCTTCTGATAATACTTGGGTTCCTGCTGTCATTGGCACATAACGATGGCGAATAGCCTCGATAGTTGCAATCGCCTCAATGGCACCCGCTGCTCCGAGCAAGTGACCTGTAAATGATTTGGTTGATGAAACAGGAACATCCTTGCCAAGAACTGCTACAATAGCCTGGCTTTCGCCTTTTTCATTAGCCAAGGTTGAGGTGCCGTGCGCATTAACATAGCCCACATCACTGGCATCGATGCTTGCTTCTTTCAAAGCTAGGTTAATGGCCTTGCGTGCTCCTAATCCTTCTGGATGTGGCGAGGTCATGTGGTATGCGTCACAGGTACTACCATAGCCAACAATTTCAGCAAGAATAGTAGCACCACGCTGTTTGGCATGCTCTAAACTTTCCAATACTAGCATACCTGAACCTTCTCCCATAATGAAGCCGTTTCTATCTTTGTCAAATGGAATTGAGCTTCGAGTAGGGTCTTGTGTGGTTGAGAGAGCTGTTAAACTTTGGAAACCAGCAATGGCAAATTTTGTGATAGCTGCCTCCGCACCACCCACCATCATGATGTCTTGCAAGCCAAATTTGATGGCACGAAAGGCATTGCCAATAGCGTCATTAGATGAGGCACAAGCTGTATTGATTGATTTGCAGACGCCTTGAGCCTTTAAGGCCATCGCCACGTTCCCTGCTGCCATATTCGGCAGAGCCTTTGGCAATGTCATTGGCTTAACACGCTTTGGTCCTTTTTCATGCAAGCGGATGACTTGTTCTTCAATTTCTTGAATCCCTCCAATACCTGACGCTACAATCACACCAAAGCGATCTGAATCAATGGCGTCGATGTCTAAACCTGCATGCTGAACAGCCTCTAAAGAGGCATACAAAGCATATAGCGAATACATGTCATAACGATTAAGATCTTTTTTGACAAAGTATTTGTCAAATGGAAAATCTTGGATTTCAGCAGCATTTTTGACTGCATAATCAGCGGTGTCAAATTTTGTAATCGGACCAATACCAATTTTTCCTGTTTTTAAATGTGACCAGAAAGCTTCTGGCGTGTGACCAATCGGGGATGTTAGGCCATAACCTGTTACAACTACTCTATTAACTGTCATTTTAGCACCTCTATCTTATTGCATGGTCATGCCGCCATCAATGGCTAACACCTGACCTGTGATGTAATCTTGTCCAGCCAAGAAACTTGCTACCTGTGCAACTTCTTGTGCTTTGCCGATACGCTTCATTGGGATTTGACTGAGAATCTGTTCTTGCATTTTTTCAGAAACTGCCCCTGTCATGTCGGATTCAATAAATCCTGGTGCAATAGCATTGACACAAATGCCACGCGCAGCCACTTCACGAGCAACTGATTTGGTAAATCCAATCAATCCTGCCTTAGAAGCGGCATAGTTGGCTTGGCCAACATTACCTGCTAGACCAACTACACTAGAGATATTAATGATTGCACCTTGACGCGCTTTTATCATCGCTTTTAAGACAGACTGGGTCATGTTAAAAGCCCCTGTCAGATTAATCTTCAAGACGCGCTCGAAATCTTCTTCGGTCATTTTGAGCATCAGTTTATCATTTGTAATGCCTGCATTATTGATCAAAACATCAACAGAACCAAGGGCTTCAGTAGCTTGGCTAATCATGCGTTTGGCATCCGTATGATCTGACACGTCACCTAAAATCGCAATAACCTTGACACCATACTCCTTAAAAGAAGCTAGTAACTCCTCAGAAATCGCTGAGCGACCGTTTAAAACAACATTTGCCCCTAAACGTGCAAATTGATGGGCAATGGCAAGGCCAATTCCTCGCGACGATCCTGTGATAAATACATTTTTTCCTTTAATTTCCATGACGGTTCCTTTCTACTTTTCCAAAAACAAGCGTAAACTTGCCATATCTTCAATACTTTGGCAAGGCAGAGCCTTATCAATTTTTTTAACAAATCCTGTCAATACTTTTCCAGGTCCAATTTCAACCATGCGCTCAACACCCTTATTTTTCAAGGTCGCAACGCTATCATAAAAGCGAACAGGTTCCATGACTTGCCTCACTAATAGATCCGCAATACGATCATGTTCCATGACCTTAGCTTCAGTATTGCCGACCAAAGGAATGGCAAACGGGCTAAAAGTGACCTTGGTTAGCTCGACAGCTAATTTTTGACTGGCACTTTCTAAAAGAGCCGTATGAAATGGACCAGACACATTAAGGGCAATCAAACGTTTGACGCCTTTGGCTTTTAGGAGCTCAACAGCTCTATTGACTGCCTCTGTCTCTCCTCCAATGACAATTTGTCCTGGTGTGTTGTAGTTGGCTGGAGATACCACTCCTTTTTCGGAAGCTTCTTGGCAGACCTGCTCGATGAGTTGGGCATCAGTATTCATAACTGCCACCATTTTACCTGAACCAGCTGGGGTGGCTTCTGCCATAAACTGACCTCTTTTTGCCACTAGTCGTAAAGCATCCTCAAAGGAAATAGCTTCTGATGCTACCAATGCCGAATATTCCCCCAAAGAAAGCCCAGCCACCATATCTGGTGTCTTTTGATGCTCTTTTAACAGGCGATAAATGGCAACTGAACTGGTCAGAATAGCTGGTTGAGTGTAGGCTGTTTGGTGTAATTTTTCTGGTTCAGTGTCAATCAAGTGTCGTAAATCATAGCCCAGGATTTGACTAGCCTGTGAAAACGTTTCTCGTACAACAGAAAAGTTATCGTACAAATCTCTCGTCATGCCTACTGTTTGAGCGCCTTGACCAGCGAATAAAAAAGCTGTTTTAGCCATACTTGTCCTCAATTATTTCTTAGTCTGATAAGACATCTTGCCAACGCTTGGCTTCTTTTTGAATGATGTCTGCTGCACCGTAGTAGATATCGCGCAAAATCACATCGCACGTTTCTTCAGCCTTGATTAGGCCAGCAATTTGCCCAGCCATCACAGACCCGTTAACCACATCACCATCTACAACTGCGTTTCGCAAGGAGCCAGCTCCCATTTCTTCAATGTCATCAGCGGTTTTTTGATCGGTTAGAAATTCTTTTTCTGCTTTTGCATAAGCTGAGGTCAGCTTGTTTTTAATGGAGCGCACAGGATGCCCCACAACTTGAGCAGATATGACGGTGTCAATATCTTTTGCCTTCAAAATTTTGTCTTTGAAATTTTGATGCGCGTTAGATTCTTTGGCCACTGCAAATCGAGTGCCTACTTGGACAGCCTCAGCTCCTAGCATAAAGGCGGCAGCGGCACCACGACCATCTGCAATTCCTCCAGCGGCAATGACAGGAATCGATACTGCTTCGATGACTTGTCTGACCAAAGTCATGGTTGTTAATTTACCAATATGACCTCCAGCTTCCATCCCTTCGGTAATAATGGCATCAACACCTAGTTTTTCCATGCGCTTTGCCAGAGCCACACTTGGCACTACAGGAATAACAATAATACCAGCCGCGTGCAAACGTTCCATGTATTTCCCTGGATTTCCAGCACCTGTTGTGACCACCTTGACGCCTTCTTCAATGACCAAGTCAACTATGTCATCTGCAAAAGGAGATAAGAGCATGATGTTGACCCCAAACGGTTTCGTCGTAATGGCTTTAACTCGGTCAATGTTAGCTTTGACAACGGATTTTGGGGCATTTCCTCCGCCAATAATCCCAAGGCCTCCAGCGTTTGAGACCGCACCTGCCAAATCACCATCAGCCACCCAGGCCATGCCTCCTTGGAAAATGGGGTATTCAATATTAAGTAATTCTGTAATACGTGTTTTCATAATAACCTTCTATGTGAGCGATAAGGAGAATAATTTGATAATCAAACTATCTTAGCAAGAAGAAAGAGCGAGCTAGACCTCTTAATGGATCTAGTCTCACCCTAGTGGTTTGACTAATACTTATGAGCTACTTACTGCCTAGGCTAACAATAGCCAAGCAGGTGCGTTAATCACTAAGCGCTTCATACGTTTTTTTCAGGCCTTATTTGATTTTGCCTTCAACGTAAGAAACCAAATCGCCGACAGTGTTTAAACCTTCTTCTGTTTCGATTTGGATATCAAAGGCATCTTCGATTTCTGAAATCACTTGGAACACGTCCAATGAATCTGCATCTAGGTCGTCAAAAGTTGTTTCTAATTTCACTTCTTCAACATCTTTACCAAGTTCTTCAACGATAATTTCTTGTACCTTTTCAAATACTGCCATTTTTATTTCTCCTTAAAAAATATAATTTTTTATAAATGCGCCAAGCACATAATATAACTAGATTTTAACAATTAGACTGCCCCATGTCAAACCTCCACCGAAGCCTGACAATAAAATATGCTGACCAGAACCTAGCCTTAGTTGGCCTTTTTGAACGGCTTCTGATAGCAATATAGGAATACTAGCTGCGCTAGTGTTTCCGTAAAACATCATGTTTTCTAGGAACTTTTCCCTCGGCATGCTCATTTTTTTAGCCATTTTGTCTAAAATGCGACGATTAGCCTGATGCAACAACAAATAGTCTAAATCGTCTTTGGCAAGACCTGACTCTGTAATAGCATCTAAAATACTCTGAGTGACATCTCTGACGGCAAAATCAAATATCGCTCGCCCGTCCATTTGAATAAAAGGGCTTATCTCTTCTTGCTCATCAGAAAAAGGGGAGGCTAGTTTGGTTTGACCAGATGTTAAGGCGAGACCTCTAGCCCCATCGGTGTGCAGGGACTCCACTAAAAAGTGCTTGTCATTGGTAGCCTCTAAAAGCACACCACCAGCTCCGTCACCAAATAGAACTGCAGTCCCTCTATCAGACCAATCTAAGACCTTGGACAAGGTCTCAGCTCCAATGACGATGCCCCTTTGATAAGTACCTGAAGAGATAAGCTTATCTGCCGTTGCCAAGGCAAAGACAAAACCACTACATGCAGCAGTTAAGTCAAAGGCAAAGGCGCGATGAGCCCCCAGGGCTCCTTGCACCTTGGCAGCTGTTGATGGCATACTAGAATCAGGGCTAATGGTCGCCACGATAATAAAATCAATCGCCTCTGCTGTCTGTCCCGACTGGGTCAACAACTGCTCTGCCACTCGTATGGCTAAATCACTGGTTTGCTCATTTTTAGAAATGCGCCGCTCTTCAATCCCTGTTCGTGATGAAATCCAGTCATGATTGGTATCCATGATGTGTGACAGGTCATCATTTGTCACAACCTGTTTTGGGGCATAGTGGGCAACGTGACTGATTTTTGAAAAAACCATTAAATCAAATCCTCCAAAAATCGGTGTAGTTTGCCAAGACCACCCATCAGAGCTTTCATCTCCGCTTCCGTCATATCAGCCAGCACATGACCTACCATGTTTTTATGAAATTTAGCATGTAGGCGGTCTAAGAGTCTGCCTTTTTTAGTCAGAGACAAATAGACAACTCTGCGGTCTGAATTTGATCTGGTGCGTTTGATGTAGCCTTTGGCCTCTAGTTTGTTCAAACTAGTGGTTACAGTCCCTAATGTTACCATGAGTTCTCTAGCAATGTCGCTTGGCGTCACATGATCATAATCACCAATAATTTCAATAGTGTGCATTTCTTTTAACGAGACATCGTTAAATTGACTCGTCTTTAAACTCATTTCTTCAATGACCAAAATCCTGTTGAAAATATCAACTAAATACTGGTTAATCTTTTGATATTCCAAGTAAACACCTCCTAGCAATAAGCTTTGATAGTCAAATCATATCAAACATCAAAGCATTTTGCAAACAAACCTGTTTACTTCCCCTGAAAGTTTGGTCGTCGTCTTTCAGCATAGGCTCTGACACCTTCTTTAAAATCTTCCTTAAAAGCTAACTCTTCTTGGATTTGAAGTTCTTTGTGCGCATAGTCTTCCCAACCTTTGAAAAAGCTCTGCCAAACTAAGGCCTTCATCCCAGCATAAGAATTTGACGATCCTCGTCTTAACCGTTTTAAGAGTTGCAGGCAAGTTTTTTCTAACTTATCTGACTCAACAGCTCGGTAGACAAAGCCATCTTCCAAGCCTTTCTCGGCTGTAACGCCTTCTGCGGTCATCACGAGATGCGTCGCACGGTTTAACCCAACAGCACGTGTCAGTAAAAATAACCCTCCAGCATCTGGTGCTAAACCAACATTAACAAAGGCTTGAATGAACTTGGTTTGAAAACTTGCGATGCAAAAATCTACCGCTAGCGCCATATTAAATGCTGCGCCAGCCACAGCACCATCCGCACATAAAATGACGGGTTTTGGTAACTGTTTAATGGCAAATGAAATCTCTTGAACAAGCTCAGCAATCTTAACCAAGGATTGCACGTCATCTCTTTCAACAGCAGCTTGCATCTCAGTCAGGTCACCCCCAACTGAAAAAACCTTTCCTTTTGCCTGTATCATTAAAAAGCGAATAGAGGCATCCTCACTAACGCGCTTAATCGCTTCTAACAGCTCTAAACACGTTGGAATGTTAAACCCGTTAGAGACTTCAGGGCGATTCAAGGTCACAGTTGCAAGATCATCCTCAACACTAAAAATGATATTTTGAAATGTCATGTCTGTCCTCTTTTCTGACAATTTATTTGACATTAAAATCATTTCATAGTGAAATGATTTGATAATCAAATTAATTATGACACTATATTACAACAGAATGATGAATTGCGCAAGAAAAAAATGAAAAAATAGCCTTATTTTTTAAAAAATCATTTGGTTTAGGAGTTTTTCTGTGCTTAACAGCTCAAAAAAAGGCTAGCATAAGCTAACCTTTGACAACGTGTTATTAAATATCTTCTAGGGCATCTTTGACCTTGTCAAAGAAACCTTTTTTCTTTGGTTGATGCAATTTTTCACCACCAGCGTGGGCAAAGGCCTTAAGGGCTTCTTTTTGCTGATCGTTTAACTTAGTAGGTGTCACAACAGTTACCGTAACATGTTGATCTCCTTGTCCGCCACCGCGAAGTTTTGGAGCCCCTTTTCCTTTGAGTCGGAAAATTTTCCCTGTTTGAGTACCTGCTGGGATGGACATTTCAACATCGCCATGAACGGTTGGAATATCCACCGTATCTCCTAGTGCTGCTTGGACAAAGGAAATGTTGAGGCTATAATAAATGGTTGAACCATTACGTTCAAACTTTTTGCTTGGCAAAACATTTAAAATGACAAACAAGTCACCATAAGGCCCACCATTAAATCCAGCTTCTCCCTGACCCTGCAAGCGAATTTGTTGCCCTGTTTCTACACCGGCAGGGATTTTAACAGATACTGTGTGTTTTTTCTTTTCGTGACCACTACCATGACAAGTTTGGCATGGGTCTGTGATTTCTTGACCACTACCATGACAAACGTCACAGGTTACTTGGCGACGCATCATGCCAAGAGGGGTTTGGGTATCAACAGTGATAGCACCTGACCCATGACATTTACGGCAGGTAATTGGACTAGTGCCTGGCTTAGCGCCTGACCCCGAACAGGTCGAACAAGTCGCTTCACGGTGATAGCTGACCTCTTTTTCAACACCGAAAACAGCTTCTTCAAAAGACAGGTTGACACGGTACTGCAAATCGTCTCCTTGGCGAGGGGCATTGGGGTTTCGCATACCACCGCCTCCACCAAAGAAGCTAGAAAAGATGTCTTCAAAACCGCCAAAGCCAGCTCCATCAAAGCCACCAAAACCGCCGGCACCACCGCCAAAGCCACCTTGAGCTCCGGCTGCGCCATATTGGTCATAAGCTGCACGCTTTTGAGAATCACTCAAGGTTTCGTAAGCTTCTTGGACATCCTTGTATTTTTGTTCGGCACCTGCTTCTTTGTTAATGTCTGGATGGTATTTCTTAGACATTTTGCGGTAAGCTTTTTTGATTTGGTCTTGAGAGGCATCCTTAGATACCCCCAGACGGTCATAAAATTCTGTATTGTTCATAAATCAAGATACAAAGGGCATTAAGCCAACACAAGCAAAAAAATTGCTTGTGTTCTTAGCCCGTGTTCGGTTGCGAACACTTGTATTCCTTTCTGTAAAATTAGTCAACGAAAACAATATAATAGAGGTTTCGTTTCTTTGAGTTACCGTTAGCTGGTCATTGTTAGCGAAAAACAGAGGTTGGGAGTCAACCTCTGGCTTTCTGCTTAGGAGCTAGGACGCTCGTTTCGATGTAACGGTCTTTGCATCTTAATGTTATTTTTCAGTGAATTCGCCATCAACAACATCATCACCTTGTGATGAGTCAGCTGCTTGGTCGCCTTCAGCGCCTTGAGCAGCTTGCTGTGCTGCTGCAGCTTGTTCATACATTTTAACAGCTAGTGCTTGAGCTTTTTCGTTAAGAGCTTCAAGTTTCGCTTTCATGTCATCAAGGTTGCCAGCTTCTTGGGCTGCTTTAAGCTCGTCAAGAGCTGATTGTGCAGCGTCACGCTCAGTGTCAAAACCTTTGCCTTCAGTTTCTTTGATGGTTTTTTCAGTTGCAAAGATAGCTTGGTCAACTTCGTTTTTAAGGTCAACTTCTTCTTTACGTTTTGCATCAGCTTCTGCGTTTGCTTCTGCGTCTTTCATCATGCGGTCGATTTCTTCTTCGCTAAGACCGTCATTAGACTTGATAACGATGTGTTGTTCTTTTTGTGTACCAAGGTCTTTAGCTTTTACAGAAACGATACCGTTTTTATCGATGTCAAATGTCACTTCGATTTGTGGAATACCACGAGGAGCAGCTGGGATATCAGTCAATTGGAAACGTCCAAGAGTTTTATTATCTGCTGCCATTGGGCGTTCCCCTTGAAGAACGTGAATATCAACGGCTGGTTGGTTGTCTGCTGCTGTTGAGAAGACTTGTGATTTAGATGTTGGAATAGTTGTGTTGCGCTCAATCAATTTGGTAAAGACACCACCCATTGTTTCGATACCAAGTGACAATGGTGTCACGTCTAGAAGAACAACGTCTTTAACATCACCAGTGATGACACCACCTTGGATAGCTGCACCCATCGCTACAACTTCGTCAGGGTTAACTGATTTATTTGGTTCTTTACCTGTTTCAGCCTTAACCGCTTCAACAACAGCTGGGATACGTGTTGATCCACCAACAAGGATAACTTCGTCAATTTCTGACAATGACAAGCCTGCATCTGAAAGGGCTTGACGAACTGGTGTTTTTGTACGTTCCACAAGATCACGTGTCAAGTCATCAAATTTAGCACGAGACAAGCTCATTTCTAAGTGAAGAGGGCCTGCGCTACCAGCAGTAATAAATGGCAATGAAATTTGTGTTTGAGTCACACCTGAAAGGTCTTTTTTAGCTTTTTCAGCCGCATCTTTCAAGCGTTGAAGAGCCATTTTATCTTGAGAAAGGTCGATACCGTTTTCTTTCTTGAATTCTGCAACTAAGAAATCAATGATTTTTTGGTCGAAGTCGTCACCACCAAGTTTGTTGTCCCCTGCAGTTGCAAGAACATCAAAGACACCGTCACCTAATTCAAGGATTGACACGTCAAAGGTACCACCACCAAGGTCAAATACCAAGATTTTTTCGTCTTTGTCTGTTTTGTCCATGCCATAAGCAAGCGCTGCTGCTGTTGGCTCGTTAACGATACGTTCAACTTCAAGACCTGCAATTTTACCTGCATCTTTTGTTGCTTGACGTTGTGCGTCGTTAAAGTAAGCTGGAACTGTGATAACAGCTTTGGTTACTTTTTCACCAAGATAATCTTCCGCATAGCCTTTCAAGTATTGAAGAATCATTGCTGAGATTTCTTGTGGTGTGTATTCTTTACCGTTTGCAGCAACTTTTTCAGAAGTTCCCATTTTTGATTTAATAGAAATGATTGTATCTGGGTTTGTAACTGCTTGGCGTTTTGCTGCGTCACCAACAATGATTTCACCATTTTTAAATGACACTACTGAAGGAGTTGTGCGATTACCTTCTGGGTTTGCAATGATTTTTGATTCTGTTCCTTCAAGAACTGCTACTGCTGAGTTAGTTGTTCCTAAGTCAATACCGATAATTTTAGACATATTTATTTCCTCTTTATATTCGTTTTTTATAATGCATATCTTGTTAGACCGCCACCATGGTGACAAGCCTTTCGCTTTTAAGTTATTTCGTGTTTATAGTTTTAGGTCATTTCGGACCATTTTTATGAAATGGTTAGTTCTAATCAGATGTCAAAGGGATGTGATCTTAGCCTCAAACCATGATTGTCTGATGCTGCCCTAGTTGTAAACCACCACCATAGCTGGTCTCAAAAGACGCTCATGCAACTTGTAGCCTTTTTGGAAAACTTCTGCGATGCTATCTGCTGGATGGTCATCATCTGCTGGCAAGGTTTGAACAGCCATATGCAAATTATGGTCAAAGGTTTCCATAGCTACTTCTTCGATGCCTTCTTCTTTGAGGGCTTGAATTAAGCTTTCTCGTACCATTTCTAAGCCTTTTTTGACATCTTCTGTCAAACCTTCAACGGCTAGCGCTCGCTCTAGGTTATCTAAACTTGGCAAGATTTTTTTAGCCAAATCCTGTGAGCGATAGCGTTGCAAGCTTTGGCGCTCTTCGTTTGAACGGCGCTGAATGTTTTGCATTTCAGCATGCGCTCGAAGGTATTTGTTTTCAAATTCTTCGGCACGCTCAACTGCTAATTCTAATTCTGTTTTTTCTGGTGCTTCACTAACGGTTTCCCCAGTTGATGCTACTGTTTCAGAAACTGTTTCTTCGTGAAGGGTTTCTTTGTTTAAATCATCTTCATGTTTTTTCGACAAGATGTTACCTCTTTCTGATATATTGTGACCATGAGGTTAAATCATTAGTGAACCTCATAATGATTACTGTTAAGGTAGCGGTAGTAATCCCTTAGCTTGATAGCTAAAATACGCCCGATAACATTGATCAAGCTGACACTGCGACGATAATCCATATCAATTGGACCAATCAAACTTAATAGACCAAATCCACGATAAGGGATTAAAAACTTATAGGTCAGCAAGGTGACATTTGCTAAGGCCGACTCACTGCTATCTGCCACTCGTACAGTTGCCATCTCGTTTTCAGACATGCTTTGTCTGATGGACAAAGCTAAGCGCTCTTCGTCGTCAAGAAATTGATAGGTTGCTAACCCTGCATAATCTAGGGAAGCAACTTTTCCTGATACAAAAACCGTTTCTCGAAAGAGCCCCTCAAAGAGATATTCGAATAAATCTAAGACGTTATCTGTCACGGTGAAATATTTTTGGACAATCTGCGGAATTTCTGTTCGCAATTTGTAGTGGATGTCAATTACCGCTCGTCCAATTAACCGCTCATCAACGATGGCTTTTAGAGCCAATAAATCACGACTCAAAAAGTTTTTAGGGACCGCAAATTGTACGGTAAGGGGTTTTGAACCGTCCATGTTGAGGACAGCTAGAGCGTCGTGATTAGACAGTTGAACAATATCAAAACCAGTCAGTTTTTGTCTAGCAGGCTCAACATCCAAAATAACAGCTGTATAGCCTGTCATCTCTGACAAGATACGACCCGCCTTTAGCAAGATATCCTCTAATTTGAAGGCCTCAAAATCAAAGGCTTTGATCAGCTGATATACATCTTGCTCATCAATACTATCCAAATCAAGAGAATGTTCTACAAAATATTTGAACCCTGCCGGGCTGGGCATACGTCCACTTGAGGTGTGGGCTTTTTCGAGAAGTCCCATTTTCTCAAGCTTTGCCATATCATTTCTAATCGTTGCACTACTAGAAGCAATTAGTGATTGCAGGGCTTTTGAGCCTACTGGTTCGTGAGTCTGCGTAAACAGCTCCACAATTAGGTTCAAAATATCGTTTTGACGTTCTGTAATCACAAACTCATCACTCCCTTTCTTTTAGCACTCTATGTGTAAGACTGCTAACTGATAATTCTATTATACCCTTTCACAGACACATGTCAAGGGAAAAACTCAAAAAATTAGCACTCTTTGTTTAAGAGTGCTAATTTTTTGAATCGTACCGTGTTAGCCCTTCTGATTCAATGACCTGAATCAATCGGTTTGCGTAAGTCGTGTCTTCTGGATAACGATAGGTTTGCAGAGCATTAGCTGCTTTTTTGTAATTTTTTTCTCTTGCTAAGTGCTGATAGAGTTTTTTGTTATCGCCTTTTCCTAGGCGCAATGACAGCAAATAATCTCTGAGCGCAGCGTCTCTATTTCGGTATACCGCAAAAGCTTCTTGCCGAGTAGAGTCCTTGTGCCGCCTCAAAACCACTGAAGCTTGACCAGGTCTTGCCGGGAGGGTCAAAAGGTTATGGTACCTAGATGCGAGCAAGGTTTTGCCATAGTTTGTCTCCAAAATAACCTGTCCCATCAAAACAGACGGCTTAATGCCGTATGCTTGTGCGAGTGGCTTAACCTCTTTGCTTAATAATGCGGTGAAAGCCGCTTCAGAATAACCGACCTTTATGTCTTGGTTGGCTACAAGGGGTCTAGCGTTGGCAATCAAGGGAGCTAAAATCATGACAACAAAGAAGAACATAAGCCCTAAAAAATAAGATAATTTAAGTCGGCTTCTCATTTGTTCTCCTTTAACTGCTCGACGTACTCTTCTAATGTGAGATTGTTGTCAACCATGTACTTGGCAGATGCCTTGCCCACATAGCGGTAATGCCAATCCTCGTAATCAACTCCGGTGACTTCTTTTTTACCTTTTGGGAAACGTAGCACAAACCCAAATTGAGGTGCCAAGCGCTCGATTTCCTTAGCCACAGCTGGATCACTAGCGTTGAGGCTGTCAACATTGCTCATATCAATGGCAAGACCCGTGTGGTGTTCACTGGCTCCTGGTGGCTGAGAGTAGGTTTGCACCTGCTTTTCAGCTTCTTCTTTGGTCAGGTTGGGATTACTCGCAAGCTCTCTATCGATATAAGTCTGATAGAGTTGTTCTTGATAGGCGACTGATCGGTAGCCAGAAATCAAATGTTCTTGTGGGTCCACCGTTTGAGCAGCAGCGAGAAAATCTGCTGCGTCTTGTTCGATACGCTTATCAACAGAAATGCCATTGATATCAGCTAATTCAGGAGAAATTTCTTCTATTGTATTGTCGCGATTGACTAAGACCAGTTGCCAATCATCGATAGACACATCTGGCAAACGATCAATGGCTTTGGCTTTTTTTGCCACTTTGGTCTGCCTTGGCTTGGCCTTTGTGATTGGTTTTGCGGCAGGCCTTTCTGGCGCGACAAATAAATAGATTCCTGACACAAATAATAAGACAACAAGTCCTTGTAGTAGTAGTTTTAATCCTTTATTTTTCATCTGCTATTGACTCAATAATCTCCCTACCTTGATAACGGTAACTCATGTCCCCAACGGCTTTTATGGTAAACTGACCATCTTCAAATTCAACAACCGTCACACTGCCGTTATCAATGTATTGTTTGTCGTAATTTGGATCAATCAACCAAACAAAGGTTCCAATGGTCATCCCGTGACTGACTACAATGGCATTGCCTCCGCCTGAATTTTGAAGAGACAAGGCAATGTCTTCAAAACCCTCATAAATGCGCTTGCGCAACACGTCCCATGGTTCAGCCCAATTTGCTGTATCAACATCAACGATGCTCTGGGCAAGCTCTGGATAAGGGACATCTCGGATGTTGTCTCTATTTTGGAACGCTTTTGTCCGTGGTAAAACCCCTAAAAACAACTCAGAATCATAGGCGCCGTCTAGGCTACCAAAACACCATTCTCTGATGCGCTTATCTCTCGTGTAAGGGATGAATCGATGTTCCGACTCTCGCAGTATAATCTCCATTGTCTGCATGGTACGACCCGAATCACTTGAAAATGCTGATTTAAATGACAGACCTGCTTTTTTTAGCCCCAAGCCCAACTCGCGAATGCCTTCTTCGCCTTTGGTGGTGAGAGGGGTGTCACTCCAACCTTGCGCACGACCAATGGTGTTAAACATTGTTTTGCCATGTCTAGCAATATATAGTCTTGTTTTTGTCATTTTAACCTCCAAAGTCTTCTTATCATTATAGCATTAAACGAAAACACTTGCAAAAACAGGTTTCTTTCGCTGTTTCGTTCCCGAAAAACCTCTTCATACACCTTAAATCTTATCACAACTATAAAAAGAAAGCCATTATCAGTCTCGAACCACAATGTCCACTTCTAATAAATGATTGTTTTAGCTGAATAGTGCATAAAAACCTTTAGAGTTCTTCTCTAAAGGTTTTTATGTCAACATCTTGTGTTAATTTCTGCCAAAAATAGCAGATGCAACAATAATCACAATAGCTGCTCCCAAAATAGATGGGAAGATTGCCATATCAGCTAGTTGAGGACCCCAATAGCCGAACAGTTGTTGACCAATCGCTGAGCCAATAAGCCCTGCAGCAATATTGGTAAAGCACCCCATAGAGTTGCTTTTTTCGGTGATTTTACCTGCTATCATACCAATGATAGCTCCGACAATTAATGACCAAATCATACGAGTCTCCTTGTTTTGTTTGTAGTGACACTAGTGCCAGGCTTAGATTACTCTAAAAGCCCTTTTAGCTCTTGTGCCAATAGTTTTTGAGCAACTTGTGGATTTGCTTGACCTTTCGTCGCTTTCATCAAGAAACCAGTAAAGGCTTTGTCAGCATTGCGTTTTCCAGATTTGAAGTCAGCGACAGCTGCTTCGTTATCAGCAAATACTTGATGAATGATTGGAATCAAGACCTCTGGATCAGAGATTTGAACGAGCCCTGCTTTTTCAACATAGGCACGCGCTGAGCCACCCTGTTTTGCCAAGTGAACAAAGACTTTTTTGGCAATCTTAGATGAAATCGTGCCATCAGCAATAATCGCAATCATCTCTACTAGGTTTTCAGGGGTTAAAGCAATCTGGTCGATTGTTTTTGATTCAGCGTTTAAGAACTGAGCAACCTCACCTTGTAGCCAGTTTGAGACTTGCTTGGCATCTCCTCCGAGGGCTACTACTTTTTCAAAGAAATCTGAAAGAGCTTTGGTTGCTGTTAATTGAGCTGCGTCATAGTCTGATAGCCCCAACTCAGCGACGTAGCGCGCACGACGATCCTTTGGAAACTCTGGTAATTCAGCTCGCATGTCGTCAATCCAAGCATCATCAATTTCAAATAATGGTAGGTCTGGTTCTGGGAAATAGCGATAGTCTGCCGCACCCTCTTTGACACGCATCAAGATGGTGCCTTTGTTGGCCTCATCGTAACGGCGAGTTTCTTGGCGAATCACACCACCTGAGCGTAAGATTTTTGCCTGACGCTCTACTTCAAATTCAAGCCCTTTGCGAACATTTGAAAACGAGTTTAGGTTTTTCAATTCTGTTTTGGTTCCAAACTTCTCTTGACCGTAAGGACGTAGTGAGATGTTGGCGTCTACACGCATAGACCCTTCTTCCATTTTGACATCCGATATGCCTGTGTATTGGATGATTTCTTTAAGGGCAGTAAGGTAAGCATAAGCCTCCTCGGGAGAACGCATGTCTGCTTCGGAAACAATCTCGATAAGGGGAACCCCTTGACGGTTGAGGTCAACATAAGAATAACCATCTGTCCCGTGAGTGTTTTTACCCGCATCTTCTTCTAAGTGGGCACGCTCGATACGGATTTTCTTGGTTGAGCCGTCTTCGAGGGTAATATCAATCCAGCCATTGTAACCAATTGGCTCGTCAAATTGTGAAATTTGATAGGCCTTAGGGTTATCAGGATAAAAATAGTTTTTGCGGTCAAAATGCATGTTTTTGTGGATAGCCATGTTCAAGGCTAGGGCCGCTTTAATCCCTGCATCAATCACTCCCTTGTTAATAACAGGAAGCACTCCCGGGAAAGACCAATCAATCACATTGGTGTTAGCATTTGGGTCTTCGCCAAAGTGGGCTGATGAAGGTGAGAAAATCTTTGAATTGGTATTCAACTCGACATGGACTTCAAGCCCAATAATGGTTTCAAAATTCATTACTTGTCACCTCCAAAAATAATCGGTTGTTGCTTGTGGTAATCTGTAACAGCTTCAAAGGCTGCAGCAGCTTGGTAAATGGTTTCTTCAGAATATTTTGGTCCGATTAGCTGCAAGCCAACAGGCAAGCCATCTACAAATCCCGCAGGAATCGAAATCCCTGGTAAGCCTGCCAAGTTAACAGGAATGGTCAACAAATCAGCTAAATACATGGCAACAGGGTCATGGTTAAGCGTTTCTAGGCCAAAAGCAGGCGTTGGCGTTGTTGGACCTAAAATAAGGTCATAGTCTGCAAAGACATTTTCAAAATCCTGAATGATTAAGGTACGGACTTTACCTGCTTTTTTGAAGTAGGCGTCGTAATAACCAGATGACAAACTAAAGGTTCCTAGCATGATACGGCGCTTAACCTCATCCCCAAAGCCTTGGCTACGGGTCTTGACATAAATGTCATCCAAATTATTGGCATCTTCTGCTCTAAAACCATAGCGAATGCCATCAAAACGTTGCAAGTTAGAAGAGGCTTCTGAAGAAGCTATAATATAGTAAACTGCCACACCATATTTACTGTGCGGAAGGCTTACTTCCTCTACAATGGCACCCATTTTTTCAAATTGCTTGGCTGCGTCTAAGATGGTTTCTTTGATTTTTGGATCAATTCCTTCACCCAAGTATTCTTTTGGCAGAGCGATTTTAATGCCTTTGATATCTTGACCGATTTTTGACGTGTAATCAGCAATCTGCACTGGAGCTGAGGTAGCGTCTTTGGTGTCACTGCTAGCAATGACATTGAGCAGTTGAGCGTTTTCCTTAACCGTTGGGGCAAATGGCCCAATTTGGTCAAGCGAACTGCCAAAGGCTATCAAACCAAAGCGAGATACTGCTCCATAGGTCGGCTTAAGTCCTACCACACCATTAAAGGCAGCCGGTTGTCGGATAGAGCCACCCGTGTCTGAACCCAAGGACAGACGTACTTGTCCTGAGGCAACAGCTGTGGCTGAACCACCTGATGAGCCACCTGGAACCTTACTTTGGTCCCATGCGTTATGAGTTGTTTTAAAGTAAGACGTCTCTGTCGAACCACCCATGGCAAACTCATCCATATTGGTTTTTCCGATTACAACCATGTCTTTAGCATAGGCATTGGCAACAGCTGTCGCATCAAAAATAGGCTCATAGTTATATAGCATTTTTGATGCTGCTGTGGTCAAAATCCCTTTTGTCGAAATGTTATCCTTGACTGCTAGAGGTATCCCTGACATGAGGTTCTCAGCATCGATGCCCTTAGCATCAATGTCCGCTGCTTGTTTGAGCGCTGCGTCTTCAGCAATCGTAATAAAAGAGCCAATAGCTTCTTCGCGGGATTTGATATCCTCAAGAGTGGCCTTGGTTAACTCGGTTGCAGAAATTTCCTTGGCTACAAGGAGTTGGTGCAGTTCTTCTATTGTTTTTTGGTTAAGTGACATTAGGCATCTCCTCCATCATCTAGAATAGCTGGCACTTTGATAAAATGATTTTCTTTTTCCAAAACATTTTTAAAGAGCAAATCACGGTCTGTTCCTGGCTCAGCAACATCAGCTCGCATGATGTTTTTTTTATCGGCCATTGTTGTTGTAATAGCAACACCTTCTGTATCAACTTCATTAAGCAATTCAACCATGTCAACGATTTTTGATAGACTCGTTGCAAATTCTGTTGTTTCACTTTCTGAAAACGATAGTTTTGATAAAGTCGCCACGTGGCGAACTTCTTCTTCAGAAATTTTCATGAATTCTCCCATCCAAGATATAGTGGTTTATTAAATTGATTATCAGCAAGTAATTTGCCTCAATAACTATCTAAGATAGCCATGATATCAATTTGACATAGTCTAAATTATTATACCACAATTGCACGCATTTACCACAGTATAGCCACCAAGTCCGCCAGCTCTAGGCACAAAAAACTCCCCTAGCTTGCTTGGTGCAATAGCTTTGGGGAGTCTTATTAATGGGGTCTAGTGATTATGAGGCTTTGCCTTGTTTTTTGATGCTTGCTTGAGCGGCGGATAATCTTGCCAGAGGTACTCTAAACGGCGAGCAAGAAACATAGTCTAAGCCTTGGCGGTAACAAAATTCAATAGATGCTGGGTCACCGCCGTGCTCTCCACAGATACCTAGTTTGAGGTCTGGTTTAGCAGAACGTCCCAATTCTACTGCCATACCTAATAACCTGCCAATACCTTTTTGGTCTAGGGTTTGGAAAGGATCTTTCTCTAAAATACCTTGGTCTACATAGTCTCCTAAAAACTTACCTGCGTCATCACGAGAAAAACCAAAGCCCATTTGCGTCAAATCATTTGTACCAAAACTGAAGAAATCAGCATGTTGGGCAATCTCATCTGCTGTGACACAAGCTCTTGGGATTTCAATCATTGTCCCAATTGTATAATCCATCTCAAGCCCTGCCTGAGCCAGTTCAGCCTGTACAGTATCATCAATCAACGGTCTCAAGAGCGCCAATTCCTTGACAGTTCCAATAAGAGGCACCATGATTTCAACCTTAACGGAAATGCCTTCTTGCATGGCTTGGATAGCTCCTTGAGCAATGGCTCTTGCTTGCATTTGGTAAATTTCAGGATAGGTTACTGCCAAACGGCATCCTCGGTGACCAAGCATTGGATTGAATTCTGCCAAGTCCACAATGCGTTTGTTCAAATGTGCCACAGATACAGACAATTGACTAGCCAGAGCTTCTATGGCAGCTGCTTCTTGTGGTAAAAATTCATGGAGTGGTGGGTCTAATAGGCGGATATTGCAACCTTTTCCGTCTAGAACTTTGAAAATATTATAAAAGTCGTCACGTTGGAAAGGTAACAGTTTTTCAAGTGCCACGACACGGGCTTCTTTGCTGTCTGCCAAAATCATCTCACGAACAGCTGGAATACGATCTTCTTCAAAGAACATGTGCTCAGTACGACACAAGCCGATTCCTTCCGCTCCAAACTCAATGGCTTTTTGTGCATCACGTGGGTTATCGGCATTACTTCTGACCATGATATCACGCGCTTCATCAACCCAATCCATAAAGGTCTTATAATCTTGATCCACCTGGACAGAAGTCATGGCAATTTCACCTAAGTAAACGCTTCCATTACTGCCGTCAATAGATAGATAGTCACCTTCTTTAATAACCATGCCGTTGACTTCAATGGTCTTTGCAGCCTCATCAACCCTTAGCTGGCTACATCCTGCAACACAGGTCTTGCCCATACCTCTAGCTACAACGGCTGCATGTGAGGTCATTCCACCTCTAGCAGTCAAGATTCCTGACGAACTTACCATGCCTTCGATGTCTTCTGGAGAGGTTTCTTGTCGCACTAATAATGTCGCTTCTCCTGATTTAGCATGTTGAACAACATCATCGGCGTGGAAATAAACTCGACCTGATGCTGCTCCAGGAGATGCTGGTAGCCCTTTAGCTAACAAGGTTGCCTCTTGACAAGCCTTCTCATCAAATGTTGGGTGCAAGAGCTGGTCTAGTTGATTTGGCGCAATCCTCATAATGGCTTCTTCTTTGGAGATTAACCCCTCATTGACCAAATCTACTGCAATTTTAATGGCTGCTTTAGCAGTACGCTTCCCATTTCGGGTCTGAAGCATGTAGAGCTTGCCTTTTTCAACAGTAAACTCAACGTCTTGCATGTCCTTGTAATGCTTTTCGAGCAACTGTGTAATCTTTAAAAATTGGTCATAGATAGCTGGCATATCTTCTTGTAGACAGCTAATGTTTTGTGGGGTACGAATCCCTGCGACCACATCTTCACCTTGAGCGTTGATCAGGTATTCGCCAAACAATTGATGGTCTCCAGTTGAAGGATTTCGAGTAAAGGCAACCCCTGTTCCGCTGTCTTGCCCCATATTACCAAAGACCATCGTTTGAATGTTAACAGCTGTCCCCAGTGTATCTGAAATGTCATTTAACTGTCTATAAACTTTTGCTCTTGGATTGTGCCATGAGCGAAAAACAGCTTCAACCGATAGCAAGAGTTGTTCTTTAGGATCCTGAGGAAAAGCCTTGCCAATTTCACTTAGGTAGATAGACTTGTACTCCTCGACAATCCCCATCAAATCGTCTGTGGTCAAATCCGTATCAAATTGGTACCCTTTGGCTTCTTTGATCCGATCAAGAACCATCTCAAATTTGTATTTAGGAACTCCCATCGCCACATCTGCAAACATTTGGATAAAACGGCGGTAGCTATCATAGGCAAAGCGTGGATTGTTTGTCGCAGATACGAGTCCTAGCACACTCTTGTCATTAAGCCCTAGATTTAAAATCGTGTCCATCATTCCAGGCATCGAAAAGACTGCACCTGACCTAACAGAAACTAACAGCGGGTTTTGATCACTTCCTAGCACCTTGCCCTGCAACTCTTCCAAGTCCTTGACAGCCTGATCAATCTGCTCCAAAAGAAGCTCGCTCATCTGTTCATCTTTGGCATAATAATCCTTACAGGCTTCTGTGGTGATTGTAAACCCTTGTGGCACAGGCAAGCCAATAGCCGTCATCTCTGCCAAATTGGCTCCCTTACCTCCAAGTAAAGAACGCATACTCTTGTCGCCTTGGTCAAAACGATACACAAATGTCATTTCCATGATATTGCCCCCTTAATTACATGTCATAATCTTTGACGGTCCTTAGACCGTTTGATTTCAAAATATCAATAATAATTGTTGCTGTTTCTTCAATGGCTTTATGGGCCACATTAATTACTGGACATTTCAAGTCCTTCATCACCCGATCAGCGTAGTCTAACTCGCTCAAAATGCGCTCCATTTTAGCATAATTCGCTGCGCTTGAAACCCCTAGCGCTTTAAGGCGTTCGCTGCGAATATGATTCAATTTCTCAGGTGAATTGGTTAAGCCGATAATTCGCTTAGCTGGTATCTCGCGTAGCTCTTTAGGAATAGGCACCTCAGGAATCAAGGGAATATTGACCACCTTGATTTGTTTATCTGCCAAATACATGCTAAGAGGTGTCTTTGAGGTCCGTGATACTCCCAAGATAACCACATCTGCTTTTAAAATGCCTCTTGGATCCTTGCCATCGTCATATTTAACCGCAAACTCGATAGCATCGACTCGGTTAAAGTACTGGTTGTCTAGCTTACGCAGCATACCAGGTTGCCCTAAAGGCTTGTCCCCAGAAAGGTCAGCCATGGTTTTAATCACATTGGTTAACAAATCAACATAGGCAAATCCTTCTGCTTGACACCTTTTTTCAGCATAGTTGGTCAGCTCTTCGTCGACAAGACTTAGCATCATAAAGGCTGTCTGTTGGCTAGCCTCTTCAAAAACCTTGTCTAAGAGTTCCTTGCTGTTAATGTAAGAAAACCGCCTGAAGTCCCAATGATCGTGGTTGGGAAATTGGTAAATACAAGCCTTAGCAAGGGCTCTTGCTGTTTCACCTAGTGAATCCGAGATGATAAAAATGGATAATTGATCTTCCATGTCAATAGCCCTCCTACAATTCCAAAAACAGACGTGTCATGATTGTTTTTGACAACTTGCCAACCACCGTCATTTTCATGGGGTCTTGTTTGTCCAGTCGTACTACAGGTAAACTGTCAACCTCTCGGTTGACCAACTGCTCAGCTGCATCGACCACTAAATCAGACTCCATAACCGTCGTTAAATTTGGCATTCTGGTCATAATCATCCCTACAGGCATTTTATTCAAATCACCTCCACCAATAGCGACTTTGAGCAAATCTTTTCGAGAGACAATACCGCAAAGGTAATGGTCCTTATCTAAAATGAAAACGCCTCCACTGTCTTCCATAAAGATGCTGACAATGACGTCATAAACCGAGTCTTCTTGATAGGCTATGAGAGGAACTCCCATAACATCAGATACCCGTGTGTTTCGGATTGTCGACTGGCTAGCTGGTAGTATTCCTTCTCCCTGATAGCAGTAACCAACCTTGGGCTTGGCATCTAATATCCCAAGCATAGTCAAAACCACCAAATCTGAGCGTAGGGTCGCCCGAGTTACCTCTAACATATCGGCAATGTGCTCGCCAGTTATCGGCTCATTTTCCTTAACGATGTCAATAATAGCTTCTTGTCTTTTACTTAATTGGATAAGGGTCACCGCCTTTATTATGATATACTATTTATTTTATATGATATATTATATAACCTTAAAATGATTATTTCAAGCGATAAATGACGACTAATGAATTTTTTATTTCAAAAATAAAAAAAGCCTGCCCAAAGCAAGCTTTCTAAATTCACCTTTCCAACGCTTTAGTCCAAGCAGAGGTTCCACCTTGGACATTGATAACCTGATAGCCTTTTTCATTTAAGAAAACTGCTGCTTGATTCGAGCGTGCTCCGGATTGACAAATCATATAATGCTTAACCGTTCTATCTAAAGACTGATATTCCTGTAAAAACCGAGATAAGGGCATATTAGTAGCACCTGGAACATGGCCTAAGGCATATTCATCTGCTTCTCTCACATCAATAATCGATAGAGTTTCTTTCTCACAGCTCTTTTCAAAAGCTGTCATTTTGATTGTTTTCATTTTAGTTAAACCTTTCTGGATAAACGCTGCGATATAAGGCATAAGCGCCATCTAAATTAACAACATCAAAACCTGCCTGTCTTAGAAGTCGCTCTGCCAAATAGGATCTTAAGCCACTGTAACAACTCACAATGTAAGTTTTGCTCTTATCAAGCTCATCCATTCTTTGTCTTAAGTCATCTAGCGGAATAGTTAGAGCTCCCTCAAAAGGAGCTTGTGCAGCCTCTTGATCTGTTCTGACATCTAACAATACCTTACCTGATGCTAATTCATCTTGAAGCTGATACCATTGAATGGAGCGGCTAAGTCCTTCCATCACATTCATGGCCGCATATCCTACCATATTGACAGGATCTTTGGCAGATCCAAATAGCGGGGCATAAGTCAGCTCCAGTTCTGGCAAATCAGCAACGGTTAAGCCTGCCTTAATAGCTGTTGCTAAGACATCAATGCGTTTATCAATACCTTTGGCCCCAACTGCTTGTGCTCCGTAAAGGGCACCTGTTTTAGCATTGAAAATCAGTTTTAGAGTGATAGGACTTGCACCTGGAAAATAGCTGGCATGATCATTTCCACGAACATGAACCACAGCCACGTCATCAAAATTCTGTTGAGCAAGTCGCTCACTCAAACCAGTTGAAGCAGCAGATAAATCAAAGACACGGACAATAGCCGTACCGATACTGCCTCTATTTGGCCTTGCTAAGCCAGCAATAACATCTGCTACTTGTCGACCCTGTCGGTTAGCTGGACTAGCTAAAGAAATCAAAGCATCTTGACCAGTTAGTTCCTGCTTTACTATAATCGCATCCCCAACAGCATAAATGTCTTTTTGACTGGTTTGGTAATTGTGATTTACTACTATTCCCCCTCTTAGCCCCAATTCCAACCCCGCCTCTTTAGCCAAGGTGTTTTCAGGCTCCACACCAACCGATAAGATGGTCAAATCCGACTGAAGGTGACTGCCATCCTCTAAAATGATCAATTTCCCTTGATCTTTAAAAGCTTTAGCCGACTGTCCTGTCACAACCTTAACGCCATTGCGACTCAATGCTTCTTGAATGAAACTTGCCATTTCTTGATCTAAAGGCGGTAGCACATGTGGTGCTTTTTCCACTAAGGTGACTTGAAAGCCTCTCTTTGTCAATGCTTCTGCCATTTCAAGTCCGATGAATCCTGCTCCTATGATGGTAACCATCCCCTCATCCTTATCTGCTAAGGCTGTCATAATATGATCTAAGTCAGGAATATTACGCAAAGTATAAACATTTCGAGCCTGCTCTAATCCCTCCATCTTAGGAATAAAAGGCTTGGCTCCCGGTGATAGAATTAGCTGATCATAGCTTTCTTGGTAAACTTTTCCATCATGCTTTAAAGTGACTTGCTTGCCCTTAAGGTCAATAGCCAGCGCCTCAGTTTCGGGACGCACATCTAAGCCAAATCGATTCGTCAAGCCTTCGGCACTTTGAACTAAGAGTTTATCACGGCTACTAATCTCTCCAGATAAGTGAAAAGGTAGCCCGCAATTGGCAAAAGAAACATAAGGGCCTTTGTCCACCACAATAATATGAGCATCTTCCATCAATCGTCTCAAACGTGTCGCAGCCGACATACCCCCAGCTACACCACCGATAATCATAATTGTTGTCATTGTCATCATCCTCCTAAGTATTAGCTTGACTGACCGGCCCCGTCCAAGCAGCCATTCCACCTTTGACATTAATAGTCTGGTATCCCATCTTATTTAAAATTCGACTAGCTTTTTGACTTCTCATGCCCGATTGGCAAATCAGATAGAGAGGATCCCCCTTCGGGCTCTTATAGGTCCCAATCTGATTAAGCGGAAAATGTCTGGCCTGCTTAATATGTCCTGCCTGATACTCTGCCTTACTGCGAACATCTAAAAGCTGAATTTTTTTCTGTTTCACTAATTCCTGTAATTCTTGAGTTGAGATACTCTCTTGCTTAGCACCTAACAAGGCTAATAATTTTTTCAACATAGTCAGTTTTCCTTTTCTTTTATACCCCTATGGGTATATAAAGATTAACACGCTGCCAGTAAGCTGTCAACAAAAAAGATTGACTATATTTGACAAAGACGACCTCGCTCAGTATAATAAAGCCAACACAAATGAGGTAACTTATGAAAAAAGATAAAAAAGATATTATTAATCGTTTAAAAAGAGCTGAGGGGCAACTACGTGGCGTCCAGAAAATGATTGAAGAAGATCAGGAATGCTTTGATATTATGACCCAACTAACAGCTATTCGATCTAGTATCAATAGCACTATGGGCTTGGTCATCGCTCAGAAAATCACTCAGATTATCGAAAATCCTGAGGCAGATCCCAAACGCCAAGAAGAGCGCATTAACCAAGCCATTAATTTAATCATCAAAAAATAAAAAGCGACGCAACACAAAAACAGAAATCCAAGGATTTCTGTTTTTAGTTTGTTAGTTCAGTGATTAAACGAGCACCCAAGACGTTTTTCAAATGATTAAGAGCCCATTGATGATTCTCTTCGGAAAGACTAGCAACCGCTGAGGTCACCACCTCAATCTCATAACCTCTATGATACGCATCAATAGCCGTATGAAGGACACAGATATCGGTCAAAACACCTGTCAAAACAATTGTGCTAACACGGCGCTCTCGTAGCCTAATCTCAAGATCTGTCCCCGAAAAAGCCGAATAGTGACGTTTATCCATCCAAAAAACCTTGTCATCATCTTTGATAGTGTCATAGACTTGTCCCAAAGGCCCAAACAAATCACGCCCTTGTGTGCCTTTGATGTTGTGAGGTGGAAAAAGTTTTGTCTCTGGGTGAAAACGATCGCCCTCTTCATGCCCATCAATCGTAAAGAAAATATAGTAACCTTTATTAAAAGCTTTTTCTGTGATTTCTCCTATTTCTTGTGCAATCGCCTGAGCAGAGGCCCCTGCCGTCAGTTTTCCATCATCAGCTACAAAATCATGGGTATAGTCAATCGAAATCAATGCTTTCATCTTTTTTCTCCTTTAGGTATCATCCTTACAAACGCTTTTATTTGTCTATTGTATCAATAGACATTACAGGTGTCAAGACACATGTTTTTACCTATTAAAAAACCTAAAAGGGCGAGTGCTACTACTAAGCCTCTGCCCTTTTAGGAAATCTACTGATGTGATTAAAATTCTTTTAACTTGTCAAAAATACCTTCATTGATGACCTTGAGGTAAGTTCCCTTCATCCCCAGAGAACGGCTTTCAATAACGCCTGCACTTTCCAGTTTGCGTAAAGCATTGACAATAACAGAGCGTGTAATGCCGATGCGATCAGCAATAATCGAAGCGGTTAAACGCCCTTCATTACCATCGAGCTCCCCGAGAATAGCTGCTACAGCTTTCATTTCAGAGTATGACAGGGTACTAATCGCCATGTTAACAGAGGTTTGCTTGCGAATGGTTTCTTCCAGATTTTCAGTTTGAAGGTTTAATAATTGAATGCCTACTACTGTACTTGATATCTCAACCAAAATCAAATCATCGTCATTAAATTCTTCGTCATTTCGCCAAATAATTAATGAACCTAGGCGCATACCACCACCATAAATAGGTGCAATGGTCGTGAGTCCATCGGGATAGATGTCTTTTGATTCTACAGGGAAAATGGTTAATTCATTTTCGACAGACAAGTTGGCTTCAGTGTCATAAACACGGCTAGCAGCCTTGACATAAGTATCTGGAAATTGCTTTGCGTCAAAAAATTCTTCGACGCGGTCAGTATTGGTTTTGTACTTCATCGCGTAACCTAACAAGGTTCCGCCACCATTGATAATACAAGCATTGCAATCAATGATATCTGCTAGACGAGCAGCCATAGCATTATAGGGTAATTCAGTATCTAAACTATCTACAGAACGCTGCAAGATAGACGTTATTTTGCGAGTTTTCTCTAACAAATTTGGCATGTTTTTAGTTTCCTTTGGATTATTTGCCCTGCAATTATACCAAATCGACCTGGTTTTTGCAAGGAATTATCAGAAAATTGTCTATTATTTCTACAATTCTGACGATAGCCGTCAATTCCTAGAGATGGAGACAATATCCTGCCTCCTATCTAGCTAATTCAACGCTTCAGTTTAGCGTTTGTACTGTTTGAGCACTCGGGTAATTTTTTCTTGAACATCTTCTAGTTCTTTGATGATTGGCAGGTAAACAATGCGGAAATGGTCTGGCTCTTTCCAGTTAAACCCTCGTCCATGCACTAACATGACTTTTTCTTGTTTTAGGAGTTGGAGCACAAACTCTTCGTCGTCATCAATTCGGTACATGTTGCGATCAATTTTTGGGAAAAGGTAGAGACCAGCCTTAGGTTTAACTGCTGATAGTCCCGGGATGTCGTTAATCGCCTTGTGCATAAAATTACGTTGCTCAAAGATACGCCCCCCTGGCAAGAGCAATTCGTCCACAGACTGCCGTCCCCCAAGCGATGTCTGGACCACCTGTTGCGCCAAAACGTTTGAGCAAAGGCGCATATTGGCTAGCATATTAATTCCTTCAATATAGCCTTTAACATGCTCTTTGGGTCCTGACAAGACCATCCAGCCCACCCGAAAACCTGCAATGCGATGGGATTTTGACAACCCATTCATGGAAACGCAAAAGACATCAGGAGCCAGGCTAGCAATCGCCACATGCTCACCGCCATCCATCACCAAACGGTCATAAATTTCGTCTGCAAAAATAATGAGCTGATGCTCTCTTGCGATGGCTACGATTTCTTCTAGAACCTCTTTAGGATAAAGGGCACCGGTTGGGTTGTTAGGGTTGATGATAACAATAGCCTTGGTACGCTTGGTGATTTTTGATTTAATATCAGCAATGTCAGGATACCATTCAGCTTCTTCATCGCACATGTAATGCACGGCATTTCCTCCACAAAGACTGACACAAGCCGTCCACAGTGGATAGTCCGGCATCGGAATCAATACCTCATCTCCGTTATCAAGCAAGGCCTGCAGGGACATTGAAATCAGCTCTGATACCCCATTTCCTAGATAGATATCATCAATATCGACCTCGGGAAACCCCTTGAGTTGGCAATATTGCATGATGGCTTTTCGTGCTGAAAAGATCCCTCTGCTATCTGAATAACCTTCGCTATGGCGAGCATTCAAAATAAGGTCACGAATCACCTCATCTGGCGCTTCAAAGCCAAAGGCTGCTGGATTTCCTGTATTTAATCGAAGGATTTTTTCTCCATTTGCTATCATGCGATTAGCTTCATCCAAGACTGGCCCTCGAATGTCATAGGCCACATGGTCCAGTTTTGATGATTTATTGATTATTTTCATAGTCCTTATTTACCTCGTATCCCATATTATAAACCAAAAAATTTAAAATAGAAAGAATTAGACCACTGAAATGCTCTGACCAAGTATTTCAGAAAAGACACTGAAACGCTTTCAAAAAAACACTAAAAAAGGTATAATAGAGATATAATCATCATGCCACCAATTTTTCAAAGGAGGGCAAACACATGCCACAAAAATACGAACACATCCTAGTTGCAATTGACGGTTCCTACGAATCCGAACTAGCCTTTAACAAAGGGGTCATGATTGCATTGCGTAACGATGCTAGCTTACTGCTAACACACGTTATTGACACACGAGCCCTACAAAGTGTCGCTACTTTTGACACTTACGTCTATGATCGACTCAGCCAAGAAGCCAAAGAGGTTTTAGACGCATTTGAAAAACAAGCTCGGCAAGCAGGGCTGAGCAAGGTCAAACAACTGATTGAATTTGGCAATCCTAAAACTCTACTTGCAACCGAGATTCCTGAGAGAGAACATATCGACCTGATTATGGTTGGGGCAACAGGACTCAATACCTTTGAGCGTTTGTTGATTGGTTCTTCATCTGAGTACATCCTTCGCCATGCCAAGGTTGACTTGCTGGTTGTTCGTGACCAAGACAAAACACTTTAATCTAAAAACCTTTGGTACATGTACCAAAGGTTTTTTTTAAGTCTCTAAACGTTGAAGAGATTTTTGCAATTGCCTATCCAGTTCTTTTTTGATGGCAGATTCTGGAGCATAGAGTTCTTCCCAATGTTCAGGTTTTTGAATTTTATGTGTCACAGGGTCAAAGTGGGGTTTGCCATCAGGAAATATCTTGCCCATATTAGCTTCATGTACTGTTTCAAAAATTGGTTGTGGGTCCACTCCCATTAGCACAAAAGAGCCATAGGTGAAATAAAGAAGGTCAGCCAGGGCATCTACTTGTCCCACTAAAGGTGACTCTGAATGTGGTTTTGACTGAACCTTTTTAGCCGCCTTATCAATAGCTCCGTGCAAATCCATTAAAGACTGGGTAAAGCTGTTTTTATCGCCATGACTTGCCGCGTATAAAAATTCCACCAGCTCTTCAACCTTAAAGTCTGTGCGACGCGACGCTTCCGCCAGAGAATAGCCCCTAGGGGTTTCAATTGTATCCCCATCCATCAAACGATGGAAGTCTTTAACCTTGTTAAAGTTTTCATCTCGACTTTTAAAGCTTTTTTCCACATCAAAATGAATCAAGCCATAGTGTGCCAAAGCCTTTGAGATGCCATCATTATTATTGGTAGTCGTGGTAAAATGAGCACCGTTTTTAACCACAGTCTCTGCATTGCCCATGGCAACGCCTATCCCTACCCCTGACAACATTTCCAAGTCATTATCTGAGTCACCAAAGGCCATGACCTCAGACAGTTCGAAACCAAACATGTCTCCTAGGCGCTCAATGCCCTTAACCTTTGATTGGCCCATCGAAATCAAATCAAGCGAATAAGGACTGCTCCGCGTCACTTTTAGGTGAGGAAACTTTTCTTTAATCTTAGCGGTTTCTCCTGCAGAAGCCACCAAAACAATTTGATAAATCGGCTCTCTCATGATGGTCACCAAATTACTGACACTTTGTGGCTTAAAACGTCGAATCAAGTTTTTAAAACTGCTCTCCACTGTTTTAACCCAGCTCCGAGGCACAATACTACTCACCAATTGCCCAAAAGGGCTAGTTCCCATATCGATAATCCGAGAACCCGCCAGACCAGAAGCTGTCCCCAAAGAAACCTCACGTTTTTTATCACTAGCATAGCGAATGAGTTTATAAATCAGTGACTTGGGCAGCTGATTTTGATACAAGACCTTATCTCTGGTTAAAATGTACTGACCGTTGTAGGTCACCGCAAAATCCAATCCAAAATTTTCTAAAAAAGGTTGCACAAAACCAGGCCCACGACCAGTCGCTAGACCAACCATAATGCCTTGTTTTTTTAATTGTTGAATGGCTTTTTGAGTCGTTTTTTGGACATTTTTACGATCATTGAGAAGGGTACCATCAATGTCGAAAAAAACTGCTTTAATTGTCAAAACCTACTATATCTCTCTTCTATATGATATTAAGTTAAATTATATCACAAATTTTTTTGAGCATGTAGTTAATTGATAAGAATACCTAGTCACTAGATAAGATTCCTTGATTTTATAATACAGTTTTTTGTTAATTTTTTAAGGTAGTGTAAAATATCTTGTGTAAACACAAAAAGGAATAAAACCTGTATAGTAGAGTTGCGACACTTCACTAGAAAAGGATTTATTCCTACGACTCAGTTTACCACAGATTTAGTTCGCTTCCTAGCACAAAAACAAGATATAGATGACTTTTTTAAATCATCTTTAGAGACAGTGATAAATGAGCTATTACAAGCAGAGTTGTCAACTTTTTTAGGCTATGAACCCTAGAAAAAGAAGGTTACAATACTGGTAATAGCTTTAATGTCACCTATTCTCGTCGCTTTGAGACTAAGTATCGTCCTGTAAATTTGATGATTCCTAGAGATCGAAATGGTGAGTTTAGCCCAGATATAGTGCCTTCTTATGGATGACGTGATGATTATTTAGAAGAAATGGTGATTAAGCTCTAACAGACTGGTGTAACAACACGAGAAATTAGTGATACCATCGAACAGATGTATGGTCATCACTATAGCCCAACCACTATTTCTAATATATCAAAGGTGACTCAGAAAAACGTCACTGTTTTTCATGAGCGTTCTTTGGAAGTCAATTATTCTTTACTGTTTCTTGATGGGACGCATCTTCTTCTTAGACGTGGAACAGTCAGTAAAGAATGTGTCCATATTGCATTGGGGATTACACCTGATGATCATAAAGCTGTTCTTGGTTATGAAATTGCTCCAAATGAGAACAATTCTTCTTGGACAGACCTTTTAGAACGATAAACCATCTGTAACGACAA
>NZ_LHQM01000074.1 GCF_001302265.1 Streptococcus phocae | reverse complement strand
ACAGCTCTGCAAAAGACAATAGAGCTATTTCAAGTGTGTCATAATAGAAACTTTCCGACATACACAATTCTGTATAAATAACCTTATCTGCTTTTTTGTAAGGAGCTAAGTATTTATCATACAAAATCCTGCGTCTTTCTGGCTCTAATATCATACTGACAGCTTGCTCAATCGCATCTAACTCCTGTTCTGCAGATACACGATTAAGTGCTAACCTTTCAACTGGTTTGCTAGGAACTCCGTGAGGCTGTCTTGGCTCGAATGAGTAAGTAGCTGTAACTTTTTGAGTATCTACATCATTAGCTATCCTTCGCCAGCGCGGATACTCTCTCAATTTACGCTTGGCGTTAGATTTTGTTTTTTGGATGTCAATCTCTGGAAAAAACGTCATGAAAGCCCCCGTTGTGTTATAATATTATTAACAGATATAACTAAAGGGCGTTCCATGTGGACGTCTTTTTTTTGGTCCAGGCACACGAGACCGTCTTTGCACAAGATTTTTAAGTGCCTTGCATAATAACGAGATGCTCGCTTTAGATTTATGGATAAAATTATTTTTTGACACAGGCGCACGATGTCATGTCGAAGCATAAGCAACGCCTTGAATAATCACAGATGGCCGATAATCCGTTTTAGATTTTTTAGAAAAACACAAAGTTAACCTCTTTTTATTTCATTTCGGTCTAAGACTACACAACGATTATTCCACGTCATGTAGCTGATAAAACTGTTTATAGAAGGCTTTCTAGGATAAGTTTAACGAGTATTCCAGCTCGTAACCCCACAGAGCCATTGCAGGCTCTTGTGCGCTTGCGTGGGGTTTCATTCTAAATCAATCCCTTCAAACTTAGCTCTCAATTCTAATATATCAATATACTGAGCCATCACACGTCTCTGTTCATGAAATAGCTTGATAGGACTGTTAGGCTCAAAAGAGAGTATGCCCTGTGCATGCTTATCTAACATTGCATCAAGTTTTGACAAACGCTCTATAAGTTGATTATATTCTTCGATAAATCGTTTTTGATATGCTTTCATTTTGTCACCTCTTCTTTTAATAGTCCAGATAGAGCAGAGTGGCTTTCAAGTAATAATTCAAATGTTCCGTCTGGGTTAAACACCAATGCTTCAAAATCGTTCTCGCATTCATCAATTAAATCACCTAGTCTATCTACCAAGCTTTTTATTTCAACGTTATTCATTTTGTCACCTCCTCGGCCCATTGCCAAGCCCAGTCAAAGTCTTTGCGAATTTCGGATTCGGTGAGTTGGAATCCTTCTTGTTCTACCCAATCGCTATTAATTGTAAAGTAAATGATTACTCCGTTAATAGCTCTCATCAGAGTTGTTGT
>NZ_LHQM01000073.1 GCF_001302265.1 Streptococcus phocae | reverse complement strand
ACAGCTCTGCAAAAGACAACAGAGCTATTTCAAGTGTGTCATAATAGAAACTTTCTGACATACACAATTCTGTATAAATAACCTTATCTGCTTTTTTGTAAGGAGCTAAGTATTTATCATACAAAATCCTGCGTCTTTCTGGTTCTAATATCATGCTGACAGCTTGCTCAATCGCATCTAGCTCCTGTTCTGCCGATACACGATTAAGTGCTAATCTCTCAACTGGCTTGCTAGGAACTCCGTGAGGCTGTCTTGGCTCAAATGAGTAAGTAGCTGTAACTTTTTGAGTATCTACGTCATTAGCTATCCTTCGCCAGCGTGGATACTCTCTCAATTTTCGCTTGGCGTTGGATTTTGTTTTTTGGATGTCAATCTCTGGAAAAAACGTCATGAAAGCCCCCGTTGTGTTATAATAGATTTATCGAATTATTAACTAAAGGGCGTTCCATGTGGACGTCTTTTTTTGGTCCAGGCACACGAGACCGTCTTTGCACAAGATTTTTAAGTGCCTTGCATAATCACGAGAAGCTCGCTTTAGATTCATGGATAAAATTATTTTTTGACACAGGCGCACGATGTCGTGTTGAAGCATAAGCGACGCCTTGAATAGTCGCAGATGACCGATAATCTGTTTTAGATTTTAGTATTTATAATGTGAAAGATTACCCTCGTTTCTTTTTTTATTTCGGTTAATACCTTACCAGACAATTTTTCCAGTGTGGTAAGGCGGTATTCTTATATTTCTTCAAATAAACTTATTTGTGAATCATGTTCATTAATTCTATCGATGGCTGTATTGAAATATTCATCGTCAATTTCGCTACCTATAAAATTTCTTTCTGTGTCGATACAAGCAACTGCTGTTGTTCCGCTTCCCATAAATCCATCAAAAACTAAATCACCTACCTTTGAATGTTTTATGATACATCTTTTTATTAACTCAATAGGCTTTTGATTTTGATGGATAAGTTTTTCGTGACTTACTCTTTTAAATTTCCACACATCAGTTAATCTTTCACCGTTAAATTGCTTCCTTCCTTTATTAGCAAGAATTATCATTTCATATTGCTTGCCAAACTGCGCCTCTAAATCACCTGCAGTATGATTGTTTTTTTCCCAAATAATAATATTTTTTATTTTGAAGTATTTTTCTATTTCACTTTTAAAGAAATCAATTTTATCAAACGAGCAAAACATATACATGGCAGTATCATTTTTTAAAATGCGATAACACTCAGCAATGTATTTTTTAATTAAACCAGGATTATTATCATTCTGAATTGTTTTTGAAAATTTATGATGTTTGTCTTGCCTCCGGTTCGATTTGTAATCAATTAAATATGGGGGATCTGTAACAATTAAATCTATAGATTCATCATCTATATTGGTCATTAATTCTAATACATCCATATTATAAATTTTATTAGTATCTATTATCTTTCACCTCCCTCTCGAGTCGAACGTGCGTAGTACCGTTGTTGGTTATAATTCTGACAAAGATACCCATTTAAACTGTGGAAAAAAACACTTCTACTCATTCAAATTCATTTTTATATCTCCTTTTCCTTCAAAATAAAATCCGATAAATAGTACGTAACTACTCCTAAAGCGATGCTTGATAAAAAGTTTAATTCTATGCCAAAATAGGCTAAACTCAAGATTGCTAATAAATCGAGTATAAATGCAAGTAGTAAAATTTTGTTCATTCTAAATCAATCCCTTCAAATTTAGCTCTCAATTCTAATATATCAATATACTGAGCCATCACATTTCTCTGCTCATGAAATAGCTTGATAGGACTGTCAGGTTCAAAAGAGAGAATACCTCTTTCGTGCTTATCTAACATTGCGTCAAGTTTTGACAAACGCTCTATAAGTTGATTATATTCTTCGATAAATCGTTTTTGATATGCTTTCATTTTGTCACCTCCTCGGCCCATTGCCAAGCCCAGTCAAAGTCTTTGCGGATTTCTGATTCGGTGAGTTGGAATCCTTCTTGTTCTAACCAATCGCTATTAGTTGTAAAGTAAATGATTACTCCGTTAATAACTCTCATCAGAGTTGTTGT
>NZ_LHQM01000072.1 GCF_001302265.1 Streptococcus phocae | reverse complement strand
AGATGACAGAGCTTGAGCGGTTTCCTTTCTACCGAGAGAGACGGGGGGTGCGAGCTGTCACACCCAGTATACAAAACTCCCTCCAAAAATCAAGCCCCCAGTAGGAAAAATATCTCCACAAAAAATCACTTCCTATTATATAAGCCCGGTTTAAAGAGCAATGCATAAAGCTAGCGTATTCTTACCATATTAACAAATGAGAAAACTAAAAAAGTCATACATTTTAAGGAAGAATCGCTTACCCCAATAACACTCAAAAAGCCACTAGGTATGGTCTCTATGAGCCCTAAAAAAGAATGATATAACGTTGAAAAATACAAGGAAATTAGCAAAATTTATACTAGTCATTTGATAGTTAAAAGGGTAAAATAAAAACCAAGTTCTCATCAAGAAAGAGCTTGCAGACTCATCAGATGAGAAAAAAATAATATATTTGGGAAAATGGAGATAGAGATGATGAAAAAATCGAGATTTAAACGCCTATGCACACAAACTCTAGCGACAGCCCTCGTCGCAGGAAGCTTGATGGGAACAGTGAATGTAGGGGTGAGAAGTGTTAGTGCGGAAATACAAGGTATTGAAGTAATCAGGAGTGATTTACAAAAATTAATTGATGAAAGTAAACAAGGGACTTTGATTACTGATGGATATAGTAGAGAAGCTTTAGATCAAGAAAAATTAACAAAGAATTTGCAAAAAGTGAGTTGGGAAACACTTAGTGCGTTACTTATATTTTTATCTGGTGATTCTACACTTAATCCCGAATTATCAAGTGAATTATTTTCAATAAACCTTACAAAATATTTTGGATTAAGTGGAGATGATCTTAAAAAAAATCCCTTAAAGCCTAATCGTCAAGCCTTGTATGATGAAATTGTGAAACGTTTAATAAACGGTGCGTTCAATGAACAAGCTTTAGAAGATGAAAAACAACATGCTATAAAGGAACATCAAAAGTTATTTAACGACTTGGCTAAACTACGACAAGAGAAGCAACAGTTAGAGGAACAACTACGAAGTAAAGACGGTCGAAATATTGAAGCAGAGAAGCTTAGAGAAGAAAATAAACAATTAAGAACCGATAAGGAATTGGCTGATAAGCAAAAGATAAAGGAAACTGAAACTAAACTTGCTGAAAAGGAAATCAAACTCCAAGAACAGAACAATAAAGTTGCTGACCTTCAACAAAAACTTAATGAAGCAAAATCTGAAAGTAAAGATGCTACAGAAAAAGAAAAAGCTCTTCAAGATAAACTTACTAATGCAACAAATCAGTTAAACCAAAAATCACAAGAACTTGAAAAAGCTCAACAAGATTTAGAAAAAGCTAAGCAAGAGCATGGTAGCTCTGATGCAAGTATCGACAGATTGATTGAAGAAGGCAAGCAGTCTATTGTTGAGCTACAATCTAAAGTAGATACTTTAGCAGCGGAAAAAGAGGACCTTGAAAGCTTATTAGCAGGAACTCAATCTCAATTAGCTGAAACTCGAGCACAATTAAATAATGCTAACACTAAATTGTCAGAAACTGAATCAGCACTTAAAGAATCTCAAGACCTTGCAAGCAAACTTGAAGCAGAAAAAGCTGAGCTTGATGCTAGAGTGAAAGGATTGACTGAAGAGTTGGCATCAACTAAGGACATGAGTGCTAAGGATAAGAAAGATCTTCAAGAGAAAATCGATAGCCTAACAGCAGAGATTAACAAGAAAGCTAAGGAAATCGAAGACCTCAAGAAACCAGCACCTGCTCCTGAAAAACCTGAGCAAGCACCAGAAGCTCCTGAAACCAAACCAGACGCTCCTAAAGCACCAGAGGCACCAAAAGC
>NZ_LHQM01000071.1 GCF_001302265.1 Streptococcus phocae | reverse complement strand
AAGACTACATTGAACTTGAGGCTAACGATGGTGGCTTCAAAGTGGGCGAAACTTACACTATCAGCTTCAATCAAGCTTGTGAGCTACTTCAAAAAGTCGCTATCACGTTGACGCAGAAAAACAACAAAGGTGTCAAGCTTGTTTTAACGCCAACAAAGGCCAAGATGGAACCAGAGACTTTTGTTTTAAATAAAGATAGCAATGTCATTCAGACCTATCCATTTTCATTCACAGGCGTTCTAACTGGTGATTGGTATAAATCTAAACGGATAGATTTAAATGCGTCAGAAAGGCAGGAAATAGCTCTTGATATGGAGTATAAAGAGATTGTGGACGGGAACAACACTGATTTAGTTTTAGAGTGGGGGGAAAACCCAGATGTTATTTTTGATGGAAATGGAGGTATTTAATGTCAGGAGAAGTTATATCTGCCAGAGTCAGGCATAAAGGCATGACAAAAAGCGAATGGGAAGCTAGCGGTATTATCCTACCTGAAGGCGAACTTGTTTATGAGTCCGATACTGGCCACAGCAAGTTCGGTGATGGCAAAAATCAATATGAAAAATTGAAGTATCAAGGTGGACCACGAGGAGAACCAGGGCCCGCTGGAGAACGAGGGCCACAAGGTCTAACAGGAAAGACAGGCGAACGAGGGCCGATAGGAGAGACGGGGCCACAAGGCCCTCCTGGACCAACAGGACAGCGTGGCGAACCGGGGCCAGTGGGTAAAACGGGGCCAAGGGGCGAAAAAGGTGACCCGCTAAAATTTGAGGACTTAACGCCTGAACAAATTGCTCAAATCAAAGCAAAAGATGTTGATTTATCAGGTTATGCGACAAAAGCAGAGCTTAAAGAGATTGATGTTAGCAAGCAGTTAGCTAACTATCCAACAAAAAACGATGTTAATCGTACTTGTGCAGAAAAAAAACACAAACATAGCATCGAAGATGTAAATGGTTTGCAAAGTGCACTTGATAAAAAAGCTAGTTTCACACATTATCACACTGCTACAGATATTGTAGGATTAGATAGAATTTTAGAAAAAGTGAAATTACCTGAAAATATCGCTACAAAAGACGATTTATCTGAATATGTCAAAAAAGGAGAGGGCGAAGGCGTCAGCTTGCAAAAAGTAGCATCAGCTATGGAGCGAGTCATTGAAACGAAAGTGACAAACAGGTATGCTCCTGTAAGGCACACTCATAGCATTGCTGACATTCCTGGTCTTTCTCAAGCGCTTCAAAACTCTACAGTACCAAGAGACGTCGTGAGACGTTCTGAACTCAGCAGTTATGCACGGATTGCAACTATAATGCCTGAACTACAAAACATTGGAAAAATTAAAGACGAAACAACAGGTCAATTTCTGTCTGTACGAGTTGTGGATAAAGGACAAGTGCCGAGAAATACCAACGGAATGATTGTCTTCGAGAGGGCTTAAAATGGTAGTTTTTAAAGATGCAAGTTACGTCGAGGGGGCTTACAAGCTCTTAGAAAACGGCGATTACGGCGATCACGCGTATTTTGATGATTTTGAGGTCGGCACAGTATATCTTCCAGGGGATAGCATCTCTGATTATTTTGGATTCAGAGCTTTCAGAGCTTTGTTGTATACACGAGATGGACTCAAAGAGTTCACAACTACACGAGACAGAATCTACACCGACGCTAGAACCTACCGTAGCCCTAGCGCGCCACCGCCACGACCAGATACCCCACAAGGAAACTCTTGGAACTTTAAAAGTATTGTGATTAACGGTAAAAATATCGCAAGAGTCGTATCAAATAATCGAGTGATTTGGATAAGTGAGCAAAAGCCAGAAAAAACCAAAAAACTTATTTTCAATGATATGTTGACTGGCGATGATGTATTCTTATCAGCTTATCCAACTTATTACTTTGTTGTAAACGGAGAAACTGTCGTAAAAAAAGCAGAGCAAATTACAACAGGTTACATGTCTATCGGCGGTGTTTATTTCTTTACACAAATAAGTTCACAAAGGGAGTTAGTTATAAGTAGTTTTAACCCTGTTTATGTTCAAATTTACGGTGAAAGTTAGGAGGGAAAATGAGCAGAGACCCAACAACAACTATTAACGAAGAAAACGTAACGATTTTGCCAGACGGACGTGTTTTCTACACGTTCACACCTCGACAAAATACCAATTCTGTCAGACTTGCCAGCGATTGCCTTGGTAACGCAAAGTTCAGTCAGATTATGATTGAAAAAGGGAATAAAGCAACAGATTACGTTGCGCCTTTCGTTATTGAAGGTAGCGGTGAATCAACAGGTATTTTCAAAGGCTTAGAAGAAGCACTCAACAGTATCAAAGAAATCAATCTTGAGATGACCGATACAGAGAACTCGAACTTATGGTCTAAAATCAAGATTAACAACAGAGGCATGTTGAGAACGTACTTCGACACGACTATCAAAAATGAGATTCTAGAAACTGCTAGGGGAATCAGAGAGACAATTTCAGACACAGAGCGTGGACTCAAATCAGAGTTCACCAAAACTGTGCAAGGCCAACGCGTTAAACTTGAAAGCTTACTAGAGCAAAAAACTGCCGAAATGGGCTTGACCGTCGATGGTCTGCGCTTTTCGATAAATCAAGCAAACGAAAAAACGGCAGTCATTCAGGCTAGTGTTGCGGGGTTGAGGCAAGATTACAAAGATGCAGATAAGCAGTTATCGGCTTCTTTCCAATCTGGCATTGAAGGTCTAAAAACGACAATTCGAGACGAAAAACTTGGACTACAAGCAGAAATTGCATCATCTGCTAGAGGTTTGTCGCAAAAGTATGATGATGAATTGCGCAAATTATCCGCGAAAATCACAACGACTTCAGATGGCACAACGGAAGCTTACGAGAATAAGCTTGATGGCTTGCGAGCAGAGTTTACTCGTAGCAATCAGGGTATGCGCACAGAGCTTGAGTCTAAGATTAGTGGATTACAATCAACATATCAAGCGACTGCTAATCAAATCTCACAAGAGATTCGCAACCGAGAAGGTGCTATCAGTCGCATTC
>NZ_LHQM01000070.1 GCF_001302265.1 Streptococcus phocae | reverse complement strand
TACGGTAGTCGCTTAGCTTTTATCCGCCATAGCTCAGTTGGTAGTAGCGCATGACTGTTAATCATGATGTCGTAGGTTCGAGTCCTACTGGCGGAGTCAACGTACGTAAGATAGGATGATGTCCTATCTTTTTTGATTGCCCTGAAGAGTTTGATAGTTTACGATAAGCAAAAAGCAACAGGACATTTATGTCCTGTTGCTTTTTAAGTGTGTCCTTTATAATAAGCTTATCACAATGAAAAGGAGAGTTGTCATGCCCCAGGAAGCAGTATTGCTTTTTGATAAGGTTAAACCAATTATTTTGAAGTTAAAGCGTCAGTATTTTATTCAGTTATGGGATCACGATGACTGGCTACAAGAGGGGCGTATCGTTCTTTATTGCTTGTTGGAGAGTCACCCGGAGTTATCCGGTGATGATAAGCGCTTGTATGCCTATTTTAAAACAAAGTTTTCATCCCATTTAAAAGATGTGTTGCGCCAGCAAGAAAGCCAGAAGCGACGCTTTCATAAATTAGCTTATGATGAAATCGGCGATGTTGCCCATTGCATTCCAAGTTCAGGCTTGTCCCTAGATGATTACGTGGCATATCAGGGCATTGTAGAGGGGCTTGAGCAGGAGCTGACTGCCAAGGAGTATGAGCAATTTCAAGCCTTGGTAAGAGGAGAGCGCTTTGAGGGACGTAGGGCTTTGATTCGTAAGGTTGGGCCTTATTTTAAGGATTTTGGGCATCGGGCTTTAGGTTGAGAGAGTCCCCAGAGGGAAGCAAGAATCAGGCCTTCTCCCTTGGGGGCTTTTTGTATGGGGA
>NZ_LHQM01000069.1 GCF_001302265.1 Streptococcus phocae | reverse complement strand
TTTTGGCCATCATCCAACGATTTAAAACCGTCCTTTTGGATTTCTGAAAAATTAGCAAAAACCTCTGCGCCCTCTTCTAGTGAAATAAAGCCGAAGCCTTTTTCTGCGTTAAACCATTTTACTGTACCTTGTGTCATATAGGGTATACCTCTTTATATTTATTTGCAAAAAACTTCAAAGAGATAAAACATAGAATGAACTGATACTTTTACTCGGAAAACTTA
>NZ_LHQM01000068.1 GCF_001302265.1 Streptococcus phocae | reverse complement strand
AAGTCATGTAGCCGGCATTAAATAAGGTTGCGAACGTAGTTCAGTGGTAGAACATCACCTTGCCAAGGTGGGGGTCGCGGGTTCGAATCCCGTCGTTCGCTTTTGAGGAGCCGGGGTGGCGGAACTGGCAGACGCACAGGACTTAAAATCCTGCGATGGTTTACATCGTACCGGTTCGATTCCGGTCCTCGGCATTAACTTAATATTAGCACCCTTAGCTCAACTGGATAGAGTACCTGACTACGAATCAGGCGGTTAGAGGTTCGACTCCTCTAGGGTGCATCAATTCGGGAAGTAGCTCAGCTTGGTAGAGTACTTGGTTTGGGACCAAGGTGTCGCAGGTTCGAATCCTGTCTTCCCGATT
>NZ_LHQM01000067.1 GCF_001302265.1 Streptococcus phocae | reverse complement strand
CTCGTAAAAGTCTTCTCATTGATCTCAGTAAACGCTAAGGCAGGTGGTCCAAATAGCGTATATTTTGAAAATCGTTGCCGTCCTCTCATTACAAATACCTCCGCAAAACATCTAATCGATTATGACCGACATCACGCATGACATCAGTTGCTGCAATGGCATACCCTTGCCAAGTACCGACTTTGACAACCGCAAAAGGATTGACTTTTTCAACGACCTTCTGACCGTTTTTATAGCTTGTGCGATACAAATTAGTCCAATTTCGCTGCGCATGATGAGTGAATCCGATCCTGGAGTAACCAATGCTATGCTTTTGAATATAGTCTACAGTTAAAGTTCCTTTTTTCTGTTCCCAATACTGTTGACGCTCTATTAAGCGTTGCTGCACATACTCATTGCGATTGATATGCAATGGTAAGCTGCGTTTGTTGACTTTGAATAATTGCTCTTTTTTGCGCGATCCAGCAGATAACAGGGCTTTTTCACGTTCTTCTTCTGATTTTCTTAGATAATTTGTCGGGTATTCCCTTGATTGAGCCCCGTAACGGTCCCACATGAGCTCTGAGAGGTCTTCTCGTACCTGTGATATTTACCCCCTTTACCAATAACTTCCGCAAACAAGCGTTTAGAGCCCTTTTGAAGAAGATGGAGTAAAAGGAATCATGATGACCCAGTTATTTGGGTATATCAATTACCTCGAGACAGGAATTGTTCGTTTCGAATTTTCTAAGTATGCTCAACCTTATGTATTTGATCTTAAGAAAAATTTTTACCCATTCCATTTGATAGAATTAGCTAATATCAAAGGAAAATATGCCTTAATATTAATGAAATTATGGGAAGCACATCGTTTTGGAGATAGTCGGAATACTTTAATCAAAGGGACGATAGATGACTGGCAATATTGGTTTTTAGGGGAGGATAAGCGTCTTCCCCTTTCTAAAAATAAAAAATTTTGCTATAATTTGTAATATAGGAAAATATAGGGGAGATTGATTTAGTGGGAGATATTAAGATTGAGATTGGAAAAAGGATTCGCTCAGCACGTTTAAGTAGAGGTTTTACTCAGATAGATATTTGTGATGATCAATCTGAAGACAATACGACAGTTAGCTCGTATTGAAAATGGACAAGCTATGGTTACATTACCTAAGATCATCTTTCTATCAGAAAAGCTTGATATTCCCATTCAAGAATTAATTGATATTGAAAAGATAGAGATTCCTAAACGTTATTTGGAGTAAAAAATAAAACTAAAGGAGAATAGAGGATGAATATGAAAAATATAGATTTGAACGTAGCAATACCTAAGTTGGCTACAGTGCTTCCAATTACAGTTATCATACTTAATATAGTTATAAATCTATATATGAAAAAATCATTCACAACAAGTGAGTATGCTTGGAGTGCTGTAGGACTAGTTTTAGCTACATATTTTGGGGTTTTTTGTAAAGATCTATCAAAATAAAATTATTGTGGATTATAAATTAAAATTTAAGTATCTACTAGATAGTACGACAGTTAAAAAAGTGTCTTTAGACACTTTTTATTTTCTCACCTTAAAGATAAGTCTTACCGCATTAATTATCAAAAAAGATTACGCGAATAAGTAGACTTCATTGTCAAGGACATTAGTATCCTGGTCATTTCGGTTTTGTTTTACGAAAAGCTTTAGAAATCTCTGAAGCATCTAACAAATGATCTGTAAGACTAGTTAAAGTGAAATAGCCATTAAACTCTAAATTAACCCAATCATTTCGACCAATAGACTTAAATTTCATTCTAGGAATCCAAAACTG
>NZ_LHQM01000066.1 GCF_001302265.1 Streptococcus phocae | reverse complement strand
CAAGATTTCGTACTCGCGCCATTTGTCTCAGCTAGACTTCAGCTTTAAATGATTCTCATATTATTAAAACGATTATACCATTTTAAGCCTTATAAATCAATGATTTCTAAAGGTTATTCTTTTATCAGTTGGTGCTAAATCTGAAACTTACTTATTCCTGTGGCTGTGGTGAGAGCGGTTATATTATTAAAGTAAAAGAAAATTTAAAAAACTCTTGCATTAATGCATTATTAAAGATAAAATAGTGGCATAAAAGCGTCAATATGGCGCTTTCTATTACTGGCTAGGAAAAATTAGGTATTCTTCTTAGCTGCTTAGACAAAAATGATTTTATTAAAATCATCTCAATTTTTAGGTGTTGTCAAAGGAGACCGCTATGGTAGAGAAAAAATCGTACTCAATTGGATTAGACATCGGTACAAATAGTGTTGGCTGGGCTGTTATTACAGATGATTATAAAGTACCCGCCAAAAAAATGAAAGTTCTTGGTAATACTAGTCGTCAATCGATTAAAAAAAATATGATAGGAGCATTGCTTTTTGACGAAGGAGGTCCTGCAGCATCGACTCGTGTAAAGCGTACCACTCGCAGAAGATACACTCGCAGAAAAAATCGTCTGTGCTATCTCCGGGACATATTTGAAAGTGAGATGCATACCATTGACAAGCATTTTTTTCTTCGCTTAGAGGATTCCTTTCTTCACAAGAGTGATAAGAGATACGAGGCACATCCTATTTTTGGGACTTTACAAGAAGAAAAAGCCTATCATGATAACTACCCAACGATCTATCATTTGCGAAAAGCACTAGCAGATAACACTGAAAAAGCTGATTTGCGTTTGATTTATCTGGCCCTTGCTCATATCATTAAATTTAGAGGACATTTTTTGATTGAGGGAGCATTAAGTGCAAACAATACAGATGTTCAACAATTAGTTCATGCATTAGTTGATGCCTATAATATAATGTTCGAAGAGGATCAGTTAGACATTGAGGCAATTGATGTTAAAGCAATATTAACAGAGAAAATCAGTAAAACAAGACGCTTAGAAAATCTCATTTCAAATATACCTGGTCAAAAGAAAAATGGCTTATTTGGCAATCTTATCGCACTTTCCTTGGGACTAACCCCTAACTTTAAATCACATTTTAATTTACCTGAAGATGCCAAATTACAATTAGCAAAAGATACTTATGATGAAGAGTTGAACAATTTGCTGACTCAGATAGGCGATGAGTATGCTGACCTTTTCTTATCTGCTAAAAATTTATCAGATGCTATCTTGTTATCCGATATTTTGACCGTAAATGGAGATGGTACCCAAGCACCGTTGTCGGCATCTCTGATTAAACGCTATGAAGAACATAGACAAGACTTGGCATTGTTGAAACAAATGTTCAAAGAGCAACTTCCAGATCTTTACCGAGATGTTTTTACAGATGAAAATAAAGATGGTTATGCAGGCTATATTTCTGGAAAAACTAGTCAAGAAGCGTTTTACAAATACATCAAACCAATTTTAGAAACCTTAGATGGCGCTGAAGATTTTCTGACCAAAATTAACCGAGAAGATTTCCTAAGAAAACAAAGAACCTTTGATAATGGTTCTATCCCACATCAGATTCACCTGGGTGAGTTACAGGCTATTTTGGAGAGGCAACAAGCATATTACCCATTTTTAAAAGATAATCAAGAAAAAATTGAAAAGATTTTAACCTTTAGAATCCCTTATTATATAGGTCCTTTAGCAAGAGGTAATAGCCGTTTTGCTTGGTTGACGCGAACATCTGACCAAAAAATCACACCATGGAATTTTGATGAGATGGTTGATCAGGAAGCATCGGCTCAAGCATTCATTGAACGCATGACAAACTTTGATGAGTATCTGCCACAAGAAAAAGTTCTTCCAAAGCATAGTTTGACTTATGAATATTTTACGGTTTATAACGAATTAACAAAAGTTAAGTATGTGACCGAGGGAATGACCAAACCAGAGTTTCTTTCTGCAGGTCAAAAAGAGCAAATTGTTGAGTTGCTTTTCAAAAAGTATCGTAAAGTAACGGTTAAACAGTTGAAAGAGGATTTTTTTAGCAAAATCGAATGTTTTGATACTGTTGATATTTCGGGAGTTGAAGATAAATTTAACGCTTCGCTAGGGACTTATCACGATTTACTCAAAATTATTAAAGATAAGGCGTTTTTGGACAACAGTGAGAATGAGAATATCATTGAAGACATCATCTTAACCTTAACACTTTTTGAAGATAAGGAGATGATAGCGAATCGTTTAGCAGTATATGAAGATTTGTTTGATCAAAATGTTCTAAAACAATTGAAGAGGAGACATTACACTGGGTGGGGACGTTTGTCGAAACAATTAATCAACGGAATGAGAGACAAACATACTGGAAAGACCATTTTAGATTTTTTAAAGGCTGATGGATTTATCAATCGAAATTTTATGCAGTTGATTAACGATGATAATTTGAGTTTTAAAGAAGAGATTAAAAAGGCACAAGAAGGTGGTTTAAAAGATAGTATCAACGATCAAATCCGTGATTTGGCAGGTAGTCCAGCAATTAAAAAAGGAATTTTACAAACGATTAACATTGTAGATGAAATTGTAAAAATCATGGGGAAAGCTCCTCAACATATTGTTGTTGAAATGGCACGTGACGTTCAAAAAACTGATATAGGGGTGAAACAGTCTCGTGAACGCATGAAGCGTGTGCAAGAAGTCTTGAAGAAACTTGGGAGTCAACTGCTCAAAGAGCATCCTGTTGAAAATTTCCAACTTCAAAACGAGAGACTCTATCTTTACTACCTTCAAAATGGGAAAGATATGTACACTGGCGAAGAATTATCAATTTCAAACTTGAGCCATTATGATATTGACCATATTATTCCACGCAGTTTTATCAAAGATGATTCCATTGATAATAAAGTGCTTACACGCTCTGAGCATAATCGTGGAAAAACAGACAATGTGCCAAGCATAGAGGTTGTGAAGCGGATGAAGCCATATTGGCAAAAACTACTTGATACTAAGGTGATATCACAGCGAAAATTTGACAACCTAACTAAAGCTGAGCGTGGTGGATTGCAAGAAAGCGATAAAGCCAACTTTATTCAGCGGCAATTAGTAGAAACTCGTCAAATTACCAAGCACGTTGCACAAATTTTAGACAGTCGATTTAACACAGAGCGCGATGAAAAAGACAGACCTATTCGTCGTGTTAAAGTCATTACCTTAAAATCCAAATTTGTATCAGATTTCCGACAAGACTTTGGTTTTTACAAACTTCGTGAAATCAATGACTATCATCACGCCCACGATGCTTACCTTAATGCAGTTGTTGGAACAGCTCTTCTCAAAATGTATCCTAAATTGGCTTCGGAATTTGTCTACGGGGATTATCAAAAATACGATTTGAAAAGAATGGTTGGAAAATCAGGAAAAGCCAGCGGTCATGCGACTGCTAAATATTTCTTTTATTCTAATCTTATGAATTTCTTTAAAAGCGAAGTGAAATTAGCAAATGGCAACATTATTAAACGCTCACCTATTGAAGTAAATGAGGAAACCGGAGAGATTGTGTGGGATAAAACCAAAGATTTTGGAACTGTTCGAAAAGTTCTCTCTGCTCCCCAAGTTAACATTGTTAAAAAAACAGAAATCCAAACAGGTGGATTTTCAAATGAAACGATTTTATCTAAAGGCAAATCAAGTAAACTGATTCCAAGAAAAAATAAATGGCGAGATACTACAAAATATGGAGGTTTTAATACCCCAACCGTGGCTTACTCTGTTTTAGTAGTTGCCAAGGTTGAAAAAGGCAAGGCCAAAAAATTAAAACCAGTGAAAGAACTCGTTGGCATCACCATTATGGAGCGAACTAAATTCGAAGCTAATCCAATAGCCTTTTTAGAGTCCAAAGGCTATCACGACATTCAAGAACATCTTATGATCACATTGCCTAAATATAGTTTGTTTGAGCTAGAAAATGGCAGAAGGCGTCTATTGGCAAGTGCTACGGAGTTACAAAAAGGGAATGAGATGGTTCTACCTCAACACTTAGTAACTTTTCTTTATCGTGTTTCTAAAAGAGATAAAGGAACTCAATCGGAAAACATGGAGTATATCTCAAATCATAAGGAAAAATTTATAGAGATTTTCCATTACATTATACGATATGCTGAGAAGAATGTTATCAAACCTAAGGTTATTGAACGATTAAATGATACTTTTAATCAAAAATTTAATGATTCGGATTTAACTGAGTTGTCTATTTCGTTTCTCAATTTATTCAAATTCACATCTTTTGGTGCCCCCGAAAAATTTACATTTTTGAATAGCGAGATTAAGCAAGACGATGTTCGATATCGATCGACAAAGGAGTGTCTCAATAGTACGCTCATTCACCAATCGGTTACCGGTCTATATGAAACACGGATTGATTTAAGTCAGTTCGGAGGTGACTAATGGCAGGTTGGCGGACAGTTGTGGTAAATACGCATTCTAAATTATCTTATAAGAACAATCATTTCATTTTCAAGGATGCCTATAAGACAGAACTAATCCATTTGTCGGAAATTGATATTTTGTTATTAGAGACGACGGATATTGTGTTATCAACGATGTTGATGAAACGGTTGGTTGATGAAAATATCTTGGTGATTTTCTGTGATGACAAGCGACTACCATCTGCTATGCTAATGCCTTATTATGCCAGACATGACTCTAGTTTACAGCTTAGCCGTCAAATATCATGGAAAGAAGATTTAAAAGCTGATATTTGGACGACTATTATTGCTCAAAAGATTTTCAACCAATCTTGTTATCTCGGAGACTGTTCCTTTTTTGACAAATCTCAGGCTATTATGGCTTTATACCATGATTTGGAAACCTTTGATCCGAGTAATCGTGAAGGGCATGCAGCAAGGATTTATTTTAATACCTTATTTGGAAATCGTTTTTCTAGAGAGCAGAATTGTGACATCAATGCAGGATTAGACTATGGTTATACGCTTTTATTGAGCATGTTTGCGCGTGAAGTTGTTGTTTGTGGGTGTGTGACCCAGCTTGGACTGAAACATACCAACCAATTTAATCAATTTAACTTGGCTAGTGATATCATGGAACCTTTTCGTCCTTTGATTGATAGAATTATTTACGACAATCGTCATAAAACTTTTCCACAAATGAAGCGCTGCTTATTTTCGATATTCTCTGAAACCTATTTTTACCAAGGTAAGGAGATGTATCTATCAAATATTGTTAGTGACTATACTAAGAAAGTTATTAAAGCACTTAATAATGAAGGGAAAGGGGTTCCTGAATTTAGGATATGAGTTATCGATACATGAGAATGATTTTGATGTTTGACATGCCTGTTGATACTGCAGATGAGCGAAAAGCCTATCGAAAATTCCGAAAATTTTTGCTAAGTGAGGGATTTATCATGCATCAATTTTCAATTTACAGTAAGCTGTTGCTCAACAATACAGCTAATACTGCGATGATTGGTCGGCTGAAAGAAAACAATCCCAAGAAAGGGAATATCTCGCTACTGACAGTAACAGAAAAACAATTTGCTCGGATGATTTATCTGCATGGTGAAAAAAACACTTGTGTTGCAAATACAGATAGTCGTTTGGTCTTTTTAGGGGAGGCTTATCATGATGATTAATTTTCCATTATTAGATGCACCTCTAAAGCTCAATCACATGACGACTTTAGTTGTTCAAGATGTCACTGTATTTTCTTCCTTGGTAAAACAGTTTTATCAGTATGAAGGAGCAAATGAGCTGAAGCTATTTGATCATCAGTTGAAAACAGTGAAACCTTCGGAGTTGCTTGTTATCACAGATATTTTTGGTTATGACATCAATTCAGCAGCTATCCTCAAAATGATTCACGCTGATTTAGAAGCTAGTTTTAATGACAAACCAGAAGTAAAGACAATGATAGAAAAATTAGCTGCCAACATAACCGAATTAATTGCTTTTGAATGTTTAGAAAATGAGCTAGATTTAGAATATGATGAAATCACTATTCTAGAATTAATAAAAGCTCTGGGCATCAAAATCGAAACACGTAGTGATACAATTTTTGAAAAGTGTTTTGAGATTCTGCAAATCTTTAAATACCTAAGCAAAAAGAAATTATTGGTGCTGATTAATAGCGGAGCCTATCTGACGAAAAGTGAACTTGATAGGATAAGAGAATATATTGAGTTATCGCATCAGACGGTTCTCTTTTTAGAACCGAGACGTTTATATGATTACCCACAATATATTTTAGATGAGGATTATTTCTTGATTACAGAGAATATGTCCTCTTAAATTGAGCCATGGAAAAGATTGATTCTACCAACGGCTTAGGGTATAATGATAGTAAGTTATCAAATTATAATAGGAACGATTCAAAGCTGAAGTCTAGCTGAGACAAATAGCGCGAGTACGAAATCTTG
>NZ_LHQM01000007.1 GCF_001302265.1 Streptococcus phocae | reverse complement strand
CTCGTAAAAGTCTTCTCATCGATCTCAGTAAACGCTAAGGCAGGTGGTCCAAATAGCGTATATCTTGAAAATCGTTGCCGTCCTCTCATTACAAATACCTCCGCAAAACATCTAATCGATTATGACCGACATCACGCATGACATCAGTTGCTGCAATGGCATTTATGCCTATCTTGATTTTGAAGACAGAAAAATCAACTATTTTTAGTGAAAAACTTGTTATTCTTTCTTTTTTTTGCTATACTTAGAAAAATAAAATATTCCTTTAAAACAGTCCCGTGAGGCTGTCAAGGAGACTAATCTGAATAAGAGTGCGCAGTTGTGTCTAATTGTGCCTATATTTCGCAAATCTCCTTGTTAACAAGGAGATTTTTTTGATTTAAATTTTTTGAGGAGGTTTCAGATGAAATCTAAGGAAATTATTGACGAAGTAACTATGAAGCGCGCCATTACTCGAATCACTTATGAAATTATTGAGCGCAATAAGCATTTAGACAATGTTGTTTTAGCGGGTATTAAAACCAGAGGCGTATACATCGCACGCCGCATCAAGGAAAGATTGGAGCAATTAGAGGGCTTGGATTTACCTATTGGTGAGCTGGATATCAAATCGTTTCGAGATGATGTTAAAGCCGAAGAAGATACTACTAGTATGCCAACAGATATTACTGGCAAAGATGTTATTTTGGTAGACGATGTTTTATATACTGGAAGAACGATTCGTGCAGCCATAGATAACTTGGTCAGCTTAGGACGACCAGGACGTGTGAGTTTAGCCGTATTGATTGACCGTGGGCACAGAGAATTGCCGATTCGTGCAGACTATGTTGGGAAAAATATTCCAACGAGTAGCACAGAGCAAATTGTGGTAGAAGTTGTAGAAGTTGATGGCAAAGATTGCGTCAGCATTGTTGACCCGACATAAAAGGAGAGTTATCGTGAAAGATGTGATTTATGACGTTGAAGAAATTCCTAAGGCAGGTATGCTAATAGGTTTGTCTTTCCAACATTTGTTTGCCATGTTTGGAGCTACTGTTTTGGTTCCGATTTTAGTCGGAATAGACCCGTCGGTAGCTTTATTATCGAGTGGTTTAGGAACCTTGGCCCACTTGTCCGTAACCAAATTTAAGATTCCTGCCTATATGGGATCAAGTTTTGCTTATATTGCAGCCATGCAAATGCTAATGAAAACAGATGGCATTGGAGCAGTTGCGCAAGGAGCTATTACAAGTGGTTTTGTTTATCTGATTGTGGCTCTTGTGGTCAAAAAAATTGGTAACCAATGGATTGACAAAATCCTACCACCAGTAGTTGTAGGCCCCATTGTAATGGTGATTGGACTTAGCCTAGCTTCGACAGCTGTTGGTGACGTCATGTTAAAAGAAGGTCAGTATAACTTACTTTACTTTGTGATTGGACTTGTGACTTTATTATCAGTGATTTTCTTTAATATCTATGGAAAAGGTATTGTAGCTATTATTCCAATCTTACTTGGATTGCTGGTTGGGTATTCTTTCTCACTTTTGATGGGAGTTGTGACTGGTCAAGAAATTATTGATTTTACACATGTAGCACAGGCTAAGTGGTTTGATATCCCATCCGTCGAAATTCCCCTATTAAGTTATGGCCTAAAATTTTATCCAAGTGCTATCTTAACCATGGCGCCTATTGCTTTTGTTACCATGACAGAACATTTTGGACATATCATGGTATTAAATAGTCTTACAGAACGTGATTATTTCAAAGACCCTGGTTTAGAAAAAACCCTAACTGGAGATGGTTTAGCACAAATTATTGCAGGTTTTCTAGGAGCTCCGCCAGTTACTTCTTATGGTGAAAATATCGGTGTAATGGCTCTTAATAAAATTTTCTCTGTCTACGTCATTGCCGGAGCCGCTATTTTCGCAGCCTTGCTGAGCTTTATTGGTAAAGTATCTGCAATTATTCAATCCATCCCAACTCCTGTTGTTGGTGGGATATCGGTTGCTTTATTTGGAGTGATTGCCTCAAGTGGTTTGAAAATACTCATCTCATCTAAAGTTGATATGGATAACAAAAAGAACTTACTGATTACCAGTGTTGTGTTGGTTTCTGGTATTGGTGGATTGATGCTACAAGTGAACGGGCTTCAGATTTCAGGAGTTGCCTTATCCACGTTACTTGGAATTGTATTATACCAAGTCCTTCCAGAACAGTAATCGAGATTTGTTATTCGTCTGTTTAGGTGTTAGTCATTAGTGATAAAAGGGGAACATCATGTCAGTTGTCAATAATCGTGTTGTGCTAAATAATCTTGTATCAATGGAACAGTTAACCAATGAAGAAGTGCTAGGCTTGTTGCATCGAGGATCAGAATACAAAGCGGGTAAAGTTGCTATCGCAGATAATAGCAAGTGCTTTGCAACGAATCTTTTCTTTGAAAATTCAACGAGAACCCATAAATCTTTTGAAGTCGCAGAGAAAAAATTGGGCTTGACTGTGATTGATTTTAATGCAGATACCAGTTCTGTGAATAAAGGAGAGAGTCTTTATGATACCGTTCTAACCATGAGTGCTCTGGGGACTGAAATTTGTGTGATCCGTCATCCGGAAGACGACTATTATAAGCCACTAGTTGCTAGCCCAACCATTACGGCTTCGATTATTAATGGCGGTGATGGTTCAGGGCAGCACCCCAGTCAATGTTTGCTAGATTTATTGACCATTTACGAAGAATTTGGCTACTTTGAGGGCTTGAAAATTGCGATTGCAGGAGATTTGGCGCACTCTCGTGTGGCAAAGTCAAATATGCAGATTCTCAAAAGGCTCGGTGCGACCTTGTATTTCTATGGTCCTAAGCAATGGTACTCGTCGGAGTTTGATGAGTATGGTTCTTATCAGCCGATTGATCAGATTATTGAACAGCTAGATGTTCTGATGTTACTAAGAGTGCAGCATGAGCGGCATGATGGTAGCAAGAGTTTTTCAAAAGAAGACTATCACAAACAGTTTGGCTTAACAAAAGAGCGGTATCAAGCTTTAAAACCGACAGCTATTATCATGCACCCAGCTCCAGTAAATCGAGGTGTTGAAATTGCAGATAGTTTAGTCGAAGCTCCAAAAGCTCGCATCGTATCGCAAATGACTAATGGTGTCTTTGTTCGGATGGCGATTATTGAAGCAATCATGAATGGCAGACAGATGACTAACAATCAAGAACAAGACAATAAGCATGTGAGAAGGTATTAGAATGACAAAACGACTACTTATTTTAGAAGATGGCACAATTTTTGAAGGAAAGCCCTTCGGAGCTGATATTGATGTGACTGGTGAAATTGTTTTTAATACAGGCATGACAGGCTACCAAGAGTCCATCACAGACCAGTCATATAACGGACAACTACTGACCTTTACTTATCCTTTAATTGGGAATTATGGGATTAATCGAGATGACCATGAGTCAATTACACCGACTTGTAAAGGGGTTATTGTGGCTGAAGCTAGCCGTAGAGCAAGCAACTGGCGTCAACAGATGACTTTAGATGAATTTTTAACCATTAAGGGAATCCCAGGAATTTCAGGCATTGATACCAGGGCACTAACCAAAATTATCAGAAAACATGGTACGATGAAAGCAACAATGGCTGATGATGGCGACAGCCTTGATCACCTAACTGTTCAACTAAAGGCTACTGTTTTGCCAACCAATAATATCGAGCAAGTCTCAACCAAAGCCGCTTATCCAGCTCCTGGAACGGGTAAAAACATTGTCTTAGTGGACTTTGGATTGAAGCATTCTATCTTGAGAGAATTGTCCAAAAGGCAGTGCAATGTAACGGTTGTTCCCTTTGATACCAAAGCAGAAGAAATTCTACAACTCAACCCAGATGGACTCATGCTTTCAAATGGACCTGGAAATCCAGAAGATTTGCCAGCGGCCTTGGAGATGATAAGAGAGATCCAAGGAAAGATTCCAATTTTTGGTATTTGTATGGGGCATCAGCTCTTTAGCCTAGCTAATGGTGCTCAAACGTTTAAAATGACTTTCGGACACCGTGGGTTTAATCATGCTGTGAGAGAGATTGCTACGGGGCGTGTTGATTTTACCAGTCAAAACCATGGTTATGCTGTGGCGCGAGAAACACTTCCAGACTGTTTAATGGTGACACACGAAGAAATTAATGACAAAACCGTTGAAGGGGTTAGACATAAAGACTACCCAGCGTTTTCAGTACAGTTTCACCCTGATGCAGCACCTGGTCCTCACGATGCCAGTTATCTATTTGATGAATTTTTAGAATTAATTGACGCTTTTCAAGCTGAACAATCAGTTTGAAAAGCGAGTCCCGCAATGAAAGACAGGTCAAACTGAGAGTTGGCCACTTGTTGAAAGGTAACGAATAATGCCAAAACGTAAAGATATCAAAAAAATCATGGTTATTGGGTCAGGTCCAATTATTATTGGACAAGCTGCAGAATTTGATTACGCAGGAACTCAAGCTTGTCTAGCCTTAAAAGAAGAAGGTTATCAAGTTGTCTTGGTTAATTCTAATCCTGCCACAATCATGACCGACAAAGAAGTGGCAGATAAGGTTTATATTGAGCCAATTACGATTGAATTTGTGAGCCGTATTCTGCGTAAAGAAAGACCAGACGCACTTTTGCCAACATTAGGAGGACAGACAGGGCTGAACATGGCGATGGAGCTGTCTAAAGCAGGTATTTTAAAAGAGCTTAATATTGAACTTCTCGGCACAAAGCTGTCTGCTATTGACCAGGCTGAGGACCGTGATCTATTTAAGCAACTTATGGAAGAACTAGATCAACCTATCCCAGAATCAGATATTGTAACCACGGTAGAAGAGGCAGTAGCCTTTGCGCAAACCATTGGCTATCCAGTTATTGTAAGACCAGCTTTTACAATGGGTGGCACTGGTGGTGGCATGTGTGCCAATGAAAAAGAATTGCGAGAAGTAGCGGAAAACGGACTAAAATTATCTCCAGCTACTCAATGTCTGATTGAGCGATCAATTGCTGGTTTTAAAGAAATTGAATATGAGGTCATGCGTGACGCTGCCGATAATGCTCTGGTGGTTTGCAACATGGAAAACTTTGACCCTGTAGGAATCCATACAGGAGATTCAATTGTTTTTGCTCCCACACAGACTTTATCAGATATTGAACATCAGATGCTAAGAGATGCCAGCTTGAAAATTATTCGCGCCTTGAAGATTGAAGGAGGCTGTAATGTCCAATTAGCACTTGATCCAGATAGTTACAAATACTATGTGATTGAGGTCAACCCTCGCGTTTCTCGGTCATCTGCATTGGCATCTAAGGCGACGGGCTACCCTATTGCCAAGTTAGCTGCCAAGATTGCTGTTGGACTAACGTTAGATGAGATGGTCAACCCTGTAACGGGAACTACCTATGCCATGTTTGAACCAGCTTTGGATTATGTGGTTGCTAAACTTCCTCGCTTTCCTTTTGACAAATTTGAACACGGAGAACGTCGCTTAGGCACGCAAATGAAAGCTACTGGCGAGGTAATGGCCATCGGGCGAAACATTGAAGAAGCCCTTCTCAAAGCATGTCGTTCTCTTGAAATTGGTGTTCATCACAATGAAATGGTGGGGCTAGAAGATGTTTGTGATGACGACTTGGTTGAAAAAATGGTCAAGGCACAAGATGATCGCTTGTTTTACATCTCAGAAGCTATTCGAAGAGGCTATGCTATTGAAGACATTGCTTCATTAACTAAAATTGACCTCTTTTTCTTGGATAAATTATTGCACATTGCAGAGATTGAAGCATCCCTTACTGAGAATATTAATCACTTGGAATCCTTGAAAAATGCTAAGCGATATGGTTTTTCCGATAGGAAAATTGCAGAGCTTTGGGGAACAACTCCGACAACAATCAGGCAGTTGAGAAAAGCTAATAATATTGTGCCTGTCTATAAAATGGTTGATACCTGTGCAGCTGAGTTTGACTCAAAAACTCCTTATTTTTATTCGACATACGAAGTTGAAAATGAATCGGTCAAATCGTCGAAAGCATCTGTCTTAGTTCTTGGATCGGGTCCTATTCGAATTGGTCAGGGTGTTGAATTTGACTATGCGACAGTTCATAGTGTCAAAGCAATTCAAGCCGCTGGTTACGAAGCTATTATCATGAATTCTAACCCTGAAACTGTTTCGACTGATTTCTCGGTTTCTGATAAACTGTACTTTGAACCCCTCACTTTCGAAGAAGTGATGAATGTGATTGAATTAGAAGAGCCAATAGGGGTTGTGATTCAATTTGGAGGACAGACCGCTATCAATTTAGCCGAGAGCTTATCAGCTGCTGGCGTGCCTATTTTAGGAACACAACTAGAAGATTTAGACCGTGCTGAGGATAGAGACTTGTTTGAAAAAGCTTTAAAAAGCTTAGGCATTGCGCAACCTCCGGGACAGACGGCTACCGATGAAGCTACAGCTATTGAGGCTGCACGTCGTATTGGCTTTCCTGTGTTAGTGAGACCTTCTTATGTTTTAGGAGGGAGAGCTATGGAGATTGTCGAAAACGAAACAGACCTCAAATCTTATATGAGAACAGCGGTTAAAGCTAGTCCAGAGCATCCTGTCTTGGTTGATTCCTACATTATTGGAACTGAGTGTGAGGTAGATGCTATTTCTGATGGGGAATCAGTCTTGATACCTGGAATTATGGAGCATATCGAACGAGCAGGGGTACACTCGGGCGATTCAATGGCAGTCTATCCTCCGCAACAGTTGTCTCAGACAGTAAAAGATACGATTGTAGACTATACCAAGCGCTTAGCACTTGGCTTAAACTGCATCGGGATGATGAACATACAGTTTGTGATCAAAGATGAGGAAGTGTTTGTGATTGAGGTTAACCCAAGAGCTAGCCGAACAGTTCCCTTTTTATCAAAGGTTACTAATATTCCCATGGCTCAGGTAGCTACGAAGCTTATTCTAGGACAAAAATTGAGTGATTTAGGTTACTGTGACGGACTCTATCCAGAAAGTGATATGGTTCATATCAAAGCACCAGTCTTTTCATTCACCAAGCTAGCACGTGTTGATAGCCTTTTAGGCCCTGAGATGAAATCGACCGGCGAGGTCATGGGGTCAGATACAACCTTGGAAAAAGCACTTTATAAAGCCTTTGAGGCCAGCTACTCACATTTACAAGAGTATGGCAATATTATCTTTACCATAGCTGATGATAACAAGAGTGAGGCATTGTCGCTAGCTCAACGTTTCGATGCAATAGGGTATCGAATCATGGCGACTCAAGGCACAGCTGCTTATTTTGAAGAAAACGGCCTGTCTGCTCGTATCGTAGGAAAAATAGGAGATGGGGATAATGACATTGCCACCTTGATTAGAAGTGGTCATGTGCAAGCAGTTGTTAATACCGTTGGTCCTAAAAGAGCATCTGATAAGGACGGACATATTATCAGAAGCTTAGCTATTGAGCAAGGGGTTCCTTTATTTACAGCTTTGGATACTGCTGCAGCCATGTTGAAGGTTTTAGAGAGTCGTGGCTTTACCACAAGAGCGATATAAATAAAGATGGATCATTTTTAAGATTTCTTAATAATGATCTTTTTTTAAATAACTGAAACCTGACAGTATTGTAAGTAAATATCTCTTAAAATGTTATATAATCAAGGGAGTGACAATTAGAAATAATTCTCATTTGTCAGTCGATAAAATGCGGATAATGTCTTGACAAGTTTTGTAAAAGGTCATATACTTGTCTTATAAAAATAGTACAAACGGAGGACAAAGATGTCTAAACTCAGAAAAATCGTGTCACGTATAAAACAGGTTAAACTCTCGAAAAAGCACAAACTGATCATTGCAGTTGCTCTAGCCTTGCTTCTTACCATTATTGGTGGAGCCTTGTGGAAGAAAGAAAAAGACATGTCTCAAAAAGAAGTAGGGGTGCCTTATTCAACAGTCAATGCATCAGAAGGAACGCTTGCGTCTTCAACCCTCTTATCAGGAACGGTTAAAGCCCTCTCAGAAGAATACATCTATTTTGATGCCAGCAAAGGAACACACGCTACGGTAAGTGTTAAAGTTGGAGATAAAGTCACCAAAGGGCAACAGCTAGTGCAATACAACACAAGCGTCCAGCAGGCTGCTTATGACTCAGCTGTTAGAAATTTGAATAAAATCGGTCGTCAAATTAATCACTTAAAAACTTATGGTGTTCCAGCGGCGACTACTGAGACTGTGCATGATGAGGAAACAGGGGAAACATCTACCACAACTGTTCAGCCTTCAGCACAACAAAATGCCAACTATACACAGCAACTTCAGGATTTAAATGATGCCTATGCAGATGCACAAGCAGAGGTTAATAAAGCCCAAGCAGCTTTAAATGACATGATTGTGGTTAGTGGGGTTTCAGGAACAGTTGTTGAAGCTAACAATGACATTGACCCTTCAGCTAAAAATAGTCAAACCTTGGTCCATGTGGCATCCGAAGGTCAGTTGCAAGTTAGAGGAAGCCTAACCGAGCATGATTTAAAAAACATCAAAGTTGGAGAAGTTGTCAAAATCAAATCCAAAGTTTATGCCGACCAAGAGTGGACAGGGAAAATTTCATATGTCTCTAACTATCCAACAGATGCTTCAGCAGCAAGTAATGCAATGTCCTCTTCAGGAGCTGGTTCAACGTCCACTGCGTCAACATACGACTACAAGGTGGATATCACAAGTCCTCTCAATGAATTAAAACAAGGATTTAGTGTGTCAGTTGAAGTGGTTAACGATGCCAAACACATTTTATTGCCTCTTTCTGCCCTTGTTGACCAAGACAAGAAACATTTTGTTTGGGTTTATGACGACACCACTGAAAAGGTTAAAAAAGTTAAGGTGACACTTGGCAATGCTGATGGTGAACACCAAGAAATCACCTCAGGCATTAAACTCGGTGACATTGTGATTGCTAATCCAGATAAAAAAATGAAAGATGGTAGCAAACTCAAAAATGTCACTGTAACAGATAAAAAGACATCAAACGATTCTAGCAGCAAATCAAAAGAATCAGAGGTGAAAAAATAGTGCCCGATGACAAAAAAGAATTAATTCGCTTAAAAAACATTGTTAAGAGTTATCAAAATGGAGATCAAGAACTCCAAGTGTTAAAAAATATTGATTTAACGGTGAATCAAGGGGAATTTTTAGCAATTATGGGACCATCAGGTTCTGGGAAATCAACCTTGATGAATATTATTGGCTTGTTAGACCGTCCAACTTCTGGTGAGTACATTTTAAATACAAAAGACGTTAAAGGCTTAAAGGAAAGCAAACTAGCACAGGTTCGTAATGAAGAAATAGGCTTTGTGTTTCAACAATTTTTCCTGTTATCCAAATTAAATGCCCTGCAAAATGTTGAGTTGCCTTTGATTTATGCAGGGGTATCCCCTACTAAACGTCGTCAGAAAGCTCAGAAATTATTGCAAAAAGTAGAGCTTGATATGCGTATGAAGCATTTGCCATCTGAGTTGTCAGGAGGGCAAAAGCAACGGGTTGCTATTGCTAGGGCTTTGGTCAATAACCCGTCTTTAATACTAGCTGACGAGCCAACTGGCGCTTTGGACACAAAGACTGGTGAGCAAATTATGGAATTGCTAACAGAATTAAACAAAGAAGGAAAAACCATTATTATGGTTACTCATGAACCAGAGATTGCAAACTTTGCGACGCGTAAAATTGTGATTCGCGATGGTGAAATTACAGTTGACACGACTGAAAGTGTTAGAATTGACTAGGGGGGAATACAGATGGAAAATTGGAAATTTGCCCTTAGTTCAATATGGGGACATAAATTACGGTCGATATTGACCATGCTAGGGATCATTATTGGAGTATCGTCTGTCGTTATTATTATGGGGCTCGGTAAAGCTGTGGCCAAAAGTATCACAGATTCATTTTCACGTAATCAAAAAGACATTCAACTTTACTTTAAAGCAGATGGTGAGGATGAGGGCAATTATTTTGCGCCACCCGCAATTGAAAACGCACCTGAAATCCAACCGCAATGGCTAGAGCAAATTGTTAAAGACGTGGATGGTATAGATTCATATTATTTCACCAATAGTGCCTTAGGGAATATTTCATTCGGGAAGAAAAAACAAGAAAATATTTCTATTTCAGGTGTTAGCCAAAATTATTTCAAGGTGAAAAAATATAATATTTTAGCTGGACGTGCCCTCAAACCTGATGATTATAGCAATTTTTCTCGAATTATTTTACTAGATGAGTTAACCGCAGATGAACTATTTGGTAAAGGAGAATACAAAGAGGCCTTAAACAAAGTCGTTAGTTTAGGCGATAAGGATTACCTCGTGGTAGGTGTTTATAAACCAAAAGACTCTAATGTTTCCATGCCGGGAATGCCTGCTGGTGGCGCCATCATGGCTAATACCCAAGTGGCTTTTGAGTTTCAAACTGGAGAGATTGAGTCAGCCTTTATTCATGTCAAAGACATCAAGCAAAGTATTGCTTTAGGAGATAAGGCAGCAGAGATGTTAACACGCCTATCTCATGCTAAAGATGGTAAGTATGCCGTTCCAGACAATAGCGATTTTATCGGAGAAATCAATAAACAATTTGGTATTTTGACAACAGTGATAGGATCTATTGCAGGAATATCTCTATTAGTAGGTGGGATTGGTGTTATGAACATCATGCTAGTATCAGTCACAGAGCGTACTCGAGAAATTGGTTTGCGAAAAGCTTTGGGAGCGACACGTTCTAAAATTTTGATTCAGTTCCTGATTGAGTCCGTTGTTTTGACCATCATTGGAGGCTTGATTGGTCTCATCATAGCCCAAATAGGAATCAGCCTTTTGGGAGGAGCCTTGAATTTAAAAGGAGCGACCGTTTCTTTAGATGTTGCCGCGATAGCTGTTATGTTTTCTGCAACGATAGGAATTGTTTTTGGGCTACTGCCTGCCAATAAGGCAAGTAAACTTGATCCTATTGAGGCATTGCGTTATGAGTAGTTTTAGGATATCGCATGCTTTGCTAAAGAAGTTTTTCAAAATTCTTGGCATTTTATCGGTTGTATTTTCTATTGTGCTAGTCGTTTATTTGGTCAGGCAGATAGATATTATCAACAATCCTCAAGCCTTAGCTGAGATGATTAAAGGACACCTTTTATTGGGTGCCATAGGCTTTTTTATCCTCCAAGTCATTCAAGTAGTGATTCCCATTATCCCTGGTGGTGTCACAACAGTTGTTGGTTTTATGGCTTTTGGACCGATTTTAGGGTTTGTGTTGAATGTTTCGGGCATTTGTCTGGGTTCGTTTTTACTATTTACACTGGTTAAAAAATACGGGAAACCGTTTATTCTACTTTTTTTAAAACAAAAACAATTATCATTTTACGAAGAAAAGCTATCAACAAAAACCTTTGAAACCTTTTTTATCTTAAATATGATTTCACCTTTGGCACCTGCAGATGCACTAATTATGATAACAGGTTTGAGCCAAATGACCTCTAAACGCTTTTTAACAATTATTTTGATTTGTAGGCCGTTTTCGATTATTAGCTTTAGCTATTTTTGGATTTATGGTGGAGAGCTTATCAAACATTTATTGATGAATTAGCAGAAACTCAAAAAATAAAATGGTGTCAAGAAAAAAACTTGACACCATTTTAAAACTAGGGTATACTAGTCAATGTAAGAAATTAGCGTAGCTACGTTTCTTGAAACTATTATCTAAAAAGAAAAGAGACATATTAAAATGGCAGTTAAAATCCGTTTGACTCGTATGGGTTCTAAAAAGAAACCTTTTTACCGTATTAACATTGCAGACTCACGTGCACCACGTGATGGTCGTTTCATTGAAACAGTTGGAACATACAACCCACTTGTAACTGAGAACCAAGTTACGCTTAAAGAAGATCGTATTCTTGACTGGTTGTCAAAAGGTGCACAACCTTCTGATACAGTACGTAACATTCTTTCTAAAGCTGGTGTGATGACTAAGTTCCACGACCAAAAGTTTTCTAAATAATTGATGCCTATGGATACCATTGAAAATCTTATTATCGCTATTGTGAAACCTTTGATTTCACAGCCAGATAATCTTACCATAAAAATTGAAGATACTCCTGATTTTGTAGAGTATCATCTTGACTTGGATGCTCAAGACATCGGTCGTGTTATCGGAAAAAAAGGTCGTACTATTACAGCGATAAGATCGATTGTCTATTCGGTTCCAACCTCAGGAAAAAAAGTTCGATTGGTTATTGATGAAAAGTAAAACCAACTCATTAAAAGAGACATTCTAGATTATCTAGGAGGTCTTTTTTTGTATCGTAAAATACTTGACTGGTTAAGCATTTTATAGTAAGATATGATAGAAGCCCTAGGAGGGTTATTATTTTGTGTTTTTAATTAACTGGTTAATTAAAATTAGAGGAGAACCAATGAAATCATATACAAAACTATCTACAAGCCTATTAGCTGCTACGGCTTTATCTGGCATGGTCCTAGTCAGTGATCTGACAACGACCACTGTTAAGGCTCACAGTGCTGAAACAGCTGCTGTTTCAAAGCCATCAGAAAGTTTCACTTTTGTTGCAACTATTTTAGACAATCAAGGCAATACACTTCGTGATAAAACAGTTACGTTGACAGATATTACCAATGCATCCAAAGAGGTTATCCAAACAAAGACCTCTGATGCCAAAGGGCAAGCAATTTTTTCACATTTACCAACGAATAGAAGCCTTAGTGTAGCTGTTGATGGGCATGCTAAAGGGCACACCATTCGCACTAGTGAGGCAAACACGACAATGGCAGCAAGCTTCACAGCAGAAGGAGTAGGTGAGGGAGAACCTAGCTACACTCAGACGCCTTTAGACGTCAGCGTTTATAACCAAGACGGAGAGCCTATCGCTGACAAAGAAGTGACCCTAAAAGCGCCAAATGGTACGCTTATTGAAACGCTTAAAACAAATCAAGATGGCTTAGCCCGTTTCACAAACCAATTAATGGATGGCACTTTCTATCAATATTTTGTTGACGGCAAAAAAATGGGACAAACTGTTCCAGGATTTTCGGCAAGTGCCTTTTTGGAAGTTTCGAAAGAAACTCACACACATCAGCACCATCATGATAGTCATGGTGAAGCCTCACATGGACATTTTACCTTTACAGCGACTGTTTTAGACCAAAATGATCAAGGGATTTCAGGGAAAAAAGTGACCTTGTTTGATGTTACTGATGGGCACCCTCATGAAATCACATCAGGTCAAACCAATGAAGAAGGCAAGATTCTCTTTGAAAACCTTCCTTTAGCTCGCAACATTAGTGTTTTTGTAGACGGCGAATCTCAAGGCTATACCTTTAGAACGGATCAAAAAGATCAGAATAAAGCCGCTGCCTTTTACAGTAAGGGTCAAGGAGCTGGAGCGTCAGATTACACGAAAAAACCATTAATCATTACAGTTGTTGATGAAAATGGAAATGCTTTAGCTGGACAATTAGTGACCTTAACCAATAAATTGGGTAAAGTTGTTGCTGAAATCAAAACTGATGACCATGGGCGTGCAAGTTTTACAGACAAGTTAATGGATGGCACCTTTTATGATTTTGCAGTTAATCACATCAAGATGCATGCCGTAACTCCAGGAAACGACATTAGTGCAGCACTCGAAACATCACAAATCTCACATGAAAGTAAGCATGATCATGTTGCAGATAAGATGACTAAAGAAACTCAGAAAGATCAGTCAGCTAACACGTCTAAAAATGCGGATGATACCCATAAAATGGATAGTCATAAGCAACATACAGATAATGGTCAAAAAGCAACAGCGCCTAAACTGTCTAAAGGGCTTCCTCAGACAGGTGAGCATGGCGCAACTATTTTAACAGTTGTTGGTTTTGTGATTTTAGGCTTAGCAAGCATTATTGGGTTGGCAAAGAAAAAAGACATCAAATCATAATACACCACCCAATTGATAACCCGTTACGATTTATCAGCCTACTTCTTAGTATCACTAGGAAGTAGGTTTTTTGTTTTCACATGAGGTAGCTCTTATTGATTTTTATGGTAAATGTAGCGGTGTGAAGTGCAAAAAGAGGCGTAACGTGTTAAAATAGAAAGAGATTTGTTGCTAAGATGTGACGACTAGAGAACTTAGTGACAGGCATCTTATAGAATTAGAAAAATCAATGAAGGTGACAAAGGTTACTTTCAATAACGTTTGAAACGATTAGGAGCACACATGGAATATTTTAATGTTGGTAAAATAGTTAATACTCAAGGCTTGCAAGGAGAAATGCGCGTTTTATCGGTCAGTGATTTTGCTGAAGAACGGTTTGAACAAGGAGCAGAGCTAGCTCTTTTTGATGCAAAAGATCAGTTTGTACAAGACGTTACAATTGCTAGCCATCGCACACAAAAGAATTTTGACATTATAAAATTTAAGGGAATGAACCACATCAATGATATTGAAGGCTTTAAAGGCTTTACCCTTAAAGTGTCTCAAGAAAATAGAGGCGAACTAGACGAGGGAGAGTTTTACTACCATCAAATTATTGGTTTAGAGGTTTATGAAGATGATATCTATATTGGTCAAGTAAAAGAAATCCTTCAACCAGGAGCTAATGATGTTTGGGTTGTCAAACGTAAAGGAAAGCGCGATTTATTGCTCCCATATATCCCACCGGTTGTTCTAAAAGTTGATGTTGACCATAATCGTGTTGACGTGGCTATTATGGAAGGGTTGGACGATGAAGATTGATATTCTAACGCTTTTTCCTGAAATGTTTGCGCCTTTAGAGCACTCTATTGTCGGAAAGGCTCAAGAAAAAGGGTTATTAACGGTAACTTATCACAATTTTAGGGAAAATGCAGAAAAAGCACGCCACGTAGACGATGAGCCTTATGGTGGCGGTCAAGGGATGCTTTTGAGAGCCCAACCTATTTTTGACACGATTGACCGCATCCAATCTCGAAACCCTCGGGTGATTTTACTTGACCCTGCCGGAAAAAGATTTACTCAAGCCTATGCCGAAGAATTAGCTCTTGAGGAAGAGTTAATTTTTATTTGTGGGCATTACGAAGGTTATGATGAACGCATCAAACACTTAGTGACAGATGAAATCTCATTAGGAGATTTTGTCTTAACAGGAGGAGAGTTAGCTGCCATGACCGTTGTTGACGCAACGGTTCGTTTATTGCCAGACGTTCTTGGCAAAGCCTCTAGCCATAAAGACGATTCCTTCTCATCAGGATTATTGGAATACCCTCAATACACAAGACCCTATGATTACAGAGGGATGACCGTTCCAGAGGTCTTGATGAGTGGGCATCATGAGCGTATTCGCCTTTGGCGTTTGGAGCAAAGCATCACAAAAACATATCTGAGAAGACCTGATTTGCTAGAGTCTTATGACTTTTCAGATGAAGAGAAACAAATCTATGACAAGATCAGACAAAAACTAGGAAAAGAGGATATTTCATGAAAGACGTCGTCTATGATATCACCATCATTGGTGGAGGACCTGTCGGTTTATTTGCTGCCTTTTATGCAGGATTGCGCGGCATGTCTGTCAATATTATTGAAAGTTTATCTGAATTAGGTGGGCAACCAGCTATCCTTTATCCAGAAAAAATGATTTATGACATTCCAGCCTATCCAGCCATTACGGGGGCTGAGCTGACCCGACAATTGCTGCAACAACTTCAGCGATTTGAGGACCGAGTGACTATTTGTTTGAAAGAAGAAGTCAAGTCTTTTGAAAAAACAGGCACTTATTTTACGATAGAGACAAATAAAGCCAGTCATCAGTCTAAGGCTGTTATTGTGGCTTGCGGCAATGGAGCCTTTGCTCCCAGAACTCTGGGCCTTGATGGGGAGGCTGACTTTGCAGATAACAATCTGTTTTATAATGTTCATCAGCTAGAGCAGTTTGCGGGACAAAATGTTGTTATTTGTGGAGGTGGAGATTCGGCAGTTGACTGGGCTTTGGCACTAGATGGCTTAGCCAAAAGTGTGACCATTGTTCACCGTCGGGATGCTTTTAGGGCGCATGAGCACAGTGTCGAGTTACTCGAGGCATCTCAAGTGAGAGTTTTGACCCCGTATGTTCCTTTGGCTTTAGAAGGTGAAAATGGCATTGCTAAAAAATTGTCTATCCAAAAAGTCAAATCTGACGAAGTGGTAGAGCTTGAGTTGGATAGTTTGATTGTTAGTTTTGGCTTTTCGACTTCCAACAAAAATCTCAAAAACTGGAACCTAGACTATAAACGCTCGAGCATTGAGGTATCTCACCTCTTTCAAACCAGTCAAGAGGGTGTGTTTGCGATTGGGGACGCTGCAGATTATGATGGCAAGGTTGATTTGATAGCTACTGGTTTTGGTGAGGCACCTATTGCTGTTAATCAGGTCATTAATTATATTTACCCAGACCGTGACAATCGCGCTGTTCATTCAACCTCCTTGATTGATTAAACCATTGTTCGTTCTCAGGTACTAGCCTAAAGGCTCAAAAATAAGCTTTGAGATAGTGATGACAAAGTGATTGGAATATGATAGAATAGGTTTTCAAATGTGACTTTTTTCACATTAAAAAATAAAGCGAGGTCCTATCATGCCAAAAACGACAGAAACCTTTGGTTCGTTTATCAATAAAGTACTTTCTGGAACAGCTATCGCTATTGTTGTAGCGCTTATTCCAAATGCTATTTTAGCAACCTTTCTAAAACCATTATTGCCCAATGTAATGGCTGCAGAATTTTTGCATATTGTCCAAGTGTTCCAGTTTTTCACGCCAATTATGGCTGGTTTTTTAATTGGTCAGCAGTTTAAATTTAATCCGATGCAACAGCTAGCAGTTGGTGGGGCGGCTTATATTGGTTCAGGTGCTTGGGCTTATACAGAGCTCATTCAAAATGGTGTCACCACAGGGGCCTTTCAGCTGAGGGGGATTGGGGACTTGATCAATATGATGATCACAGCCAGTTTAGCCGTATTAGCTGTCATGGTTTTAGGAGATAAATTTGGCTCTTTGACCATTATCTTGTTGCCGATTGTTATTGGGACAGGGGTTGGTTACATCGGTTGGAAATTACTTCCTTATGTGTCTTACGTGACAACCGTCATTGGTCAAGGGATTAACTCCTTTACCTCTCTTCAGCCGTTTTTAATGTCCTTATTGATTGCCATGGCCTTTTCACTCATTATCGTTAGTCCGATTTCGACAGTTGCGATTGGTTTGGCTATTGGGCTTAATGGCATGGCAGCAGGTGCAGCTTCTATGGGGATGGCAGCAACCGCAGCTGTTTTGGTATGGGGAACACTGAAAGTTAATAAAACTGGAGTACCCGTTGCGATTGCTCTGGGGGCAATGAAAATGATGATGCCAAACTTTTTAAGGCATCCTGTTATGGCTGTGCCGATGCTAATGACAGCTGCGCTTAGTTCCTTAAGTGTTCCTGTGTTTAATCTCATTGGGACACCGGCGTCATCTGGATTTGGTCTTGTTGGGGCTGTGGGTCCAATCGCATCACTAGCTGGAGGCAGCAGTGTGTTAGTCATTTTATTGACCTGGATTGTTATTCCATTTGTCGCAGGATTTGTGTCACATAAGGTCTGCAAAGACATGTTGCACCTCTACACAGATGATATTTTTGTATTTGAAGGATAAAGGAGAAAAAATGTTAGTATATATTGCTGGTTCCGGAGCTATGGGTTGCCGTTTTGGCTACCAAATCTCAAAAACATCTCACGATGTGATTTTACTAGATAATTGGGAAGACCATATCAATGCCATTACAGAAAACGGGCTAAAGATTTCTGGTGATGTTGAAGACCTGGTTGACCTTCCAATTATGAAGCCAACACAAGCCACTCAAGAGGCTGATGTGATTATTTTATTTACCAAAGCGATGCAGTTGCCACAGATGTTAAAAGACATCAAAGGCATCATTGGAGCAGAAACCAAAGTGCTCTGTTTGCTGAATGGACTAGGACACGAAGACGTTATTCGAAACTACATTCCTGAACGTAATATTTTGATGGGGGTTACTGTTTGGACAGCAGGTCTTGAAGGTCCAGGACATGCCAACTTAAAAGGTGTTGGGGCATTAAATCTGCAAAGCATGGACCCTAACAACAAAGAGTCAGGGCTTCAAGTGACGGACATGTTAAACGAAGCTCAATTAAACGCTACTTATGACGAGAATGTAGTTCCAAATATTTGGCGAAAAGCCTGCGTGAACGGTACCATGAATTCAACTTGTGCTTTGCTTGATTGCACTATTGGAGAATTGTTTGCCAGTGAAGATGGCCTCAAAATGGTGAAGGAAATCATTCACGAATTTATCACTGTTGGCCAAGCAGAAGGTGTTGAACTTGACGAAGAAGACATTACAAACTATGTGATGGAAACATCCGTTAAAGCAGCCCATCACTACCCTTCTATGCATCAAGACTTGGTACAAAATAACCGCCTGACTGAAATTGATTTTATCAATGGGGCAGTTAATAAAAAAGGTGAAAAATTAGGCATTGACACGCCGTATTGTCGCATGATTACACAGTTGGTTCATGCCAAAGAAAGCGTCTTAAACATCAAATAAGGTTAAAAATTAGCCATAAACAGACAAAAGAGAAGATTAAAGGCTTCTCTTTTTTAGTAGGACAAGACGGCTCAATGACTCTATTTGTTAAATGCGTTTTTAGCCATAAAATAATAGCATATTTTTCAGAGATTGGTATAATAGATAAAAATAAGTAAAGGACAAACAGCAATGACCCAATTAGCAACAATTTGTTACATAGACAATGGTGATTCTTTATTGCTATTACATCGGAATAAAAAAGAAAATGATGTTCATGAAGGTAAGTGGATTTCAGTTGGTGGAAAGTTAGAGGCAGGGGAAACCCCAGAAGAATGTGCCAAACGCGAAATACAAGAAGAGACCCATCTCATTGTGAAAGAAATGGCCTTCAAAGGTATTATTACATTTCCTGAGTTCACACCTGGTCATGATTGGTATACCTATGTTTTTAAGGTGACTGATTTTGAGGGAGAATTGATTCCTGATGAGCTTTCTAGAGAGGGGACTCTGGAATGGGTTCCCTATGACCAAGTCTTAAACAAGCCAACTTGGGAAGGGGATTACGATATTTTTCAGTGGATTCTTGAGGACAAACCTTTTTTCTCTGCCAAGTTTGTCTACGACAAAGATAACCACTTATTGGACAAATCTGTCACTTTTTATTGATGAAAAAGTCTCTTAACTATTTGTAAGAAAGGAATATCACCATTATGCCATTGAATACGCATCAACCGCAGCAAAATAGCTTATTTTACAAATGGGTGTTAAATAATAAGGCAGTTATTGCCCTTCTGATTACCCTACTTGTGTTTCTCACTATTTTTGTCTTTACTAAAATTTCATTTTTATTTACCCCTGTCTTATCATTTTTTGCCGTTATCATGTTACCAATGGTCATGTCGACCATTTTGTACTACTTGATTAAGCCCTTGGTTGATCGCATTGAAAAATTAGGCCCAAACCGCACCACATCTATTTTTATGGTCTTTGGACTGGTGATTTTATTGTTTGTTTGGGCAATCTCTGGTTTTATCCCAATGGTTAAGGACCAATTGACCAGTTTTATTCAGGATTTGCCAAAATACGTTGGCAAGGTTAACTTAGAGGCTAACAAAGTCTTAGAAAACGACTGGCTAGTGAGCTATAAGCCGCAGTTGCAAGATATTTTGACGACAATCAGCCAAAAAGCATTAGATTATGCGCAAGATTTCTCAAAAAATGCCATTGATTGGGCGGGTAATTTCGCTGGAGCTGTTGCACGTATCACCGTAGCTGTTATTATCTCTCCTTTTATTCTCTTTTATTTTCTAAGAGATAGTGGCAAGATGAAAAATGGATTAGTCAACGTCCTGCCGATTAAGATTCGTCGTCCAGTAGCTCGCGTTTTGGGAGAAATCAATAAGCAATTATCAGGTTATGTGCAAGGTCAAGTCACTGTTGCGATTGTTGTTGGTTTTATGTTTTCGATTATGTTTAGCCTTGTGGGCTTAAAATATTCCATTACCTTTGGTATTATCGCTGGATTTTTAAACATGATTCCCTACTTAGGAAGTTTTCTAGCCATGATTCCAGTCGTTATTATGGGCATGGTACAGGGCCCACTGATGCTCGTTAAAGTCTTAATTATTTTTACGATTGAACAAACCATCGAAGGGCGCTTTGTGGCTCCTTTGGTATTAGGGAATAAGCTGAGCATCCACCCAATTAGCATCATGTTTTTACTTTTGACAGCGGGATCAATGTTTGGTGTCTGGGGTGTTTTCCTTGTGATTCCAGTCTATGCATCAGCTAAGGTAATTGTCAAAGAGGTCTTTGAATGGTATAAAGGCGTGAGTGGCTTGTACGAAGAAGAGCTAGTAACATTGAAAGAGGTTAGCGAAGATGTTAAATAGTGAAAAAATGATTGCTTCGATTGATCAACAAGATCTAAAGCATGCTGAAAAGTATTTAAAAAAAGCTTTAAAAGAAGACGATGCCGAGTCACTCTTGGCACTAGCAGAGTATTTAGAGAGCATTGGATTTTTTCCTCAGGCTAAAACGATTTATTTGCAATTATGTCAGGATTACCCAGAAGTTAATATCAACTTAGCCCAAATTTCCGCAGAAGACAACGAGATAGAAGAAGCATTTTTATATCTTGACCGCATCACCTCAGATAGTCCAGATTATTTGTCTGCTTTGTTGGTTATGGCGGATTTGTATGATATGGAAGGTTTGACTGATGTGGCTCGCGAAAAGATGCTCAAAGCGACCCAAATCAGTCAAGAACCCCTGGTTATTTTCGGATTGGCAGAAATTGAAATGGCTCTTGATCATTTCAAAGAAGCTATTGAGCAGTATGCTAAGTTGGATAACCGTCACATACTAAATTTGACAGGGATTTCAACTTATCAGAGAATTGGTCGGGCCTATGCTAATTTAGGTAAATTTGAGGCGGCCATTGAGTTTTTAGAAAAAGCTATTGCTATTGAATATGAAGATGAGGCTGTTTTTGAATTAGCAACCATCTTATATGATCAGGCTGATTATCAGAAGGCTAATCTCTATTTTAAACAACTCGAAACCATGAATGCAGATTTTCCTGGCTATGAATACATCTATGGTTTGTCATTGCACCAAGACCACCAAACTCAAGAAGCGTTGCGCCTTGTCCAACAAGGTTTACGAAAAAACGAATTTGACAGTCAATTATTGTTATTGGCTTCCCAGCTAGCCTTTGAACTTCATGACGCAGAGAGCTCAGAAGCTTACCTCAAAAAGGCTAAGCAAGTTGCACTTGATGACGAAGAAGTCACCATGCGCTTGTCAACACTTTACTTAGACCAAGACCGATACGAAGAGGTAGTGGCACTGGAACATGATGATATTGACCATGTGATTACAAAATGGAACATTGCCAAAGCCTATCAAGCTCTGGACCAAGCAGAAAAAGCGCTGCAGATTTTCGATAATATCTCCAAAGAACTCATTGATAATCCTGAATTCTTACAAGATTATGCTTACTTATCTAGGGAGTTCGGCCAACAAGATAAGGCAACAAGGCTAGCAGAAGCTTACTTAAAAGCAGTGCCAGATGATCTTGCCATGCAAGATTTTTTAGCCAGTCTTAGAGAGGCTTATTAAGCTATTTCTTGCTAAAAAAACACAGCACCCCAAGGGTTAGGCTAACCATCTAACAACTGGGGTGTTGTTTTGATTAGCCAAAGGGCAAAGGGAGTCAACAATTACAGATAAAGACGACTTTTTGATTCAAAATACAGTTTAAGTCTGCTTTAATAATCTTCAAATCTATGCTATAATGGATGATATCGTCATCAAGGAGAACTAATAAATGAAACTATTACGTGAAAAAGAATTTGTCAATCAATACCATTACGATGCTAGAAATCTGGAATGGGAAAAAGAAAATGGCACGCCTGAAACAAATTTTGAAGTGACTTTTCAACTGGTTAGCAAAGATACTGAACAAAAGGAAACCACTATTGTGTCAGTCTTACAGTTTGTCATCGTTAAAGAGGAATTTGTGATTAGCGGTGTGATCTCACAAATGGTGCGTGTTTTGGACCGCTTGATTGATAAACCTAGCGAATTTGCTCAAGAAGAAGTGGAATCATTGGCTGCCCCTTTGTTGGAAATAGTTAAGCGTTTGACGTATGAAGTGACTGAAATTGCTTTAGATAGACCAGGCATTAACTTGGAGTTCAAAAACTGATGAAATTAGCAGTGATAACTGATAGTTCAGCAGCCCTACCAGAAAGCCTTCTGGGTTATAAAGATTTGTTTCGTTTACCCATCCCGATTATTATGAATAACCGAACCTACATTGAAGGAAACGATTTAACTCTTGAAGACTTTTACCGTAAGATGGATGATTCCCCAGAATTGCCCAAAACAAGTCAGCCGAGTCTATCAGAACTAGACACGCTACTGAGTGACCTTTCTTCAAAAGGTTATACGCATGTCATCGGCTTATTTCTAGCGAGCGGCATTTCAGGATTTTGGCAAAACATTCAATTCTTAATTGAAGAACATGCTGAATTAACTATTGCTTTTCCAGATAGTAAAATCACGTCAGCACCTCTAGGGAGCATGGTTAAAAATGCCTGCGAGTGGTCTCAACAGGGCTTATCTTTTCAGGAAATCATCGACTGCTTGCAACAGCAAATTAATGGGACAACCGCTTTTATCATGGTTGATGACCTCAATCATCTGGTAAAAGGTGGGCGCTTGTCTAATGGTTCAGCCTTGCTAGGTAATTTGTTAAGCATCAAGCCAATTCTTCACTTTAATGAAGCTGGTCAAATTGTGGTTTATGAAAAAGTAAGAACCGAAAAAAAAGCCATGAAACGCTTGGTTGATATTCTAAAAGATATTACTAAAGACGGTGACTACGAGATTTCCATTATTCATTCGAAAGCAAAAGAAAAAGCAGACGCCTTGAAACAAATGCTTTTGGATACTGGATATCAAATGCCGGTAGAAGAAGTACATTTTGGCTCAGTCATTGCCACTCATTTGGGTAAAGGTGCTGTTGCTTTTGGACTGACACCAGTGATTCATCAGACTAAGAACTGATAACGGTCAAGAATCAGAAAGCCTCTGCTCTTCAAGCAAGTGCTTCTTTGATTCTCAACGTTTCTATCAGAATTAGCTATGCCACTAGAAAAGAAATGGTCCAGTCAGACCAATTAATTTACGGGTTAGAAAACTACTATGAAATTAATAACCATGCCTTCTGAATTTCAGAAGGCTTTACCAATACTAAAAAAGATTAAAGAAGCTGGTTTTGAGGCCTATTTTGTTGGAGGAAGCGTCAGGGACGTACTGCTAGACAGACCCATCCATGATGTTGATATCGCCACTAGCTCCTATCCAGAAGAAACCAAAGCTATTTTTGCAAGAACAGTTGATGTGGGCATTGAGCATGGAACAGTACTTGTTTTAGAAAATGGCGGAGAATATGAAATCACAACCTTTAGGACGGAGGACGTTTATGTCGATTATAGACGCCCCAGCCAGGTTTCTTTTGTGCGTTCACTTGAGGAAGATTTAAAGCGCCGCGATTTCACGGTAAATGCTTTGGCATTGGATGACAATGGTCATATTATCGATAAATTCAACGGGCTAAAGGATTTGTCACAGCAATTATTAAGGGCTGTTGGAAAGCCTCAAGAACGTTTCGAAGAGGATGCCCTTAGGATTATGCGAGGTTTTCGTTTTGCAGCTACCCTAGATTTTGACATCGCAGATGATACCTTTGAGGCCATGAAAAGCCACGCCCCTCTGTTAGAAAAAATTTCAGTTGAGCGTTCTTTTATCGAATTTGACAAACTCTTGATGGCTCCTAATTGGCGTAAAGGTGTCTTAGCAATGATAGCCTGCGGAGCTTTTGAATACCTGCCGGGATTACAAGGCAAAGTAGAATCATTACGGGCCTATACCGAGTCTTTACGAGAGGGCTATGTCTTTGAAGATAGCCACCAAGCATGGGCTTATTTGATGATACACTTGGGCATTTCTGCACCTAAACCCTTTCTAAAAGCTTGGAAGACCTCTAATGACTTTCAAAAACAAGTGTCTCACTTGATTCGTTTATATGAGATTCGTCAGGAAAGGTTGCTGCAACAAATGGATATTTATCAGTTTGGGAAAACATCAGCCTTATTGGTAGAATCCCTAAGATACGGTCAAAACAAATCGTGTCATTTTGAGGCTATTGACCAGCTAGATAAGAGCTTAGCCATTCATGATAAGCGTGACATTGTGATTAATGGCTCTCATCTTATTAAAACTTTTGGCTTGGCACCAGGTCCTCAGTTAGGAACCATGCTCAGTAAAATAGAGTTTGCTATTGTCGAGGGTCGCTTAGAAAACAAGATCCATCAGATTGAATCATTTGTCAGAGAGGAATTATCCCATGAGTAATTTTTTAGTTGAAGGCCTGACCAAATCGGTTGGCGACAAAACCGTTTTTCAAGACATTTCCTTCATTATTCATGAATATGATCGGATTGGTATCATTGGTATTAATGGTACAGGTAAAACTACCCTGCTGGATGTCTTGTCTGGTCGCCTTGGTTTTGATGGAGACGTGTCTCCATTTTCAAAAGCAAATGACTATAGCATGTCTTATTTGGCTCAAAATCCTGAATTTGATGATGACAAATCTGTCTTGGACACTGTTTTATCATCAGATTTAAAAGAGATTCAACTGATTCGACAATACGAATTGTTGATGGCAAATTATTCTGACACCTCTCAAAAGCAGCTGGAGTCGGTTATGGCTGAGATGGATCGGTTAGACGCTTGGTCGATTGAGAGTGAGGTTAAGACCGTTCTGTCAAAATTGGGGATTGTTCAGCTGGACCAAAAAGTTGGAAATTTATCAGGTGGGATGAGACGTCGCGTGCAACTTGCACAGGTTCTTTTGGGATCTGCAGACCTCTTGTTATTAGATGAGCCCACCAACCATCTAGACATTGATACCATTGCTTGGTTGACCCACTATTTAAAGTTGTCTAAAAAGACCGTCTTATTTATTACTCATGACCGATACTTTTTAGACAATGTTGCCACTCGAATTTTTGAATTAGATCGAGCGACCCTTACAGAGTATCAAGGAAATTACCAAGATTATGTGCGGTTAAAAGCTGAGCAAGATGAGCGTGAGTCAGCCAACCTACACAAGAAAAAACAGCTCTATAAACAGGAGTTGGCTTGGATGCGTACCCAGCCTCAGGCGCGTGCCACGAAGCAACAAGCAAGGATTAATCGGTTTGAAAATTTAAAGAACCAAGTGCAACAAGATAATACAGGTGACCAACTTGACATTAATTTTGAAACTAGCCGCATTGGAAAAAAAGTCATTCATTTTGAAGACGTGTCTTTTGCCTATGGTGACCAGCCTATTATTCAAGATTTTAGTTTAATCATTCAAAATAAGGACCGAATTGGTATTGTTGGTGAAAATGGTGTCGGTAAGTCAACCCTTTTACAGCTTATCAACGGGGATTTGCAAGCAACATCTGGCAAGTTAGATATAGGCGACACTATCCGTATCGGTTATTTCTCTCAGCAAATCAAGGGTATGGATGAGAATAAACGCATGATTAGTTACTTGCAAGAAGTTGCTGATGAGGTGAAAACCAGTGTTGGATTGACCAGTATCAGTGATCTTTTGGAACAATTTCTATTTCCTCGGTCTAGCCATGGCACCTTAATTGCCAAATTATCAGGCGGTGAAAAAAAACGCCTTTACTTATTAAAACTTTTAATTGAAAAACCAAATGTTTTGTTGCTGGACGAGCCTACTAATGATTTAGATATTGCGACTTTAACAGTTTTAGAAAATTTTTTAAATCAGTTTGCAGGTCCAGTGATTACAGTCAGTCACGACCGTTACTTTTTAGATAAGGTTGCCACAAAAATTTTAGCCTTTGAAAATGGAGGCATCACAGAATTTTATGGAAATTACAGTGACTACTTAGATGATAAGGCTCTAGAAAAAGAAGTTGAAATTGCTCGCCATACCAAAGAGCCAGCTCAAGTGGTTACAGAAGAAACCACTAAAAAAAGGATGTCCTATTTGGAGAAAAAAGAGTGGGCTAGTATCGAAGATGATATAGCGATTCTTGAAGAGCAAGTGGAAAACATCCAAGAGCAAATGTTGGCAGTTGGCAGTGATTACGGTCAATTAGCCCAACTGCAAAGGGAATTAGACCAGTTAAATCTGGAGGTGCTCAAAAAATATGAGCGTTTTGATTATCTCAGTGAGTTAGAAGCCTAACGTTTTTAGGAGCATTGCTCAGAAAGGAATGGGTAAATGATAAAACCAATTGTGACAGATGTCTTATGTTTGCAACAAAAAGCTACTCAAGCTGATAAAGAAGAGACTTGGATTGGTCAAGATTTGATGGATACGCTAGCTTATCACCGAGAAAACTGTCTGGGAATGGCAGCTAATATGATTGGCTATCAAAAGCGTGTGATTATTGTCAGCCTCGGTTTTGTCGATCTTGTCATGTTTAATCCTGTGCTTGTGGAAAAAAGCTCTCCTTTTCAAACGCAAGAGTCGTGTTTATCTCTCACAGGAAGCCGCCCCACTCAGCGCTACCAAGAAATTAAGGTAGACTATCGCGACATGAATTGGCAGAAAAAATCACTTAAGTTAACGGGATTAGCTGCTCAAGTCTGTCAACATGAGCTAGACCATTTGGAAGGTATTATTATTTAGCAACTATTAAAAAGACTAATCGGATTTCCGATTAGTCTTTTTAAATCTTATGAGATTAGTTATTTTTTTTACGTAAGAAGCCAGCACCACTCAGAGTCACTAATCCCATCACTGTCATGATGAGAGATGAACGATTTTGACTACCTGTAGCTGGTAATGCTTTTGCTTTTTGAGTAGAAGAAGCAGGCAATGCTGTCATAGTGGCTTGATTTGGTGTCACGTGATTAGACACTAAGTCGACAGCGACAATTTTACCATCGCGTTTTCTAAACACGCGATGAATCAGGTGATGCTTGCCGTTCTCATCTGTTTTTGTAGAGCTTTCAAGGCTTGATGTAACATATGTTTTAACACCAGTAATGCCTGTTTTAACAGGTTTACCAGCAGCCTCTAAGTCTTTAATGTATTGGATGAATACTTCAGTGTCTGGAGTGATGGCACCCAAGAGTTTAGCGTCTTTGAAGACAGAAAAGCCATCTCCACCACCATATAAGAAATCATTGATAACTAGGCTGTAGCGAGCTGTTACATCAAGTTCTTCACCGTTATCCTTGTAGACTTTTACCACTTTGAAAGGTACTGAAGGATCTGATGAGCCACTGTCAGTGTAAGTATAGTGTAAACCAGAGATTTGGAGGAAGTATTTTTGACCATCGTTGTACTGTTGATTCAACACGTCATAAATTTGTTGACCAGTTAGCTCAACGATTTGAAGAATGTTACCAAATGGTTGAACCGCCTGTGCAGCTCCCCAAGTAATGGTTTGATCATCTTTTACTAACAAGTCGGCACGAATACCTCCGTTATTTGTCATGGCAAAATCCACATGTGGGAACTCTTTTTTCGCCATGGTTAATTGAGCAGTGGTCACCAGATTGCCGACAGGAGATTCTTTGTCCTCATTTTCACTTCTTGAGATGTTGCCAGTAGTTGAGGCAGTCCCAATTTTTTTATCAGTGACTGTTTTAACAATCTCATTAGCCTCTTTGACGATTTCCTCGATGTCTTTGCTACCTGTTTTGACATTAGGAGCTACCGCAATGACTTTGGCATTAGGTGTTGCGATAAAATCTTGTGTATCAGTATCTAGTCGTCCACGAACATCTGCATACGCTTTACCTTGTGATAGGGCCTGAACGACACGAGTGTTTCCGATAACACCATTAGTGTATTGGTGGTTATGCCCAGCAAATACGATATCGACACTGTTATCTGGGAAGACTTTGTTTACTTTGTCCATAACCATTGCCATTTCCTCACCAACAACCTCTCCTTTGCTGGTTGCAGGAATGTGTGCCAAGACAACAATCGCTTTGACTTTTTGTTCTTGCAATTCTTTAGCATACTTGACAATTGTGTCAGCAACGTCTAAAAAGTCATATTTTTCATAGTGTTTTTTAAGCACTAAGTTTGGAATTTCATTGGTTACTACTCCAATAAACCCAACATTTACAGACGTGTCATTGACTGGAATGTTTTTGATAGCATAAGGTTTCCAGTCATAAGGAATTTTTTTAGTTTCTTTATCAAGAACATTGGCAATGACAATGGTTTGATTAGATGCTTGATGTGGGTATTGCTTTGTAATCTCATTAACGGTTGAATCAGCAGCAGGTGCCTGACCGGTAACAATACGATGGTACTCTTCCAACCCTTCGTCAAATTCGTGATTCCCTAAGGTACCATACTCAAAGCCCATTTTATTTAAAACTTTGATGGTCGGCTCGTCCTGGAGAAGGCTAGAGTTGGCAGGACTGGCACCAACCATGTCACCTGCTTGCACACGAATGCTAGTCCCATCTGGACTGTCTGTTTTAAAGTCTTTTTCAGCATCGTCCATGTAAGCATCTAGCTGAGCGGCAGAGCCAGCGTTAGATACTTTTCCATCAGGCATGTAGGCTGAACCAGTCGTGTCTAGTGCCCCGTGAAAGTCATTAACTCCCAAAAATTGGACATCTACCTGATCGGCAGCAATGCCCCCACCTAGCATAGAAACACCAGCAAAGAGCCCCAGTAGGCTACTTTTTAGAAAAAAATACTTTTTCATAACTTCTCCTAGTCAATAAGTAATGTTTATAAGTAAAGTTTACTATTATTTGTGCGCTATTTCAATGAAAATTAAGTAATTTCTTCAAAAAATAACCAAAAATAAACGCTTTATAAATGTAAGCGATTAAAAAACAAATATTAGATGAGATCAGTTAAGAAAAAATAGAGTGTTTAACCAAGATTCATCTTTACAAAGTTTCAATCTTGTGATATAATTTCCGTAAAATTAATGAAAGGAGTACTAAAAACATGAACAACACTGCCAAAAAAAGACTTGTTTTTGATCCTATTCTCCTTTCTAACCCAGTCAGTTAGTTTTTTTAGCAAACTAATGAAATGCCTACGGTAGAAAGAGTTTTACTGTGGGCTTTTTTGTGTCTAAAATGGCTAATAGAAGATTTTTATCATAGACCATCATCAAAAAGGAGGACACAATGCTATCTTTGATGTTCGATTATATTAAGCAACATAAGAAAATTTATTTTTTGGTTGCTATTACCCTAGTTGTGTACGATGCTTCACTTATTGTCCCAACAAAAGTTATCCAGTCTTTAATTGATCAAATAGCTAAACACCAATTGACCAATCGTTCCTTGCTTGTTTGCCTTGCTATTTTACTAGGAGCGACTTTAATTTCTTATGGAACAGCTTATTTTTGGCATTTGAAATTATTTCAAGAGTCGGTTCGCTTTAAGTTTGATTTGCAACAAAGAGCTTTTCGAAAATTATTATTCATGCGAACGCCATTCTATGAAAAGTTTCGTTCGGGCGATATGATAACCCGTTTTTCAACAGATGTCGAAGTCTTAATGGAGTTTATTGGCTATGGGCTGATGATTATTTTATATGCTGGAGGGATGATTGCCTTTATTATTCCGACCATGTTTATCATTTCATGGAAAATGTCTTTGATTGGAATGATACCTATTTTTATTATGATGATGCTGATATACGCTATCACCAAAAAACAGGAACGCCAAGTTGAAGAAGCGCGTGAGGCGATTGCAAATCTTAGCGACGAAGTCCTAGAAACCGTTGAGGGGATACGAGTGATGAGGGCTTATAGTCGAAAAGATGATTTAGACTCTAAGTTTAGTCGTAAAACCCAGGAATTGGCAGATCGGTGGAACAAGGTTGCTAGATACCGTGCCCTGTACTTCCCCGTGTATCACACCATGATTGTTCTTAGCACAGTGATCATTCTTTTGTCAGGACTTTATTACATGACAAAAGGTCAAGTGACCCTTGGTCAAGTCATTGCTTTGCAACTGTACTTGGTGTCATTAGTTGAGCCATTTAGCATGTTATCTGACTTTATTTTAGTCTATCAAACCGGTAGGACCTCCTTTAATAAACTGAATGAAATCATTGAAACAGGCGATAACATGGAGGCAGATGGGCAACTATCCTTGCAATCATTCGATGAGATTGTTTTTGAAGACTATTCATTTAATTACGCTAATAGTGATAAACCTAGCTTAAGCCATATTAATGTGACCATAAATAAGGGACAAACCCTGGGAATTGTTGGGAGAACAGGCTCTGGAAAGACTACTTTTGTCAGACAATTACTGAGACAGTACCCCGTTGGTGAAGGTCATCTAAAAATTAATGGGCGTGATATCATAGAATATCAGCGAGAATCGCTAGAAAATCATATTGGCTATGTACCTCAAGAGCATATCTTATTTTCTAAAACCATTAAGAAAAATATTGCAATCGGAAAAAAAGATGCTCAGTTAGACGAGATTTTAACTGCTATCGATACCGCAGCATTTACCGGTGATATCAATAGCATGACAAAAGGCATAGAAACTAATATCGGTGAGCGCGGTTTATCAGTATCAGGTGGTCAAAAGCAACGAATTTCCATTGCTAGGGCCTTTATTTCGCAACCTGATTTATTAATATTAGATGATTCCTTATCAGCGGTTGATGCCAAAACAGAAACTGAAATTATCCAAAACATTCAAAAAGAAAGGCAAGGCAAAACAACATTTATTGTCAGCCATCGCTTGTCAGCTGTTCAGCATGCGGATTGGGTGATTGTTCTAGATCAGGGGCGGATTATTGAAGAAGGACGACCTGATCAACTGCTGGCTCAAAAAGGTTGGTATTATGAACAGCACCAACGGCAGCAAGCCCAGGAGGAGTAAGATGTCTTTATTTATCAAATTAGTCAATGAAATACGAACGGCTAAGCGTCCATTTATCATAGGCATAGTCCTTTTACTAATGTCAACGGCAGTCGGACAATTTGCACCATTACTATTAAAAAAAATGATTGACGACTACCTAACACCCGCTTCGAAATGGGGGGTGGTATCGCTTGAAGGACTTCAGTTGCTGTTACTATCTTATTTAACAATGATTTTAGTGACAGCAGTGTTGAGGTACGTATCTTATAGAAGCTTGGTCTATGCTTCGAATAAAATCGTGAGTAATTTGCGTAACCGTGCCTTTGATATTATGCAACGATTACCCATTTCCTATTTTGACAATCAGCCAGCTGGTAAGATTGCCACTAAAATTGTTAACGATACTGAAACCTTGAGAAATCAATTTTACGACACGTTGTTATCCCAAGTAATTATTTCTTTAGCTCAAATCACATTCATTTATGTGGCGATGATGTATTTGGATCTCAAATCCGGCTTGTTATTATTAATTGTGATTCCCTTGTTTTACGGCATGCAGGTTCTGTATAAAAAATTGACAGACAAGCCTATGAAAGCATTCTACAAGGCAAGAAGTATCGTCAATACGCAAGTCAATGAAATGATGAATGGGGTTTCGATTATTCAGCTCTATCATCAGGAAGATACCATTTTAAAAGAATTTGAAGAACAGATTAACGAGATGAAAACAGCAGATGATAGCATCATTTTTGCTGACTCTGTAGCTTCTTGGAGTCTGACAGAGCTTGTTAAATACACTGTCATTTGTGGCGTGTTGGCTCTAGTGGGTTATCAATTTCTACAGGGGCTTCCAGGGATTACCGTCGGAAAATTATTTATCTATCTTAACTATTTGACACGCTTATTTGATTTGCTAGGAATGCTTGTGAGGCAGTTGCCAAATGTTCAGCGCTCATTTGCTACAGGAAGACGCTTGATGGCATTGCTAGATGAAACGGTGGAAGAAGATGCTCAAAATAGCATTGTCATAAGCTCTGGAACAGTTGATTTCAATGATGTTTGCTTTTCTTATGAAGCAGATAAGCCTGTCTTGTCCCAGATTAATATCCATGCTGACAAGGGGGAGACGATTGCTCTGGTAGGACATACCGGATCTGGTAAATCATCGATCATGAACTTGCTTTACCGCTTTTACGAACCACAATCAGGGGTTATTATGGTCGATGGTCAGCCGATTAATCAGTACTCCAGAGAAAGCTTGCGCGCACAGATGGGAATTGTTTTGCAAGATCCCTATCTCTTTACGGGGACGATTGCGTCAAATGTCACCATGGGTAATACCGCTTATACAGATCAAGATGTCTTAGAGGCTTTAACAAAAGTGAGAGCAGCTCAGATGATTTCTCGATTGCAAAAAGGCATTCACGAACCTGTTTATGAAAAAGGTGCTTCTTTTTCAAGCGGGGAGCGCCAGCTCGTTGCTTTTGCAAGAACCTTGATTGCCAATCCCAAAATCTTGATTTTAGATGAAGCAACTTCCCATATCGACACAGAAACGGAAGAAGTCATTCAAAAAGCCATGGAGTTATTAAAAGAAGGTCGGACGACATTTATCATTGCGCACCGCCTGTCAACCATCCAAACGGCGAATCAGATTTTAGTTCTTGAACAAGGCAAAATTGTCGAAAGAGGCACCCATCAGGAATTAGTGGCACAAGGAGGCCGATATGCCAAAATGACCGAGATGCAAGAAACCATCTCATAAGAGTCTTTTAGCACGCTAACTTAAACGAATGAAAAATGACCGGTTTTTGTGCCGGTCATTTTTCATTTATTCTCATGGCTTTAGTGAGATGATGTTAAGTAAAAATAGTTGCTTATCGCAATTTTAGGGCATTTAGTGTAAAATAGTAAGGTAAAAGACTTAACAATACCGTATGAAAAGATTAGGACATGACTGAGAAAATAGGATTTGGCAAAGCACACAGTAAAATTATTTTAATAGGAGAGCACTCCGTTGTTTATGGCTATCCAGCTATCGCTCTTCCTCTGACAGATATTGAGGTAGGCTGCAAGATTTTTCCTGCAAAAAGCCCTTTAAACTTTGATTTTTATGACACGCTATCAACTGCGATTTATGCAGCTTTAGAGTATTTGAATCGTTTAGAGGAGCCAATCCGTTATAGCATTACGTCACAAGTGCCACAAAAAAGAGGTATGGGATCTTCTGCCGCCGTCTCTATCGCTGCTATTCGAGCTGTTTTTTCTTATTTCCAGATACCAATATCGGCATCTTTGTTGGAAATTTTAGTCAACAAGGCAGAAATTATTGCCCATACTAATCCTAGCGGCCTAGATGCCAAGACCTGTCTAAGCAATGATGCTATCAAGTTTATTAGAAATATTGGATTTGAGACCATCGAGATTGACCTAAAGGCCTATCTGGTTATTGCTGATACAGGGATTCAAGGACACACTCGAGAGGCTGTAGGAAAAGTTGCTCAGCAAGAAGAAGCCAATCTGCCTCATTTGGCGCGGCTAGGTTATCTCGCAGAACAAGTCGAACAAGCCATTACCTCTCAGGATAAAGTAGCTATTGGACGATACATGACCCAAGCCCACCACTCTCTAAAGGCCATAGGAGTCAGCATTGCAAAAGCAGACCACTTGGTAGATTCAGCCCTTAAAGCTGGTGCTTTGGGAGCAAAAATGACAGGTGGAGGTCTAGGTGGCTGCATGATTGCTTTAGCTAATAACCTAACAGACGCCAAGACGATCAGTAAGAAATTAAAAGAAGAAGGGGCCGTAAACACGTGGATCCAAATGTTATAACAGTGACCTCATATGCAAATATTGCTATCATTAAATATTGGGGAAAAGAAGATCAGGAAAAAATGATTCCATCCACTTCAAGCATCTCCTTGACTTTGGATAATATGTACACCCAAACCAGCGTTTCTTTTTTACCCGATTCGGAAAATAGTGACCAGTTTTACATTAATGGTCAGCTACAAAATGAGCAAGAACATCAAAAAATTTCAGCGATTATCAATCAATTTAGATTATCCAATGCGCCCTTTGTTAAAGTTGATACCATCAATAACATGCCAACAGCGGCAGGGCTATCCTCGAGTTCTAGTGGCTTGTCAGCTTTGGTCAAAGCCTGTAATCAACTGTTCAAAACAGGTCTAGATCAAGATGCCTTAGCCCAAAAAGCCAAGTTTGCGTCAGGTTCGGCGTCACGTTCATTTTTTGGACCAGTAGCAGCGTGGGACAAGGATACAGGCAAAATTTATCAGGTTAAAACAGATTTAAAAATGGGCATGATTATGTTGGTGTTAAACGATGCCAAAAAACCGATTTCAAGTCGAGAAGGCATGCGACTATGTCGTGAAACGTCACAAACATTTGACCAATGGGTCACCCAGTCACAAAAAGATTACCAGGCCATGCTTGGCCACTTAAAAGCTAATGATTTTGAAAAAGTGGGTTTGCTCACAGAAGCCAATGCTTTAGCAATGCATGCCACAACGAAGACAGCTAATCCAGCCTTTTCCTACTTAACACCAGAATCCCACCAAGCCATGGAACGGGTTAGAGCCTTACGGCAACAAGGCTATGCCTGCTATTTCACGATGGATGCAGGGCCTAATGTCAAAGTCCTTTGTTTAGAGGAAGACTTGGACCAGCTCGCTTCAATACTGCAGCAAGATTATCGAGTGATTGTTTCCAAAACAAAGGAATTACCAAATGGTTAAGTATCAGGTTCAAACTGGCGGTAAGCTTTATTTATCTGGCGAGTATGCGATTTTAACACCGGGACAGACGGCTCTCATTATGCCAATTCCACTAAAAATGACAGCTATTATTGAGTCAGCACCCAAAATCTGTCTCCAGTCGGATTTATTTGATTATGCCGTGGACATGACACCAGACAAGGGCTATGAGTTAATTCAAACTGCTATTGAGGTGTTTGCAAGCTATGTGAACCAGACCGTTTTGGACTTGCCACCTTTTTCCTTATCTATTCTGGGAACGTTAGGAAATCACGGCAAAAAATACGGCATTGGTTCTAGCGGAAGTGTTACGGTCCTAACCTTAAAAGCCTTGGCAGCTTATTATCAGGTTGCATTAACACCAGATAAGTTATTTAAGTTGGCTTCAGTTGTCCTGTTGAGTTTAGGAGATAATGGCTCCATGGGAGATATTGCATGCATTTCTTATGAGACCTTGATTGCGTATACCGCTTTTGATCGTAGCAACATCAAAAAATGGATGCAAGAACTGCCTCTGTCCGAATTGCTAGCCCGTGATTGGGGCTACCGTGTTCGATTGATAAAACCAGGCTTATCTTGTGATTTCTTGGTTGGATGGACACAGGTTCCTTCACTCTCAAAGGACATGATTCGTCAGGTTAACCAAAAAATTGACACAGCGTTTTTAACCAAAATGCAAGAGTTTACCCTAGCAGCCATATCAGCTTTGGAAACTGGAAATAAACAGGCGTTGGTAGATGCTTTGTCGGCCTCGGGTCGGCTATTGTCCGACTTATCCCCGGTTATTTATCATCCTAAATTACGCCAATTGGTTGAAGCCTGTCAAGGAATGGACGCCGTTGCCAGATCCTCAGGAGCGGGTGGTGGTGATTGTGGCATTGCTCTTGTTTTTGACCCCAAAGCCACTGAATTATTGGTTTCTAATTGGCAAGAGGCTGACATAGTCTTACTTTATACAGAAAAATGGAGGTAGGAATGGAAAATCGGAAAAATGATCATATCAAATACGCTCTGAGTTACCAATCGCCTTATAATGCATTTGATGAGATGGAACTCATTCACCATTCATTACCCACTTATGATTTGGCGGAAATTGATTTGTCGACTCATTTTGCGGGACGAGACTATGACTTTCCTTTTTATATTAATGCCATGACTGGAGGAAGTGCCAAAGGCCAAGCCATCAATGAAAAACTAGCACAACTGGCTGCAGCTACGGGTATTGTTATGGTAACGGGATCTTACAGTGCAGCCTTGAAAAACAAAGATGACCATTCTTATCAACTCAGGAACGTCGCAGATAATGTGATGCTAGCCACTAATATTGGCTTAGATAAGCCAGTGGCGTTAGGCTTACGAACGGTTCAAGAAATGAACCCCTTGTTCCTACAAGTTCATGTTAACCTTATGCAAGAACTGCTGATGCCAGAAGGTGAGCGGGTTTTTCGCACTTGGAAACAACACTTAGACGATTATTGTCGTCACATACCAGTTCCGCTTATCCTTAAAGAGGTTGGTTTTGGAATGGACCTGAAAACCATTGAAATAGCAGAGCAAATTGGTATTAAAACCTTTGATATTTCTGGGCGAGGTGGAACTTCATTTGCTTATATCGAAAATCAAAGGGGAGGCAATCGTTCCTACCTAGATGACTGGGGACAAACAACGGTGCAAGCCTTACTCAATGCCCAGTCTTTTGTTGATAAGGTTGAGTTATTAGCCTCAGGAGGCGTGAGACACCCTTTGGACATGATTAAGTGTTTTGTGCTAGGTGCGCGTGCAGTGGGCTTGTCTCGAACAATCTTAGAACTTGTCGAAAAGCATTCGCTCGATCAAGCCATTGCGATTGTCAATGGTTGGAAAGATGATTTAAGATTGATCATGTGTGCGCTAGATTGTAAAACGATTGCAGAGCTCCGGACAGTTAACTATCTCTTGTATGGTAAGCTTTACCAAGCAAATCATCAGCATAAAAACTAGAAAAAACCTTAGTTCGCGTGAACTAAGGTTTTTAATCTGATTTCTTTGTTGAGCGGAGTTTTTCAAGGTGATGCCTTGCTTTTTCCAGATTCATAGGCTTATCAGCTAGTAGGTTTTTCACTAAGCCAGATACTTCATCTTGGGAGGCTCCTGCTAAAAGCGCTAGGGATTTAGCGTGTAGTTTCATATGCCCTGCCTGTATACCTGATGAGGTGAGGGCTTTTATAGCAGCAAAATTTTGTGCCAAACCAACAGCAAGGATTAGTTGCGATAGTTCCTTGGCATTAGGATTCCCAAGAAGATCATGAGCCACTTGGACTGTAGGATTCAGTCCAATGGAACCTCCTTTGCTAGCGATTGGCATGGGCAGTGTCATTTCCCCAATCAGAACTTCGTTTTCTGAGTCAAACACCCATTTGCTCAATCCTTTATAGGTGCCATCTTTAGCAGCGTAGGCGTGTGCGCCAGCCTCTATTGCGCGCCAGTCATTTCCTGTAGCCATTGCGACGGCATCAATCCCATTAAAAATGCCTTTGTTATGGGTTGCTGCTCGGTAAGGATCGATTTGTGCCAGCTGACTTGCCATGGCCATTTTTTGTGCCAGCTGCAAGGCTTCTGCTTTATTTCGGCTTAAAAATCTCAAATCTACTGAGCAACGAGCCTGTACCAGTGATTCTGTTGCATAGTTGGACAAAATCGCCATTAGACTATTTCCACCACTCAAGGCTTCTAATTCTGGGACCAAAGCTTCCATCATCGTATTGACCATGTTTGCCCCCATAGCTTCTTGAGTATCAACAGTTACATAGACCATTAGAAACTCTTCTTTTTGTTCAAGGCGAAGGGTTCTTGCGCCTCCACCTCGCTTGACAATAGAAGGGTAAGAAGCATTTGCCACAGCAAGGAGATGGTCTGTAGCTAGTTGAATGGCAGTCGTAGCATGTTCAAAATCGTTGATATGATACAGTGCCACCTGGCCAATCATTTGACGGTTAATCACTTGCGTTTGAAAACCACCTGAGCGCTTAATCACCTTGGCAGCAAAAGAAGCTGCCGCAACAACGGAAGGTTCTTCCGTAACAAATGGCACGTGGTAAGATTTATGGTTCACTAAAAAGTCAGGTGCGACACTAAAAGGCAGAGCAAATCGCCCTAAAACATTTTCGGTCATGTGATCCGCAGTTTCAAGAGGCAATAGCTCATCTCCTGCCAGACACTGATATTGTTTAGGTTGGAGGAGTTGATTTTGCTGAATCATCTCAAGGCGTTGTGCGATATTTTTTTTGTAGAATCCAGTCCAGTTTAAGTTATTCATGGTCATAAGCGTGATATATTCTCTGATTTTCTTTGATTTCAACAAGAGCAAATTTTCCTGTCAGGTAATCTGCGAAAGACGCATTTCCGTTTTGATCAAGCTGTGCTTCTTCGTAAAAAAGGGCTTCGTATTCTTGTACAGACACCGCTTGGCGCTGATCGAGGGCCTTTTGGCGATTTGGTAGTAGCATGCGCTCATAGTCATCAACCAGTTGGCCAGAAAAAATTTCACTAACAGCCCCAGAGCCATAGCTAAATAAGCCAATTCGATCGCCCGCTTTTAGAGACTGACTATTTTCTAAAAGTGATAACAGCCCTAAATAAAGCGAACCTGTGTAAATATTACCAACTTGTTTGCTGTAAACAATCGAAGCATGGAAAGCTTCTAATAATTTTTCTTTGTGTTCGGCAGGCAAAGACGCGTCCATAATAGCATGCAGCCCTTTTAAAGCTAGTTTTGGAAACGGAATATGGAAACAAAAGGCATCAAAATCTAGCAGCGAACGGTTTTGTTGGCTTTGATAACGGTTCCAAGTAGTCTTTAGCAGCTCCAAATATTGCTTTGTTGAGTAAATGCCATTAACAAATGGCGTTGTGGAGTAATTTGGTCTCCAAAAATCCATGATGTCACGTGTTTGAGACACGCTATCATGGTTGAGCTGTAGAATTCTAGGATTTTCAGTGATTAGCATAGCAATACTGCCTGCACCCTGAGTGGCTTCACCGGCTGATTGGATACCATACTTAGCAATGTCACTCGCAATGACCAAGACACGTGACTTAGGATGCATGGCAACGTGGAGCTTAGCATAGTCCAAGGCGGCAGTTGCGCTGTAACAAGCTTCTTTCATTTCGATGGATCGGGCGAAGGGTTGTATGCCCATTAGTTGATGCACATAAACACTAGCTGCTTTTGATTGATCGACACTTGTTTCTGTTGCCAAAATGACCATATCAATATGTTCTTTATCATCGTCAGTCAAAATCTGGTCAGCAGCAGAAGCTGCCAAAGTAATGATATCTTCCGTGATTGGTGTGATGCTAAGGGATTCAAGTAGCAGTCCTTGACTAAATTTGGCAGGGTCGACATTTCGTGATGTGGCTAAATCCTCCATTTTTAAGACATATTGACTGGTTGCAAAACCAATTTTATCAATTCCGATTATCATAGTTGTCCTTCTTTTATCCAATTTTATTCATTTTATCATATTTTGAAAAAAGTAGGTAATTTAATCAACTTGCCTGATTAGTTAAAAGCAAACTATTATTTCTGGTGTTTTTTCACAAAATTAGTTAAAATATAAAGAACTATCGTCAAAGAAAGAGGCTTGAAATGACAAAAGCAGATCAGATTTTTCAATCTAATATCAAAAAAATTATGGAAGAAGGTGTCTTTAGTGAGCAAGCCCGTCCGAGATATAAAAATGGGGAAATAGCTAATTCAAAATACATCACAGGAGCTTTTGCGGAGTATGACCTATCAAAGGGAGAATTTCCAATCACAACTCTGCGTCCTATTCCGATAAAATCTGCTATCAAAGAATTGTTGTGGATTTATCAGGATCAAACCAGTAGCCTTGATGTTTTAGAAGATAAATACAATGTCCATTATTGGGCTGAGTGGGAAGTCGGACACACCAGGACAATAGGTCAACGTTATGGAGCTATCGTCAAAAAACATGATATCATCAATAAAATTTTAAGACAGCTAGAGGAAAACCCTTGGAACAGGCGAAACATTATCTCGTTATGGGATTACGAAGCCTTCGAAGAAAGCGACGGACTCCTGCCATGTGCCTTTCAAACCATGTTTGACGTGAGACGCCTTGGAGACGACCTTTATCTTGATGCCACATTAACACAGAGATCTAATGACATGTTAGTTGCTCATCACATTAATGCCATGCAGTACGTTGCTTTACAAATGATGATTGCCAAGCATTTTGGGTGGAAGGTTGGCAAATTTTTCTATTTTGTCAACAATCTTCATATTTATGATAATCAATTTCCCCAGGCTCAAGAACTGCTAAAACGTCAGTCTGTCGATTGCCATCCAAAACTGGTATTGAATGTTCCAGATGGCACGAATTTCTTTGACATTAAGCCAGAAGACTTTGTCCTAGAAGATTATCATCCAGTGAAACCTCAGTTATCCTTTGACTTGGCTATTTAAAAAGTCCGAAGATTTTTTTGTGAGCATATTTACTAGAATTTTGATAAAATAAAGAAAGTTCATATTGAGGAAATTAAGTAATGACAAAGGAAATTGTAGCCATTTGGGCTGAAGACGAGTCAGGAGTGATTGGCGTGGATGGACGTCTCCCTTGGCATTTGCCAAAAGAGCTGCAGCACTTCAAACAAACAACACTTAATCAAGCCATTTTAATGGGACGTGTAACCTTTGATGGCATGAAGCGTCGTCTGTTACCAAATAGACAGACGCTTGTTTTAACACGAGACAAACATTACCATGTTGACGGAGCTCTTACCATGGCTAGTGTGGAGCAGGTTTTGGAGTGGTATCACACCCAAGAAAAAACGCTTTATATTATTGGTGGCAACAAGGTACTTGAGGCTTTTGACGGTTATTTCAATAAAATCATCAAAACCGTTGTTCACCACCGATTTGATGGGGACACTTACCGACCAAGGTTGGATTTGCATCGTTTTGTAACAGCAGAAGAAGTTTTCTATCCAAAAGATGAAAAAAATCCTTATGACTTTACCGTTACAGTGCTAAAACATCATTAATAAGAGGAGAATATACCCCATGCAGCGTAGTATCTTTGGAGTATTTACGGCTTTTTTGTGTGCTATTTGTATTTTATGTGCTATCCCAGCTTTCAAAAAAAATCGCCCTGGTTTGGGATTGCTTTTTTTATTAAATGCGTTCACTAATCTCGTTAACACCATACATGCCTTTTATGGCACCTTATTTTAAAAGACTGACAAGAGAAGGATAAAAAAGAATTATGACAGGAAATCGTACGAATGACATCAAAGTTCACTGCTCGTTTTGTGGCAAGAATCAAGATGAAGTGAAGAAAATCATTGCAGGCAACAATGTCTTTATCTGTAATGAATGTGTCGCACTATCACAAGAAATTATAAAAGAAGAACTAGCCGAGGAAGTTCTTGCAGATTTAGCAGAAGTGCCAAAACCAAAAGAACTTCTAGATATTTTGAACCAATACGTTGTCGGGCAAGATAGAGCCAAGCGCTCACTATCAGTAGCAGTTTATAATCACTACAAGCGGGTTTCTTTTACTGAGAGCCGTGACGACGAAGATGTTGATTTGCAGAAATCAAATATTTTAATGATTGGCCCGACTGGTTCAGGAAAAACGTTCTTGGCACAAACCTTGGCAAAGAGCTTGAACGTTCCTTTTGCGATTGCTGACGCAACGTCTCTTACGGAGGCAGGTTATGTTGGTGAAGACGTAGAAAACATCTTGCTAAAACTTATCCAAGCAGCTGATTACAATGTTGAGAGAGCTGAGCGTGGGATTATTTACGTTGATGAGATTGATAAGATTGCTAAAAAAGGGGAGAATGTCTCGATTACTCGCGATGTTTCTGGAGAAGGGGTGCAACAAGCGCTTCTTAAAATCATCGAAGGAACTGTAGCTAGTGTTCCCCCACAAGGCGGTCGTAAGCATCCAAACCAAGAAATGATTCAAATCGACACCAAGAACATTCTATTTATTGTTGGTGGTGCCTTTGATGGCATTGAGGACATTGTTAAACAACGATTAGGTGAAAAAATTATTGGTTTTGGACAAAGTAGCCGAAAAATTGATGAAAATGCCTCTTATATGCAAGAAATCAGTGCAGAAGATATCCAAAAATTTGGACTTATTCCAGAATTTATTGGTCGGTTACCTGTTGTCGCTGCACTTGAGCCTCTAACAACAACGGATCTCATTCAGATTTTGACAGAACCGAGAAATGCCCTGGTAAAACAGTACCAAGCTTTATTATCTTATGATGGCGTAGAGCTTGAATTTGAAAAAGGTGCGCTTGAAGCAATCGCAACCAAAGCCATTGAGCGCAAAACAGGTGCTCGAGGGTTGCGTTCAATTATTGAAGAAACCATGCTGGATATCATGTTTGAAATTCCAAGCCAAGAAGATATCAGCAAAGTGCTCATAACAAAAGATGCTGTAGCCGGTCAAGCAAAACCTGTTTTAGAAACAGCATAAGGAGACATGATGACACAAGAACAGCAATTAAACACTCATAATGCTTCTATTTTGCTTAGTGCAGCTAACAAAACACACTATCCCCAAGATGATTTGCCAGAAATTGCCTTGGCAGGAAGGTCCAATGTTGGAAAGTCTAGCTTTATCAACACACTTTTAGGGCGTAAAAATTTGGCTAGGACATCCAGTAAACCTGGGAAAACCCAGTTGCTCAACTTTTTTAATATTGATGACAAAATCCGATTTGTTGATGTTCCTGGATATGGCTACGCCAAGGTATCAAAATCTGAGCGCGCCAAATGGGGAATTATGATTGAGGAATATCTGACCACACGAGAAAACTTAAGAGCAGTTGTTAGCCTCGTTGATTTTCGTCACGAACCTAGCAAAGAAGACATCCAAATGTATGAATTTCTTAAATATTATGAAATTCCAGTAATTGTCGTTGCAACAAAGGCCGACAAGGTTCCTCGAGGCAAATGGAACAAGCACGAATCAATGGTCAAGAAAAAGTTGAACTTTGACAAGAGTGATGCCTTCATCATGTTTTCATCAACAGAGCGTCTAGGTTTGGATGAATCTTGGGACACTATTTTAGGCTATTTATAATCTTATTTTAGCGACTTTCTATTCAAGTCGCTTTTTTGTTGCAATAATTGAAATATTTTTAGAAGCCCTTTAAGACAGGAAATATAAACTGATATTTTTTAGGAAAAAAGGTTGACAAGCTAATAAAAATGGGTTATACTTAGTAAGGTTTTTGAAAAAGACTGACCTAAGACAGCAGGGGAGCATGCTCATAATATTCCTGCCGAGGCACAAAACGCATATTAAAAATGACGTCTTTGTACTTTCGTGTCTAGGTTTAGGTACGATTTTTTTGTGCCTAGCCCAAAAATAATTACGGAGGTAAAACTAATGAGTGAAGCAAATATTGCTAAAAAAGCTGAACTAGTCGATATTGTTGCTGAGAAAATGAAAGCTGCTGCAAGTATCGTTGTGGTTGATTCACGCGGACTTTCAGTTGATCAAGACACTGTTCTTCGTCGTTCACTTCGTGAAAGTGGCGTTGAGTTTAAAGTGATCAAAAATTCTATCTTATCTCGTGCTGCTGTTAAAGCAGGACTTGAAGGCATGGAAGATGTTTTCGTTGGACCATCTGCAATCGCATTTTCAAATGAAGATGTTATCGCACCAGCTAAAATTATTAATGATTTCGCTAAAACTGCTGATGCACTTGAAATCAAAGGTGGAGCAATCGAAGGCGCTGTATCTTCTAAAGAAGATATCATGGCTCTTGCAACATTGCCAAACCGCGAAGGTATGCTATCAATGCTACTTTCAGTTCTTCAAGCACCAGTTCGCAACGTTGCATATGCTGTCAAAGCTGTTGCAGAAAGCAAAGAAGACGCTGCCTAACATGTCTACAAGTAGCCTAGTGCTGCTAACTACATTATAATTTAACTATTTGGAGGAAAATACAATGGCATTAAACATTGAGAACATTATTGCTGAAATTAAAGAAGCTTCAATCCTTGAGCTTAACGATCTTGTAAAAGCTATCGAAGAAGAATTTGGCGTAACAGCTGCTGCTCCTGTAGCTGCTGCTGCTGCTGGTGGCGCTGAAGAAGCTGCTAAAGATTCATTTGACGTTGAGTTGACATCTGCTGGCGACAAAAAAGTTGGCGTTATCAAAGCAGTTCGTGAAATCACAGGTCTTGGACTTAAAGAAGCTAAAGGTCTTGTTGACGGCGCACCTGCTAACGTTAAAGAAGGCGTTACTGCGGCTGAAGCTGAAGAACTTAAAGCTAAACTTGAAGAAGCTGGAGCAACAATCACTCTTAAATAAGAAGTGTATAGCAATTTGATTGCGCAAACTTAGTAAATTAAGAGTTAAAAATTGCTTAGAGCAATTAAAAATAGGTAGAATAGTTTCATTCTACCCCAAAACCCCATCAAGTTATTTCTTGGTGGGGTTTTTTATTTGAACATTAAATTTACAACTTAGATGACTGTTTTAAAAACGTTACGCCATAAAGATGATTAATCAGCTAGTCTTGATCTTTTAATGTCCTCATCTCAAATGTTACAAGTGCGCAAATTTTGAAGGAAGTCAATGTTCCAATTTGTCAACTCAAGCCAGGCAAGATGACCTTATCTGGTAGTTAGCAAATAAGAAAAAATGATGGAAGAAATCAAATTTCTGTAAGCTCTAGTTGTCCTAAAAATTTTTAGGAGAGGACGAAATTCACTTGTATTAGCTAACAAACGGTGGTAAAATAGTTGGTGCAATTGAAACCGCTATCAATATCGCAATTGTTGTTTAGTCATTAGTTTCTGCCAGAGGAATATATTTATTATCGGGACATGCTAGTATCAAAATTGAATCAAAAATGTCTTTGTCTGAAATCGCTTATTATGATGCTGAAAATAACATAACTCGCGACAAATTTTTAGCAGACGGACATCAGTGATTAGTCATGCTGCAGTCCTAAGAAATAAAGGTCATATTAATATTACTTAGGGGGCTATCATGAAAAAAACCAAAAAAATTATTTTTGCACTTGCTTTAATTCTTGCCTTGCTTTTAGGGTCGTTTATTGTTTTAAAATCATGCGGTAGCAAAAACGTCGATAAGAGTGGCTTTGATCAAAAAACATCAAAAACAACTCAATCTTCAGCAACAGATAAGAAAAATACCAAGAGTTCTTCTAAAAAATCTGACAAGAATGGTTCAAAAACACAACAAAAAGTTATTAAGAGCCCTTTCCAAAACAGTAAAAATGATACTTCAACAACGAAGAAATCTGGAGTTTCAGAAAAACATGTGACTGAGTCAAGTGGCCCTACCGTAGCGCAGGATAGTCCGATTGAGAGCAAGCTTTCTCAATCAGAGAGTGAAGCTACAACTCAGCTTCAAGGAGGATTTGGAGGATGGGAAGCAACCTCAGGAACCTTAGAGCTAGATAAAGATACCCCGGTATATGCCGAGCCAAATAAGGAAAGCAGTGTTGTATATATGCACTCTAAAGGCGCAATTGAATGGCGTAGGTACTTTAACGAAAATGGCGAATGGTGGTATATGTTCCTTGAGAAAGGCGGGGATGAGGCAACTCAATTTTATATTGCATACTCAGACGTGAATCATTAATAATATTGAGAGATTCTTGAGAGAATCTCTCTTTGGCAAGGATAAATCAAGAAAAGTCTTGGGAAAGGTTGTGTCAACTACATAGAGAGCGGATACAAAGTTTGTGCTAATATAGGATGTTAAGCTGTAAAGCAATTTGATAAGCTGTTTACGTATGATATTAAATGATCAAATATGTAATTGATTCTATAATATTAGTAATACAATGCTAAATTACTATGACTTTTAACAAGTTAGCTAACCTTTCCTAGCTAACTTCTTTGTTTTAGAGGGACATGAGATGAAACTACTATCCTATCTTGGGAAATTCCGATATTTTGCCTTTATTGTATTTGTATTTGGGGCATTTTCCAGTATTTTGCAGTCCTTAGTTATTCAAAAATTTATTGTAATTGATACGGTATCGAATTTTGAGTCATTGGGAAAACTATTTATCGTGGGACTTTTGACATATTTGTTGTTTTATGGTTTGGAATTTTGTGCGAATGTTGTTCATGAGGTGTCTTGTAAACGTATCATGTTAGTATTGCGGAACAAGTTGACTAAGACGTTACTCCTATCTAGCGAGTCAATGGAACAACATGCAATAACGAATTTTCTCAGTCAAGATTTAGAATTTTTCTATGATAATTATGTGACTCAGGTTATGCGTTTGCCAAAAAATGGAATGATTTTCTTGGTTGTGTCGGTGTATTTAATAACCTTAAATTCTGTTCTAGCGTGTTTATTTATTCTAGGCTCTCTATTACGTCCATTGCCACAACTGCTTTTAAGTAAAGTTGCAGATTCTTTTGGTCAAAAGCAGAGTGAGGAACGAGAACGTTCTATGTCTCTCATCATGGACTATGTTAATGGAAGAAGTACAATATTGAATCATCAGGCTTTTGCGATGACTTATAGAAAACTTGAACATCAGGTACTAACCTATGAAACCACTCGCAGAAACTATTATTACTTGTCTAATTTTCTATTTTTCTGCAATGGGGTGACACAATTTTTAGGACGTGTTCTACCAGTTGGAATTTATTTTTTATTACCAGATTTTTTTGTACATATTTCAGCATCATCGATTGTGGCTATGTTTATTGCATCAAATAGTTTGTCAAATCCCCTTCAAAATATAATGTATGCTACTTTCAGTATGCAGGCTACTAATTCTGTCAAAACAAAAATCTATGATGTGATGGATAAGGTTGTTGATGACTCAGAAGTTTCATACATTCCAAATTTCAAAGCTCTGACTTTACAAGGAGTCACAAAATTTTATGGAGACAAACCTATTTTTAAAGATTTTTCCTATACTTTTGAAAAAGGGAAAAAATATTTGATTAAGGGAGCTAGTGGACGAGGTAAAACAACTCTTTTAAATATAATTAAGGGCGAAGCCATTGATTCAGGAAAAATTTATCTTGAGACTTGTGATGCTCAATTCTTTGAGACTTACCAAGCCAATATTGGCATGGTAAGTCAGTTACCATTTCTCTTTAATGGAACCCTAGAAGAAAATATCTGTTTGAATCAGACTTTTTCTCGTGAAGAGATGATAAAGGTTTTAAATCAAGTCCATTTACTTGAGGAATTACCAGAAGGTCTCAACTTTAAGATTGAAAATAACGGAAGTAACATTTCAGGTGGTCAACGTGTAAAAATAGAATTAGCGAGATTATTACTTCGTCAAAAAGATATTTTACTTCTTGATGAAGTAACTGCAGCATTAGATAAAGACAATGCTCGTCGTGTTCGAGAACTGTTTTTTTCACTTCCGATAACAATTATCGAAGTGGCTCACCATTTAGACGGAGCAATCATTTATAATGAGATTATAGAATTGTAGGTGATGAGATGTTTAAGTATTTTAATAAATTTTTAGTATCCGTAACTCTTATCTCCTGCATCTTAAATAGTTTCGTTTTTCTTATTGAACCATTTATTACCAATAAAATTTTTGACTTAACATCTTTAAATAGCAGTAAGGATGTTTGGAATTTTTTGATTTATGGATTAACTTTGTATGTGATTTTATATACGGTGATGTTTATAGCTAATCTCTTAATTAATCAGATTATGACAATTGGATGTGGTAATATTCGTCTTCGTCTTTATAAACATTTAATGCTTACTTATCCAGACATTGATAATGAAAGGAAAATTTCACTATTAACACAGGATGTTGAGTATTATCTCTTGAATCATATCAATCCTAGTATTCTACTTATTGCTCAGTTGAGCAACTTTCTCTTGCTTAGCAATTATCTTTTGTTTAAAAATATTCCGATTGGTCTAATGTTTATTGCTTGTGCTTTTATTTACTTATTGGTTCAATATGTTATTAGTAAAATGGCAGAGCAAAAAGGGAGTAAGCAGGTAAAAGAGAGACAGACTTTATTAGCATTAGTCAGCGATTTGGTTGCAGGAAGTTCAACTTTATCGCAAAATCAAGCTCTTTTGTCGACTATCAAAAAAGTTCAAAAACAATCCAAATATTACGAAGAATCTCGACAAAGCTTTGAGATAACACGAGCATTTTTTGCTTTTTTAGCTAATCTGATGCTCTTTGTATCTCAACTCTTACCAGTCTTTTTAGGTTTGACTTTGATTACAGCAGGGACTGATCTAAGAACAACTGATCTGATTGTTATGTTTATTGCAGCAACATGTCTGAAGCAACCGCTGATTAGTATTGTGGATGCTATCTTCAGACTTAAGGGAGCAAAATCTGTTTCGGAAGAATTTGATCAGATATTAAATCAGCCTACACCTAATGATAATGTGGATTTGCTTTTTACTGAAGGTTTTAAAGCTTTAGAATGTCATCGATTAAGACAATCCTTTGCTGGTAGGACTCTCTTCTCAGACCTATCTTATACCTTTGAGAAAGAAAAGAAATACTTGATAAAAGGACCAAGTGGCTCTGGGAAATCGACCCTTTTTAGGCTAATTTTACAAGAATTGCTTCCTAATGGAGGCTCTATCAAGATGGTATTTGATAATGGCCAAGTAATGAATGTTTATCGCAATCGTATTGGTTTAATTGCTCAGTCACCGTATCTATTTAATGATAGTATTCGTTTTAATTTGACTTTGGGAGAAGATTTTCCAGATGAGTTATTATTGGAAAAGCTAGAACAGGTTGGTTTAATGGCTGAGATAGATGATATTTTAAACTATCAGATAGTTAATAATGGAGAAAATATTTCTGGAGGTCAAAAAATTCGTCTTGAGATTGCACGAAGTCTCATTAGACAGAGAGATATTCTTCTTGCAGATGAAGTTACAGCTTCGCTTGATGTTAAAAATGCTAAAAACATCCGAAGCCTATTGTTTAATTTACCAATTACTGTTATTGAAATCGCTCATCATATTGATGATGAATTTATCTATGATGGTGAAAATGATTTATCAAATTATGTTTGATTAAGGAAGTGAAACCGGACTGTTTAAAACAAAATGAATTGACTTAGTCAATGCTCAGTGAAAATTTGGAATTAAATAACAGTTCCGAAAATATTTAGTATGACTGTTTAGTAGATATGGACTGGAGGGTGTGTGAAAAGACAAAATTCAATATTATTCGTTTAAATAAAAAGAGAAATCATAGTTAAGTTTTTTTCTCAGTGTTTATGGAATTTACTTTTTTCACAGAGCGATACCTATACAACAAAGACTTAGCAGCAAATGGGATTTGGAGTTTTACAGGCTTTTATATAGTCTTTAATTGCTTTATTTTATGTGTCATCATAAGTAAGATTGTCAAAAACAGAATAGTGTAAATAATAGGGTTACCAAAGCGGTAGTCCTTTTCTTGTGATAACTTCTCCAAGCCATTCCTGTTAAGATGTTGCTATCTATGGAAAAAGGAGATAGTAAACATGATCAATAAAGTAAAAGCTAGGGCATTGATTGGGTTAGGAGGGCTAGCGATAGCAACTTTCATTATTCTGATTGGTTATACGATTGGAGCACAATCGGTTACTCGGCAGACGAATCATCAGATAAAGACGGGAACTCATAAACTGCTAACCAAAGAAAAACAAGCAAAAGAATCGAGGATTTTGTCTGATAAGTTGGTCAAAGAATTCTTAACTCAGTATTTTACAAAGTCTAAACTAGGTGAGAACAATGTTAGAAAATAGTCATTTGGAGAAGTTTCGTTGTATATTGGTATAAGCTCCATAGTCACAAGCTTCTCAAAAATAAATAACTGTCTTGACACATGTAAACTACCAAGGTATAATATTAATATCAAAATGAAAGCAGGATACCGATGAATAGACTATTCAAAACTAACATTGCCTACATCCCTCCATTAGAAGCCAAGACTCTGTCTCTGTCAGCTTTATTATTAGCGATGGATGTGGTCCTTTACAAACTGGCTTTTGGTCCTCCTTATTTTCAAGTAAGTTTTGGTTTTTTATCCATGGCTTTAATGGGCTATCTTTATGGTCCTATATGGGCTGGGTTTTTAGAAATTTTATCAAGCGCTATCAATTCAACACTTTTTGGAACTGGTAATTTTCATCCTATCTTTCTTATAACAGCATTTCTCGGAGGTGCTATTAATGGACTATTTCTCTATCATAGCCAAGTTCGCTTACGAAATGTTTTTTTTGCTCAGTTTTTAATCCTTCTAGTAGTTAGTTTAATTATGAATTCTTGGTTCATTTCTATCGTTTATAAAGCTGATTTTTTTGCAGTATTTTGGGGGAGATCCTTGCGTAATGCATTTTTACTTCCAATACATACTTATTTAGGACATGCTTTCTTAAAAACGTTAGAAAATCGGCGTATTTTCCATAATTTATAATCAAGCAATCACAGAAAGAACTTAGAGTTGATTGTTACTAACTATAGCCATAACATTCATGGAAATTAAAAAAAAACATTCTTGAAGATACTGGTTTTGTTATTAGCGATTTTGAGTTTCATCAATAGTAACCGAAGGTGACTGTCTTTTTAAAATCAACTACGAATGTTATTGCAATGAGATAAATGATCTGATAGCTTTTTAAGAAAGCAATATTTGAATTGTAGTAGAAATTTTACAATCAAGTAGAAGGGACCAATCTGGTCTTTTTTATTATGTAAGGGGATACATTTGTGATACAATGAAGATAATAAAAAAAGGAGGTCATTCGATGAAATTATTTTATGCACCTGGTACTTGTGCACTTGCTTGTTGGATTTCGCTGGAATGGGCTGGCGCAGACTATAGTGTTGAAAAAGTAAAACTTGGTTCGCCAGACTACCTTAAGATTAACCCATTAGGGATGGTACCTGCTGTACAACTAGAAACTAATGAGATTTTGACGCAAGCTGGCGCAATCTTGCAGCACATTGCTAGACAATATCCAGAAAAAGACTTGGCAGGTGATTCTGATGCCTTGTCAGAATTTCGATTTAATGAAATAATGGATTTTTTGAGTGCGGATTTTCACCCAGCTTTTTGGCCAATGTTTAGCCCTAATCGCTACACCACGTCAAAAGATCCAGATAACATTGAGCAGACACTGCAATCGTCCTATATCTTGATTGACAAGGTAATGACTTACCTTGATGGATTAATCGGAGACACGAATCATGTCTACAAGAATAAGCGAACAGTAGCAGATGCCTATGCCTATGTTATGGCCTTGTGGGCAAAGAAAACTCCAAAATCTTATGATCAGTATCCGAACATTTCTCGGTTTATGGCAGAAATGGAAAAAGATTCGGCAGTTCAAAAGGTTTTAAAAGCCTCTAAATAGTAAGTTTTTGTATTGCTTCACATAAAAAGAAGATGCCTTTGAAGGCATCTCCTTTTAGTATAAAAAACATTACAATTGTTCATTAATAAATCGAACGATTTTTTGCCACCAAATGACGGGGAAGGGTGCTTTTGAAACAGCTTTGGCTGCTCTGATGGGTATTTTGTAGGGCTGTTTTAAAAAGCGTTCCTTTTTCGATAGGGGGGAGACGGTGACGTAGCCAACTCGTTGACGATGCTCAATAGGTGCTTCTGAGGTAGTGGGTGAAAGAAGCAAGTCTTTGCTAGATTGATGTGGATCTTTATCTGAAGTGATCACACTGACGGGTTGTTCAGCGTAGACACTGATAGATTTTTCCTTGCCATTAATGATTGCAAGCTTTTTGTTAGGAATGACTTGCCCTTTTTGGACCAAGGTTTCTTTGCGATAGGTCGTTGCGATATGGGTTAATAGATTGTCGCTTGCGTGAAAACGTGCGTCGGCGTCATTTTCGGCATTATCAGCGTTCATGATTACGGTAATGATGCGCATGCCATTTTCGATAGAACTGGTCACTAAACATTGTCCAGCAAATGTGGTCGTTCCTGTTTTTAACCCATCGACAGTTTCTCTAGCAGCAGACATTCCTGGCAAAAGGTGGTTAAAGCTCTGGATGGCGCTGCCATCAAAAAAGACATAAGGTTCTTTTGTAATGAGTAAAATTTCTGGAAATTCCTCGATGAGGTGCATGGCCATTTTGGCAACGTCCTGAGCACTCATCTCGTTCTCGTCTGATATTTGACTCCCAGGGTATAAGCGATGTTTTAAAAACGTGTTTGGTAAGCCAGAGGCATTGATCAGTTTCACGTCATGGATATCCCATGTTGCAAGCTGTGCCTTCATAAGGTCAACAAACTGAGCCTCTGTCCCTGAAATGTGCTCAGCTAGAGCAATGGCTGCACTGTTTGAACTAGCAACTAAGGTAGCTTTGAGCAAATCCTCAACGCTGTAGTGCCGTTTATCCAGTGGAACGTTACTGAGAGCATGATTTTGGGTCAAGGCATAGGCGTCATCAGAAATAGGGACGTCATCAGACAAGGTCAGTCCCCCTTGCTTGATTTCCTTTAAAACCAAATAGGCAGTCAGGAGTTTTGTCATAGAAGCGATGCCATCTCTTTTTTTGGCATCTTTTTCATAGAGAACTTTCCCGGTTTGGACTTCTATGGCGATAGCATGCTCTGCGCTGACCTCAAAGTCATTTCCTAAAACAATGGTTGCTAAGCTTAAGTGAAAGCCAACGACAATAGTTGCGATTAGGAAATGTTTTAGGTTTTTTTTAAAAATAATATTCATAATGATATTATACCAAAATTCACAGAAAAAACTCCTTAATCGTCATAAAAAACACATTTGATTGCTGTGTTCAAATGCGTTTTGTTATATTATGGTGCAATGGTAGTTAACAGATTTTCAGCTGTTGTTGTTGGCAATATTCGGATACGTTTGAGTGATAACAAGCCATCTGCGGCGCTAGCAATTCCTTCGTTAGTGGTGACTCCTAGCTTGTAGTGTAATTGTTCAGCAATTGACAAGGTGGTATCGTTATATTTACCTGACGGATAGGCAATAGCAATAGTATTTTGTTCAAGTTCTTTATCTAAGTATAATTTGGAATCCTCCATTTCAGCCGTTTGTTGCTCAAGGCTAGACTGAGAGAGGTCAGGGTGGTTAACAGTGTGATCTTGAAAGGACATTCCTGATTTTTTCATTTCTTTCATCTGTTCTAGAGTTAAATTGGCGACACTTCCAGCTTCTGTCAGGCCTGTAATGACATTGTTGGTAGCTTTAGCTTGGTATTTTTTTAGAATAGGAAATGCAACCCTGTAAAAATCAATCATACTATCGTCAAAGGTTAACCAGACGACTTTTTCGGCGGGCAATTCATTAGCTGATAAGGCACGGTAAGCCTCTTTAGGGCTTAAAAAGTAGTAGCCAGCTTCTTTGAGAGCTTTTAGGTGACTGTCAAAAAGATCTGGAGCTACAATCAGATTGGCATTGGCAGCTTCTTCTGGAGCCATGACATGTACAGCGTGATACATCAAAATAGGCACTTGGACAGGGGTGTCATATTTTTTCCAGTGTGTTTGTTTCTCGGGCTTAGGGGCAGGTGTTTCTTTGAGAACTTTTGACTTGTGTTTAGCTGGTTTTGACGGTGAAAAAAGTGATACTTTAGGGAGTTTTTGTGACCATTGAGACAGGTTGATTTTGGAATGGTGTTGCGATAACACAAAAATCAGCGATAATCCTGCAATACAGCACATGAGCAAGATAAGATTAATAATGGTGAGTATTTTTCGTTTTTGACGCCGTTTATGTCTGTTTTCCATTGATGACTCCTTTTAAATAATCTTATTCTATTGTAACATTTTTTAAAGAAAGAATGTTTTTTCAATGAGATTTTTTAGAAGGAGCACCAGAAAACAAGTGACTGACCCTGTCGCTGAAAAAGGTTGGTTTCAATAAGACTATCAGCTTTTACTTTTTGGGTTATATGTTATACTAGTTATAGATTTTGTGAGGTATATAAATGAATTATCAAGAGATGTTAGCATGGATTCATGATCAAAAAAAATTTGGCATCAAACCTGGTTTAAAAAGGATGCTGTGGGTGCTTAGCCAGCTAGGCAATCCCCAAAATCAGATTAAAGGAATACATGTTGTCGGCACAAATGGAAAAGGGTCTACGGTTAATAATCTGCAAAAGATTTTCACACTAGCAGGCTATGAGGTGGGGACTTTTACCTCGCCTTATATTATGGATTTTAGAGAGCGCATTGGTCTTGATGGGCATATGATTTCAAAAGAGGACCTTGTTGCGACAGCTAATCGGGTTCGTCCGATTGCAGATCGATTGCCTCAAGAGACGGATTTAGGACCTGCTACAGAATTTGAATTGATTACCTTAATCATGTTTCTTTATTTTGGCGAGGTGCATCCTGTCGATATTGCTATTATTGAGGCGGGTCTTGGCGGCTTGTACGATTCGACCAATGTCTTTCAAGCAATGGCAGTGGTTTGTCCGTCTATCGGCCTAGATCATCAGCAGATTTTGGGCGACACCTACCAAGATATTTCCCGCCAAAAATCGGGGGTATTAAAAGGCGGTGAACATGTGATCATGGCTATCGAACAAGACGAAGCAAGACAGTGCTTCATAGACAAAGCAGAGCAAGTAGGCGCAAATATCTGGGAATATAAAAAGCAATTTGGCATGACAGAAACAGGAAAAATCTATGAATTTACGAGCTCAGAAGGAACTATTTCTGACCTTGCGATTGCAATGCCTGGGCAACATCAAGTTGCTAACGCAGCATTGGCTATCATGACTAGCTTGCTGTTGAAAGATACCTATCCTAAAGTCAGTCAAACGGCTATAAAAACAGCGCTGGCAAAAAATCACTGGCTAGGGCGGACAGAGCTATTAGCTCCTAATTTCATGATTGATGGCGCCCATAATCATGAAAGCGTGGCTGTCTTGGTTGATTTATTACAGACGACTTATCCAACAAAAAAAATCCATATTCTTTTTGCTGCGATTGATACCAAGCCAATCTCAGATATGCTGGCTCAATTAGGAACTTTGGGCACTGTTGAGGTGACGACTTTTGATTTTCCTAATGCCTATCCGATAGACAAATACCCTAAAGAATTACCAAGAGTGTCTCATTTTTCATCTTTTTTGGAACGCTTGGAACAGGCTAGTGAGGATGAGTTTTTCCTCATCACAGGGTCGCTTTACTTTATCTCTGAAGTTAGGCAGTATTGGAAGCATCAACACACAGATTAACGATTTTGTGCCCAGTGCACAGAAACTAAGACTATTAAAAAAAGGGGAAGATAATTGCCTATTAACCACAAAAAAGCAGAAGCAGCTATCTATCAATTATTAGAGGCTCTGGGTGAAAATCCTGAGCGAGAAGGGTTGCTAGACACACCAAAGCGTGTTGCCAAAATGTATGCTGAGATGTTTTCGGGATTAGCACAAAATCCCAAAGGTGAATTTACAGCAGTCTTTTCAGAAGAACACGATGATATGATTTTAGTCAAAGATATCAGTTTTTACTCCATGTGCGAACACCATTTGGTTCCTTTTTATGGGAAAGCTCATATTGCTTATTTGCCTAGAGATGGTCGTGTGACAGGGTTGAGCAAACTAGCAAGAGCAGTTGAGGTAGCTAGCAAAAAACCACAATTGCAAGAACGCTTAACGTCACAGATTGCTAACGCCTTGGTAGATGCTTTAAATCCTAAAGGTGTTTTTGTTATGGTAGAAGCAGAGCACATGTGTATGACGATGCGGGGGATTAAAAAACCTGGTAGCAAAACCATCACGACAACGGCTAGGGGATGTTACCATGACAACCGTGAAGACAGACGGGACATTATGAGCTTGATTGAAAAACACTAGGAGAGTCGTATGAAAATTGGAAAGTTATCATTGGGTCGAAAGGCTGCTATTATGGGGATTTTAAATGTCACTCCGGACTCATTTTCGGATGGAGGATCCTATACGAGTATAGATAAGGCTCTATCTCAGGTAGAACGCATGTTAGCAGAAGGCGCTGATATTATTGATATTGGAGGCGAGTCGACTAGACCGGGCTACCAATTTGTACCAGCTGACGAAGAAATCGCCCGCGTTGTTCCCATTATCAAGGCCATAAAAGCTAAATACGATGTTCTTATCAGTATTGACACCTATAAAACGCAAACCGCAAAGGCTGCGCTAGAAGCAGGAGCAGATATTATTAACGATGTCTGGGCGGGCTTGTATGATGGCGAGATGCTATCTTTGGCGGCAGCCTTTGATGTGCCTATTATTTTAATGCACAATCAAAAAGAAGAGCGTTATCAAGACATCACCCTAGAAGTTTGTGACTTTTTAGCAAAAAGGGCTGAAAAGGCGCTACAAGCAGGCGTCAAAAAAGAGAATATTTGGATTGATCCAGGCTTTGGCTTTGCCAAGTCAGTTACCCATAACATGACCTTGTTAAAAGAACTTGATAGAGTCTGTCAACTGGGCTATCCTGTGCTGTTTGGCATTTCTAGAAAGCGTGTTGTTGATGCCTTATTAGGTGGTCAAACAAAAGTAGAGGATCGAGATGGAGCAACGGCAGCCTTGTCTGCATATGCTATTTCTAAGGGCTGTCAAATAGTCCGAGTTCATAATGTTCTTGCCAATAAGGACATCGTGTCTGTTTTTAATCAATTGATATGAGGAAGTATGGATAAGATTATATTAGAGGGTTGCCGTTTTTATGGTTATCACGGTGCCTTCCAAGAAGAGCAACGTCTAGGTCAGATTTTTCTAGTGGATTTAGAGTTATCGGTGGACTTAACAGAGGCATCGTTGTCAGATGACTTAGCAACAACGGTTCATTATGGTTTGGTTTTTGAAGCAGTACGCAAATTAGTTGAGGAAAAAACATTTACGCTAATTGAACGATTGGCAGGTGCTATTTGCCAAACTCTGTTTGAGGAATTTTCAGCTATTCAAACCATTAACATCAGCATAAAAAAAGAAAATCCCCCTATTGCAGGTCACTATAAGGCTGTGGGGATTCAATTGGAGAGGCATAGATGACACTGGTTTATTTAAGTTTAGGTAGCAATATGGGTGACCGAGAGGGCTATTTAACAAAAGCGCTCGAGTTTTTGGCAGCTTTACCGCAGACCAAACTATCACGTCAATCTCATATTTATGAAACCGCGGCGTGGGGAAAAACAGATCAGGCTGATTTCTTGAATATGGCTTGTCAGCTAGAGACAGACCTGACCCCGACTGAGCTGCTCGAGCTTATACAAGGCATTGAAGAGCGTTTAGACAGGGTTCGGCATGAAAAGTGGGGTCCAAGAACCATTGATATTGATATTTTACTATTTGGGGACCTCTCGTATGAGACGAGAGTGTTGCAAATTCCCCATCCTTACTTGACTCAGAGGGCATTTGTCCTTATTCCTCTACTTGAGATGGACGCTAACCTCAGACTGCCAGGTGACAAGCGTTTGCTGATGGATTACCTAGCGCCTTTAGATCAAAGTGATTTAAAACCTTATATGGCACCATAGGAAAAACCCCCTAGGACTTCTCATCTGAGAGCCATTAGGGGGTTTTTAGGATAAGTCATTATTTGTAAGAGAAACCGTCTTTATCAGGTCCATATAGTCCTGGACGCCAGTTATCATACTTGTGATTGTAGCCGTCAGGGTCAATCTGGTCTAAAGTAGGGTATTTGTAATAGAACCCATCAGCATCAGGTGCGTATAGTCCTGGACGCCAGTTGTCATATTTGTGGTTGTAACCATCAGGGTCAATCTGATCAAGGGTAGGGTATTTGTAATAAAACCCATCAGCATCAGGCGCATATAGTCCTGGACGCCAGTTGTCATATTTGTGATTGTAGCCGTCAGGATCAATTTGATCAGCAGTTACTGATACACTAGTTATCCCGATGAATGTTGCTGCCATAAGTGCCATGGTAAGAGTTGTCATGTTCTTTTTCATTTGCAAAATCTCCAAAATAATGTTTAACAAAATCAATAAGGGCCCTTGAGTAACATTGTGTTGTTTTTCACAACATATAAATAATAGCATAGAAAACTTATTTTGTAAATAAAAAACTCATTTTTAAACAATGTTGTTATTTTATTAAAAAACAAGAGTTTGGTAACTAATGATCCTTATGAGTTCTTTAATTGAAAATCGTTAAGTTTCTCGTTATTTCTGTCAAAATCTGATATAATGGAATCGGCTCTTTGCCGATTTTGACTCGTGTGAGAAGTGATGAACGAAAGAAGATTATGATGATGATAACTGAACTTAATGGGATTGATATTCGACAAAAGGCGCTCCTAAAAGAATACACTTACACCAAGGTGGGAGGTCCAGCTGATTATCTAGCTTTTCCTCGAAATCGTTACGAATTAGCTCGTATTATTAGCTATGCCAATAAAGAAAAAATACCTTGGTTGGTTTTAGGAAATGCGAGTAATTTAATTGTCAGAGATGGTGGCATTCGAGGATTTGTTATCATGTTTGACAAGCTAAATACGGTTCGAATTAACGGCTATACCTTAGAAGCAGAAGCAGGTGCCAACTTAATTCAAACAACCAAGATTGCTAAATTTCATAGTTTAACAGGTTTTGAGTTTGCTTGTGGGATTCCTGGCAGTATCGGAGGCGCTGTGTTTATGAATGCGGGTGCTTACGGCGGAGAGATATCCCAAATCTTTTTATCTGCTAAAATTCTGACCAAACAAGGAGAGATTAAAACCATCTCAGCTAGAGATATGGCTTTTGGCTATCGGCATTCAAGTATCCAAGAGACTGGAGATATTGTGATTTCAGCTAAGTTTGCTTTAAGACCAGGCAACTATGAAGCAATCACGCAAGAGATGAATCGTTTAAACCACCTAAGACAACTCAAACAACCGTTAGAATTCCCGTCATGTGGCTCAGTATTTAAGCGCCCACCGGGATATTTTGCCGGACAACTCATCATGGAAGCAAACCTCAAGGGATATCGTATTGGTGGTGTTGAGGTTTCTGAAAAACATGCTGGTTTCATGGTTAATGTTGCTAATGGAACTGCCAAGGATTATGAGAACTTGATTGCTCATGTTATTGATACGGTTTACCAAAATTCTGGCGTAAGGCTCGAGCCAGAGGTTCGTATTATTGGAGAAATCCTGTAATTGATTTACTAATAAAGAAAATACCGTGGAGGATTTATGACAATTGACTAAGCCGATTATCACATTTAACAATGTCTCAAAGACATTTGAAGATAGCAACACACATGTGTTGAAAAACATTAACTTTGAATTGGAAGAAGGAAAATTTTACACCCTACTAGGGGCTTCTGGTTCAGGAAAGTCAACTATTTTAAATATTATGGCGGGGTTGATTCAGGCGACTAGCGGTGATATTTACCTAGATGGCAAGCGAATCAATGATTTGCCAATTAACAAACGAGACATCCATACTGTTTTTCAAAACTATGCTCTTTTTCCGCACATGACTGTGTTTGAAAATGTTGCTTTTGCTTTAAAAATGAAAAAAGTCAATAAAAAAGAGATTGCAAAACGCGTTAAAGATGCCTTGAAAATGGTTCAATTAGAAGGCTATGAAAAACGCTCGATTCAAAAGTTATCGGGTGGTCAGCGCCAACGTGTGGCAATTGCACGCGCCATTATTAACCAACCGCGCGTGGTTCTTTTGGATGAACCCTTATCAGCTTTAGATTTAAAGCTGAGAACAGAGATGCAGTACGAGTTGCGTGAATTGCAACAACGCTTGGGCATAACCTTTGTGTTTGTGACTCACGACCAAGAAGAAGCGCTAGCAATGAGTGACTGGATTTTTGTCATGAACGATGGTGAGATTGTTCAGTCGGGGACACCTGTTGATATTTACGATGAACCAATCAACCATTTTGTCGCTAATTTCATTGGAGAATCAAACATCATCAATGGAACCATGATTGAAGACTATCTCGTATCATTTAACGGCAAGACATTTGAATCGGTAGATGGTGGGATGAGACCAAATGAGCCTGTTGAAGTCGTCATTCGTCCAGAGGACTTGCAGATTACTCTACCAGAAGAAGGAAAATTACAAGTCAAAGTAGACACACAACTGTTTCGTGGGGTTCATTACGAAATCATTGCTTATGATGAATTAGGAAACGAATGGATGATTCACTCTACTCGTAAGGCTATCGAAGGTGAGGTTATTGGTTTAGATTTTACCCCAGAGGATATCCATATCATGCGACTCAATGAGACTGAAGAAGAATTTGATGCTCGAATTGAAGAATATGTTGAGATGGAAGATCATGAAGTTGGTCTCATCAATGCCATCGAGGAGGAGCGTAATGAAGAAAACGTCTAGCCTCTTTACCGTTCCTTACTTTTTATGGATTTTTTTATTTGTGGTTACTCCAGTGACCTTGCTCTTCTATCATTCTTTTTTTGATATCCACGGTCAGGTCACCCTAGATAACTACAAAACTTTCTTTAGCTCGTGGACCTATCTGAGAATGAGTGCTAATTCCATCTTATACGCTGGTATTATTACTCTGGTGACTCTGCTCATCTCTTATCCGACAGCGTTCTTTTTAACCCGCTTAAAGCACAGGCAATTATGGCTGATGATGATTATTTTACCAACCTGGTTCAATCTACTCTTAAAAGCATACGCTTTTATGGGGATTTTCGGGCAGCAAGGTGGAGTTAATCACTTTTTAACCTTTATGGGAGTAGGCCCTCAGCAAATTTTGTTTACGGATTTCTCCTTTATTTTTGTGGCGTCTTACATTGAATTACCATTTATGATCTTACCTATCTTTAATGCACTAGATGATATTGACCAAAATGTCATTAATGCTAGCAGAGACTTGGGAGCAAATGAGCTACAAACATTTTCTCGGGTTATTTTACCCATGTCATTAAATGGTGTCCGAGCAGGCGTGCAGTCAGTTTTCATACCAAGTTTGAGTTTATTTATGTTGACTCGTCTGATTGGCGGTAACCGAGTGATTACACTCGGAACAGCCATTGAACAGCATTTTTTGACCACTCAAAACAAAGGGATGGGGGCAACCATTGGTGTTGTCTTAATCTTAGCGATGGTTGCTATTATGTGGCTAACAAAGGAGAGACGTAAATGAAAAAATTTGCCAATCTTTACCTAGCAGGGATTTTTATTCTCTTGTATTTGCCTATTTTTTACCTCATTTTTTACTCTTTTAACAAGGGTGGAGATATGAATGGTTTCACAGGCTTTACTTTTGAGCACTACCAAACCATGCTTGAAGACACGCGTTTGATGACCATTTTGTTGCAAACTTTTATCTTAGCCTTTACGAGTGCTCTTATCGCAACGGTTATTGGAACTTTTGGTGCGATTTTTATCCATCAGACGAAAACCAAGTATCAAAACGCTATTTTATCAACCAATAATGTCCTCATGGTATCTCCAGATGTCATGATTGGTGCATCGTTTTTAATCTTGTTCACGTCTTTAAAGTTTCAATTAGGCATGTTATCAGTGTTGCTTAGTCATATTGCTTTTTCTATTCCTATTGTCGTTTTAATGGTATTGCCACGATTAAAAGAAATGAATCAGGACATGGTTAATGCTGCCTATGACTTGGGTGCTAACCACACTCAAATGCTAAAAGAAGTCATGTTGCCTTATTTGACACCAGGGATTATTGCTGGTTACTTTATGGCGTTTACTTATTCGTTAGATGACTTTGCAGTGACCTTTTTCTTGACTGGAAATGGCTTTACTACCTTATCTGTTGAGATTTACTCTCGTGCTAGACAAGGAATCTCACTAGAAATCAATGCCATATCGACCATTGTTTTCTTGTTCTCAGTACTACTCGTAATCGGCTATTATTACATTTCACAAGACAAGGAGGACCAACATGCGTAAATTATATTCGTTTTTAGCAGGGGTCTTAGGCGTTATTGTGATTTTGTCAGCGCTATCTTTTATCTTGCAACAAAAATCAGGCTCTGCCAGTCAATCAGACAAGCTTGTTATTTATAACTGGGGAGATTATATTGATCCTGCCTTAATCAAAAAGTTTACTAAACAAACGGGCATTGAGGTTCAGTATGAGACCTTTGATTCTAACGAAGCCATGTATACTAAAATCGAACAAGGCGGAACAACATACGACATCGCAGTACCCAGTGATTACATAATCGACAAGATGATTAAGGAAGATTTACTCGTTAAATTAGACAAATCAAAACTAGTGGGTATGGAAAATATTGATAGCAAATTTTTATACAAAAGTTTTGACCCAAACAATGATTACTCAATTCCATATTTTTGGGGCACGGTAGGTATCGTGTATAACGATCAACTCGTAGATAAAGCTCCGATGCACTGGGATGACCTGTGGCGTCCAGAGTATAAAAACAGCATTATGCTTTTTGATGGAGCCCGTGAGGTGTTGGGTATTGGTTTGACAACTTTAGGACACAGTGTTAACGCTAAAAACCAAGAGAAATTAGAAGCAGCTGAAAAGAAACTCCAAGGCTTAACAGGCAATGTAAAAGCTATTGTTGCTGATGAGATGAAGGGTTATATGATTCAAGGCGATGCTGCTATTGGCGTGACGTTTTCAGGAGAAGCCAGCGAAATGCTTGACAATAACGAGCACTTGCACTACGTTGTCCCTTCTGAGGGTTCTAACCTTTGGTTTGACAACCTTGTTCTGCCTAAAACCATGAAACATGAAAAAGAAGCTTATGCTTTTTTGAATTTTATTAACGAACCAGAAAATGCTGCACAAAATGCAGAGTATATCGGCTATGCAACGCCAAATAAAAAAGCCAAGGAATTGTTACCAGATGACGTAAAAGGCGATCCTGCCTTTTACCCAACAGATGACATCATCAAAAAATTAGAAGTTTATGACAACCTTGGTCCTAAATGGCTTGGCATTTACAATGATTTGTACTTGCAATTCAAGATGTATCGCAAATAAGCAGTTCAAAAGGGCAGAAGACTTTTCAAGCTTCGCCTTTTTTTTGTTGGCTACTAGTGGCTAGTGAAAGCCTTTTAAAATCACTAGTATCTTAGGCTTATCTTTGATACAATAAGAGTAACTTATCGAAACGAAAGAGAGGAAAAATGGAAAATCATAAAAATGAATTTACCTTTTCAAATCATTCAATCACAGCCTTTGTTTGGAGAGGTATTTTAGTTGGTGTTATCACAGGTGTTGTAGTTAGCGTCTTTCGCTTGTTTATTGAAATTTTGGCAAGTTTTGTCGTTTCCTATTACCACAAAGCCCACGAAAATCCGTGGTTGCTTATTCCTATAGCCTGCTTGAGCCTAGTCGCTGTAATTGTTGTCGGGCTATTAGTCAAATCAGACCCTGACATTAAAGGTTCAGGCATTCCACACCTCGAGGGAGAATTAAAAGGGCTGGTATCTCCAAATTGGTGGAGTGTTCTTTGGAAAAAATTCTTAGGAGGAACCATTGCGATTTCAATGGGATTCATGCTAGGAAGAGAAGGTCCGTCCATTCAACTGGGTGCCATGTCAGCAAAAGGTCTAGCCAAATATCTTAATGCCAGTCATCTTGAAAAGAGAGTTTTGATAGCTAGTGGTGCAGCCGCAGGCTTATCCGCAGCTTTCAATGCTCCAATCGCGGGGTTGCTATTTGTCGTTGAAGAAATCTATCACCATTTTTCACGTTTGGTGTGGATCACTGCTTTGGTGGCAAGCTTAGTAGCTAATTTTATCTCGCTGTACATTTTTGGTTTGAGACCAATTTTAGCCATGCCAAAAGAAATTCCTTTTCTTGGCTTGCATCAGTACTGGATGTTATTGATTTTAGGAGTTCTTTTAGGTGCTTTAGGCTACCTGTATGAGTGGGTTATCTTAGATTTTCATAAAGTGTATGATTTTCTTGGCAAACACATTCATCTGCCTTCTCACTTTTATGGCATTATTACTGTTCTTATTATTTTACCAGTCGGCTATTACTTGCCTCATTTGCTAGGCGGAGGGCATGAGTTGATTGTCTCTTTATCAGAGCACCCTTTGCCATTGATGACAATCATTCTATTTTTTGTGATTCGATTCATTGTGAGCATGTTTAGTTATGGTAGTGGCTTACCAGGCGGCATTTTTCTTCCCATCTTAACCTTGGGTGCCTTGGCAGGTTCTAGCTTTGGACTATTATTTCATCAGTTAGGATTTTTGGAAAGCAAATTTATTCCGCTGTTCTTAGTATTAGGCATGGCAGGTTATTTTGCAGCGATTTCTAAAGCCCCTTTGACGGGAATGATTCTTGTGACTGAAATGGTTGGTGACTTGAAACCCTTGATGGCTATTGGTGTTGTTGCATTTGTTGCTTATCTGATTATGGATTTGCTAAATGGTCAACCCATCTATGAAGCCATGTTGGAAAAAATGGAAATTGAGCATCCTACAGATTTGGTAGAGCCTACTTTGATTGAACTACCAGTGAGTGAAAAAATCGCCGGACAATATGTTCGTGATTTGAAATTACCGAAGAATGTCTTGATTACCACTCAAATACATCACAAAAAATCACAGGTTGTTTCAGGAAATACGATGTTGCAATCAGGAGCAACCATTTTCCTAGTGGTTAACGAGGCCGATACAGGTCTTGTTAGAGAGGTTTTGATGTAGGATTATTATTTTTAAGAATCAACGAAGAATAAAAAAGAAAAAGGGCTAGCGATTTGCGCTAGCCTTTTTGTGATTTACAATGCCTTTATCCGAATAATGACATAAAATATGATGGTTTTGTCAGTTTTTAGAGATGAAATATGATAAACTATGTAGATAAAGAGCTCTATTATTGACAGGATTGCTGGTATTGCGATAGAAAGGAACACCATGACACATTCGACCTGGCACGACACCATCAAACAATTTTTGCCACCCCATTACTATAATCAGATTAATCATTTTTTGACGGATGTTTATGCCTCAGGAGTGGTTTATCCTCCAAAAGAAAAAGTATTTAACGCGCTAAAGGCTACTTCCTTAGAAGACACCAAGGTTCTAATATTAGGACAGGACCCGTATCATGGTCCAAACCAAGCACAAGGATTATCTTTTTCAGTGCCTGAGGAGATACCGGCTCCGCCATCGTTGCAAAATATTTTAAAAGAATTAGCAGATGATATCGGACAACGACAGCACCATGATCTAAGCAGTTGGGCCAATCAGGGGGTTTTGCTCTTAAATGCTTGTCTGACAGTCCCTGCTGGTAAAGCTAACGGGCATGCCGGATTGATTTGGGAACCGTTCACCGATGCTGTGATCAAGGCCTTAAACGCCAAGGAAAGCCCTGTCGTGTTTATTTTATGGGGAGCCTATGCCAGAAAGAAAAAGGCTCTCATTACAAAATCTCATCACCACATTATTGAAAGCCCACACCCAAGTCCATTATCATCTTACCGAGGATTTTTTGGGAGCAAGCCATTTTCACGAACTAATGCCCTATTAATCCAAGAAGGGATGGCGCCAATTGATTGGCTCAGCTAAGGTATGAAACATAAAGGAGAAGTCATGTTATTAATTAAAAATGGTCGTGTCATGGATCCCAAAACGCAAATGGATCAGGTTGCTGATGTTTTAGTATCAGATGGTAAAATCCTAAAAATAGCTCCAAACATTGACGCTGATGGCGCTCAAGTTATTGATGCGACAGGTCTTGTTGTCGCTCCGGGTCTTGTTGATATCCATGTTCATTTTAGAGAGCCGGGTCAGACGCACAAAGAAGATATTCATACAGGCGCATTGGCAGCGGCAGCAGGAGGAGTGACGACTGTTGTTATGATGGCTAACACGAGTCCTGTTATTTCAGATGTTGAGACCCTAAAAGAAGTTTTAGCAAGTGCAGCCAAAGAAAAGATAAATGTTTACACCAATGCCAGTGTGACCACTAACTTTAATGGTACAGAATTGACTGACTTCAAAGCATTATTAGAAGCCGGTGCGGTAAGCTTTTCTGATGATGGCATCCCTTTACAAAGTGCTAAAGTGCTTAAAAAAGCTTGTGACCTAGCAGTTGCAAACAATACCTTTATCTCCTTACACGAGGAGGACCCTGATTTAAATGGTGTTTTAGGAATTAACGAGCAGATTGCTCAGGACCACTTTCATTTTTGTGGCGCGACAGGAGTGGCTGAATATAGTATGATTGCTAGAGATGTGATGATTGCGTATGACAGACAAGCTCATGTGCACATTCAGCACCTCTCCAAAGCCGAATCCGTCCAAGTGGTTGCCTTTGCCCAAGGCCTAGGAGCTAAAATAACTGCAGAGGTTTCTCCTCAGCATTTTTCAAAAACAGAAGACCTCTTGTTGCTGGCAGGGGCAAATGCCAAAATGAATCCTCCACTGCGTACCGAAAAAGATCGCTTAGCCATGATTGAGGGCTTAGCTTCAGGAGTGATTTCTGTCATTGCAACGGATCACGCCCCTCACCACAAAGATGAAAAAAACGTCTCTGATCTCACTCAGGCCCCATCAGGGATGACGGGACTTGAGACCTCTCTTTCCCTAGGGCTAACCAACCTTGTGGAGCCTGGTCATCTTAGCTTGATGTCACTTCTTGAAAAAATGACCATCAACCCTGCGTCCTTGTATTCGTTTGAGGCTGGGTACCTAGCCGAAGAAGGCCCTGCGGATATGGTTGTTTTTGCTGATCAGGAAGACAGAGTGGTTTCAGAAGCTTTTTCTTCAAAAGCTAGCAATTCACCATTTATCGGTGAGACCTTAAAAGGAGTTGTCAAATACACCATCGCTAAGGGTGAAATCGTCTATGAAGGTTAAAAAATAAGACTGGACAGTTATGCCAGTCTTATTTTTTAGTGGTTTGATTGCTGAGGTTTAATCCCCAAGGGACTAAATTTTCTTCCTTGTGTTTGATGCGCTCAATATTTTCTCGGTGACGAACGATAATTATAGCCGCAAGTAGCATAATCGTAACCGTTAATAACAAATGATAGTGAGGCAGTAAAAAGCCAAAGGCAGGAAAGATTAAAACGCTTATGACAGCAACAAGGGCCGAAGCCACGCTAGCTAAGGAAATCATGCTAAAGAGGTATAAAACCAAAAGGAAAACAAGCGCTAAAAAGAGCAGATAAAGTGGGGCGAAACCTAGCAAAACCCCTGCACTAGTAGCCACAGCCTTGCCGCCTTTGAATTTAGCAAAGATAGGAAAGGTATGCCCAAGAACGGCAAAAAAACCAATAGTAATTGGAGACACCACGTTGAACCCTAAAAGCATGGGTAAAACAGTCGCAAGTGTTCCTTTGAGGATGTCAATAAGGAGTGTCACGATTCCAGCCTTGACACCTAGAATCCGAAAGGTGTTGGTAGTTCCAGTATTTCCTGATCCGTGATGTCTGAGGTTAATATTGTAACAGTATTGGCCAATCCACAAACCTGTGGGAATGGAACCTAGCAAGTAAGCAATGGTTAGTAATAATATCAATTTCATATTCAATATTATACCATAATCATATAATGACAACCTACTGATTGAAAAGAATTGAGAAAAAATCGCAAATTGCTTTGCAAAATTCTCTAAAAACTTGTAAGATAAAAAAGATGAAAATGTCTGGAGGTCAATTTTGGCTAAAAAAGAAATAACAATAACAAATTACAATGATGATGCCATTCAAGTATTAGAAGGCTTGGATGCGGTTCGAAAAAGACCGGGTATGTATATCGGCTCAACAGACGGAACAGGACTTCACCATTTGATTTGGGAAATTGTCGACAATGCTGTCGATGAGGCGCTCTCGGGATTTGGTGACGAGATTGCAGTAGTCATTAATAAAGATGGCTCTGCCAGCATCTCAGATAGTGGACGAGGAATGCCCACAGGACAACACGCCATGGGCATTCCAACAGTTCAAGTGATTTTTACCATTTTGCATGCGGGTGGAAAGTTTGGACAAGGTGGATACAAAACCTCAGGAGGTCTACATGGCGTAGGTTCTTCAGTGGTAAATGCCTTGTCGTCTTGGCTTGAGGTAGAAATCACTAGAGATGGTGCTGTTTATAAACAACGCTTTGAAAATGGTGGTAAACCTGCGACAACACTCAAAAAAATTGGTACTGCACCCAAATCAAAATCTGGTACAGTAGTGACCTTTATGCCTGATAAGGGAATTTTTTCAACGACAGATTTCAAATTTAACACGATTGCAGAACGCTTAAAAGAATCTGCTTTTCTATTGAAAAATGTCAAAATGACCTTGACCGATTTGCGTGGAGAACACCCAGTTGTTGAGGAATTTCATTATGAAAATGGGGTTCAAGATTTCGTGGCTTACTTAAACGAAGACAAGGACACCTTGACACCGGTCATCTATTTTGAAGGTCAAGACCAAGATTTTCAAGTCGAAGTGGCCATGCAGTATAATGATGGTTTTTCAGACAATATTTTATCTTTTGTGAATAATGTCAGAACAAAAGATGGCGGTAGTCACGAAACAGGGTTGAAATCAGCCATTACCAAAGCCATGAATGACTATGCTAGAAAGACCAATCTCTTAAAAGAAAAAGATAAAAATCTAGAAGGGTCGGATTATCGCGAAGGTTTGTCAGCGGTGCTATCTATTTTAGTGCCCGAACAGCATTTGCAGTTTGAAGGACAGACCAAAGACAAACTAGGAAGTCCTTTGGCTAGACCTATTGTCGATAGCATTGTTTCTGAGAAATTAACCTTTTTCTTATTGGAAAACGGAGAACTGGCATCCAACCTTATTCGTAAAGCCATTAAAGCTAGAGATGCCCGAGAAGCTGCCCGAAAAGCTAGAGATGACTCTCGAAATGGTAAGAAAAACAAAAAAGATAAAGGACTCCTTTCAGGAAAACTAACTCCAGCTCAATCCAAAAATCCTAAAAAGAATGAGCTATACTTAGTCGAAGGAGATTCAGCCGGAGGATCTGCCAAACAGGGACGTGACCGTAAATTCCAAGCCATCTTGCCATTACGAGGCAAAGTTCTTAACACTGAAAAAGCAAAGATGGCGGATATTTTGAAAAATGAAGAAATCAACACGATGGTCTACACCATAGGTGCGGGTGTAGGGGCTGATTTCAACATTGACGACATTAATTATGACAAAGTGATTATCATGACCGATGCAGATACCGACGGAGCGCACATTCAAACCCTGCTACTAACCTTCTTTTACCGCTACATGAGACCGTTAGTTGATAAGGGGCATGTTTACATTGCTTTGCCACCTTTATACAAGATGTCAAAAGGCAAAGGAAAATCAGAAAAAATCTCCTATGCGTGGACGGATGGTGAGTTAGAAGAACTGCGTAAAGAATATGGTAAAACGGCTATGTTACAACGCTATAAAGGACTTGGTGAGATGAACGCGGATCAGCTCTGGGAAACCACTATGAATCCGGAAACAAGAACCTTAATTCGTGTAACCATTGATGATTTAGCAAGAGCAGAGCGGCGCGTGTCTGTTCTTATGGGAGATAAAGCTGCCCCACGTCGCCAGTGGATTGAAGATAACGTCACCTTCACACTAGAAGAAAACACAGTTTTTTAAAGTAACCCTAAAAAGATAAGTAGATTGCTCATTTGTATCGAGGAATTTTGGATGATATTAAACATTTGCCAGAACGATTACAGCATCCAGTGGGATGGCATTTATCACTTTGCGTTAGAAGATTACCCACGGATACAGCCTTTTGAGTTAGAAAAAATAGCGCTATTTTTAGTCTATGAAAAAAGGCACAATCGGCTAACAAAACTGTGCTGTGATAACACAACTATCTTGACTCAGATAAACGATTATTTACAAAAATATCAGGCGACACATCCTTTCACCCCTAGTCAAAAAGCTGTTGCAGCAACTTTTGATAGTGATGGACAGCTTGTTTATTCAGACTATCTAAGTCATACCTGTACCGTTAGCACGGCTATCGCTATTTTTAAGACAGGAAGCCTTTTATCAGCAGTTAAAGCGTTTCAACTTACTGGACAGGAATTGGTCAACAGTAGTCGAAATGCAGCAGGAGATCCTGTAGATTATTTTGATTATGTGATGTTTGGGTGGTCTAATACTACTTCAGGTTATCGATTAGCCATGGAGCGATTATTAGGACGGCTTCCTAATCAAAAAGAACTAGAAGACGAGTTTATCCCAGGCGTCAGCTTTCACTACGCTTATAGCCAATTAATCGCTTTGGATCATTATATTTTTGATGGGTATCACCCAGCAAAGATCAAGCACCAAGTCCCCCTAGAGCTTATGACAGCTTGCATCATACCAAAAGCCAATGCTCTTGCGTTTAGCAAAAGTATTCCCAAACAATTAGCTACAAATGTCCATTACTTAGAGTATGACGGAGATGGTTTAGTCCAGTGGACCCAAAAAGTCTACAGGTATCTGCTTAGCATCAGCCAGTCAGATGCTTCTAGTGATTCATGAGGTTTTGTTACAACTCTGTACACATCATTATGAAAGGAATAAAACACAACTGCCACTTAACTAGTCTATTATTGGGTTACAATCCGGTGGTTTACTTTTTGTGGCTTAATGGTTGTGTTTCTTACAATTATGTCTAACATTCAAAACATGTCCCTTGAGGACATTATGGGAGAGCGCTTTGGGCGCTATTCCAAGTACATCATCCAAGAAAGAGCCCTTCCAGATATTCGTGATGGCTTAAAACCCGTGCAACGACGGATTCTTTATTCGATGAATAAAGATGGCAATACGTTTGAAAAAGGTTACCGAAAATCAGCCAAATCAGTCGGAAATATCATGGGGAATTTCCATCCTCATGGAGACTCTTCGATTTATGACGCTATGGTCAGGATGAGCCAAAATTGGAAAAACAGAGAGATTCTTGTTGAAATGCATGGGAACAACGGTTCCATGGATGGTGACCCTCCAGCGGCTATGAGGTACACAGAGGCAAGACTATCTGAGATTTCAGGCTACCTTCTTCAGGATATCGAGAAACAAACCGTGCCCTTCGCGTGGAATTTTGATGACACCGAAAAAGAGCCGACAGTGTTACCAGCAGCTTTCCCTAATTTATTGGTCAATGGGTCATCAGGGATTTCTGCTGGTTACGCCACAGATATTCCACCACACAACCTGTCAGAGGTTATTGATGCAGTGGTCCATTTAATTGACCACCCAAAAGCCAGCCTTGATAAATTAATGACCTTTTTGCCTGGTCCTGATTTTCCAACAGGTGGGATTATTCAAGGAGCTGATGAGATTAAAAAAGCTTATGAAACCGGCAAAGGACGTGTCGCTGTCCGCTCTAGAACAGAGATAGAGACGCTAAAAGGTGGTAAGCAGCAAATTATTGTTACTGAAATCCCTTATGAGGTTAATAAGGCTGTTTTGGTGAAGAAAATCGATGATGTTCGAGTAAATAATAAAGTGCCTGGTATTGTAGAAGTGCGCGACGAGTCCGATCGAACAGGATTGCGTATTGCTATCGAGCTCAAAAAAGATGCCGATAGCCAAACCATTTTAAATTACTTGCTGAAATACACAGATCTTCAAATCAATTATAATTTTAATATGGTTGCAATCGATCATTTTACCCCACGACAAGTAGGGTTGCACAAAATTTTATCGAGCTATATTAACCACCGCAAACAAATCATCGTAGAGCGTTCTAAATATGACAAAGAAAAAGCTGAGAAAAGGCTCCATATTGTTGAAGGGCTTATTCGCGTTCTATCGATTTTAGATGAAGTGATTTCACTGATTAGAGCATCTGAAAATAAGAGTGATGCAAAAGACAATCTTAAAGTCAGCTATGCATTTTCCGATGAACAAGCAGAAGCTATTGTCACCTTACAACTTTATCGCTTAACCAATACGGATATCGTGACCCTTCAAAAAGAAGAAGAAGAACTGAGAAGTCTAATCACCATGCTGTCGGCTATTATCAACGATGAAACGACCATGTATAACGTCATGAAGCGAGAGCTTAGAGAGGTGAAAAAGAAATTTAATCACCCACGTTTATCAGAGTTACAAGCAGAGAGTCAAGTGATTGAAATTGACTCAGCTAGTTTAATATTAGCGGAAGAAACCTTTGTTAGTGTTACGAAAGGAGGTTACATAAAGCGTACTACTCCACGTTCTTTCAATGCCTCTAGTCTAGCCGAAGTTGGCAAAAGAGACGATGATGATTTGATATTTGTGCAACAAGCCAAAACAACTGACCATCTGTTGCTTTTCACCAATTTAGGAAACGCTATATATCGTCCTGTCCATGAACTGACTGATTTACGTTGGAAAGATATTGGCGAACACCTGTCTCAAACCATTAATAATTTCAGTACGGAAGAAACGATTTTATATGCCGAAATTGTGCAGTCCTTTGACCAAGGCTTGTATTATGCAGTCACTCAAAAAGGTGTGATCAAACGCTTTGAGAGAACAGCGTTGCAACCATGGCGAACCTATCGCTCTAAAGCAACCAAGTTTGCTAAATTAAAAGGAGCTTCTGACCACATTATTAGCGTGGGACCTATTGTCATGGAAGATTTTCTTTTGGTAACACAGCAGGGCTATGCGCTGCGCTTTGCCAGCCAAGAGGTTCCTATACAAGGCTTGAAAACAGCTGGGGTCAAGGCAATCAATCTAAAAGATGACGACGTCTTAGCCTCAGCCGTGCCAGTGACAGCATCCTCGTTTTTTGTTCTCACTCAGCGAGGGGCTCTCAAACGCGTAGCCGTTTCTGAAATTCCTCAAACCAGTCGAGCGAATCGAGGCTTATTGGTTTTACGAGAACTAAAAGCTAAGCCTCACCGAGTGTTTTTAGCGGATATGGTGACCACAGAGACAACAGTTGACCAAATTGATCTCTTTACCAAAATCACTAGTCAAGAGCATAAACCACAATCTTTACTAGTGATTAGCCAAACAGGACAAGATTACACGATTTCCTTAGAAACGCTTCCGTTATCAGAGCGTACAAGCAATGGTTCCTTTATTTCGGACAGCATCTCAGATCAGGGGGTTCTATCAGCTAAATTGCTCTAAGCTAAAATAGCTGGTGGTATTATCATGCCGTGGGCTAAACTTGCAAATTGCTTAGAAAAAGTTACAATAGAGAAAAGTAGAAAAGAGGTACAACATGACAGTAGATATTGATTGGGATAACCTAGGTTTTGACTATCACAAACTACCATTTCGTTACATTTCTCATTACAAAGATGGGAAATGGGATGCAGGACATCTCACTGAAGATGCCACCTTGCACATATCAGAAAGCTCACCAGCTCTCCACTACGGTCAGCAAGCCTTTGAAGGTCTAAAGGCTTATCGGACAAAAGATGGCTCGATTCAATTATTTAGACCAGACCGCAATGCAGCTAGACTACAAGCAACAGCAGATCGACTCTTGATGCCTCAAGTCCCTACAGAGCAGTTTGTGGATGCTGTTAAGCAGGTTGTTAAAGCAAACCAAGAGTTTGTTCCTCCCTACGGCACAGGAGCAACCTTGTACTTGAGACCCTTATTGATTGGTGTGGGAGACATCATCGGGGTAAAACCTGCCAATGAATATATTTTCACGGTATTTGCCATGCCTGTAGGAAGCTATTTCAAAGGGGGATTAGCCCCAACAAACTTTATTGTTTCGGAACATTATGATAGAGCAGCACCATATGGCACCGGAGCAGCCAAGGTCGGAGGTAACTATGCTGGTAGTTTGTTACCAGGTAAAGCAGCAAAATCAGAAGGATTTTCAGATGTTATTTATCTAGATCCAGCTACACATACCAAAATTGAAGAAGTTGGCGCAGCTAATTTCTTTGGAATCACCGCTAATAACGAATTCATCACGCCACTAAGCCCATCTATTTTACCGTCAATCACAAAATATTCCTTGCTTCAACTAGCTGAAGAGCGACTTGGTTTAACAGCAATTGAGGGTGATGTGCCTATTGATCAGCTTGACAAATTTGTCGAAGCAGGTGCCTGTGGTACAGCAGCAGTGATTTCTCCAATTGGAGGCATCAGCTATCGTGGCAACTTGCATGTCTTTTATAGCGAAACAGAGGTAGGTCCTATTACACGTCGTTTGTATGATGAGTTAGTCGGTATCCAGTTTGGTGATATTCCTGCCCCAGAAGGTTGGATTGTGAAAGTTGATTAAATTTAAAGCTTGCTCTTGCAAGCTTTTTTGATTTTGTGTAAAATAGACAAAGTGAGGTGAAGTGATGAGTAAAAAGGATAAAAAAATTGAGATTCAGCTCGTTGACCAGAAAGTAACTGTTAACCAGGCTAAAATTGATGGGTATCAGTTGCAAATTGGAAAACGTGTTGTTGGTGAAATAGCAGAGCTTGACGATAAGTTTGCAGTACTAAAAAATGATTCAGTGGATACTTTTTTTAAAACCTTAGAGAAGGCTATTGAAAATATTATCGAAAATTACAATTTGAATCATTAAAAGTCTATAAAAATACTTGCAAGCTTACAAAAACTATGATAAAATAGTTTTTGTTGTTACGGAAAGATAGCGAAGTGGCTAAACGCGGCGGACTGTAAATCCGCTCCTTCGGGTTCGGGGGTTCGAATCCCTCTCTTTCCATATCTAAGGTAAAAAGTGCTTCACTTAAGGAACGGCTAGTTCCTATCCTTAGAAAAAAGCATCATGGGGTATAGCCAAGCGGTAAGGCAAGGGACTTTGACTCCCTCATGCGTTGGTTCGAATCCAGCTACCCCAGTCAGAGGTATCAGGCCTAGTCTGAGACCGTCAAAGATAAGAGTTGTTGTCGTTGCGGGTTACCTTGAGAAAATATATTGTTATCAAAAGCTAGCATAAGCTAGCTTTTGTTGGAGGATTTTTTAGAATGAATGAATTTGAAGATTTGCTAAACAGTGTTAGCGAAGTAAACCCTGGTGACGTTGTCACTGCGGAAGTTTTAACTGTTGATAACGGTCAAGCAAACGTTGTTATCGAAGGTACTGGTGTTGAAGGTGTCTTGACACTTCGTGAATTGACTAACGATCGTGATGCTGACATTAACGATTTTGTTAAAACTGGCGACACAGTTGAAGTACTTGTTCTTCGTCAAGTAGTAGGTAAAGATACTGATACAGTGACTTTCCTAGTGTCTAAAAAACGTTTGGAAGCTCGCAAAGCTTGGGATAAACTTATCGGTCGTGAAGGCGAAGTTGTTACCGTTAAAGGTACTCGTGCTGTTAAAGGCGGACTTTCAGTCGAATTTGAAGGACTTCGTGGATTTATTCCTGCTTCAATGATTGATACTCGTTTTGTACGCAACACAGAAAAGTTTGTTGGTCAAGAATTTGATGCTAAAATCAAAGAAGTTGATGCAGCAGAAAATCGCTTTATCTTATCACGTCGCGAAGTTATCGAAGAAGCTGCTAAAGAAGCACGTAACGAAGTGTTCTCTAAACTTTCAGAGGGTTCAGTAGTTACTGGTACTGTAGCTCGTTTGACTAGCTTTGGTGCTTTTATCGACCTTGGTGGTGTTGATGGACTTGTCCATGTAACAGAATTATCTCATGAGCGTAACGTTTCACCTAAATCAGTGGTATCTGTTGGTGAAGAAGTTGATGTTAAAGTTCTTTCAATTGACGAAGAAGCAGGACGCGTATCACTTTCACTTAAAGCAACAACACCTGGGCCATGGGATGGCGTTGAGCAAAAACTAGCACAAGGTGATGTTATTGAAGGTAAAGTAAAACGTTTGACAGACTTTGGTGCTTTCGTTGAAGTATTGCCAGGTATTGATGGACTTGTTCACATCTCGCAAATTTCACACAAACGTGTTGAAAATCCAAAAGATGTGCTTTCTGTTGGTGAAGAAGTAACTGTTAAAGTTCTTGAAGTTAATGCTGCTGATGAACGTGTATCACTTTCAATCAAAGCTTTGGAAGAGCGTCCAGCACAAGCTGAAAACGACAACAAAGACGAAAAACGTCAATCACGTCCAAAACGTCCAAAACGTGAAGCAAGACGCGATTATGAACTTCCAGAAACTCAAACTGGATTTTCAATGGCTGATCTTTTCGGAGATATTGAATTATAATTATAAAATTAATAGAGTTTACTGACCCTATTGATTAACGAGGAGGAACTTTGGGTTCCTCTTTTTTTGCACTCTAAAGGATTTTTTTGCAATTTTAGTAGCTTTTTGATATAATATATTAAGTAAGTATAGTTATTATGTTTAGGGGTTGTTACGGATTCGACAGGCATTATGAGGCATGTTTTGCAACTCATCGGCAGATGTAAAATGCCAGTTAAATATAACTGCAAAAAATACACAATCTTACGCTTTAGCTGCCTAAAAACCAGTTAGCGTGACTTTTACAAGATTGCTTGTGTCTTGATAAAAGTCTCAAAATAGCAGGCTACGTTTAAATTGTTGTCTAGTAATTTAAAAAGAGATCAATAGACTCGCATCTTAGAGGCTTGAGTTATGTGTCGCTAAGTTGTTAAATGAAAAACATAACCTATGGTTGTAGACAAATGTGTTGGCAGATGTTTGGACGTGGGTTCGACTCCCACCAGCTCCATCGATACTTACAAAAGGCCTTGCTTGCAAGGTTTTTTTAGTTATCCAATATTCTTCTTATCTCATATTATTTATCATGCATAAATATGGTATAATAGCTTCAACCTAGAAAATAGAAAGTTATATCGTTATGACATTTAAAAAAATAATCTTTTTGTTAAGCCTTCCTGTCTTTGCTATATTGCTGATTGCTTGTTCTTCGTCAAAAGTTAGTGATCATAAGGAGGCAAAAAAGGCTCCCCAGGTTCAGGTTAAACAAGCAGAGCATCAGGACATTCGGGCTAAGTTTGAAAAAGTGACCTTGGCAAAGGCTGATTCTGGTTTTACGGGGGGGACAACACTAGAAGAACTAACTGATATTTTTGGAGAACCTGCCTCACACAGTACCAGACCAGCTGGAAATGTGTCACTAGATTCTTATGTTTGGAAGTTTGATCAGGTAGCAGTAACTATAGATTTGTATGAAAATAGTAGTATCCTTAAAACCATAGCTAATTTTGCCTTTCAGAGAGATTTAAAACTATCTCAAAAAGAATACAAGAAGCTGCAAAAAGGAATGACTTATGCAGAGGTCAAAAAGCTATTGACAGAGCCAGACAACTATAGTCAAGCGTCATCTAGTGATAAGGAAAGTCTCCAAGCTATTTGGATTAGTGGCTTAAAAACCCATATCAACGGTGCTAATATTTCTTTGTCTTTTGAAAATGACCAATTGACAGAAATGTCACAAGTTGGACTAGAGTAAACAAAGTCATCTCTCTTAACAAAAAACAAACTAGAAACC
>NZ_LHQM01000065.1 GCF_001302265.1 Streptococcus phocae | reverse complement strand
CGATCCCGTTAACTCCCATAGTATTTGTAAAGATACAAGGTCCCGTAGTGTAGCGGTTATCACGTCGCCCTGTCACGGCGAAGATCGCGGGTTCGATTCCCGTCGGGACCGTTTCATATGTCACAAAGCATTATGCAGGCATAAGTAAGACTCGTTAGCTCAGTTGGTAGAGCAATTGACTTTTAATCAATGGGTCACTGGTTCGAGCCCAGTACGGGTCATATAGGCGGGTTTGGCGGAATTGGCAGACGCACCAGATTTAGGATCTGGCGCTTAACGGCGTGGGGGTTCAAGTCCCTTAACCCGCATGATAAAATTAGCCGGCTTAGCTCAGTTGGTAGAGCATCTGATTTGTAATCAGAGGGTCGCGTGTTCAAGTCATGTAGCCGGCATT
>NZ_LHQM01000064.1 GCF_001302265.1 Streptococcus phocae | reverse complement strand
TTAAATATTTTTTGATAATTGTCCGAGAGATTTATCTGATAACAGTTTCTTTGAAAGAAGATTCGGGGTTAATGTTATAATGCTTGCGTATTCTAGATGTTTTTTGTTATTAAGAGCTATACTGTCATCTTACTTTTAGTTCTGAAATGCTTAACTGTTTTTAGAAACAAATCTTTTAGTAGTAGCATTTTTGAAAAAATTATCGATCATGTGCTAAAATAATGACTATGATTAATTTAAAAGATTATGGTGTTGACCTTTGGGATACGCAAAAAATTGCTTCTTTTCGTCGAACGCTGCTTGCTTGGTATGACCAAGAAAAGCGAGATTTGCCTTGGAGGCGTACTAAAAACCCTTATCACATTTGGGTGTCGGAAATTATGCTGCAGCAGACGCAAGTTGTGACGGTTATTCCTTATTATGAACGTTTCTTAGAATGGTTTCCTACCATTGAAGACCTTGCTACTGCTGATGAGGAAAGATTGCTCAAAGCTTGGGAGGGTTTAGGCTATTATTCTCGTGTCCGTAATATGCAAATAGCTGCTCAGCAAATTATGTCTACTTTTAATGGCGTTTTTCCTTCTACATATGCTGATATTTGTCAATTAAAGGGGATTGGACCTTATACAGCAGGAGCAATTGCCAGTATCGCTTTTGATTTGCCTGAACCTGCGGTTGATGGAAATGTCATGCGAGTGATGGCTCGCTTATTTGAAATTGATTATGATATTGGGGATCCTAAGAATCGACGCATCTTCCAAGCTCTCATGGAGGAGCTGATTGACCCAGATCGACCTGGAGATTTCAATCAGGCTTTAATGGACCTTGGAACTGATATTGAGTCTGCTAAGAACCCTCGGCCAGATGAGTCACCTGTTCGCTTTTTTTGCGGAGCTTATTTGAACGGAACTTATGACAAATATCCCATTAAAGAACCTAAAAAAAAGCCTCGCTTGTTGCAAATTCAAGCGTTTATTATTAAAAACAGCGACGGTCAACTGCTACTAGAAAAAAATACTCAAGATAAATTACTAGGAGGTTTTTGGTCCTTTCCGATTGTTGAAACGCAGTTTTTGAGTGAACAGCTCAGTCTCTTTGAATCTACTAGCAAGGACTTAGAAACCGCATCGCAAAAAGTTTTTTTTGAAAAAACTTATCACCTCCAACCAATCTGGTCGACGCGTCAGTTTGAAATGGTTAAGCATACCTTTAGTCACCAAAAGTGGACTATTGAGTTAATCGAGGGAACTGTAGATTGTCCCGAATTGACCGATAATAAGCAGCTGGCTTTTGTGTCATTAGAAAATCTGGAGCAATATCCCATGGCAACGCCACAAAAAAAGATGTTAAAATCTTATTTATCCACAAAAAAATGAGAGTTCCTAAGGAACTCTCATTTTTGCATTAGCTTAACTCTGCTACGATTGCTTTGATTTGTTCTTTTGTGTGGACACCAGCTACTTGTTTCACGACTTGTCCATCTTTTTTGAAAAGCAATGTCGGAATAGACATGATGCCAAACTGTTGAGCTGTATTAGGATTTTCGTCTACATCAACTTTAACAATTTTAAGCTCGTCTTCGTCTAATTCCTCTGATAGTTGATCAAGGATAGGTGCTTGCATTAAACAAGGACCACACCAAGTTGCCCAAAAATCAACAAGAACTAGACCTTCTTTTGTTTCTGCATCAAATGTCGCATCTGTTACGATATGTGCCATAGGTAGTTTCTCCGTTCTTTTCGTTTATAAGCTTATTTTAGGAGAAATCAGGTGATATTGCAAGAATCTGCTACGGGAATGACAGATCCAAAACACTTCTTATTGATTTCGTTCTGCGTAGCCAGTTTAGGACATGATGATTATCTTATGCTAGAATGACATTAATCATCTTTATTTATCTTTTAGAGGGAGTTCGCAATGGAAAAATATGATCTTATTGTCATTGGTTTTGGCAAAGCTGGAAAGACATTGGCAGCTAAAATGGCAAAACTAGGCAAAAAAGTCGCGCTCATTGAAAAAAATGCTGATATGTACGGTGGTACTTGTATTAATATCGGGTGCATCCCAACAAAGGCTTTGATTTTAGCAGCTGAGAAGAATGCTTCTTTTGCAGAAGCTATGAGCCATAAAGAAACTGTTGTTAGTCGCCTCCGCCAAAAAAATGAGAAAGCACTCACTAGTTCTGGAGTCACCCTTTATCAGGGCAAGGCAACATTTGTCACTAACAAAACAGTCCAAATTGAAGCAGGAGATGACTCCTTAATGTTAGAAGCACAGACCATTGTCATTAACACTGGAGCTATTTCCAATAAATTTCCTATCCCTGGCTTAGCTGATAGTCAAAACGTGGTCGATAGTACAGGCATCCTCAGCATTGAAGAACAGCCCAAGCGTTTGGCTATCATTGGTGGTGGGAACATTGGCTTGGAATTTGCTAGCCTGTACGCTAATTTAGGCACGGAAGTAGTTGTTTATGAAGCATCTCCTGCCATTTTAGGGCGCTACGAGCCGGTTGTTGCCAAAATGGCAACAAGTTACTTGGAAGAAGACGGGGTGACCTTCAAACTATCTGCTTCAGTTGACATGGTTTCTAACGACAATAATGGTAAGGTCATTATTTCAGCCAACGGGCATACCGATACCTTTGATGTGTTGCTTTATGCCATGGGGCGTAAGCCAGCTACTGCTGGTCTAGGTCTGGAGAACACTGATATTGAAACCAACGACCGTGGAGCCATTGTTGTTGACGAGTTTTGTCAAACCACTGTTGAGGGTGTTTACGCTGTTGGTGATGTCAATGGTGGTCCTCAATTTACCTATACGTCTCTAGATGATTTTCGAATTGTTTTTGGGCATTTAACCCAATCCAGTCACTATAGTCATAAAGATCGTCACCATATCCCAACCACAACATTCATCGAGCCACCTTTATCTCAAGTCGGATTGACAGAAGCTCAGGCTAAGGATGAGGGATTATCCTATCAAACAAACGAACTGCTAGTATCTAATATGCCACGCGCGCATGTTAGTGATGATTTGCGAGGTATTTTTAAGGTTATTATCAATCCTGAAACAAAAGCTATCTTGGGAGCTACCCTTTTAGGCGCTCACTCACAAGAATACATCAACTTAATCAAAATGGCTATAGACAACAATATTCCGTATACCTACCTCAAAAACCAACTCTTTACTCACCCTTCAATGGCTGAAAACTTGAATGATGTTTTTAATTTTTGAGTGTCATCACCAAAAAACGTACCCATTACAAAATAAAAAGACCGCACCCTGCTTATGAACTGCACCCCAAA
>NZ_LHQM01000063.1 GCF_001302265.1 Streptococcus phocae | reverse complement strand
TTAGTCTCCTTTCTAAAAAGCAAAAGTTATTGTGTTAGACTCGTAGTTTATAAATTCATCAACATTGCTCAGTTGCGTTATTGTGATTAAGTAGTACGTGTTAACTTTTGTGAAATCAACTTTTGCACCGTCAGCAAGTTTTACGTTGTTTATATAAACAGCTTTAATGTCGCCTGCACCTATCAATGTTCTATCAACATCAGCGACAAGAGCATATACATACATCGAGTTTGTGTTTTCTCTGATGTCTAAACTTCCGGCTGCTCGAATAGTCTTTTTGATGAACGACGTGACAACTTTCTTGTAAATCAATGAACCGTCATACCAAACTGACGCTATTTCTTCCCCGTTTACATAAACAGCGTTAAAGTTACTTTGAGGCAAAGATTGCTTTTTATATGTTCTAGCGTCCTGATAAGCTTTTTGCTTAGTTGTCGTAAACTCTTTTAATCCATCAACCGTGAAAAGATAAGCTTTGAAAGGTTCTTCACTAAAATAGTCGGTTAGGCTA
>NZ_LHQM01000062.1 GCF_001302265.1 Streptococcus phocae | reverse complement strand
TTTTTTTAGTGGTTTCTACAGTCTTTGCAATATCTATTATATAAATTTTTATCCAAAAATAGATAGTTGCAATGAAAAATAGAGCCAACAAAAATACAACAAACCATACATCTAGCATAGTTTTACCACCATTCTACCCAGCCATTTTTTTAATCTTATCTCGAGCGTCTAACCATGCTGCAATAGTTGATCCTGGGTCAAGAACATTTTTAACAACATGAGAAATAATAGAATTTATTCCGGTTACTTGTCTTATTCCGAAAGTCATAAGAGTTGCAACAACTTTTCTCGCGATTAATCTTGTTGCATACTCAGCACCGTGTTTCATAATTAAAGCTTTGATACCTGCTCCAACTCCTCCGCCAACAGCAAAACTAACGCCGACGTTAATAGCACTAGCTAAAACGGAATTAGAAATAGCTCCATGAGCAGCCGCTAAAACATCTTGACCGCTAATACGATCAAATAAATTCTCGTGATTTTCGTCTATTCCATCTATAATTTTTTCAGTTGTTTCAGCTAAATTTAAATAATTAGAAGTTCCGGGAGTATATAAATTAATGATTGATTGCGCATATACAGCAACGTCTTCCTGGGTTGGAGTTGGAAGGTTTAAAGATTCTGCTTCTGCATAAACTATTTGGGTAAAATCTTCAAATTCAGATTGAGACATCTTATCTGTAGTAACGATTTCTTCAGGGGTGGATACAAACTCTTCTACTTTTTGTTCGTCGTATGTATCTAAAATAGATTTCTCGTTTGCTTTAACAAGATTGGCGTTAACTACTACATTCCGAGCATAGTCATTCCCGGTAGCAAACATAGGAGAAATAATTTCTACAGA
>NZ_LHQM01000061.1 GCF_001302265.1 Streptococcus phocae | reverse complement strand
TTGAATGGTTCCAAAACAGTTCTTGAGAAATTTAACACAGCAGGTAAGTTTTAGAGCTGTGTTGTTTTGAATGGTTCCAAAACCAGGTGAACCACCCATTAAAACATCGTTGTGTTTTAGAGCTGTGTTGTTTTGAATGGTTCCAAAACAGGATATAGAAGAAATGAGTAAACATTATAGTTTTAGAGCTGTGTTGTTTTGAATGGTTCCAAAACTTGAAAAACTTGAAATGCTTGACAGAATTAGTTTTAGAGCTGTGTTGTTTTGAATGGTTCCAAAACCAAAAATGAGCAGAATAAATTATAGTAACAGTTTTAGAGCTGTGTTGTTTTGAATGGTTCCAAAACTAGCTATTGAGAATAACTTCCATCACCTTAAGTTTTAGAGCTGTGTTGTTTTGAATGGTTCCAAAACATTAACGTTGTTTTCTACATGGACTTAATCGTTTTAGAGCTGTGTTGTTTTGAATGGTTCCAAAACCAGAGGTGTAGTGAGATTGCCAGACTCTTACGTTTTAGAGCTGTGTTGTTTTGAATGGTTCCAAAACTTAACAGGAGAAGATGTCAACAAAGCGCAAGTTTTAGAGCTGTGTTGTTTTGAATGGTTCCAAAACCCCTTTGAGCCTATCCTTTACGCAGTAACCGTTTTAGAGCTGTGTTGTTTTGAATGGTTCCAAAACACACAGAACAAATGACTCCACAAGAAGTAGGTTTTAGAGCTGTGTTTTTTTGAATGGTTCCAAAACCCTCGAGCACAGATAAAGAGCTATTAAAAGGTTTTAGAGCTGTGTTGTTTTGAATGGTTCCAAAACGACAATTGTCTTTTATCTCGAAAATGTAATTTTTTGATAATAAGACTTGCCAAAAGTCATCTAATATTATATACTATAACTGTTGGAACCATTCAAAACAACACAGCGCGTTAAAATAAGGCTGGTCCGTAAATAGCTTGAAGAAAGTGGCACCGATTCGGTGCTTTTTTTGTACCCAAAAACAAGCCCTCTTAGGGACTTGTTTTTTTTTTAGGATTCATCCTTCTATGGTTTTTGTTGGGATAATAACACTAATCCCCAAATAATACTTTCGTAAATGATGAAAAATAGGACAAAGCAGTGCATGAAAAAGGTTTCTGGTAAAATCCAAATCACAGGATCTGTTAACGGATTAAATAACCAAGTCGAGTCACCGACAAATAAAATCTGGTGGAATAATGTAAAAAAATTATCAAACCCAATCATAATGGCAAATAACGCCACAAGCACTGGAAAAAAGCCTGCAAGCATCAAGGGGTATCTAATGAGAATGAGAACTTGTTGTTTCAGTTTATCATAGAGGTAACGCCAAGCAGGGTAAACTAATAGAATAAATACTAACTGAGTTAACTGAAATAACCCCTTAACGTCTTCAAAGTGTTTTAATCCTGATGTTGATGATGAAAAGTGATCCAAATTCAAGTTTTGAACAAAGGGATTTGTTAAATAGGCTAACAACCTGTTAAAATCTTGAGTAATGGCTTTTGGGGTCATAAAGACAACCTCATCAAGCTGTAAATAGCTGACTTCTAATGGGTATAAAGACCAAGCTAGGTAAATCGTCAGTAAAATAGCGACTGACAACAACCAGAGCCAGGTCAAGAAAAAATAACACGCTTCTTTCATGACAGCTCCCATTCGTCCAGACTAGAGACTACATGGTCAGGTGGCGTTGGTAAACCTGGTACTTCTTCTGCCTTGGTAAAACCTGTAGTCACCAAAAGGGTAGCAATATCATTTTGAAGACCCGCCATGATGTCTGTTAGATAATTATCTCCTACCATAATAGCCTCCGAGCGTGACACCCCTAATATATCAAGCGCCTTGTTCATGATGATGGCATTTGGTTTTCCGATAAAGACTGGAGATACCCGTGTAGCAGCCTCTAGCAAGGCATTTAGCGACCCTGCGCCTGGCATTAGACCACGTTCTGTTGGAATATTGAGGTCTGGATTTGTTCCAATAAAAAGAGCACCATTTTGGATCGCTAAAGTGGCAACCGCCAGCATCTCATAGGTCACCTGAGTATCTAGCCCAACAACCACATAAGCAGGCTTTTCTGTGTCTTCGGTGTAGCCTGCTTCTGCAATAGCTGACTTGAGACCAGTCTCACCGATAACATAGGCTGTTTTGCCACGATTCATGTCATTCATGTAATCTACGGTAGCCATCGTCGCTGTGTATATGGTGTCTAGTTCTGTTGTAACATTAAATTGTTGTTGAAGCATCTCTTGGATCATTTGCGGTGTCCGTGTCGTGTTATTGGTCACCAGCAAATAAGGAATGCCTCTTTCTTGCAAGCGTTCGATAAATCGCTCACCTGCTGGAATCCGATTTTTTCCTTGATAGATTGTTCCATCTAAGTCGATTAAATAACCTTTATAAGTCACTCGTTTTCTCACTTTCTATTGAAATGGGCTGCCATTCAATCTTGGCTTGCGCGCTAAGCTGCCCATTTGACATAATCTCATGGTAAGACGTCTCGCCATCTAGCAGATGACAGGATGTAATGCTCCCCCCAGGGGGGACTTCTTTTTTATAGGTTAGTGTCAGCTGAGTTGGACGGTACTTGCCTAAAAAGGCATCACCCAACGCATCATACATCCATTCTAAATATTTGCTATTATTAACATGACCATTCATATCAATGTCAAAATAACGCACGGGATAGGTTTGTTGAATTGGGGTTTCTAAGGGTTTTAATTTAGAAGAACGCTGAATCTTTTTGACAAAGGGGCAACGATAGGGAGCAACCAAATCGTCTGGAATCACTGCAGCTTTGCGACTTTTTGGGTCTAGTAAAGCAAAATAGGCTAAAATGTCTAGCAATAACGCCCCTGTTTGATCATAGATATGAAACCGTCGGTAACAAAACAATTTGTTGTACGACAGGGCTTCTGTCTCTATTTTTATTGTCTCTCCAAAGACGGGTAATCGATGAATCGTCATCTCATAGTCCGTAATAACCCAAACAAGCCCATAACGCTCCATGAGGTAATCATTTCCTCGTCCTAATTGCTCCGATTGCTTGGTAGAAACCATTAAACAATCCGCTAGTAGGGCAGGAATTTTTACATGTGATGTCCTGTCGCAACTGTCAAAAGTCAGCTCGACAGGCTGATAATAGACTAAGCCCAAAGCACATCTCCTATGTTAAAATAAATTTTTCAGCGATAGAATCGCCTAAAAATAGGCCTTTTTTAGTCATTCTAATGGCTGAGTCATTTTTGACCAACAGCCCCTCGTTTTGAAGGTCTGTGACAACACTACCGTAAATATCTGCCAAGGGAACGCCAAACTTTTCCTTGAAACGTTCGAGCGAGACCCCTGTTTTTTTGCGTAATCCAAGAAACAGCTCTTCTTCTATCATTTCTTCTTTTGTCAGGATTTCCTCGCTCAATCGGGCATTGCCCTCAGCGACAGCCTTTAGATAATGCTGAATAGGGACCCGATTTCGGTAACGTATGCCATTTAAATAGCCTGATGCCCCTGCACCACAGCCAAAATATTCTTCGTTGTTCCAATACATCAAATTATGACGGCTTTCAAAGCCTGGTTTGGTGAAATTTGAAATTTCGTAATGCTCAAAACCGTTGGCTTCCATTTCTGAAATGATGTATTCAAACATTCCAGCTTCTAGGTCTTCTGTCGGTAAATTCAATTTACCACGACGCATTTTATTCATAAAAACAGTGTGGTGTTCCAAAATCAAGCTATATAGGCTAAGATGAGGAATATCTAAGGCTAAAGCCTTAGCAACATTGGTTTTGACCTGCTCCATGGTTTGACCTGGTAAGGCATAAATCAAATCAATCGAAATGTTGTTAAAACCAGCTGATTTAAGACTAGAAATGGTGCTGTAAATCTGGGCTTCGTTATGACTGCGACCAATTTGCTTTAAATGCTTATCGTCAAAGGTCTGAACCCCGAGAGAGATCCTATTTACGGCTGATTTAACAAGAACATCGATTTTCTCGACTGTCAAATCGCCAGGATTGGCTTCAATAGTAAATTCTTCGAGAGTTTCTAAATTAAGATTTTTTTGCAACTGACTCAGCAAATAGTCTAGCTGGCTTGCTGTGATGGACGTTGGTGTGCCACCACCTATATAGAGAGTTTTTAAATCAGTGATATCATACGACTCAAATTCTTTGATAAGGGCTTCAAGGTAGGCATCGACAGGCTGGTTTTTAATAAATACCTTGGAAAAATCACAGTAATAGCAAATCTGTGTGCAAAAAGGTATGTGCACATAAGCTGATGTTGGTTTATTTGACATGTTAATATTATATCATTTTGCACCGAAAAATCATCCTTTTATGACTGTTTATCGATTGTTTTGAGCGGATTAACTGCCTAAAAAGAATATTAAAAATCCCCTTCATCCAATAAACGGTGTACTGACCCCCAAAAGT
>NZ_LHQM01000060.1 GCF_001302265.1 Streptococcus phocae | reverse complement strand
AGATGACAGAGCTTGAGCGTCTTCAAGAAGAGGTTCTATATCTGAGAGCGGAGAATGCTGTGCTAAAAAAGCTGAGAGAGTACCGTCTAAGGGACGAAGCAAGGCTCAAAGAGCAACAGAGATTATTCAAGGATTAATTGTTGAGTTTCCATTAACCGTTTTGCTAGGTGTGTTAAAGTTGCCATCATCTAGCTATTATTACCATAAAAAGCGCTTGGCTGATGATAAAGATAGGACAGTAAAAGATGACATCACAGCTATCTATCAAGAACATAAAGGGAACTATGGTTACCGTCGTATCACCTTGGAACTCAGAAATAGAGGTTATGTGATTAATCATAAGAAGGTGCAACGTTTGATGAGAGCCCTAGGTTTACAAGCCAGAATTCGTCGCAAACGCCAGTATTCTTCTTACAAAGGTGAGGTTGGTAAGAAAGCTGCTAATCTGATTAATCGATCATTTGAAGCGTCTCAGCCACTTAAGAAGTGTTATACAGATGTCACTGAATTCGCAATCCCAGCTAGTGATCAAAAGCTTTACTTATCTCCAGTTCTTGATGGGTTTAACAGTGAGATAATTGCTTACAATCTGTCAACGTCGCCAAATTTAAATCAAGTTAAAAGGATGTTGGAAGAGGCGTTTCCAGATGACTGTTACTCTGGCACCATCTTACACAGTGACCAAGGTTGGCAATACCAACATGACTTTTATCATCACTTCTTAAAAAAGAAAGGGATGAGAGTGTCTATGTCTCGCAAAGGGAATAGCCCTGATAATGGCATGATGGAATCTTTTTTCGGCATCTTAAAATCAGAGATGTTTTATGGTTATGAGAAAGAGTTTCACTCACTGGAAGAGTTGTCAGAGGCTATTTCAAATTACATTGATTATTACAATAACAAACGAATCAAGACAAAATTAAAAGGACTGAGTCCTGTACAGTACAGAAACGCAATCCTTTATTAAAATATAATCTCCAACTTTTGGGGGTCAGTACA
>NZ_LHQM01000059.1 GCF_001302265.1 Streptococcus phocae | reverse complement strand
CAAAAATGGAATCAGAGACTTTTGTTTTGGATAAAGATAGCAATGTTATTCAGACCTATCCATTCTCTTTCTCAGGAGTTTTAACTGGTGATTGGTATAAATCTAAGCAGATAGATTTAAATGCGTCAGAGGCGAAGGAAATAGCTCTTGATATGGAGTATAAAGAAATTGCGGATGCTAATAATGCAATTATTACAGGGGAGTGGTCAGAAAAGCCACAAATAAATTTAGATGGAGGAGGTAATTAATGGTCGAAAATATACCACTAAGAGTTCAGTTTAAGCGCATGACCGCTGAAGAATGGGCTCGCAGTGATGTTATCTTGCTTGAGGGGGAGATTGGTTTCGAGACAGACACTAGCTTTGCCAAGTTTGGCGATGGTCACAGCCGGTTTAGTGCACTTAAATATATCGGACCCAAAGGTGAACAAGGCCCGCGAGGAGAAACAGGACCCGCTGGAGAACGAGGGCCACAAGGTCTAACAGGAAAGACAGGCGAACGAGGGCCGAGAGGAGAGACGGGGCCGCAAGGCCCTCCTGGATCAAAAGGACAGCGTGGCGAACCGGGGCCAACGGGGAAAACGGGGCCACAAGGCGAAAAAGGCGACTCACTAAAGTTTGAAGACTTAACGCCTGAACAGATTGCTCAAATCAAAGCAAAAGATGTTGATTTGTCAGAATATGCAAAAAAACAGGAACTAGAAAAACTTGCTGAAAAATCTGAAGTTGAAAACGTCAAACGTGAATACTTGAAACAAGAAGACGCTAATGCAAACTTCGCAAACAAAAGTCACACGCATTCAACAAATGATATATCAGGACTCGAGGCTAAGCTTAACGGAAAAGCTAATTTCTCACACTTTCATAGTATGTCGGATATTCTTGGGCTAGAGCGAGCTTTACAAAACTTTACAGTACCAAGAGACGTCGTAAGACGTGCTGAGCTTAATTCTTATGCACAGATTGCAACGCTAGGTCCATTGTTGCAAAATATCGGAAAAGTACAAGATCAATCAACTGGACAGTTCTTATCTATACAAGTTGTGGATAAAGGACAAGTGCCGAAAAACACTCGAGGTTTGATTGTATTTGAGAGGTCTTAAAATGGTAGTTTTTAAAGATGCACCTTCTGTCGCAGGCGCCAACTTGTTGCTTGAAAATGGCAATTTAAACTATTACATCTACTCAGATAACTTTGAAGTTGGGAAAATTTACTTGCCAGAAAGTAGCCTAACCGACTATTTTAGTGAAGAACCTTTCAAAGCTTATCTTTTCACGGTTGATGGATTAAAAGAGTTTGCGACAACTAAGCAAAAAGC
>NZ_LHQM01000058.1 GCF_001302265.1 Streptococcus phocae | reverse complement strand
CAAAAATGGAATCAGAGACGTTTACTTTAGATAAAGATAACAACGTTATTCAGACCTATCCATTTTCATTCTCAGGCGTTTTGACAGGTGATTGGTATAAATCTAAGCGGATAGATTTAAATGCGTCAGAAGTGCAGGAAATAGCTCTTGACATGAAGTATAAAGATGTTGCTGATGCCAAGGGTGCAACTATGGTAGGCAAGCAATCGAACAAGCCCAAAATAATTTTTGACGGAAGGAGGAATAGATGAGTCCAAGAGAAACAATACCAATAAAGGTACTTTTTGATAGAAAGCAAGCTAGCGAATGGCGTTCAGAGAACCCCGTCGTTGAAGATGGAGAGTTAGTTGTTGAGTTAGATACTCACAAATTAAAGGTCGGCGACGGCAAAACAGCATACAACGACCTTCCATACTATGAAGGTCCACAAGGTGAATCCATCACAAAAGTGCAACTGTCTGAAGATGGTGAGTTGTCAGTATGGATTGGTGACAGAGAAACCAAGCTAGGCAACGTAAAAGGTGATAGCCTAACAATTTCTCGCAACACCTTGACAGATGATGGTGTACAACTCGTTTTTAGCGACGGTACAGAAATCACCATTCCAAAAGGCCCTATGGGTCCTATGGGTCCTCGAGGCCCCGAAGGACCGCAAGGTAATACAGGGCCTCAAGGAAAAGAGGGTAAAAAAGGTGAAGTTGGCCCTGTTGGTCCAATGGGCAAAACTGGTCCAAAAGGCGAAAAAGGCGATAGCGTAACCATCACAGGTCACAAGCGTGTCTCAGATGGGACTCAAGTAGTCTTTAGCGACGGAACACAAATTGTTGTCCCGAAAGGTGAAACTGGTGATGTCAACGGCATCAACCTAGAAGATTATGTCAAAAAATCTGAACTTAAAAATGTCGGTTCCGCAGATGTTGATGCAATTAATGAATTTCTAGGGCTATCTCAAAAGGTGTTTACGAGCAACTATAGCTACTCTGATGGAACAATTAAAAGCTATGCAAATAGAAATTATTCTGCTAGTTGGTATGTGAATGAACCGACGAAAGATGTCTCTGTCAGAGATAAAGTATTGATTACTATACGTAACACAACTACACGAGCAGACAATTATCTCGAGGTTCAAGTTACTGCAAAAGGTTCTAATTATGTGACAGCGACCTCTACAGGTAAGTTGTTGACCACTCCTGGAGAGGTCAAGGTTCTCACAAAAGAGCAAGCAGAGAAAGATTACACGAAAAAAGGACACAAACACAATATTGCAGATGTTAACGGTCTACAGAACGCTCTTGACCAAAAAGCTGACAACCAACACACTCATAATATCGATGATATTTCTGGGCTTTCTCAAGCATTGCAAAACACCACTGTGCCAAGCGACGTCGTAAGACGTGCTGAGCTTAATTCTTATGCTCAGATTGCAACGCTAGGTCCATTGTTGCAAAATATCGGAAAAGTACAAGATCAATCAACTGGACAGTTCTTATCTATACAAGTTGTGGATAAAGGACAAGTGCCGAGAAACACTCGAGGTTTGATTGTATTTGAGAGGTCTTAAAATGGTAGTTTTTAAAGATGCACCTTCCGTCGCAGGCGCTAACTTACTGCTCGAAAACGGCAACCTAAACTATTACATCTACTCAGATAACTTTGAAATTGGGAAAATTTACTTGCCAGAAAGTAGCCTAACCGACTATTTTAGTGAAGAACCTTTCAAAGCTTATCTTTTCACGGTTGATGGCTTAAAAGAGTTTACGACAACTAAGCAAAAAGC
>NZ_LHQM01000057.1 GCF_001302265.1 Streptococcus phocae | reverse complement strand
TTGTAGCGTTACAATTGATGTGAGACCAAGAAATGCAAAAAAGAAGAAACCTTGATATGATAAGTTCTGAACCAACTACTCAAAAAAGGAATCTTCTCATGACTAGTATATCACAAAATCTTCGTTATTTACCACATACTCTTGAAACTCGTTATCATGCTGTTAAAACTTACCGTAATGGAGCTTCTGTCGCATTTATCTGTAGAAGATACAAAGTCTCAAAAGCTTCTCTTATGCGTTGGAATAAACGTTTTGATGGCACTAAAGAATCTCTAAAAGACAAATCACACAGACCACTTACCCCTCATCCTAAAGCTCATACTGAAATCGAAATCCAGTGGATTAAGAATCTTGTTCGTCGGCATCCCAATGCTACTCTCATTGAGCTGTTCTATAAATTAAGTGTCAATAAAGGATATAAACGACATCCTTGCTCTCTCTTTCGTCTCTTAAGAAAATTGGGCTTCTTTAAAGACAAAACAAAAAAGAAAAAAAGTATGTGCCTAAACCTTATGATACGCCTAAAACTATTGGTATCAAATGGCAAATGGATGTTAAATATGTCCCTAAACACTGCTATACTGGTCAATTACCTGATAAATTCTACCAATATACCATGATTGATGAAGCCAGTAGAGAAAGATTCCTCTTCCCTTTTAAAGAACAGAGCTCTCACTCAACTGTTCAATTCGTTAAAATGGCGATTAAATACTTTGGCTATCAACCTAAAATCATTCAAACCGATAATGGTTTTGAGTTCACTCACTTTAAAGAAACTATAAAAAGACATCCACTTGATATTCTCTGCAATCAACTAAAAATTGAGCATAAGTGTATTCGTCCTAGAACGCCTAGACATAATGGTAAAGTCGAAAGAAGCCATAGAAATGATAATAGACGATTTTATCAGCACTTAACCTTCTACTCTTATGACGACTTGATAAAACAGATGAAACGCTATCTTTATCTGTCAAATCGTTTACCTATGCAATCTCTTAATTGGAAATCACCTATTCAAATCAGAAAAAATCTACTAGGAGCTAGCTACTAGTAGATGATATCATATCGTTTCTTGATTCTTTTATTTTTGGTCTCACATCATTGACAAATGTACAC
>NZ_LHQM01000006.1 GCF_001302265.1 Streptococcus phocae | reverse complement strand
TTCGGAAATAGTTTTTTTAGTACTGTGCGTACAAACCCTTAGCTTACCTGTATAAAAACCATGTTTTATCAATGATAGTTATCAGAAAGCTTCTAAAAATTTTATTTACTACAGCCTATGTCTTCAATCTTTTATTTTCCAAATTCACCCTTATAGCTAGGGAATGAAGCGGCGAGAGGATTGTTCTGTTTAATCCCTGCTAAGAATGGTAAATCATTCCATTTTTCTGCATAGCCTTCTTCTAATTCGGTAGTAAATTTCCATACAAGTTTATGTGAAAAGTAAGTATTATCTTCACGCCCATATGTATCAACTAGAACACGTGAAAATTTTCCTTGATTTTTCAAGGCATAAAATTTATATAAGGAGTCGCTCCAACCTGTGTACCCTGGAAATTTGTCAAATTCTTGTGTGAAATTCTTTGGTTGAGTTTTCCAATCATAATGCCATCTTGTATTTTCATATGTGTTAGAACGAACGGTGCCGTCCCAATAATGATGCTCATAAGTTATTTGAGTTGGCGCTTTTACTCCCGTAGGCAAGAACACTGAAAAATCTGGATATACCCATTTTTCTTGTGCTGAATTAAAGGAAACAGTCCATTCAATACTTTTTTTATCAGAACTTAATGTTTTTGTGTAATCTACGTAATTACTAACATCATAATTCCCTTGCCAATAAAGATGCACTTTATTTTCATGGTCAATTCTATCATGAGCTTTAACTGTATTATTTAGACCAAATGTTAAAGTACTCATTGCAATTACTAAAGCCGAAGGATACAAAAATTTTCTAAATTTCATTTTTAAAGTTACCTTTCATAAATATATTTATATATTACAAAAAATATATATAAAAGTAAATGATTTTTAATTTATTTTTTGTTTTATTTTTATAAAAATTTAAAAATAGTAGATAAGTTATCTCTATAGCATCCTTAATATTCTTTAAATGAGATAATAATTGCCAATTCTTGATTTGATGCTAGCATCGCTTTATTATTCAGACTCATCATTTCAAAATTTTGTATTATTGTTTCTCCTTTCTATCCACATAGTGTTATGACTTCATGAACCTAATATAGTTTGAATGATTAAACCCAAAACTTCTTTGTTACAGGTTATGGTATAATTATTTTATTAGACTATTGTATTGGAGTCATTATGAAAAAGAATTTCTTGATGCTTGGACTGATTTCCTTGTCTTTATTGTCTGTGACCGCTTGCTCATTGACCAATCCTTTTGCAGGAGCTCCTCAAGAAGATATGGTCTTGTCAGATAAAAAACGTGACAAACTGCATCAACTGGTAGCCTCTCATTATTATTACCAACAGCTTGATGATGCTCAAAAAGCCAACTATCTCCTGCTTTATGATAGCCTGTCCCAGTTTCGTGAAGTGGTTAGTTTGTCTCCTGCGTCAAAAGCCAGCCTCATCAAAACTATTGATGCCTTTACCATGGATAACCCTGCTTTTTTCTGGGTGACAACAGCCAATTACCAGTTAGAAATGTCTGACCAAGTTGCATTTGTAACCTTTGACTTGCCAAAAGATGCTCCAAAAATCTACCAGCAACTGCAAGCAATTGGAGACGACATTCTCTCAAAAGCCCCTGCAGAAAATGATTATGAGCGCATCAAATATTTTTACGATACCATCATTCAAGACACCGACTACAACCAAAAGGCTTTTCAAGCCTATCAATCCGGAGATGAAACCCTCATTTCCTCTAACCAAGACATTCGCAGCGTCCTGATTGACCATTTATCAGTCTGTAATGGCTATGCCCAGACCTTTCAATTTCTCTGTCAAAAAGCAGGAATCCCTGTAGCCTATATCAGAGGCGATGTCACCTCTAGTCAATCCAAAGAGCGCTACCCTCATGCTTGGAACGCTGTCAAGATTGACGGAAACTATTATGCGGTAGATACAACTTGGGGGGATCCTGTTTTTGACACGCAACTATCTGGACAACAACAATCTCTGATCAACTATCATTTTTTATGCTTACCAGATCAGCTGCTAAATCAAACACACAAAGCAAGCTCAAACATTGCCTTTAATTCATCAGAAACCTTTACTAGCATCTGGAAAATCCCAAAATGCTCAGATGATTCCTTACTCTATACCAAACTAAATCAGAGTTACTTTGAGTCATTTAGCCAAGCTCAAGTCCTGAACAGTCTCAGTAACCAGTTGGCTCAAAAAGTGCCACAAATTAGTGTTCAGTTTGCTAATAAAGCCTCTTACGACCAGCTTGTCGCAGACCTAGAGGTACATCAAACAGATTACCATCAGCTGTTTAGACAATATTTCCCAGACGGTGCTAGCTATGCTTATAGCTTAATGCCAGATACTTATAGTGTTTCTTTTTTCCCTAACGCCTAACAAAAAACCCTCTTTTAGCAACAGTCTAAAAGGGGGTTATATTATTGATAAGGCGTGCTATCTGTTTGAGTAAGGACTTCTTGCTTAGCGTCTTTTTTCTGGTCTCGTCTTTGGCGGAAAAAAGTCTGCATCATCTCAGCACACTCTTTAGCCAATAGTCCTGACTCTACTTGGACGCGATGATTGAGACGCTCATCCGTCAAAATTTCATAAAGGCTTGTGGCTCCGCCAAATTTGAGATTAGCTGCTCCAAAGATAACCCTAGGAATCCTTGCTAGACCAATAGCACCACTGCACATAACGCAAGGCTCTATGGTGACAAAAAGGGTCGTTTCTAGCAACCGCCAATTTCCTTCGTGGGCATTAGCCTCATTAATTGCCATGATTTCAGCATGCATAACTGCCTGCTGGCGTTCTTCGCGGGCATTATGTCCCCTGCCAATAATCTGGCCATCCTTAACAATGACACAGCCTATTGGGATTTCGTTTTTCTCCAAAGACTTTTTTGCCTCGTTAAGGGCCTCTGTCATGAAATATGCTTGTTCTTCTTGGCTATAAGTCATCTCACGTCACTTCCTAAATCCCAAGAGTTATGTGGCAAGGACAATTCGACTGGAATGTCTTGTGCATAGGTTTTGGTTTCTTGGCGCAACACCTCCAAGTGGTTTTTAGGGTCAATACCTTCTGGGGGTAGCGGAGGCATATGGGTCAAGACTAGGCGTTTAACCCCAGCTTTTTTTGCTATCTGCCCTGCTTCTTTACTGGTCAAGTGAGCCATATGGTTTTCATTTCCCTCATATAGGTAAACATCAGCCAAAAAAAGGTCTGCCCCTTTAGCAAAGTCAATAAGACCTTCAAAATAACCGGTATCTCCTGTAAAGACCAATACCTGTCCTGTTTGCCTTTCCTCTATACGAAAAGCATAGCAAACAACGGGGTGTACCGTTTTTATAAACCGAATGTCAAAAGGACCAATAGACTCAACCCCATCAACCTGATAAGCAATGCCTTTTGACACTTGAGGAATGGTCAACTTAGCAAACTCATGCGGGTCTTCTTGATGTCCGTAGATAGGCAAGCATTTTGCTTGCTTGAGGTGCTTAGGATAGAGCTGATAATAATGGCGCAAAACTCCCAAATCAGCCACATGATCAGGATGATAGTGACTGATAATAACGGCGTCTAAATCGAGAGGATTAATCTCTTTTTCTAACTCATTGAGGGCACGGCTCCCAGCATCCATGAGCAACTGAAAACCATCACACCCCGTGATGAGATAGGACGTCGTTCCTGCATCTTGGTGAGGGTAAGCTCCCCAAGATCCTAGTGTTGTTAGTTCCATGACAAAACCTTCTTTCTCACTTTGCTCCTATTATATCAAAAAAGACCTCCAAACATTGCTTTAACCTACCAAAAAAGCCCAGCCCTCAAAAGGAGCTAGAGCTTTTTTATGATTTGGTATTCAAAAAACTGTCTTTATAGCTCACTGCAATCACAGTAGCAATAATAGCTTTGATGGTATCTCCTGTGATAAACACAACATTAGATAGCAAGGACTTGCCTAGCGGCATTCCTGTGTAAGTAGCTAACCAAATAGCTCCTAAAACATCTACCACTAGCACTCCTGAAATAAAAATGGCTAAAAAAGTCATCATAGTGTGTTGAGATAACCACTTGCGATATAAAAGAGAAAACACCAAGGGTACCAAAGGATAGGCTAACACATAGCCTGCTGTAGGCCCCATCAAAACAGGTATTGTGGTCTTTGTCGCAGAGAAAACAGGTAAAAATAACCCAACCACCAGAAATAAGAATACTGCTAAACTTCCTTTTTTACCTCCTAAAAGGACTGCTGCCAGCATGATGCCTAAATTTTGCAAAACAATAGGTACTGGGATAAAACTTAACGGAATAGCTGGGATAAATCCCAAAATGATAATCAAACTGGTCATCATAGCGACTCTAACGAGGTCTTTTGTTGAAAACATGTGTCTAGGACTCCTTCATAAAATAAATGTCACTGTGCTTGTGACATGCTGGGTTAAAAGCACTTCGACAAAACGGGCAAGCTCCAAGCTTGTAGTCGCATCGACTAAGGTAGCGGTGGCATCCTCCGCAAATCACAGGATAGGGTTCTTGCTGATTTGTGGGATGAAAAGTATGGTCTGCTAGCAAATCATGGCAGCTAAAACAAGCATAATAACGCTGACAAGCCGCACACTTGAGACCAACAATATCCAACTCGGAGTGATAATGTTGGCATCGGTAATTCTGATCACATGCTATTCCAAAACACTCTGACATCCCTCAGCCTCCTGTAATAGTGTAATCTAAAAAAAATAAAGTGTCAACCTGTTTTTAAAAATAGGGTTACAGTTTATCAAAAAAAGAGCGACCCTTGGTCACCCTTGTCATATTAAAAATTACGTGTGGATCGGTTATAGCCATAACGCTCTAGAAAATCTTGTCTGAATTCTAACAATTGGTCATCCATGATGGCTTGGCGGACCTGTTTCATAAGATTTATCAAGAAATACAGATTGTGATAGCTCGTCAAACGAATCCCAAAGGTCTCGTCAGCTTTTAGCAAATGACGAATATAAGCGCGTGTGTAGTTTTGGCAAGTATAGCAATCACAGTTGTGGTCTAGCGGGGTAAAGTCTTCGGCAAATTTGGCATTTTTAATTACCAAACGCCCTTCACTGGTCATACAAGTCCCATTTCGGGCAATACGCGTTGGTAACACACAGTCAAACATGTCAATACCACGAATCACACCATCAATCAAACTATCTGGAGCCCCTACTCCCATGAGGTAGCGAGGTTTATTCTCTGGCAGCAAAGGAGTTGTGAAGTCTAGCACAGCATTCATCTCCTCATGAGTCTCACCAACAGCTAAACCACCTACGGAGTAACCTGGAAAGTCCATCCCAACCAAATCAGAGGCTGATTGGCGGCGCAGGTCTTTAAATCCTGCTCCCTGCACAATCCCAAACAATCCTTGGTCGTGGGGACGCTGATGCGCATTGAGCCCACGCTCTGCCCATCGACTAGTGCGTTCGATAGATTTTTTCACATAATCGTACGGCTGATAGAATTGTGGGCATTCATCAAAACTCATCATGATATCTGAGCCTAGGTTATTTTGAATGGAGATTGCCTTTTCAGGAGACAAGAACATCTTTGAGCCATTGAGATGATTTTTAAAGGTTACCCCTTCTTCAGTAATATTTCGCGAATCCGCCAAGGAATAGACTTGGAAACCTCCTGAGTCTGTCAAAATCGGCTGGTCCCAGTTCATAAATTTGTGCAGACCTCCAGCACGCGCAATCAACTCATCTCCTGGACGTAGCCAGAGGTGATAAGTGTTTGACAAAATGATGCCAGATCCCATTTGTTTTAACTCTTCAGGGGACTGGGTTTTAACCGTTGCTTGCGTGCCTACGGGCATAAACATAGGGGTTGGAAACGTTCCGTGAGGGGTGATGATTTCTCCCAGACGGGCACCCGTATGCTTTTCTTTTTTAATCAGACGATAAGTAATTGGATAATCAGTCATTTTCTCTTTCCTTGCTATCAAGATAAACAGTCTTGAGCTTTTATTTTTCAACAACACGCATTGAAAAGGCTAGTTAATAGCTCCCTCATTTTACCAAAAAAGCATCCACTTGTCATTCCCTGTCCCAAAATACCAGCTGCAAAGCCTGCCTGCTCTGCTTTGAATATGGTACAATAGTTAAAAGGAGTTTATTATGTCTATTAAAAAAATAAAAAAAGAAGCCCGTCAAACCTTGAAAGGGCTACCTGGCAAATACCAGCTATTTGCTGTTCCTATTCTATTGTACACGCTGTACATATGGGTCGAAGGTCACGGTGCCTATCTCTACAACAGGGGTCTCGAGTTGTCTCCAGAAGCAGACCTTTTCCCAATCTCTATCTTGCTGTTTATGACTTTGTTTACCTTGTCAGCAACCTTTATCATGCTGGATGTGATTAGGGGCAAACGTCAACAAGCGACTTTTTCAGACACAACGCTTGCTTTTTCAAGAAATTATATTGGCAAACTCATTGCAGTGTTTTTGTTAAACACCTTATTTTTATTCACCCTTTTTTTATTAGCTAGTATTGGTCTTTTATTGCTATTTGCGGCTGCTAGCACAGGGGGAGGCATGTCAGTCGGTCAAATCAGTTTAGCTGTGATTGGACTAATCCTTTTTATAGGCGGGGCCTCTTGCTATATCAATCGTTTATTGGCCTATGCTTTGGTTAATCATATTCTCTATGACACTGTTAACCAGCAGACCTATATCGGAGCTTTATCCGCTCTAGAAAGAAGCAGCGCCTTGGTCAAAGGATACAAGGGGAAACTCTTTTTGTTCCATCTTAGTTTTCTGGGCTGGTACTTAGGCACTCTCTTAACCTTTGGATTGCTTAGCATTTATAGCTTACCTTACTTTGTTACCGCAAAAGCTCTCTTTTATGACCAGTTACTCCAAATACGTCACAAAAAAGAAGCCCAAATAGCTAGCGACGCCTAATTTAAGGACACCAATACAAAAAGCCAGAGATAACATCTCTGGCTTTTTTATGATGGACAGCAGACGCTTGTTAAGCGTCATGCTCCTCTTCTTTTTTCTGGCATTCAGGACAGACGCCATAAGCAATCACTGGAATGCGAGTGACCCTGTATCCAGTTTGTTGATGAGCTTCTCGAGCAATATCCATGACATCAACGTCCATAAAGTCGGCAATTTTACCACAAATTTCACAGACCACATTGACGTGTTGGTGCCCCATAAAATCATAATAAGTGGTGAGATCATTGCTGATTTTTAACTCTGAGACAAACCCTTCATCCACTAAGACCTTCAGGTTATTATAAACCGTAGCAAGGCTCATATTTGGATATTTGGGGTGCAGGTCACGGTAAATCCTGTCTGCACTGGGATGCTCTGTTGACTGAATCATATAAGAAATGATGGCCTTACGTGTTTCAGTAATGCGAATATGTCTTTCGCGAAGATGCTCTAGGACATTTTCATAGGCATCTAGGGCTTGTTGATGTGAATGAATGTCCATAAGCTCAGCTCCTACCTTTTTCTTTTTTGTATCACAAGTCATCAATAATCATTCTAAACCGTTTAGCCTTGCTTAGCTACCAAACGTAAATATTCTATTTTGATGCATCGATTCATGACAATATCGTTTCTGCCTGCTACACGCAGAAGGTTCTCTGCTTCTTGATTTTCTAAACCAAGTTGTGCCCAAAAGACCTTAGCCTTTGTTTCCAAAAAGTCTTCTGCTACTTGAGGGAGAAACTCACTCCGCCTAAAGACGTCCACAATGTCAATCTCAAAAGGAATTTCCTTGAGACTAGCATAGACTGTCTCACCCAAAATGGTTTGTCCTGCTAACTTTGGATTAACAGGGACAATCTGATAATCCATGGCCTGCATGATCTTAGCAACTCTGTAGGCAGCAGTTTCCTCACGGTCAGACAAACCAACCACAGCAATGGTCTTGGCTGCTTCAAGATAAGATAAAATGGTTTCGTCAGATGGGTTTTGAAATGTATAAGTCATTGTATCTGTCCTCTATCTAATAATATCGTGGTCTTTAGCGGTAGCACCAAACTAAGGACCTCACTGCTCAATTCGCGACAACAAGACGAGCCGATATGGCATCTTGCCAGAAAACGATTGCTGATAAAGTGCTTTCATTCTATTATAACACAAAGTTTAAAAATGAGAACACGTATGATTGTGCAAAAAACGATACTTATTTGGCTTCGTACCAACTTTGTCCAGCATTTTCATCCGCTTTTAATGGTACTGCTAAATGAACTGCAGATTCCATCGTCTCTTTGACGAGTTTTCTAACGTCATCTAACTCATGATTTGGCACTTCTAGGACGATTTCATCGTGAACCTGTAACAGCATCTTGGCTTCAAAATCGCCTGCAACCAAGGCCTTGTCTAGATTAATCATGGCAATTTTGAGAATGTCTGCTGCACTGCCTTGAATCGGTGAGTTAATCGCTGTGCGCTCAGCAAAGGAGCGAACGTTGAAATTGCGAGAATTAATGTCTGGTAATTCGCGACGACGCTTAAAGAGGGTCTCTACATACCCTTGGTCTTTAGCTTTGCGAACCACATCTTCCATGTAGCGCTTAATCCCTGGATAACGCTCAAAGTAGGTGTCAATGTAACTTTTGGCTTGTTTACGCGTGATCCCAAGATTATTGGACAAGCCAAAATCAGAGATGCCATAGACAATGCCAAAGTTAACTGCCTTGGCGTTACGGCGGTCATTAGCAGTCACTTCTTCTGGACTGGCAATGCCAAACACGCGCATAGCTGTTGCGGTATGGATATCTGCACCCTCATTAAAGGCAGCAATCAAATGCTCATCTCCCGAAATATGTGCGAGCACTCGTAGCTCGATTTGGGAGTAATCCGAACTCAATAAAACAGCATCATCGCTAGACGGGGTAAATGCCTTGCGGATGAGACGTCCCTGCTCCAAGCGTACGGGTATGTTTTGTAGATTAGGGTCAACGCTTGACAAACGCCCCGTCTGGGTCAAGTCTTGAACATAACGGGTATGAATGTTGCCGTCTTCTAAGATATAGTCTTGAAGTCCTAGGACATAGGTTGATTGGAGTTTGGTGATTTGTCGATACTCCAAAATCTTGGCTACGATTGGTGCAATAGGAGCTAGGCGTTCCAGCACATCGACTGCGGTCGAATAGCCCGTCTTAGTCTTTTTGGTCAACTCTAAAGGAAGCTGCATTTTTTCAAATAAAATAACACCTAGTTGCTTAGGAGAGTTGATGTTAAAGGCTTCGCCAGCCATGCTGTAAATGTCCTGTGTCAGCTGATCGATAACGCGCTGATTTTCCTTAGCCATTTCTTGAAGACTTGCCTTATTCACCTTGATGCCCTGGATTTCCATTTTAGCTAATACATTAGCCAAGGGCAATTCAATGGCATCATAAAGTTCTGCCTGGTCATGGTCAACTAGTTTTTGAAGCATCACAGGCTGGCTATCCAAAAGTACCCTGACCTTACGAGCTAGATGCTCTAAAAGTACTGACTTTTCAGGAACCGCTCGCTTAACCCCTTTGCCATAAACAACCTCATCTGACTCCAAAGGAATTGTGGTGTACAGGCGAGCAATCGTGGTCATCTCGTTATTCTCGACATTGGTTAACAAGTAATTGGCTAAGCGAGCATCGTGGCGCGCCTCTAAAAGCTCAACACCTAAATGACTCAGCAGGACCTTGCTTCGTTTAAAATCATAAGTGGCAAGCGGTTTAGCAAATGCTTCTTTAAATAAATCACCCGTCAAAAGGCTCGTGTCTGCCGAGGCATAAATGTTATCCCCATGTCCCCAAGCAAATCCAATCATTTGCTCACGATGGTAGTTATCTTTTAACACTTCAAAATAAAACACATCGTCTGCTGTAAACATATCAGCAGTCACTTGGTCAACCTCTTGAAAGGCGATAGCTTCGACGGCTTCTTTAGGAAGTTGATGATCTATTGTTTTTTTTAGCTGGACAAATCCCATATCCTCGTAAAACTGTGAGAGCTCCTCAAGATTTGGCCCCTGATAGACCAAATCATCTAGGCCAATAGTGATTGGAGATTCCGTATCAATGGTCGCCAAGGTCTTGGACAAGAAAGCCTGCTCCTTGTCTGCAATCAAGTGCTCCTTCATTTTTGAAGCCTTGATGTCATCCAAGTGGTCGTAAATCCCTTGGAGGCTACCATATTCATGAAGGAGTTTAAGTCCTGTTTTTTCACCAATTTTTGTCACGCCAGGGATATTATCAGATTTATCTCCCATAAGCGCCTTGAGATCAATGAATTGCTCTGGCGTCAGCCCCATTTTAGCCATCAAATAATCAGGCGTAAATTCTTCAAATTCGGCAACCCCTTTTTTAGAAATTTCGACCACTGTGTTGGCATCTGTCAGCTGAATCAAGTCCTTGTCACCACTAACAATGGTCACCTCAAAAGGCTCCGAGGTACCCTCTGCCATCTTGTCAAGGGTTCCAATAATATCATCAGCCTCGTAGTTGTCCAATTCATAAAAAGGTACCCCTAAAGCAGCTAACATGTCTCTGATGTAGGGAAATTGTTCTCTAAATTCATCAGGGGTCTTTGCTCGACCTGCCTTGTAGTCGGAAAAAAGCGCAGTACGAAAAGTGGTTTTCCCCGCATCAAAAGCCACTAGCACATGAGTAGGCTGCACACGCTTCATCGTATGGTCTAGCATCAGATGAAAGCCATAAATAGCATTGGTATGTAGACCACTAGCATTTTTAAAACGATCAATCTGCTGATAGAGGGCAAAAAAGGCACGAAAGGCAATAGATGATCCATCAATTAAAAGTAATTTATTCTTGTTTTTCATGACTTTATTATATCATAAGCTAGCCAGCATTGCTTTTTTGAAATCATCTACATATACTAGAAACACAAACCCCTTTTTAAAAATGATATTTTTATTTTTTTGTTATATTATAATGAGAAATCTATTGTTTTTTTGGTATTTTATGATAAAATAATGATGTCAACTAACCCTTGACACCCAACCCAAAAAGATGAGAGGAAACCTATTTATGAGATTTAGACATATGGCTCTTGGCTTGGTGGCTACTGTTGCCTTATGCACATGTGCTCCTGCCTTGCAGTCTGCTCACGTGCCACAGTCCCAGGCGACTAACATCCAAACCAATCAAAAACCAACTAGAATCAACAGTAATACCCTTGCACTAACTCCTGCCAAGACAACCACTGTGGTTAATGCTGGTACAACAGCTGCTGTATCTAGCTTCTGGCGATTCTTTATCAATATCAGTGCCATTTTAAACAGTTTAGGGCACCGTAGTTAAAATACCATCCTTATTCTCCAAACAACCTTATACAAGCAACACTAAAGAGTCAAACTAGCCATAGGCAGTTTGGCTCTTATCTTTACCATCAAAAAAGAATGGACTATCAGTCCATTCTTTTTTTGATGATAGGCTTATTTCAACCATTCAGCGACTTTATCCTCATTCGCATCAATCCATTTTTTGGCTGCTGCTTCTGGTGACATACCGTTGTTGATGTCCAACATAACTGTTTCCATGTCTTTTTGAGTCCAATGGAAATGGTCAATGATGTCATAAACTTTTGGCATTTCTTCTTTTAGCCCTTTACGAGCAATTGTGTTAATGTTTTCTGCAGAACCAAAGCTACCCTTAGGATCTTCTAGGTATTTCAAATCATACTTCGCAAACATCCAATGTGGTGACCAAGCTGTCACAACAATTGGTTCTTTTTTCTTGAACGATTGTGCTAATGAGGTCGTCATCGCACCAGTCGAAGCAGAAACCAAGTCCCAATCAGAAAGGTTTGAGTAGTCTGTTAGAGCACTTTTGGCAGCATTCATGATACCTGCACCAGGCTCAATCCCTGTGATCTTTTGATCAGCTTGTTTCGTTAAATCAGCAATGCTATTAACATCTGTCATATAACTAGGAACCGCAAGACCTAACTTAGTACCTTCCAAGTTTGGACCAAGGTCATCTAGTTTAGCTTTGTATTTGTCATATTGTTGACCGTGTGTCACTGGCAACCAAGCACTTGTTGAAAAGTCAGCGTCGCCATTGGCAACTGTCTGCCACATAACAGCATTATCAAGCGGTGTTAATTCGACATTGTAGCCTTCTTTTTTCAAAGCTTGGGCAATCACGTTAGTCGAAGCCACCTCTGAGTCCCATTGCACATAGGCAATAGTTACTTTTTCGCCCTTGTCTGCTGATGAAGATGTCATCGCCATCAAACCACGTCCAAGACCTGCGAAGATAAAAATTGCTAACGCAACAAGACCAATCCATTTATTCACTTTACCAGCTTTTGCCTTTTCTTCAGGTTTGCTGTTAAAGTTTTGGGTCATACGGTCCAGGATAATGGCTAAAATAACCAGTGCCAAACCGCTGACAAAACCACTACCAATATCAGCATGCTGAAGGGCTGACAAGACTTCACGTCCAAGACCTGGAGCCCCGATCATAGATCCTGTAACCACCATAGACAGTGCCAACATCATCGTTTGGTTAACACCGGCCATAATCGTGTTTTTAGCGAGAGGAAGTTCCACCTTGAACAATTTTTGTTTTGGTGTTGACCCAAAAGCGTCTGAAGCCTCTACTAGTTCCGTTGGAATGTCACGGATTGCTAGATTAGTAAACCTTACTGTTGGTGGCAAGGCAAAGATCACTGAGGCAAAAACCCCAGGTACCATACCGATACCAAAGAAGGCTACCGCAGGAATCAAGTAAACGAAGGCTGGCATAGTTTGCATAAAGTCCAAGATAGGGTTAACCACTTGGCGCACTGTTGCATTTTTTGCCATCCAAATCCCTAGAGGGATACCAATCAAAATCGAAATCAGACTGGCCACGAGTACCAAAGTAAAGGTATTGATTAATTGTTCCCAAAGCCCTTGGTTATAAATAAAGAGCAAACCTAGGAAAGTAAAGGTTGGCAGGTGCCATTTTTTCTTTGATAAAAAGAACATGGCAACTGTCATTAAAGCGATAAACAGTAATGGGTGGATAAACAAGAGCGTATCTGTCATCCAGTCCATAAGGAAGCTACCAATCACTTGCATCAGGTCAAATAGACCTGAGAAGGTTTTAGTGAGCCATTCTGTGAAATTTTCGACCAGTTGAGCAACTGGCAATTTGGTTTGTAATAAATTTTCCAAAATATGTGTTCTCCGTTCTAGTTGAGGTCTTCGTCTGAAATATTAGCCAGGGCTTCAATCACACGACCACGAATAATAACCCCTAACAAACGATTATTGTCATCTGTCACGGCTATCGGTGCAGATGAGTCATAAATCAGTGGCATAATGTCTGTGATGACAGTGTCTTTGGATACCGTTCTTACATCAGTGTCAATCACATCTGCTAACGGTAGACCTTTTTTACGCGCCTCAAGGGCTGCATCTGCTGTCAAAATACCTTCTAGTTGACGGCGACGGTTGGTTGCCATTAACATAGATACTTCTTCATTGTGCATGCGAGTTAGAGCAACCTGTGGACCATCGATGCCAACTGTTGTTGTAAATGGCTTGATCATGATGTTTTGGGCGGTCAAGACTTTAGATCTGTCAACGTCCTCCACAAACTCACGCACAAACTCATTGGCTGGGTTGGTCAAGATTTCCTCACCCGTACCAATCTGCATGATTTTACCATCTTTCATCAGCGCGATACGATCTCCAATACGCAAGGCTTCGTTCAAATCATGACTGATAAAGATAATGGTTTGTTTCATGGTATCTTGCAAGTCTAATAACTCATCTTGCATCTCGCGACGAATGAGTGGGTCTAAGGCTGAGAAGGCCTCATCCATCAACAGAATTTTTGGACTGTTGGCTAGGGCACGCGATAGACCAACACGTTGCTGCATCCCACCAGATAATTGGTTTGGGTATTGGTCTTTAAAAGCCAATAGACCTGAGTTTTCCAAAGCTCTCTCAGCAATTTCTTGACGCTCTTCTTTTGGAACGCCACGCAGTTCCAAGCCAAACTCGGTGTTTTCTAAAATGGTCTTGTGTGGGAACAAGGCGAAACTCTGAAAGACCATGTTGATGTCGTGACGTCTCACTTCACGCAATTCATCAGCATTCATTTTTGAAATGTCTTTATTGCCAAGTAATACTTGACCAGACGTTGGCTCAATCAAGCGATTCAGCAAACGAACCAAGGTCGATTTCCCACTACCTGATAAGCCCATGATAACGAAAATCTCACCATGTTTGACTTCAAAGCTCGCATCGTAGACCCCGACTGTTGCTCCAGTCTTTTCAAAAATCTCCGTTTTGCTTTTGCCTTTTTTAACCATGTCAAGAGCTTGCTTTTGTCTCTTGCCAAAAATCTTGGTTAAATGTTTTACTTCTAAAATGTTTTCCATTTGGTTCCCCTTGAAATTTCTACTGTTTGTGTTTCATATTTTACAACCGGCGCTAGTTGTCATATCAACGCCTGCTTTTTTTCCTTAAAAAAAGAATCTGTCAAAACAGAACATATCTATTATATCACGTATGGTCTCTTTTTGTCAACCAATTTCTCTTGCAAGCCTCTCTAAAGCCCGGTTTAATCAGTCTAAACACCTACCAACAACATAAAAAAATTCCTACAACCTCTCTCAAAGAAAAAAGTCCTGAGAGTAAGGTAATAGGAACAAAACTAACTGGATAATGTGTGCGTTATGTAATCATAAGGTAAGGAAGTGGTTTAGCCATTTCTGCAAGATACACTCCTAACACCAATAATCATGTTACGGCGACAAGCCGAGAGGCTCATTCACTTCTTAGTCTAATCGATTCGACAATAAAAAGCCATATCAATTATTGGCAAAAGGATTATTTTTTGACCTCTTTTCCTATATATAGTCACCAAATTTTCTCCTTCTTTGTCATGACAAAACACGAACAATTCAACCCCTTAAGACTCTCTACGACTTCGCACCTTAGCATCAAATGCGGTTCCCATTCGAACTTTGAGATACTGATTGAGCTTGGCAACCACAACCGTTGGGATTAGTTTAGCAAAGAAAAAAACATCTGCTTCTTGGCAATCTCCAATTGCAGTATCTGTCACAATCACATCGTATTCTTTTTCCAAAGCCTTGGTGTCAATGGTCAACTGATCAAAAACCGTGATATCAAAAAACTTGCCAATATACTGATCTAAAAAGTCACCGACACTGCCATAGCTTCTTTCAATGACGAGAAGACGTGGTCTACGCATGGTCTCACCAATAGCCAAGAACAAATTTTCCCAAGTCGTCAAAAGGGTATAAAGAAGATTGTTTTGAATAGTGTCTGCCAAATCCTCCTGACCACAGGCAAAGAGTTCCCTGATATAATCAACAAGCTTGTGATAAACATGGGTATAGTGTTTTTTGAAAAAAGCCAAGTACTCACGCTTGTAGTCATAAATGAGATAGCTGTCATTGATATCTTCTGCTGCTAGGATGACTGTTGCATGGAGTCTACGAGCCACTTCGTATTTATTGGATAATACCAACCCAGTATCGTGCTCAACCTTGCTAAGGAGATCTGTCCAACTATTGAGCGACTTGGGTCCTAGAGGTTCTGTTTGGCTATTAGTGACCTGCAAAGAACGACCAAGAACGAGCCCTTCATCTAAATAATTAGAAAACATCTCAGACAAGGCCAACTCATCTAAGGGCAACGAAAACTTAAGCGTAAAAAGATGAGACAAGTCTTGCATCTCCTGTGAATCGCTGAGCAAGCTCAGAAAAATACCACTGAGCTTTTTCTCCTCTCCAATGGCAAAGCCTTTCAGGTAACGGATAAGATTAACCGCACTCAAAATCTTGAGATAGCGAAAGATTGAAAAATCCAAATCAATCTCAGTCAAAGAAGCCATCAAATGAATCAGGCGGCCATGATTGTTCTCATTGAGCAAGGGCTCAAAAGGCCACTGGTTGAAAGGATAAGCCTCTGCAAAATACTTGGCATAAAAGAGGCGAATATCATGTTCTTTACCAACCACACGTATCGGGTGAGTCGCAATTTTAATGTTGAAGCGCTCCCTAAGGTAAATGTTGGTCTTTCCAATAAGACGCTTGAGCGTAGACAGGCTGATAAAAAGCCCCTCAGCCAAGTCATCTAGGGAGGCAAAATCATCAAAAAACAAGGCCGACATCATTTTGAGCGCTTGAGACTCTAACAGAGCCCTTTGGTAAACATCTCTGAGACCATACTGGTGTTCATAGGAGATACGCAGTTGAGAATGCTCACTAGTGATGCTACCCAATCCCTCCATAAAAATAGGATGAGCCACACAAGCCTGCAGGGTCAACGCCGAACAATCTAGCCGTTCGCAAATATCCTTGTAATAAACAGAATCTGAGGTTTGACTCAGAAGATTGATGAGCTCTAATTCGCGCCACTGTTGCTTTGTAAAAAGATTATCTACCGACATCATAACGAACTCCTAACCGTCTTTATTTTTGATAAAAGGTTTCCGTTGTAAAAGTTACCCATGGTCACCTTTTAATCCTATTATCAATATTATCTTACTATATTATAACATAGAGTTTTATCAAAAATGTTCAGAATATATTAACGTTAGGGTTTTGGTAACGATTTCCAAATCAGTTCAACTAATCTTTTTTTATTTATTCTCAAAATAAGCGACCTCCATAGCATCTTGCCTTATCATGCTTCTGCCATAAATAAATCGCTAGCTCTAATAACATTGAAGGAATAGTCTTTTTAAAAAGATATTATAAAAAACACCTTGATAACACTTTTATGGCTAGGTCACTTTTTTTCAAATAGTGATAATTTACTCCAGGATCTGTTAGCACAAACACCTCGCAAGCAAGTTCGTCTGAGAAAAAACAAAAAGCCCAAAAGGTCGAAAACCTAACCTTTTGGGCTTAGATGGCAATATATCTTGCGGATTTTTTGGATTTTGATTAGAACTCTTCTGTACTACCCCAACTGTTTAATAAAGCTTGTCAATCACATCTTCATTGATTTTAAAGGTATGCTTGTCTTCTGGGAAGGTTTTGTTCTGAACTTCTTCAATATACTGGCTGATTCCTTTGGTCATTACCTCTCCGACTTTGGCAAATTGTTTGACAAATTTTGGTGTAAAGTCATTGTACATGCCCAACATGTCTTGATAAACCAAGACTTGGCCATCACAGTCCACGCCTGCACCGATACCAATGGTTGGTATGTCTAGCACTTCAGTGATTTTCTTAGCTAAAAGAGCTGGAACACACTCTAAAACGACAGCAAAGGCACCTGCTTCTTGTACCGCTAGGGCATCCTCGATGAGTTGTTTTGCAGATGCTTCATCCTTGCCTTGAACCTTAAAGCCACCTAAGGCATTAACTGCCTGTGGGGTCAATCCGATGTGGGCACAAACAGGAATTTTGGCTGCAACAATTGCTCGGATAACGTCACAAACCTCACGCCCACCTTCTAGCTTAACACAGTTGGCTCCGCCTTCTTTCATGATGCGCCCAGCATTAAGGACCGCATCTCTAACCCCTGTGCTGTAAGATAGAAAGGGCATATCTCCAACTACTAGGGCATTTTTAGTACCCCTAGAAACTGCTGCAATATGATGAATCATGTCGTCCATAGTGACCTTGATGGTATCATCATAGCCTAACATGACCATGCCTAGCGAGTCACCCACCAAGATGGCATTGACCCCTGCCTCGTCAACGATTTTGGCAGTGGTGTAGTCATAAGCTGTTAGCATGGTGAGTTTGCTACCTGTTTTTTTGGTATCTTTGAAGGTTAATACTGTATTTTTCATAAGCTCGTAAGACCTTAAGGTCTGTCCTTTCTTAATAATTGCTCGAGTGGGTCATAATCTATAGTCTGATGCTTGTCTTGGGCCAATTTGAGGAGCTGCAGGCTAAGAGATTGGTAGATGTCACGCACTTCCTGATAAGATTCTGCCGATAAAGCCTCTAGGTGTTTTTCAACGGTACCCAAATCATTGCGCTCAACAGGCCCTGTTAGCGAAGCTAACGCTCCCTTAGTTACAAAGTGCTCTAAATTATAGGTTGCTAGGCTTTTGAGAGCCTGCAGAGCCTCAGTCTCAGAAAAATCATATTCTTGAAACAGCTCAACAGATAAGCTCCCAAGCGACAAGACCAAATTACTGATCAAAACCGCACCAATATGATATCTGGTTTTATCCTTTGCAGGCATGATTTTGTAGGAATTCCCAGTCACATCTAACCAACTCGCTAAGAGGTCAAGGGCTCTTTGGTCTCCCTCAAGCGTAAAGAAGACCTGGCGCATTTCAGTTTGAGGAGTTGCTTTGCTTTTTATCGCCATAAGAGGGTGGAGGGAACAGACCGCAGCCTCCTGCTGGAGATTTTTATCTAGAGCCTTTGAGGATAGCGCTCCACTGCAGTGTCCAACAACCTTCCCGTTAAGGTCAAGGGGCGATAGGCTCTGCCAAACAGGTACAATCTGAACATCAGTCGTCGTAATCAACAAAACATCACTATCAGCAACTAGCTCTGATAGGTTCACATAAACCGCTGAACCCGTTAAACCAGCAGATTCCTTAGCGCTCATCAAGGTACGACTGTAATAACCCGAAAGTTGTGCAACACCTGCCTCAGAGAGGTAGCGACCAAGTGATGTGGCGACCTTTCCAGCACCTACAAAGCCTAACCTAGGCAGATAACCAGTGGTTACCTTATGCGTTTTCGAGGTCATGGCTTAGCCTTTCATCTGATAGGTAAAGTTGTCAATCAAACGTGTCTTGCCTAGTTTAACAGCCAGAGCCACCAAAACATCTCCTTGGACACTAGAGACTGGCTCCAGAGTGTTAGCATCAACGATTTGAATATAGTCAATGATGGTCCCTGGTGTTTCTGAGATAATAGCTGTCATCTGGTCAATAATGGCCTGGCTTGAAATACCTGGTGCCATCAATTGTTGAGCTTGAGTGATTGCCTTGTAGAGGCAGGTTGCTCTTTGGCGTTCTGTCTCAGAAAGATAACTATTTCGCGAAGACATAGCCAGTCCATCTGCCTCTCGGACAATCGGACAGCCTATGATCTCAACGTCAAAGTTAAGGTCAACTACCATTTTTTTCAAAATCGCCAACTGCTGAGCATCTTTTTGCCCAAAATAAGCTCGGTCTGGTTTGATGAGATTAAAGAGTTTTGCAACAACAGTACACACCCCTGCAAAGTGAGTAGGGCGCTGTTGCCCACAGAGTTGATGAGACAAGGCATCAATGCTGACTGTCGTCTGCAAATTATGATACATCTCTGACGCATCTGGCATAAAAACAGCATCCACACCCAGTTTGTCACAATAATCCAAATCCCTCTCATGATCTTTAGGGTATTTGTCTAAGTCTTCATTCGGTCCAAACTGAATAGGGTTGACAAAGATTGACACCACCACTTGGTCATTTTCTGATCGGGCTTTTCGAATTAGGCTAAAGTGTCCCTCATGCAGATAACCCATGGTAGGTACTAATGCCAACTGTTTGGTGCTTTTTGCAATAGGATTGATGTATTGCCTAACATCTTTTAGGGTTCTTAAGATTTCCATCTGAGTCTCCTTAAAACTCCTCACCTTTCACTAAAACTAGGAAAAGCAAGGAGTTGTTGATGATAACAAATAAACTAACTATACCTAGACTAGCTAGCCATTTCACAACATGTGCAGATACTTTTACCTCAAGCTCATCTGCACATGCTACTACAATAAAAAGGTATTCCAAAGAGACTGAGGCGCTAGTTGTTGTTAGCAGTTCCTCTGTCTATATATGATTCCATTATAGATGTTTTGACCGCAAAAATCAATCTCTATTAAAGAGAGGTAAGTTTAACATTAAGTTGAAAAGGCAACATTTTTCTGTATTGTTACTTTTCCAATTTTTCATCACTCACTACAGTTGGCATTGAGTCTCTTTTTTCCAGAATAAATTGTTCTAAATTCATCTGATGGTGATATTTTTGAGCTGCTAGCTTATCCTTTTTTAGAATTGCCTCACTTAGGTTAATATCATTCAATGCTGCAATGGCAATGGCATAATGCAGAACATCTGCTATTTCTGAGCCTAACTGGCTTTCTAAGTCTTCTGAGATAGTTTCCTTTCTTTTGGCCTTTTTATTTAAAACCTCAGCTACTTCTCCTACTTCCTCAACTAATTTTATGAACAACCCCTCATCGATGGCCTTTTTATGATAGTGATTAAACAAGTAATCCTGTAATTCTGATACGGTAACTTCCATGATTTGTCTCCTTTACACAAATTTGTCTCAGTTTTATTTTGTTTTACACCAAGAGTAACTATCTGACACAAAGTCAGTCTCCACGCTATATGCCTATTGTATCATATGTGGAAATGCCGTTCAAATCGTTAATTATTGCACCTACTCAGTTACTCAAAACGATTGCATGTTCAAAATAACATTAGAAGAATACAAATCTGTCTTTGTTTGTGACTGAAATCAGCCATCTAGTTTGTATCGCTTGCACTATCAACTCTAAAGTAATGTAAAGATACTGTAATTAGCCCATTGCTACCCATGCAAAAAAAGCTCCCTAACTATTGATACTTATTCATAGATATCTAGAGATTATTCTAAACGATAAATCTCCTAAAACCTTTAACAGCTGAATAATTGCAGTCTATTTTTTTATTTATTTGCTATAATCGTATTGCTTTTTTATTAAAATAATTATATTATGAATAATGATAAAAAATGGAGGATGTGTTGTGAAAAATAATCATAAAAGATATAAAATGCTAGGTGTTTCATTGGTGGCGGTAAGCGCCCTTTTAATTAATGGAAATAACGTAGTAGCCGATGAGACTACGGACATGCCCTATATTGAAAAAAATTCTATTAAAGACGATAGTAGTAATCAAACCGTTACAATAGATACGTTAGATACGTCATTAGCGAAAGAGAACATCATTACAGATAAAGCTGTAGACGAAGAGGTCATCCAAGAGATGGAAGAGGTTTCTCAAAATAGCGAGAAGGTAACAACAGAGAAAAAAACAGAAAACTATACTAAGTTACCACCAGCTTATAAAAATATTGAGAATACCTCAGCAACTTTATTATCAGTTAATGACCCTTCTAAAGTAACACATTTGCAACATTTAGCAAACAAAGGACTTGGTAATGTTATTGCTGTGATTGATTCTGGTTTTGATATTGAACATTCAGCCTTTAAGTTAGATAAGGATATTGATAAGAATAAATTATACTATTCAGAAGCAACATTTAGAAAATTAAAGCAAGACAAAGAGATTGACTATGGTCAATGGATAAATGATAAAATTATCTTTGTATACGACTATATTAATGACACTAATATTGTTGGAAGAACAGCACTAGAAATGACCGAGGATGAATCTATCCTTATAAATCACGGAACACATGTGACCGGTATCGTTTCTGCTAATAGTCAGACAACAGCTGAAAACAATCTGCTTGTTACTGGAATTGCACCAAATGCTCAATTAATGTTGATGCGAGTTTCAACTGCTATCGGCGATTCAAAAAAAACAAAAGATAGCTCAGAAGTTTATGCTAAAGCTATTAAGGATGCTGTGTCGCTTGGTGCTAAGACAATTACAATGAGTTTCGGAAAAACTGCAGATTCGTGGATTGGATTGAGTCCAAAAGTTATGGAAGCCATTCAACTGGCTAAAGAGAATGGTGTAGCCCTTATTGCAGGGGTTGGAAATGATGGTGCTTTTGGAATGGACTATAGCAACCCTTTGGCAAGTAACCCTGATTTTGGAATGATCAGTAGTCCAGCTATTTCAGAAGATATTTTGACCGTTACTAACTACGACTCCGAAAAAAGTATTAGCCAAATGGTAACCGTTGAAAAAGCAGGGCAAAAGCAAGAATTTCCGATTATTTTGTCAAAATCTTTTGATGCCAATCAAGTTTATGGATTTGCTTTCGTAGATGTACCTGATGATAAACAGGAATTTGACAATTTGGCAGGGAAAATTGCTCTTGTTCAAAGACCGAATTCAATTCGTTTAGATGATTTAAAACCAATACTTGAAAAATTGGAAGGCGCAAACGCTAGCGGTGTCATTATCGTTAACAACCAAGAATATCAAAGTAATATCTTAATTCCTTATACAAAAATACCAGTTGGTTTTATGGGGAAAATAGATGGGGAAAATTTACTTAAAGACACATCCGCAACATTAAGCTTTAATCATATTTTTAAACTTGTTACTAATAATGGCGGCTTACGTATGGTTCCACAATCGAGTTGGGGCTTAAATGCAGAAGGACACATCAAGCCAGATATTGCTGCACCAGGTTTTGAGATTCTGTCAACACTTTCCGACAATAGTTTTGGAAACTTGTCGGGATCAAGTATGTCTACACCACATGTAGCGGGTATTGTAAGTTTGCTGCAATCTCATTTTGCTAACAAATATGCTCATCTTAACTTATCACCAGCAGAACTAACCGTTTTAATAAAAAATGTTTTGATGAGCTCAGCAACCGCTCTATACAGCCCAGAGGACAAGGCGTATTACTCTCCACGCCAACAAGGTGCTGGCGCCGTCAATGCTGAAAAAGCGGCAAATGCAAACTATTACCTGACCGGAGAGGATGGTCACGCTAAAATTAATTTAAAAAATGTTGACGATAAATTTACATTTACAGTGCGTATTCATAATCTGGATGGGAAAAATCATAATCTTTATTATCAAACAAACCTATTAACTGATCAAGTGATTAATGGGAAATTTGCCCTTAAACCACGCTCTTTATATAATAGTGAGTGGAAAGCAGTGACTTTAGTTGGAGATTATACTGATCTTGAGATTACGATAGACTCTAGCCAATTTAGTCAAGAGCTAACTAATCAAATGAAAAATGGCTATTTTTTAGATGGCTTTGTGCGATTTTCAAACAATCAAAATAGCAAAGAAGAAATCATGAGTATCCCTTTTCTAGGCTTCAAAGGAGATTTCGCCAATTTGCCAGCTCTTGAAAAATCAATCTATGAAAGCATTCAAAGTGGTAGTTTCTATCACAAAGCAAACAATCCAGAAAATAAGTTCCAATTAAATTATACCGATTACTTAGATGAATATAATCTATCAGAATATCAAACAATAAAGAACAAGGAAAGCAAAAACAACTACACTGCTCTACTTACAGAAGCAACGCCGTGGTTCTTATCACAAGACTTCAAAAATGGTGTTGAGTTAAGTTCATTTGCTCAAGAAATAAACAAATATATTGTTTTAGGTACTTTTGCTAAACAGAATGATGACAAAGATGAATCTTATAATCTAGTATTTGACAAAAACGAAAAGCCTTATTTAGTGATTTCGCCCAATGGAGATCAGAACCGAGATAAAATTATTCCTCAAGCAACTTTTTTACGCAACGTCAAAGACGTTAAGGCTATCGTATTAGATGCCAAAGGAAAAGTTGTATGGGAGCAAGTAGCTGGGACTCATTACCGAAAAAACTATAGCCTCAGCAAAAAAGAGACCGAAGGAAAATATAGAATTGAACAACTTGTTTGGGAAGGAAAAGATAATCAAAACGAGACTGTCGAAGACGGCCTTTATACTTACCGATTGCTTTATACACCAGTAGCAGATGATGCCTTGGAACAACACATGGACTTTTCAGTTATCGTTAGCAATAAGTTACCTGAATTGCCTTCTTTTGGAAACTACAACGTCGATTCAGGACAGCTTATTCTCGAGTATAAACCGAGTGTTGACAGCTTGCCAATTTATCGTTCCTTTGTTGCGTTTGCATATGAAGAGGGAATAGGGGAAGCTATCGAAGCTACAGATACAGATACAAGAGTTTCCGATGAAGACGAACTGATTTTTAAAATCAGCAAATACTTCTATGCAGATGAGAACGGAATGGTTATCATTCCTAAAGAAATCCCCTCAGAAGATGGAAGTGGCATGATTACAGTTGATGTTAACAAACTCATCGTAGTAGTTGAAGATATAGCTGGTAATTTTAACTCTATTAAACTATCTGAATTGTTAAAACATAACCCATCAGATAGTAACGCCAAACGAATAGATCAATCACCAAAACAAGAGCTTAAACCATCTGAACAAGATAATCAACTTAGTCCTACATACAAAGAAGATAAGAAACAATCAATATCTTCCAAACCTATTTTTAGTAATGTATTGGATTATAGAACTAGAGAAACCTCAGCATCTAAATATAAACGAGACAGAGTTTTACCTCAAACTGCTGATAGCAAAGGAAGTGTTCAAATGACATTAGGAGCTTTGTTCATTGCTATGGGGCAATGGATGGGCTTAAAGAAGAAAAAAAAGCCAAGACTAAAGAGAGTAAACCTTAAGTGTCAATGACTAAGTAATCTTTCGGATAATTAACTATATTCGTGTAGAAAAAATCTAATTGATATACTCCCCTTATAGTGGACAGTGAAAAACAAACATTCACTAGAAACGATAAGGGGAGTTTTCGCATGTCCTAAAATCAGTACATCAACGTTTAAGAGATGGGTAAGACGATACCAATTAAAGGGTAAAGTTGGACTTGAAGAAAGAATAGAAGTAAATATGATAAAGAGACTAAGAAAACTACTGTAAAGGTGAAAAGGCAACAGTTTTCACCATAGTGACAGAGGATTCCAGTATACCTCACGAGAATATCGCATGGTGACGGTGACAACCCAGTATCAAATAAGGCAATCTATGTCACATATTGGCAAGTGCATTGATAATGCTCCGATTGAAAGTTTTTTGGTCATTTTAAAACAGAATGTTATGATTTGAAAACCTAAAAAGCTATGAAGAGTTAGTTGATGATATTGATGCGTATATCTACTTTTACAATAACCAACGATTTCAAGAACGCAATAACGGCCTTGCCCCTCTTGAAACGAGGAACAAGGCCGTTGCTTAATCTTTTATTATTTCATTGTCTACTTGACAGGGTGCCGTTCAAATTGGTCCTCTCGAGATGTTAGTTTTTCATCTACCCAGTACAGTTGGCAAATAGTCTGTTCTAGTTTTGAGTCGAGAAATCTTTTTATCCCAGGCTCTTTTCTTGGTCTTATAAGGTGTTTAGTTATTGCTACCAAATTCACCGATGTAGCTTGGATATGAGTATGCTAATGGATTGTTCTGTTTGATCCCTGCTAAGAATGGAACGTTATTACCTTTACCTTTGTACTCTTCTTTTAATTTAGTTTTAAAAGTCCAGGTAGTCGTATGACCAAGTTTGCGATCTTCTTCTGGACTACCAAAATAGCCATAATTATCAACTAAAACTCTAGAAAAACCGCCATTATCTTTTAGCCTAGTAAAGCGGTCATAGCTTGCGCTCCATCCTGTCCATCCAGGAAACTTTTCCCATTCGCTATTAAAATTGCCTTTTTGGGTGTCCCAATCATAAAACCACTGAGTGTTATTTTTATGATGCCTTTCTTGTCTTCCGTCTCTGTAGTCGTCAACAATATCAATGCCAGTTGGTGCTTCTACTTCTTTTGGCAAAAAGACTGCAAAATCCGGATAAACCCATTTTTCTTTTGCGCCATTAAAAGTGACCTCCCATGTGATGTCATCGTTAGTGACGGTTTTTTTATAGTCAACAAATTTTCTAACATCAACACCACCATTCCAATACAAGTGGGTTTTACCAGTAATGTCAACCCAGTCTAAGGCGCTGGCTTTCTCAGTCGAAACGACCATCATTGCAGACAAAGCCATGCCAGCTGCTGTTAATTTAAGACAATTTTTTAGTAATGAATTCATAATTCATTATCCTCTCTTTTTTTAATATTTTAGTTTAATTGTTATAATTAACTAATTACAATTATATTTTAAGCTATAAATAAGTTTTTGTCAATACTTTTTGTCATAGTAAATTTATTTTTTAATCAAAATAAATTTTTAAACATCTTGTGATAAGTTATTTATTATAAAATAGATTCTCCTGTATACTGCTAGTATCAAATAGAGCTAGAGGATGTTTTGATATCACAAACTACTATACCTTTGAAGTTTCCACAATCACATCATTTTGATAAGAAACGCAAAAATGAGAGTTCCGTGAAGATACGTTTTGAAAATGGCAAAATGACTTGCACAAACACTGAAAATGAGGTTGAAGTTCTAATTGCTGAACAAGTTAACTGGCACATGGAGAGCTTTTCTTTCGGTATAATAAAGAAAAACATCAGGGGAAAAGCGATGAGTCTACAAGATAAAATTATTGAAAGCTTAACAAAACCGTTGAAGAAATTTCTAATGAGCTAACTTTCCTTAGCTCCATAGCAAATCGTCTGAAAAATCAATGACAATCAATGACTAGGATTAGGTAACTGAGTCTCTTTTAAGAAAATAAACTGTTTCTGAAGGAAGTGAATGGGTTCTAATTGAGTGAATCAGGTCGTTCCTCAATGGACTTAGCAGCAGACTTAAAGCGAGAGCTTGCCTTCTTATGTTTTCTCTGAAAAGGCAACACTTTTCTGTACAGATTTTATAAAGTGTTTTTTGTTAAGCGATCATTCGCTTGGTTATTGGTGTTTGGTAATTGAGACTGCTGTGAATTCGATGGTGGTTCCACCAGTGGACATAGTCCTTGGTTTTTAGGCTTAATTCTTCTAGCGATTGGAAGGTTTCTTGGTTGATAAACTCAAGTTTGAAGGAACGATAGGTACTCTCAGCTACGGCATTGTCATAGGGACAACCAGCTTGGCTAAGTGAGCGACTGATGCCAAAGGCCTCTAACATCTCATCTATCAGCTGGTTATCAAACTCCTTCCCTCTGTCAGAATGAAAAATATTGACCTTGGTAAGTGTATAAGACACGCTTCAAATGTTTTTTGGGGGGTTAATTTTTTTATAAAATTTTCTTATAAACGCAATAAGGATAGCAGAATAAAGATATTAACAAAACACTATAAAATCAAGCTTTTATAACTCATTTTCATTAAATAAATGTCCTTATAACCCAACACATCAACTAATAGATTACCAAAAAATTAGTTTTCGGAGCTTATGTAGTTGAGAAAATACGTATTCACTTTACTTTTTTGTATATTCATTTTATAATGTATTTACACAAGGAGGTAGACATCATGAATGTTGTTTTGCGTAAAACCGGGAACAGTACCGTCATTACTATCCCAAATAAAATTAGAGAAGCACTTGGAGCAGAAATTGGTACAGAAATCGAATTCGAGACATCTGGAAATACGGTTATCATTCGTAAAGCTAAACCAAAATTTGATTTTGATAAAGAACTAAAAAAAGCTATGAACCAATATGATGAACTATTGAAAGAATTGGTAGATAAATGAGATATCTAACTGCTGAAGATATTATCAAAATCAATGTTATGGTCATTGGCAAATATTCTCCTCTGGAACCTATTGGTATTGTTGATCCAGATAGTTTACAGATGATTGTTGAACAGCCAAAACAAGAAATATTTGGCAAAATTCTTTATCCAGATATATACAGTAAGGCATCTATCGTCTGGATTAATTTGATTAAAAAACACCCTTTTTACAATGCCAATAAACGAACAGCTATTCTTGCAATGCATCTGTTTTTTTCAATGAATGGCTATCAATCTAATCTTTCATTACATGATGGACTTGAAAAGACAATTGAAATTGCTACTTTTCAAGATGACTTTGAAGAATTAAAAAGGACCATTGTTGAATTCCTTAAACAAGGAGATAATGTAACAAAATTATGATTTAAAAAGGGGTTGTCAACTTTTAGTTGGCAACCCCTTTTTTATATCCTTCTACAATACTTCGAAAAGCGTACCAATGACTCTTGGAGTGAATCGGTTACAAGAACTTTGACAATTTCAAAAAACACATTTTCCTCGCTTTGAATATGACAAAAGAGAAGACGACATTCGTCTCCTCTCGCCTTTAGCTATAAGTCACCCACTACAGTTGACAATGAGCCGTTTTTGTTAAGATGATGAACACTAGTGAGTTTTGGTTTAGTCTTCTTTGCGTTTTGGCAAGAAAGCTAAGCCGACGCTTGCAAGAACTGCCATTGCTGTTGCGGTGAAGAATCCTGCTCCGGCGGCATCCCCAGTAGATGGCAAGCTTGCTTTTTGGTCATGTTTTTGCATGCTTGGTGCGTGTTGGTTTTGTGCTTTCTTAGATTCCGGAGCTTTTGGTGCTTTAGGAGCATCTTTTTCTTTTTTCTTCTCAATAGGAGTTGATGGGGTTAGCGGTGTCCAAGGAATAGACTCTTTCTTAGGTGCTTGTTCTGGTGTCTCAGGTTTTTCAGGAGTCATCGGTGCTTCAGGAGCCTTAGGCATATCTGGAGTTTGCTCAGGAGTTTTTGGTGACTCTGGCATCTCTGGAGTCTTAGGCTCTTGTGGCGCTTCTGGTTTCATCTCCTCTTTCTTAGACTCAATATCTTTTTTGAGGTTTTCGATTTCTTTAGCTTTCTTGTCGATGTCTGCTTTTAGCTTACCGATTTCCTCATTGAGAGTTTGTTTCTCTTTTTCACTCATCTCACGAGCATTTGCCAAGGCTTTGGTTAATTGCTCTACCTGTGCTTGGAGCTCTGCCTTTTCCTTTTCAAGAGTCGCCACTTGTGCTTGCTCAGCTGTTAATTTTTCCTGTGCCACACTGAGTTGTGCTTGTGTGTTTGTCAACTCTGTATTTGCTGCCGCAAGCTCTGTTGTCAAGTTTTGTTTTTCAGCGGTTAACATATTAACTTTCGCTTGAAGGTCAGCAATTTTAACCTTAAGTTCTGCTGAATTATCTGGAACTTCTGGCATTTGCTCTTTCTTAGCGTTTTCAAGAGCTTTTTGAGCATTTGCTAGTTCTTGCTCTTTTTGAGCGAGTTTTTCTTGAAGTTCATTTGCTTTTTTAGTTGTTAAATCATTCTTATTTTTGGCATCTTCAAGAGATTTTTGAGCATCCGCTAACTCTTTAGTTTTTTGATCTGCTTGATTTTGAGCATCCACGAGTTTTTGCTCAAGTTCTTCTTTTTGTTTTAAGATTTCTTCTTTACCATCGCCTTTGGCAATAGCATCCTCAAGATTTTTTAGTTTTTGCTCAAGTTGTTTTTTAGCATCCTCTGCTTCTTTTCTTGCTTTTTCAGCAGCTTCTGCTTTTTCATGTTGAATTAAAATTTCTTTGTTATATTCTTTAACTTTTTGTTGGGCTCGCTTAGCACTTTCTTCCGCTTTTTTCCACTTAAAGGACCATTCATCTGCGTTTTGCTTAGCTTTAGCCACTTCTTCTGAAATTCTTGCTTTTTCTTTTTCAGCTTCATTGAGCTTTTCGCGAAGATTCTTTACTTTTTCAGTCTCATTTTTTTTAATGTTTTCAAGTTCTTTGACTAGAATCTCAAGTTGTTTTTCTATTTCAACTTTTTTCCTATAAGCAGCATCCACCTCAGCCTCCGCTTTTTCTGTTCTTTCTCTCTGTGTCGAAACTTCATCAGAAAGGCGCTTACTCTCCGCTTCCAAAGCTTCATTTTTAGTTTTAAGTTCATTTAACTCTCTAATCGCTCGCATAGCGTAAGAACTCGAATCCTGAGCTGATTTCTCCGCTTTTTTCCACAAAGAACTCACCTCATCAGCTCTTCTCTTAGAGGCTGCACTACTTTCTAAAGCTTTTTCTGTTCTTTCTTTCTGTGTCAAGACTTCATCAGAAAGGCGTTTACCCTCCGCTTCCAAAGTTTCGTTTTTAGTTTTAAGTTCATTTAACTCTCTAATCGCTTGCATAGCATAAGAACTCGAATTTTGTGCTAATTTTTTAGCTTCGTCACGTTCTTTTATGCGTTTTTTAACCTCTTCAAAAACTAATTTTCTGTTTTCTGCATTATCACCTGTTCTACCCCCACTAGATCCCGATCTATCCTCATTAAAGTAAGGTATTAAAAAATTTAAACGCTCTATTTTATTTTGAACTCTTAAATTAGCGTCTAAATTGGCATCACCAGATACTATTAATAGCAACGTTAATAACACGTCTAGGTCTGATGTATCCAATGAACCTTTCAACTTTGTTGTGTCTAGTTCTTTATTTTCGCTTTTCAAAGTGCTCTCATAAAGCCTAGTTAATTTATCATACAAAGACTGGTTCCCATTGCTATTTGTCTCTGCGCTAACATTTTTTGCATCTACACTTCCCATCAAACTTCCTACAACTAGGGCTGCTGCTAGTGTTTGCGTGCATAGACGTTTAAATCTCGATTTTTTCATCATCTCTGTCTCCATTTTCTCAATATGTTAATTTTTTCTCATCTTATGAGTTTGAAGACTCTTTTTGATGAGTTTTTCCTTTTTCATATTATCGTTTTCCTTGGCATTTGACTAGTGTAAAATCTTTTTTTTTTTGGTATTTTTCATTACTCTATTCTTTTTTTTATGCGTCTTATTAGTTCGTGACCCTTTTTATGTTCTCATTTTTTCATTTGGTGAGATAAATAGTCCAAAAAGCCTAGCTTCTTTAAAGAAGCTAGGCTGACTAGAGAGGGCAAGAGCTTAGAAACTCTTATAAGTTTTAACTAGTACTCAAAATCATATAGTGGATCCGAAGGGTCGAGGGTGTTTGGCTGAGGTTCTGGGATGAGCGGCTCGTCTGCCAGAGTAGATGCGGATAAGTCTGGAGTGTGGTGTCCATTATTTAGCCAATCTTCCCACGAATCTTCGATTTCTTCATCTGTTTTTTCTGCTGCGCCACCTTGAGTCTCACCAATCAGGTCTAGATCTGAATTAAAATCAGGTTGTTCTTTGTTGGTGTTATCCTCTGGTTTTACAGTCGGAGTATCAGACTCTTTGTCTCCTGTTTTTGATTTTTCTACAAAGTTAATGGTATAGACCTTGTCTTCGGTGACGGGGACCTCATCATTAGCTATGATGTCAGTAGAGACTTGGGCTTGGTACCCTTCTTTTGGCTGAGTAGCTGGTGGTAAAATTCCTGCTTGGCTGAGGCTGGTGCCTTTTCGAACCAGGTAAACGATGCTCTTGGTTCTGCCGAGAAGCGTGACGAGCTCGCCGTTGTCCCCTGCTTTAAAGGCAATAGCCACATAGTTTCTCGGATTGTGCCAGTAGTAGTTGGGATGACGACTAGGGTCGTTCTTGTCAGTCGGGTTATTGTGATTCTTAGGGAGATATGGGCCAATATAAGGTGCTGTTGTCCCAAAAGCAGCCATGCTGATGGTAGTGCTGACTGGTGAGTTGTCATCTCTAGATCCATCAGTGATGTTACGCCACTCAACAAACTCGTAGTTGTCATTTGGTACTGGGGTAGGTGGGACGAGCCCTTGTTCTCTGGCTTGCTTCCAGGTTAGGCCTGGCTTGACAAAATAGGTAAAGCCGCCCTGAGTCACACCATTAGCAGCCAGTCTGCCGTTCAGGATGGTAGTGTACTTGATTGGAACATAGGTAGACAAATCTAGGTCTGCGACATTATCACCTGGGCCGTAGACTCCTTTTTTCGGTTGTTGTCTTTCCTTATCAAAGGTTGCGTGAAAAGCTCGGTTTTCTCTGGCCATTTTCCCAGAAGTTGGAAGCTCTGCACTCCAGCCTTTAAAGACTCTGCCATCACGCTGAATAGCTGTCGGAGGTGTGATGTGGAGGTCTTTCCAGTCTAGGTCTTTGCGGACTAAATAGTAGACGGTTTTGACCTTTTTGCCATCAATCTCCAGGTCGCCGTATTCACTATTGGTGTTAAATTGCAAGAGCACAAAGTTTTTGATGTTTTTGATGCCGTCTACGCGATAGTGCTGATAAACCCCATCACGGGTAAAGCGCTCGATAGGTCCCTCAGTGTAAAATGGACCGTAGACACTCTGAGTCTCCAACTCTAAGTTTGTGGTCTCTGTTGCGATGTCGCGTTCTGGGTCGTCTGGTAAGGTCGGATCAATCTTGTAGGTGTGTGAGTGGTCGCCGTGGCGGACACTGATGTAGTTGCCACTGACCGTAATGTTCTCACGCTTGACCTTGTAACGGTCGATAAAGGCTTTGATAAGACGCTCTTTTCTCGCTTCAGGTGTTTCACCATCGATGGTTTTATCAACCTCTTTTTGTGCCTGTGTGTCTGGATCCTCAAATGGTTTGCTGACATCGATATCCTTGAGAAGGAGGATATGATGATGATCGCCGTGTGGGTACTGTAAACCTACCTCACCCTTATCTGTTGTGATTTTTTGAATCTTATCAGGCGAGATATGGAGCTGTTTGGCTAAATAGGCGAGCTTAGCTTGATAATCTGCCTCTGCTTTGTTCTCAACCTCAGGGGCTAATGGTTGTTTTTGATAACGGTCAGCGATGTGACCCCATTTGCTACGGCGTAGCTCTTCAAAACTAATCGGATGTAAGTGCCCTTTATGATTTACTAAAATCCCTGTTTCTGTGGTGCCTGTGATATTGTTGCCATCAAATAAGAAATTATCACTGGTTGGGTAGTCAAGACCTGCAATACCGTTTTGGTTAGGTAATTGTTGTGGTGGGGTTGATGGGAGTTTTGGCTGATAGGTGAGGACCTGTCTGGTGTGATTAGCCACCTGAGGTGTTAAGGTTGATTTTAGGATGTAGTGGTAGTGGTCACCGTGGCGAACGGTATAGCCAAGAGCATCTTCTGCCACGATATCCGCCGGGTTAAAGACATAGTTGTCAGCGACTGCACCACTGTGGTGATGAGCAGCTCTAGGTGTTGGGCTTGTCGCCTGTGCCAAATTGGTTCCTTCTGGGATTAGATAAGCCCACTTGGTGCCTTTTAGGTCTGCGTAAAAGATAAAATGGCTGTGCCCATTATGATCTAAGACAAGACCTTGGTCTGTTTTACTTTTGATTTGTGACTCACTTGTAAATAAAAAGCCATCATCTGTTGGGTAATCGATGCCTGAGATACCTTTTTGTTCTTCTTTAGCCATTCGTTTTTTACGATTTTTGGCATTTTTAGCTTTTTTATGTTTTTTAGTGGTTTGATGGGTTTTTGTCTTGTCTGATGACGATTTATCTTGTTTTTGACAAGCTGACAGGCTAAGCTGACAGGTGAGTAATACCCCTACCACAGCGAGGATGTGTTTACGATTTTTCATGAAGATTCCTTTCTTAACCGGTTTAATTTTTACTGGTTAAGTATAGCAAGTCTTTTTGAAAAAAACAAGTGGTAATTTTTGTTTTTTTATCTAAGTCAAGCAGTTTAGAGAGGAGTAGATTTTGCAGATTTTTTTGGGTATACTAATAGCAGGAAATCACGTGCCCACTCTTTTATGTGAGGCGCTTTATTACTGTATTACAAAGGAGTTGTTATGAAAGAAAATTTGGAAAAGTTGAGCATTTTGTCCTTGTCGTTTATGTTGGTGTCGTCTTTTTCAATTTCACCAGCCTTACCAGAGATGCTGACTTTTTACCAGAGTTATCCCGCCTCTAAAGTAGAAGTTTTGGTGTCTTTGCCTTCATTTGCCATCATGCTGACGCTGCTGTTGAGCGGGCCTGTGACTAAACTCGTATCAGATAAAACTATTATTATCAGCGGCTTGACCCTTGCTAGCTGTGCAGGAATATTCCCCGTTTTTTCGCAGGTTTATGAGTTAGTCTTTGTTTCTAGACTGCTCTTAGGTGTCGAAATCGGACTGATTAATGCTCGCGCCATCGCCTTGATTAGCGAACGTTATCAAGGGCAGACCCGAGTCAGACTCCTCGGCTACCGTGGTTCTGTCGAGGTATTTGGCTCTGCCTTTTTGACAGTGCTTGCTGGACAGTGCTTGCGTTTTGGTTGGCCTTATGCCTTTTTAGCCTATGCCTGTGGCTTTATCAGTCTCTTGCTTTACGTCTGCTTTGTTCAACCAACCGCCCACACCTTACCTTCAGAAGCTGAGCTTTTGCATTCTGGTCGTTGGAAACTAACCGGTTGGCAATTCATTATGGTTGCAAGTACTTTGGCCTTAGCTGTTGAGACTGTTTTGATTAACGCCTCTATCTACCTGAGACTGCCTCTTTTGATGCTTGGTTTAGGCAATTTTTCAAGCGAACAAGCGTCACTAGTACTTGGTGGTCAGCAACTGGTTGGGATTTTATCTGGGTTTTTCTTTGCCTGGCTGTTGGCGCATCTAAAGGGATTGTTGGCTCCTGTGGCAGAGTTTGGTTTTGCCCTTTCCTTAGCTGGGCTAGCACTGAGCTCTTCGGTAACTTGGTTTGTGCTGAGTGCCATCGTGAGTGGCTTTTTCTTTGGAATCAAGATTACCCTAGTTTTTAATACCCTTTCTGAGCATTTACCTAGCCATTTGCTCAATCAAGCAACTGCAATTATCCTTTTAGGCTGTAGCTTTAGTGCCTTTTCAGCACCTTTTGCTCTGACTATTTTAGACAGACTATCTGGCAGTGGTTACCAATCATTTTTCTACTATAGCATGGTGTCAGTTACTTATGGTATCATTCTTCTTGGGCTTTCTATGAGAAAGACAAAAAAAGAGTCTAACTAATCTTGCAGAGGGTCCCCTCTGCTTTTTGATGCCTTGATAATTATTTTTATTAAAAATATATTGACTAAATGATAATAAGATGGTAAATTATTTTTATGTTAGAAGGATAGAGGAAGTTAAGGTAGCCAGCACAAGAAAAACTAGCTACAGTTTCTTGTGTCATGCTAGTGACTTTACACCGATTCTTCTGCAAATTAGCTGTTAGGTAATCAAAACAAACGCTTAGACATCTAAAAGGCTAATTTCCGTTATCATCCTTACGATAACTTAGCTATCTGGCTTTGCCCTTGTGCTTGCGAGATGGCTTTTTTATTGTTCTCAAAAACGTTAAAAAGAGTGCTTAAAATTTATTTCTGCTAGTCGCTTCTTAAAAAGAAACCGTTCACTTTTTTACTTATTTTATTAAAAAAGTATTGTCAAAATGTTAGCTTTATAGTAAACTAAATTTATATTAAGAGAGAAAGGAAACTGTTTATGAAGTTTGCGTTGAGACGATTAGCATCACATCTGTTGATTTTGCCAATTAGCCTATTCCCACTTGTCTTCCAGATCATTCGTAATCGCTACTAATGGTTGACTCGATAAGACACTTAAACATTTTAAACTAACTTCCGTTATCATGTGATGATAACACAGCTACCTAGTCTGGCCAGTTTCGGTGCTAGGTAGTTTTTTTGTGCTCAAAAAGAACCTTCTCCTTGTGAGAAGGTTCTTTTGAAAACCATGTGATTTCTAGTTAGCGCTTGTTTTTGGGTTGGCTCTTGCAGTTGCTACCCGCTAATCCTGCTAATAAGAGCATTCCTAGGAGACTAAATTTGCTTTGTGTCTTATCTCCTGTGCTTGGAAGTTTTTGCGTTGTTGCTTGTTTTGGCTGTCCTAGGACACGAACATGGCTGACCAGCGATTGTGGCTGGTGACTAGCTCTGCCTTTTTCTTGGGCAGAACGGGTCTCTTTCAGGATTTTCAGCATGGCATCAACCACATCGTTTTGACGGGCTTTGATTGACTGCTTACCTGAAACATGGTAGCCGTTTGGTAGGTCAACCTGGATGGTGTAGTTCCCTTCATTCAGCACCTTGCCATAAACCTCTGGCATATAGAGAGACTGATCTAGACGAGTAAACTGACCGTCCTCCGCTGTCAGATAGACCTCGCTATCCTCTGGTAGGAGCTGGTCAAAATGCAGACGAATGGTTCCTGGCTCTGCCTTTTCCATGTCAAAGCTGATGCGCATGGCCTGATGCTCTGCGTCAATTCCTGTATCAATAATGGCAACAACCATTCCTTGACCTTTGTACCCCTTGTCCCAGGCATCACTTGTTTTAATCAAGTCATGGGTAGCCATATTGACAGGAGCTGTTTCTGCCTCGGTAGAGTGTGCTTCTACTAATGGTACTTGTTCCTTTGGAGTCGCTTCTAACTCAGCTTCAGTCTGCTCTGTGGACTTAACTGCTAGGTTACTAATTGAAGGTGTACTCTCTCCTTGCACCTCATTAGCTGCCACCTGCATGCCAGTTATAAAAATACTACCAACCAAAACGGAAACCATGCCCGATTTGTATTTCCTAAGTGAGAAGCGTTGTTTTCTTTCCACTCATCATCCTCCTATGATATCGATTATTTATCACACCCAAATTACTAGTTCATTTTATATTAATAATACTTACATATTTAAGCATATCTATTCAAAAAAAGCAATCTCTCTTCATAGGAATTAGAGATATTTTTGAACTTTTTACTCAAAAAGTGGTCAAAATATTAAGAAATCATCAAAAAAAAGACCTGATGACACGCCAAAAGAGCGACTCATCAGACCTTTTTAGAGATATTGGAAATTTGGGGGTGGTTTTATTTGATAACGATATTAACCAGCTTGTTTGGCACAGCAATGACTTTGACAATGTCTTTGCCTGCGATTTCAGCTTTGATTTTCTCATGTGTTAGGGCTGTTGCTTGGAGCTCTTCTTTAGAGAGGTCTTTTGCAACTGTTAGCTTAGCTTTAACCTTACCTTTGATTTGAACAACGATTTCAACATCATTTTCAACCAATTTTGACTCGTCCCAAACTGGCCATGCCACATGCGAAATGGATTCGCCCGATGCGGTTAGCATTTGCCACAATTCTTCTCCTAAATGAGGAGCAAATGGTGCAATCAACTGCACAAAGCCTTTAGCGTGTTCAACATAGAGGCTATCTTCTTTGTTAGCTGCATTGACAAAAATCATGAGCTGTGCAATAGCTGTGTTGAATTTCATGGTTTCGACTTGCTCTGTGACGGCCTTGACGGTTTCATGATAAACTTTATCCAAAGCACCGCTATTGTCAGCAACGATTTCCTTAGTGGTCACCAAACGGTAGACACGGTCAAGGAACTTGCGGGCACCTTCTAAACCATCTTCGCTCCAAGCAATTGATGCATCCAATGGTCCCATAAACATTTCATAAACACGAAGGGTATCTGCGCCGTACTGCTCAACAACATCATCAGGATTGACAACGTTTTTGAGAGATTTAGACATTTTAGCAGGTGCTTGCTCTAGCGCTTCGCCTGTTTCGATATGGAAGAAAGCCCCTTCGCGTTTTTCAACTTTGTCAGTCGCAACCAGTGCACCGCGATGATCACGGTAGCTTGTGCCTAAAATCATTCCTTGATTAAAGAGTTTTTGGAACGGTTCCTTGGTTGGGACAACCCCTAAATCATAGAGCACCTTATGCCAGAAACGTGCATAAAGCAAATGCAAGACAGCATGTTCTGCTCCACCCACATAGATGTCAACAGGTAGCCATTGCTTGAGGAGCTCCTCGTCTGCTAGTTTTTCGTCGTTGTGCGGATCAATGTAGCGTAGGTAATACCAGCTAGATCCTGCCCACTGTGGCATGGTGTTGGTTTCACGACGACCTTTGACGCCGTCTTCACGAGTTACTTCAAGCCAATCTGTCAAATTAGCCAAAGGCGACTCTCCTGTCCCTGAAGGGCGAATGTCACTAGTCACAGGTAAGACAAGTGGCAATTCAGCTTCTGGCACAGCTGTTGAGGTGCCATCTTCCCAGTGGATAATTGGAATTGGCTCACCCCAATAACGCTGACGTGAAAAGAGCCAGTCGCGTAGTCGATAAGTCACTTTTTCCTGACCAACTGCATGTTCTTCTAGCCAAGAAATCATTTTAGCAATGGCATCTGCCTTATTAAGGCCGTCTAAAAATCCTGAATTGATGTGCAGACCATCTTCGGTGTATGCAGCCTCTTGAACATTGCCTCCCTCAAGAACTGGGATAATGTCTAGGTCAAATTGCTTGGCAAAGGCCCAGTCACGTTCATCATGAGCTGGTACTGCCATGATAGCACCTGTACCGTAGCTAGCAAGAACGTAGTCCGCAATCCAAATTGGCATTTCTTTGCCATTGACTGGATTGATGGCATAACTTCCTGTCCAGACACCAGTTTTGTCCTTAGAGAGGTCTGTACGAGCAAGGTCTGATTTGAGACTGGCTTGATACTTGTACTCTGCCACAGCCTGCGCTTGCTCTGGTGTGGTGATTTGCTCTACCAGTGCATGTTCTGGCGCCAAGACAGCATAGGTCGCTCCAAACAAGGTATCAGGACGAGTGGTAAAGACCGTAAAGTCTTGGTCACTGCCTTTAGTTTTAAAAGTAACATTAGCTCCTGTTGATTTGCCAATCCAATTGCGTTGCATGTCTTTGATAGACTCTGGCCAATCAACTTCTTCTAAGTCTTGGAGTAAACGCTCAGCATAGGCTGTGATTTTTAGCATCCATTGGCGCATTGGTTTGCGAACAACTGGATAGCCCCCACGCTCAGACGTGCCATCAGGTAAAACTTCCTCATTAGCGATAGCTGTTCCAAGCTCTTCTACCCAGTTGACTGGAACTTCTGCTTCATAGGCTAGGCCTTTTTCATACAATTTTGTAAAAATCCACTGGGTCCACTTATAGTAACTCGGGTCAGTCGTATTGACCTCACGGTCCCAGTCGTAAGAAAAGCCAAGGCTATTAATTTGGCCTTTGAAGGTTTCAATATTTTTGGCAGTAAATTCTGCTGGGTCATTGCCTGTGTCCATAGCATACTGCTCTGCAGGTAAACCAAAAGCGTCCCAACCCATGGGATGTAGGACATTATAACCCTGAGCGCGCTTGAAGCGGCTCAAAATATCTGTCGCAGTATATCCTTCTGGATGCCCAACGTGTAGGCCCGCCCCTGAAGGATACGGAAACATATCCAGTGCATAAAACTTCGGTTTTGAAGCGTCTGTTCCTGTTTTAAACGTGTGATTTTCTGCCCAAAAGGCTTGCCATTTAGGCTCAATCTCTTTGTGATTATAGAAAGTCATGTGAGTTCTCCCATGTCAAAATGTAGTACTTGTTATTATATCACGTTAAGCTTGTTTTAGAAACACGTTACTGCCTCTAAAGATTAGAAAACATCAGCAAAAAAGTCCTGCCAACAACTGACAGGACACTATCCTCAAATAAGTATACTTACTATTGAGCTGGCCACATGTCTTTGCCACTAGAGAGACTACCTAGACGCAAGAGTCGAGACCCTAAGACTTCGCCTTCTACTTTTTGTGCTGAAATGGCTACATGTCCTTCCTTATTTTTACCGACATAGTATTTTTTCATTCCCACATCAGTACTATTGTCTGAATCCGCAACATATATCGCGACTAATTTCTCATCTTGATCAAAATCTGCTCCCCACAAATTAACCACGTGAGCCATTCCAATACCTGCATAAGTATAAGAAATTGCTAAAGCTTTGCCTTCTTTTAACTCTTGCTTAATCAATTGACCAATTTCTTCGATGCTCTTGTCATCTAAGTCATGACGGCTAGTCAATTTTTTGTGACTATCTCCTCTGTTAAACACATGGTCAAAGACACCACCTCGATTGTCTTTTCTTGTATTAGAAGTGTTGGTTTCGCTTAAATCGTTAATTGATAAATAGTAACCATTGATAAACATGTCTAGGACGCGATCGACAATGAGTCCTGTATTACGTCTGCTAATATCTGGAAAGGCTTTTTCCTGGAAATAAGTAAAGAGGGCACTGTCTTTTTGCTTATCTTTAGTCTTAATAAGCTCCTCCATCGATAAAAATTTTTCTCCTCTAAAACTAATATTAGCTTTTTCAGGATGCTCCTTGAGATAACGATCTATTTGCTCCTTGTTCTGATCAAACCACCAATGCAGCATATTACCTGCGGTTGCTGCAGCACACAAGAGGTTATCACGACCATTAAAACTTTTAGTAATGTTATACCATCCTTGATTTGACTGGTAAGGGTAATGAAGAAAACCATCAGTATGACGTTTAAATTGCTTGGTGTCAAGTTTTTGCATACCTACGGTCCACACTGTATTAACCTTAGTATCTGGATCACTTAAATTAGCCGTTTGAACATTTTCAGCAGTAACTAGATTTGTCTCATTTTGATTGCTATCAACTGATACCGAGATGGTTGATGCTGATCTATTATCTGCATGAGCTTTTTCAGGCACACTCAACAGGCCACCTGATAATAAAGCCCCTAACAAAAGTGTTCTTGCACTGATTCTGAAATATCGTGGCAAGCCTTTGCTGTTTTTCTTATTCATTAACTTTCTCCTTTTAAACAGATATATTATTTTAGAATAATATTATATCCATTACATGAGTATCATTCAATGTATTTTTAATCAAATTTTATTAAAATGAGCTTTTTTTATTTTTCTTCGAACATTTGATGGCTATCAAGAAACAAAAAAACCGAGAAACCAATTGGTCTCTCGGGTTAACACCTCACTATAAGGCAAGGCTTGTGATGTTATTAGTCTTCTTTGCGTTTTGCTGAGAATGCAACCATACCGGCACCAGCCATAACAGCCATTGCTGCAGCTGTAAAGAATGGGTTTGTTGCTTCTCCTGTTGATGGCAATTGGTTTGCAGCTTTAGGTGACATTGCTTTAGGAGCCATCGCTTTAGGAGCTACTGGCTTAGCTGGAGTCAATTTAGTCATTGGTACTGATTTACCAGCATCTGGTTTGTCAGCTTTTGGTTTGTGAGCTTCTGGTTTATCAGTTTCTGGTTTGTGAGCTTCTGGTTTTTCAGCTTCTGGTTTTTCAGCTTCTGGTTTTTCAGTTTCTGGTTTTTCAGCTTCTGGTTTTTCAGCTTCTGGTTTTTCAGTTTCTGGTTTTGCAAGTGATGACAGAATAAGTTCTTTCAGCGCTTTCACACCTTCGACAGTTTTAGCACCGTCAATTTTGCTGATGAAGAAGTCGCTTACACCTGCTGCTTTCAATTCTGCTTTAGCTGCCGCTTTAGCTTCTGACAGTTTGATAGACTTAATAGTGTCTTCTGCTGGGGTTTGTTCTTTCAAGAAATCAACAAGGCCTTCTGTGCCTTCTTGGATGCGGTTAACTTTAGCTGCTTCAACAACTTCTGATTGAAGTTGTTTAACCCCTTCAACGGTACCAGCTTTTTCAATCATCTTCTTGTAGAAGTCGCTCACACCATATTTGTCAAACTCTTTAAGAGCAGCGTCTTTAGCTTCTGCTAATTCAATTGCTTTAACAGTGTCTTCTGCTGGTGTTTGTTCTTTCAAGAAATCAACAAGGCCTTCTGTACCTTCTTGGATACGGTTAGCTTTAGCTGCTTCAACAACTTCTGATTGAAGTTGTTTAACCCCTTCAACGGTACCAGCTTTTTCAATCATCTTCTTGTAGAAGTCGCTCACACCATATTTATCAAACTCTTTAAGAGCAGCGTCTTTAGCAAACTCAAGTTTGTAATCTTCAACAGTTTTCACTTCTGAACCTGTCAAAGTGTTAAGGCCTTCTGAAAAGCCTTCAAGGTTTTTAGCAATTTTATCTTGTTTTACTTTAGCTGTTAATGCATCAACAGCAGTTACTGAAGCAGCATCAATAAATTTGCCTTCGTATGATGCTTTTTCTGCATCAGATAGATTTTTATCATCGTATAATGCATCAAGTGCCGTTGCTTTAGAGCTTGAAAGATCTTCTGAAGCTTTAGCTTCAGTTGTCATTGCCATAACGTCATCTGCGTTAACAGCTGTTGTTAATGAGCTACCTACTATTAAAGCTGCTGATACTGATGCTAGTCCAAAGACTGATTTTCTCAAGCAATACTTTACCTGTTTGTTTTTTTCCATTTCCAATTCCCCTTTAATTTGTTACGGAAGTTAGTTTATCTCAATTATCACGATTGATAACCATAGTACAATTATAAATACTGTTTCTCATTAAGTCAAGGTAAAGCCTGGTTTCTTTTCGTTTCTTCGTGCAAAAACTACACAAAGAACACCTTAATCATGCGATTTTGTGACTGATTTTAATTTTCAGACACATTACACTAAAGTGTCTTGGCTTATGATAAATCTGCGATTTGGTAGAGTTCGACTTCTGCTATGGTTTCTGAGCCAAACATGTTTAGCATTAATTTAACCTTGTTGTTTTCGAGTTCTACCACTCGGCCTTCTTGTCCCATGAAGGCACCGTCAATGATTTGTACCATGTCACCTTCTTGGATATTGGTGTCAAAGACGTCAATGGTTTGACCCATTGATAATAAAATTGCTCTGATTTCATCTTCAAGAAGAGGAGTTGGTTTTGAGCGGTTACCGTGGGAACCGACAAAGCCTGTAACGTTTGGCGTGTTACGAACCACGAACCACGCTTCGTCTGTCATAACCATCTCAACAAGGACATAACCTGGAAAACGATTTTCTTCGATTTCTTTGGCCTTGCCATTTTTTTCGACATTAACCGTCTGAGTAGGGATTTCTACTCGTAAGATTTTATCGAGCATGTTGTAGGTTTGGGCACGAAGCAAGAGGTTTTCTTTAACTTTGTTTTCGTATCCAGAATAAGTTTGTAAAACAAACCATCCTTTATCAAAAGAATCTAACATTGTGTTTCCTTTCATTAATAAAAAAGCCTAGTCGGCTTTTTAAATCTTTTCGTCTGTTTCATTATAATGGAAGAATCCTTCACTGTCAATCATTGTCACATCTGAGTCCACAAAAAAGACCGAGACAGTCGTCTCAGCCTTTGCTTTTCCCAATCGTTTTTACTTGTACTAGAAAAAGTTAATCAGTGTTAAAACTCCCTTTGATAAGAAATGGTCAAAAATAAAGATAATCACTGTAAAGAAAGCTGTATACTCAAGCACTGAGATAAAGTCTTTCCAGCGTTGCTTACGATCTGGCCATGTTGTATCTTTCAAGAGTTTAAAAACGCCACTAATAAATCCCATCTGGCTCTCCTCTAACGTGTTTCTTTGTGTAAGGTATATTTTTTGCAATATTTGCAAAACTTATTGACTTCTAGACGTGTTGGTTTTGGTGTGCTACTGACTCCAATAGAGTAATTGCGGCTGCCACATTCTACACACGCTAGGCTTGCTTTTTTCTGTGCCATAACGCCTCCGTAAAAATAATTTTAACATGATTTTAAATTTTCTGCAAGCTATCTAAAGTAGTCAATGATATTATTCCAGATATTTTGTGCCTTATCTCGTAATCCGGACTGGTCAACAGCTTCAGACAAGCTTTTAGAGGCGTCCTCTGCTGACTTGCGCAGACTATCGATAATGGATTGGGACTCCTGAGCAGTCTCGGTATTTGTTTCATTGATACCATAGAGAGCTGAGATGCCATTTTGGGCATAGGCATTATCTACTTTAAAGGTCGTTCCCTTAGTATAGGGTAAAATATATGACGCTTGTGTGCTAAAAATAGCTGATGCCGTGCCTGCGCTTGAGTCTGACAGGTAGTGGTTTTCGTCGGTTTGGTCAAAACCAACCCACTGGCTAATGACAACATCTGGAGTGTAGCCGATAACCCACTGGTCTCCTGCAAGATCTGGGCTAAAGTCTGTTTCTGAGGTTCCTGTTTTTCCTGCAAGCGTGTAGCCATAGACATTCGCATTAACTGCTGTGCCGTTTGAGAAGGTTCCAAGCATCATGCTTGTCATCTTATCTGCAACTGAAGGACTAATCACGCGCTTTGTTTTATCTGTAAAGGTTTTGATAATTTCACCTCTAGCATTTTCAATTCGTTTAATCAGGTGGGCTTTGTGCATGACCCCGTTATTTGCAAAGGCTGAATAGGCTTGAGCCATTTGAAGGGGGTTGGCTGTCACGTTGCCTCCAAGAGCCAGTCCTAGTTCTTTATCAACCGCATCCATTTTTAAACCAAAGGCCTTGCCATATGAAACTGCCTTATCAATCCCTAATTGATCAACAATAGAAACCGCTGGGATGTTATACGAATTAGCCAAGGCTTGATACATGGGAACCGATTCTGACTCATAGTTTCCGTAGTTGTGTGGCTGATAGCCATTAAAATTTTGCGCGGTATTTGCGAGTTCGTGGTTTAGTGACCAGCCTGAGGCAACTGCCGGTGTGTAGACCACCAAGGGTTTGATGGTCGATGCTGGACTTCGTTTTGCTTGGGTAGCGTAGTTAAAACTTCTAAAGGCCTGAGTCGTGCTGTTCACACGACCTACCAAACCTCTGACACCACCTGTTTTGGGATCTAAGGCAACACTGGCTGCTTGGGCAGAGCTCCCATCAAACTCAGAGACAGGAAAAAGATGCTGCGTGTCAAAGGTGGTCTGCATCCCTCTTTGGTAGTTAGGATCCAGCTCTGTGTAAATCTTATAACCATTATTGACGATGTCTTTTTCAGAGATGCCATATCGGGTGATGGCTTCGCTGATAACCGCATCAAAATAGGATGGGTATTGGTAATCATCTGATCTGCCAACATAAGTATCTGCTAAGCGATTCCCAATACCGATTGTTTTGGCTTGATTAGCTTGGTCTTGAGTAATTTTTCCTGCATCTACCATCGCGGCTAAAACCGTATCCCTACGATGTGTGGCATTGTCAATAGAGTGATAGGGGTTGTAGATTTCTGGACCTTTTAACATGCCTGCTAGAGTTGCTGCTTCGTCCAAGGTTAGATTAGCCGCAGAGGTGCCAAAATATTTTTGGCTGGCATCTTCGATACCCCATGTCCCATTTCCGAAATAAGCATTGTTCAGGTACATGGTTAAAATGGCCTGTTTGCTATATTTCTTGGTTAATTCAAGGGCTAAGAAAAACTCACGCGCTTTTCGTTTAATGGTTTGGTCTTGTGATAAGTAGGCATTCTTAGCTAACTGCTGCGTAATCGTAGACCCTCCACCGGAGCGACCTGCGGTAACAACAGCCAACAAGAAACGCTTGAGGTTGATACCGCTATTGGTGTAAAAGGTCCGGTCTTCTGTGGCAATAACGGCATTTTCCAAATCATCTGAAACGGCATCTAGCTCAACATAGGTTCCTTTTTGACCAGACAAACTGCCTGCATATTCACCCTTTTTGTCATAGATGAGGGTCGTTGCCTTTAAAGCATCTTGAAGGTCAGATACCTTAGCCGTTTTTGACAAATAAAAGAGGTAAGATCCCATGATCAAGATTAAAATCCCTATCAGGATAATAATCATTTTACCCACCTGATATCGGCGCCAAAATCGACGAATAGGATGCTTAGATGAGGGCATTAATCTGCTCACCTGCTTCATCCAACCAGTTGTTTCCTTATCCTCAATAGCACGTCGCCGTTGCAAAGCAGCCCTTGTCTCCTGTTCGTCCTGTTGAACGCTATCTGCACTAGCCTTTGCCTGAGCTTTTTTACGGGCTTGGTCTTCTTGGTATTTTTTTGGGAAAAACTTTTTTTGCAATAATTCTAACAATGTCATAGATTATACCACGGTACTTAGGAGCTGTGTCATCAGGACACAGAGACAGGCTTGGCATAAGCCACACCGTCTACTTGAAAGAGAAGACCCTCTGGTCCTCCATGGTGGGCAAACTCTGTTTGTAGTGATTTGCGTGCGGGATACTTCCCATTAAACCGTTCTTTAATGATTTTTTCCATCACTGGAATATTCCAGACGTCTCGAAACAGACAATCCATTTGCACCACAGCCTCAAGGGTCAAACCAACCAAACCCAAACGACGCTCCATTTCATCAAAAGCACCATTGATTTGGCGTTCGATATCATCCCCAACGTTGCCTACACAATAATTTAAAAAGTAGAAATCTCCAGCTTCAACCAGTCCTGTATGGGCCCATTCTTCATTAACATCATAACGTCTAATACTTTTCATTTTATTTTCTCCTATTAGTTTCAATTCGTTTACCATATTATATCAATTTCTCTGAAAATCCTATACTAAAAACTACCTCTTCAAGCGTTGATGCTCTTAAATCAAGCCCGAAAGGGACAACCTTTTTTGAAAAACATGCTATAATAACAGTAAATGAATACACTAAAAGGAACAAGCTATGAACTCATTTGAAGCCTTTAAGGCAACCCTATCTAACGAAAGCTTAACCGCTATTTACGACGAGGTGCGCCTCGAACTCGCCAAAAGCCATTTAGAAGGAACAGAAGCTTTCTCTGCTATGATCGCTTCTGAAATGGCTATTCACCTTGTGGAGAAGTATCATGACTGGCTCAATGAAGACACCAACTAATGCCAAAAAAGGCTTTGAGCTGTCTCTGATAAACCCCTACGCAAACTCTACTGTAAAGGAACTTCTAGAAGACTATCTACTGATTCCTCGCAAAATCAGGCATTTTCTACGCACCAAAAAACACGTCTGGATCAATGGCGAGCCTGTCCACTGGCAGAGCCCTGTTCGCAAGGGAGACCAAATCGTCTTATTTTTTGATGAGGAAGATTACCCAGAAAAAGAAATAGCAATGGGAGATAGCAGTCTGATTGATTGTCTCTATCAAGACGAGCATTTGATTGTTGTCAATAAGCCAGAAGGCATGAAAACACATGCCAATGAGCCGGGTGAAATCGCACTTCTCAATCACGTCTCTGCTTATGTCGGAAAGACCTGTTATGTGATCCACCGATTGGACATGGAAACCAGTGGGGCTATTATCTTTGCGAAAAATCCTGCTATCCTCCCCATCTTGAACCGTATGTTGGAAAAACGAGACATCAAGCGCGATTACTGGGCCTTGGTTCAGGGACAGTTAAAAGAAAAAGCCATTACCTATACAGACCCTATTGGCAGACATCGGCATGACCGCCGCTTAAGAGTGGTTGACCCTCATAAAGGTCAAGCTGCCATTACTCACGTCACCTTGCTCCAAGCCAATCACCAGACCAGTTTGATTAATTGCCAACTAGATACCGGCAGAACCCATCAAATCAGAGTGCATTTGGCCCACCATGGTCATGCCCTGATTGGGGACCCACTATACAGTCGTCAAAAAGCTAAGCGGCTAATGCTACACGCGCACCAACTGACCTTCACCCACCCCTTAACGGGTGAGGTTATTACGGTACAGGCTAGGTCTCAAAGCTTTGAAAAAGGACTTCCCTAATAGGAAGTCCTTTTTTAATCTTGTTTAGTCATTTCCATACCTAGAGATGGCTTGGTGTAATCAATTTCCGAATCTCGTGATGCCTGCCAGAGAACTGCACTGGCTTTGTTGCCAGAGTGTTTGATACCAAATGCGTACTTGACGTCAACGCCTCCGATACCGATGCCCTGAGTGAGCGCTAAAGTATTTGATTTAGGATCCAGCACATAGGCAAAAAGCCCTGCTTCTTTTTCCTGGGTCTCCAAAACCTTGCTGACAAAGGATTCATCAGATTGTCCTGCTTGTTTAAGCAAGGTTGTTACTGTGCCGTCTGCTGCTAAGGTCATCGTGACTTGCATGCCATTTCTAGTGGCACCCCAAGTTCCAAGAAGGGACTCTGGAAAGACCGACGGTTTTTTAACATTGTTGGTCTCAGAAACCACGGTCAGGTTTTTAGGACCAGATTGGCTGATGAAATACGTTTTTCCATCTTTTTTCAGGGTAACCTTGCCTTCTAGCTCCTGTATGATATGCCCTGAGGTTGATTTGGCAGGGTCCGTCGTTTGGTCATAGAAAAAATCATAGGTGGCTGTAAAATCCAAAAGATACGTTTTTTTGCCAATTTGAGTCATTTGGGTTAATAAAATAGATGGAATGGTCACATGCGACGCTTTCCTGCTATCTGTCTGATATTTGGCTTGTATGGATTCTTTTAACCCTTTGTAAAAATCGTTATCAGAGCCTTTATCAAAGATCGTAGCCAAATCAGTTGGGTCCTGTCCGCCATTGAGATAAGCAATTAATTGGTCAAAAGCGGATACCAAAATCTGCCCTGCTTGTTTTTCGCTGAGAAGATTGCTGATTGTAATATCAACTGCCTCGCCATCTGCTACCGACGCTAGAGAATGTTTCCGTGATTTGAGAACCCCATCTGGAAACCGTTTTTTAACATAGGCTTTTGAAGTCGCTGTGACGGGGTAGTCTGCTAGTTCTAACTGTCCTTCTTTGAGAGTACCGACACGTTCTGCATCAATATAGAGCTCTGCATCTTTGACGTTGCTAGTCACCGAAAATTGTTTAAAGCTCACACTGAGGTCAATAAGATTTGACCCTCCTTCATAAACCTTGCTCACAGCAATTTTTCGACCTTTATAGCGACCTTGGATACTTGCTTTATAGGTAGCTGCTGGGAGTTTTTTTAGAGTTACGGAGAAATCTTCAGAATCGGATAAGGCGACCTTTTTTTGATTGAGCAAAACATCAACACTAGGAACATTGGTCTTGATGCTCAGACTAATAGGCTTGACGGCGATGCGGTAATCAGGAAAAATCAAAAACTTTCGCCCGACAGAAGTCACATAAACATCATCTTTAGCCGTTGCTGTTTTTAGCTGCTGCCTTTTTTCCTCTTTCTCCGATTGCTCAAGACGAGCAAAGTTCGAATACTTGGCATCATCATTGGTTAGTTGTTCCTTATTGTCAGCCCATACCAGATAGGGTTTGATGTTTTCAAAGACACTGCCTGTTGTAGAGGATTGGGCATGGAGATAAGCGTTAATGCGACTAGATTTGGAGTAGTGTACCGCTCCAAATAGCAGTAACAAGGTGAAAAATCCCATCACAAGAGCCCCTAACGTTTTGAGTCTTTTCATTGATTTGATGGCAAGCATGATATCTCCTGTCTTTCCTTGTTTTCTTTTATTATACCAAAAAAGTGACCTTCTGGTTTGCATAAAAGGCAAAGCCCCGTGTCTCAATCACTTGGTATCTATTGACTACCTTTTAGGTAATTTCTTGAATTTTTAATAAAAGAGATTTATAATAATTCAGAAAGCGCTATCATTTACAGGAGGTGTCAGATGAAAACGAAACTATGGACCGTGACCATATCAACTCTTTTGCTAGCTATCGGATGTCAACAAACGAGCTATGCTTGCACAGGCTTTGTCATTGGAAAAGAGCTAACAACAGACGGCTCGCTTCTTTATGGAAGAACAGAAGATCTTGAACCCAACCACAACAAAACATTTGTGGTGAGGCCTGCAAAAGATCACAAACCTGGTAAAAAATGGAAAGACCTAGCCAATGGATTCACATACCCCTTACCAAAACATTCTTATCGCTACACCGCGATACCTGACGTCACCCCTAAAAAAGGAGTCTATGACGAGGCAGGCTTTAACGAATTTGGGGTCTCTATGTCTGCAACGGTCTCTGCAACAGCAAATAAAGCCATTCAAAAAGCAGACCCTTATGTCAAAGATGGATTGGCTGAGTCATCTATGGCTAGCATCGTTCTCTCTAGGGTGAAAACAGCACGCGAAGGGGTAGAATTTCTCGCTAAAGTCATCGATGAAAAAGGCGCAGCAGAAGGCAATATCGTCACATTAGCCGACAAAGAAGGCCTCTGGTACATGGAGATTTTATCTGGTCACCAATATGCAGCCATCAAATTCCCCGATGACAAGTTTGCTGTTTTTCCAAACACCTTTTTCTTAGGTCATATTGATACCAAGGATACAGAACACGTCATTGCTTCTGCCCACTTGGAAAGCCTTGCGCGAAAGGCTCATTCTTATCATGCTGTGGACGGCACATTTCACATCGCGGCATCCTACAATCCCCCACTGAGCAAGGCAAACCGTTCCCGCTCTTTTTCTGGCATTAAATCTCTCGACCCTACGTCTAAAATCACCTATAAAGATAGTTCCTATGACTTGCTTCAAAGCACTGAAAAAACACTTGACCTGACAGATGCCATGGCGTTACAACGCAATCGATTTGAAGGTTTGTGCCTCAAACCATTAGATGAGATGGCACTTGACAAGAAAAAAAAGACAAAAAATAAAAAAGCTATTAGTGACTATGCCTATCCCATTTCCAACCCTAATGTCATGGAAGCCCACATTTTTCAACTCAAAGACGATATTCCTGCACAACTAGGAGGTGGCGTCTTGTGGTTATCTATCGGCAGCCCTCGCAACGCCCCTTACTTGCCTTACCTAGGCAATATCACTCAAACCTACATGGCTTATCACAACAAAAGCAGCCATTATGACACAGACTCTTGGTATTGGACCACTTCCCACATCAATGATTTGGTTGCTGCACATCCCAATCAGTTTGGTAACGAGGTTATTGGGGACATCAAAGCTCTCGAAAGCAAGTGGATCACTCAGCAAGGTCGCACCAACCAAGAAATTGCTCAACTGGTAAAAACAGACCCAAAAGCAGCTCAGAAAAAAGCAACAATTATCTCACTCAAGCGTGCGAAAAAAACATTTACCCATCTCAAAGCCATCGAAGCAAGACTGGTCAAAGAAAGTAAGAAAAAATAGCCCAAACAGCTCTCAGCTTAAAAAAACTCCGTGCGAGAAGATCCCGCACGGAGTTTTAAGGAAGGAGGTATGAAAAGAATTAGTTAGGAATGGTAACTAATTGTTATTTAGGACTGTCTTAAGTATAAAAAGACTTGCTTAAAGAAACCTTAAATCCTCAATCTTTTTTTAAATATTTAACTGTTAAGGTTGCTTTAAGGTAGTTGAGGTATCTTTAAACCATCCTAAATTTTTCTTTTCATAAATCTCCAAAAAAGACTTGGCCAATAAAGGCCAAGTCTTTTTTGTTTTTCAGTAATGGTTTACCTCGTCTTAAAAGCCACCCATCATGCCTGGATCCATTCCAGCAGGCATCGCTGGTGCTGCCGGCTCTGGTTTTGTAGCAACGACTGCTTCTGTGGTCAAGATCAGACTAGCTACTGATGCCGCATTTTGCAAGGCTGAACGCGTCACTTTAACTGGGTCAATAATACCATCTTCAATCATATCTACCCACTCACCTGTTGCAGCGTTAAATCCTGTACCTGCAGGACTATTTTTTAGCTTGTCAATCACAACTGAACCTTCAAAACCAGCATTGTATGCGATTTGACGGACAGGCTCTTCTAAGGCACGAAGCACAATATTGCGTCCTGTGGCTTCGTCTCCTTCTAACTCAAGAGCAGCAACTTGATCAATCACTGTTACAAAAGCAGTACCACCTCCTGCAACAATTCCTTCTTCGACAGCTGCTCGTGTGGCATTGAGAGCGTCTTCAATGCGGAGTTTCATCTCTTTGAGCTCTGTTTCTGTCGCGGCACCAACCTTAATAACTGCCACACCGCCAGATAACTTCGCCAAGCGCTCTTTTAATTTTTCACTGTCAAATTCAGAAGTCGTAGTCTCTAGTTGAGATTTAATGAGGGCTACTCGATTACTAATAGCTTCTGAGCTGCCAGCTCCTTCAACGATAACCGTGTTGTCCTTGTCAACAGTAACCTTAGCTGCTTGACCAAGGGCTGCCATTGTAGCGTCTTTCAAGTCTAAACCAAGGTCTTCAGTAATAACTGTACCACCCGTTAAAATAGCGATATCCTCAAGCATAGCCTTGCGACGGTCTCCAAATCCTGGCGCCTTGACCGCAACAACGTTAAAGGTTCCACGAATTTTATTAAGAACAAGAGTCGGAAGGGCTTCGCCATCAACGTCATCAGCAATGATTAACAATGGGCGATTCGTTTTCAACACTTCCTCAAGTAAAGGCAGGATGTCTTGGATGTTGGATACTTTTTTATCGGTCATTAAGATAAATGGGTTTTCTAAATCTGCCACCATTTTTTCATTGTCAGTGACCATGTACTGAGACAAATAACCACGATCAAACTGCATGCCCTCAACCACTTCAAGTTCTGTTTCCATTCCACGTGATTCTTCGATGGTAATAACACCATTGTCTCCCACGCGCTCCATAGCCTCAGAAATGTACTCGCCAACTTTTTCAGAACGTGACGACACCGCTGCAACCTGAGCAATGGCTTCTTTTCCTGAAACGTGTTGTGAAATAGCTTTTAAGGCGTCTACAGCTGTTGCGCTAGCTTTTTCAATCCCTCGGCGAATACCAATTGGGTTAGCCCCTGCTGTGACATTTTTCAAGCCTTCACGTACGATAGCTTGTGTCAAAACGGTAGCTGTTGTCGTTCCATCTCCTGCAATGTCATTTGTTTTTGACGCCACTTCAGATACCAATTTAGCACCCATGTTTTCAAAATGGTCTTCTAGTTCAATTTCTTTGGCAATAGTAACACCATCATTAGTGATTAGAGGTGAGCCAAAGGCTTTTTCCAAGACCACATTACGTCCTTTAGGGCCCAAGGTAACCTTGACAGTATCTGCCAACATATCAACGCCACGGACCATAGCCGCGCGGGCATCTGCTGAAAATTTAATATCTTTTGCCATGTTTATTTCCTCTATTTCTCGTTTGTTAATCTGATTTTATGCTTTCTGAAAGGCTACTTTCGATTAAGCCAGAACCGCCAAAATATCTGTCTCACGGTAGATAACCACATCACGGTCACCATCTTTTACTTGAAGACCCGCTCCTGATTCGACCAAGACCTTGTCACCAACGCTAACGCTAGGAGCAATCAAGTCTCCTGTGATTGTCCGAATGCCTGTTTCGCTAACAGCCACAACCGTTCCCACCTTAGTTGTTTCTTTGTGGCTCGCTGCTAGGACAAAACCACCCACAGTTTGCTCTTTATCTTCTTCAAACGCTAGGACCACACGGTCACCTAATGGTTTCAACATGAATATTACCTCCAAAATACGTGATTTCTTTATTAGCACTCTTATATATCGAGTGCTAATTTCCTTTTCTATTTTATCACTTGGTCAAAAATAGTCAAGAAAAAAGAGTCTGTTCAAACAAACAGACTCTTTAGAATTATCATCATAGTGTCAACTACTGATTAATTAAGCGATTTTAAAGGTCAACTTGCCTCGAGAGACACCAATTTTAAGGTTCTGACCTTTTGAAAGCGCCCCCGAAAGCAGAAGCTCCGACAAATGATCTTCCACCTGTGTCTGCAAGGTACGACGCAGTGGTCGAGCTCCCATCTCAGGATCATATCCTTTTTGAGAAAGGTAAGCAAGGGCTGATGGTTGGAAGGTTAAGGCAATCTCTTTTTCAGCCAGTGTGGCAATTAATGGTTGCACCATAATTTTGACCACATCTTTCATGTTGTCCTGAGATAAGCTATGGAAAACAACTTTTTCATCAATCCTGTTAATGAATTCAGGTCGATAAGCTTTTTTCAGCTCTTCTAAAATACGTTTTTCCATGGCTTGATAGTCATGATTGATGTCCCTTGCTCCAAAACCAACTGTTTTGTCATCTCTTAGAGCTGTTGCTCCCAGGTTGCTGGTCATGATGATGATGGTATTTGAAAAATCAACTTTGCGTCCGCGACTATCTGTCAACACTCCATCGTCAAGCACTTGAAGCAAGACGTTAAAAATGTCAGGATGGGCTTTTTCAACCTCGTCTAACAGCAAAACGGAATAAGGTTTATTTCTGACTTTCTCAGTCAATTCGCCCCCCTCATCATAGCCAACATAGCCTGGAGGTGCACCATTTAATCGGCTAGCCGCAAATTTTTCCATGTATTCAGACATGTCAAAACGAATCAAAGCCGACTCATCGTCAAACAAGACTTGGGCTAAGGCTTTTGCTAGTTCAGTCTTTCCGACACCTGTCGGACCCAAAAACATGAACGAACCAATCGGCCGTTTTCCTGTTCGAATACCTGACTGATTACGGCGAATAGCCCGTGAAATCGCAGATACAGCTGTTTCTTGCCCAATCACGCGCTTGTGCAGTTCCTTCTCCAGATTGAGGTACTTTTTGTTATCCGCTTGGCTCATTTTTTCAACTGGTATGCCTGATAACTTGCTCAAAGTAGACATGATGTCATCTTCGGTAACAGGAGTTGGTTTAGCTTTTTTATTTTTTGACGCTTTCGCTAAAATAGCTGATGCTTTCTTCATATCACCATCAATCAGAGCTTGATCCAGTGGTGTAATCTTATCTGGACTTGATTTTTTAACAAGGCTTTGCACCGTCGCACTCGCCTCGTCTAACAAATCAATCGCTGAGTCTGGTAGATTTTTACTAGTCAAATAACGGTGCGCCATTTTAACAGCAGTATGAATGGCCTCATCTGAAATCACAACATTATGATACTTTTCATAAGAAGCTCTAAGTCCCAATAAAATCTGGTTGGCATCTTCTAAACGTGGCTCTTCAATGATGATTTTTGCAAAACGGCGTGACAAGGCCGCATCTTTTTCGATATGTTTTTGATATTCGTCTTGAGTGGTCGCACCCACCATGCGGAGGCTACCACGAGACAAGGCTGGTTTCAAGATATTAGCAGCATCTAGCGTGCTATCAATACCACTGCCTGATCCCATAATAGTGTGCAACTCATCAATAAAGAGAATAATCTTGCCATCAGCCTCAATGTCGTCAATAATTTGATTCATGCGCTCTTCAAAATCACCGCGAAAGCGAGTCCCTGCCACCACACTCATCATGTCTAACTCCAGCACCCGCATGTCTTGCAGCTCATACGGAATCGCACCGTTAACAATTCGCTGTGCTAATCCATAGGCTAAGGCTGTTTTCCCGACACCGGCATCTCCTACCAAAACAGGATTATTCTTAGTTTTACGGCTCAGAACCTGTACCATTCGTGAAATCTCTTTGTCTCGACCAACAACTGGCTCTAGTAAGCCTTGTTTCGCCATTTCTGTCAGGTCTCTGGTAAAATCAGATAGATCACCCGCGGTACTCTGAGGTTTCATCATTTCTGAGAAAGTCCCCGTATTTTTTTGTTTTTTCGGTCTGCGTAGCTCATGGATAGCTTTGATGGTTTCTTTGCTATAACCAGCATGGGTCTCAACGGCTTTGCGCAAATCTGCTAATCGTGGTTCATCGCCATTTTTATCTTTTAATTGGTAGCCTGCTAGCTCTAGGAGACGGCTGGCCAAGGATTCTGGATTTAACAACATGGCAAAGAGCACATGCTCTGAGCCAATTTCTTGATCCCCAACCACTTGACAAATAGCACGAGCAAATGCGAGCAAATCTGACAAGGCTTTGGATTGTGGTTTAAAAGCAACTTGAGTTACCTCGCTTTTTGGGCTCTTCCCAATTGCCAAAATAGCAGCTGCTTCATACTCTTCAACCGCAATTTTGTGGTCAAATTCGCTAAGGACTAATCCTGCCAAGGACTGCTCTGTCACTGCCATAGCTAGTAAGACGTGCCAAGTCTCTAGGTATTGGCTATCAAAGCGCTCTGCTTGAAATTGGGCTTGTGTAAAAATGTCTTGCATTTTTTTTGAATACATCATGATTAGTTACTTCCCTTTCTATCAATTCGCTGCAGTAAGCATTTAAGCATACGAGTGCGAATGGTTGGTCCGTCATGGCCTAAAACATCATCTGACGCCATAGCCAGTATCATATTTCCCTCGCGATGTGTTAATAATTGTTCATCAAATAACAGTTGAACCGAGTCTGTAAAAACCTGTTCACTGAGTTGGTCTTCTATTGAGGCCATTAAGTTGCCAATCAGATGGTGTTTGTCCGAAAAATGCACCTTGGCGATGCGTATGTAGCCGCCGCCGCCGCGCTTACTTTCGACCTCATAGCCTCTGCTTTGCGTGAAACGCGTCTTAATGACATAGTTTATCTGACTTGGCACCACTTGAAAAGAATCAGCTAGCAAGGAGCGTTTAATTTCCGCGATTCCTGATTGAGCTAACAACTCTTTGATGTATTCTTCAATACTATCTGAAGTATTTTTCGTTGGCATACAGTCACTCCTTTACTAATAAGCAATCGGTTTATGACTTTAACCATAATCTATTGCTTTTGACTAAAACTGACTATCATTATATCAAATAGCACAATGGAAAAGCAAATCTAAATCATTCTAAAACCGCTTTAGAACACAAAAAAACAGACACTCGTGAAAGTGTCTGTTTAGTTTAATCTATTTTAATGTGATTAAGACATTTTTGTGATATTAACTGCTTGAGGGCCACGTTGACCATCTTCTACATCAAATTCCACTTTTTGTCCTTCGTCCAAAGATTTAAATCCTGGAGTCTGAATAGCTGAAAAATGTGCGAAGACATCTTGACCGTTTTCAGTTGAAATAAAACCGAAACCTTTTTCAGCGTTAAACCATTTAACTGTACCTTGTGCCATATACATCCACTTCCTTTCTATAAATCATTTTGTAAAAATAGAGAGAAATAAAGATGTGAAACACAAATACTAACTCATAAACTAATTTACTTAACCAGTGTATCATTAATAATTGCTCTTGTCAACGGTTTTTTAGAACCCATTGATCCCTTTTTTACTTATATAATTATTTTTTAAAATCGTTTCAACGAGTCGATAAGCACTAGCCATCTTACTAACTTTGCCAGCAAAGTCATCTGTCCTGAGCATATTAGTTGAAATTGTCACTAATTAGTACTATCATATAGTCATGATACATCTCCTAGAAACCTAGAGGCAAGATTTTAGTTTTGCTGGTTTCTACTGATTTTACAGAAAAAAGAGGACCCTATTATGACTGACACAGCACTTATCGGTATTCACCACGTCACTGCTATGACCAATGACATTGAACGCAACTACACCTTTTTCACTGAAGTTTTAGGCATGCGCTTGGTTAAAAAAACAGTTAACCAAGACGACATCCACACTTACCATACCTTTTTTGCCGACGACAAAGGCTCTGCAGGAACAGACATGACTTTCTTTGATTTTCCTGATAACCCTAAAGGGATTCGTGGAACCAACTCTATCTCACGTGTCGGTTTTCGAGTGCCTAACGACGCTGCGCTAGACTACTATCTTGAGCGTTTTGAACAATTCGGAGTCAAACATGACGGCATTATCGACCTCTTTGGTCATAAAGCACTACCTTTTGAAGAAGAAGATGGACAACGTTACCAACTAGTCTCAGACGAGCACAACAAAGGGGTTGCCCCTGGTATCCCTTGGCAAGAAGGACCAGTTCCTACTGACAAAGCCATCTATGGGTTAGGACCTGTCGAAATCACAGTGAGCTACTACGAAGATTTCAAGGTTTATTTGATGCAAGTATACGGCATGCGTGTCCTACAAAGTGGCGACGACTATACCATTCTTGAGGTTGGTGAAGGTGGTCACGGTGGCCAAGTGATTCTGCGTAAAGACGAAGAAAGTCGACAAGCCGTTCAAGGCTATGGCGAAGTTCACCACGTTTCTTTTCGTGTAAAAGATAGCGAAGCTATCCGTCACTGGGCTGATAAATACGAATCGCTAGGCATTATGAGCTCAGGATTGGTCGACCGCTTCTATTTTGAAGCACTCTATTCTCGTGTCGGTCACATCTTAATTGAGATTTCAACCGACGGTCCTGGATTTGCGACCGACGAGCCTTATGAAACACTCGGCGAAACCCTATCACTCCCACCATTTTTAGAGCCTAAACGTCACGTTATCGAGGAAATGGTTCGCCCATTTGATACCAAACGACACTAATATTTTTGAAAGAGGGACAAGCTTATGGAAACCATTCAACACATTCATCACATCAGCGCTATTATCGGCAATGTTCATGAAAACTTAGACTTTTACCGAAACATTTTAAAGCTACGCTTGGTCAAGCAAACCGTCAACTTTGACGACCCAAATGTCTACCATTTGTACTTTGCGAACCAAGCTGCTGATAACGGGACTTTGATTACTTTTTTCCCTTGGGATGGCGCAGAGCCTGGACGAAAAGGAAGTGGCCAAGTGGGCCGCATTGCCTTTCGCGTCCCAAAAGGTTCCTTAAGCTTTTGGAAACAGCAACTCCAAGATCATCAAGTACCTTTTAAGGAAACGAACTGGTTCCAAGCCCCTGCCCTCTTTTTCCAAGACCGACACAGCCTTGATTTAGCCCTTGTTGAAAGCGATGATAGCCATAGCGATCCTGCTATATTAGGCTTCCACGGAGCTATTCTGTTATCCAATGATTACACCGCTAGTCAACAATTCCTAAAACACTATATGGGATTGGTTGATGTCGACCAAGATGACAATTACCTTAGACTAAAAACCGTTGGTGATTTGGCCCATGAAATCCTTCTTCCTAAAACAAGCTTTGACAGAGGCAGTTGGGGGCCAGGAACAGGGCACCATATTGCTTGGAACGTAGCTGACCTCGATGCTCTAAAAACTTATCAAAAAGGATTTGAAGCCGACCGCTTTCACGTAACCGTCGTTCGCGATAGAAAATACTTCCAATCCATCTACCTCAGAGAAAGTGGCAAAGTCATCTATGAATTTGCCACTACAGGACCTGGCATGGCGGTCGATGAGTCTATTGATCAGCTGGGACAACACCTCCAATTGCCTGACATGTATGAAAGCAGACGCTCAGAGATCGTTAACAACCTTGACCCATTGAACCTTGACTAACTCGTAACGCCTGCCAAAAGGAGACCCTATGTTATCTATTGAACAATCGCAACTCACCCCAAAAGAAGAGTATAAAATCCTCATTGGAACCGTTATTCCAAGGCCCATTGCCTTTGTATCTACCTTATCTAAGGAGGGGCACTTAAATCTAGCACCATTTAGCTTTTACAACATCGTATCTTACAACCCTCCAGTGGTATCCGTTAGTATCCAGAGAAAAGACGGTGTCATGAAAGACAGTGCAAGGAACATCCTTAGGCAAGGCGAAGCTGTGATTCATTCGGTATCGTCTGACAACCTCGAAATGGTCAACCAAGCTGCCAAAGCCCTTCCTGAAAATGAAAGTGAGCTACCCTTAACTGGGATGACGGCAGTTGCATCTAGTCAAATCCAAACACCTGGAGTCTTAGAAGCTAAAACACGCTTTGAAACCAAACTTTATGACCACATTCCCATCACAGATGATCAAGGGCAAGTCGTTGCCGATTTGATGTTGCTGCGTGTTGTTCACTACCACATGGATGATGCCGTCTATCAAAACACGTACGTCCTACCAGATAAACTTGACCCTATGAGCCGACTGGCCGGTCAAGACTACGCAAGCTTGGGAGAATTAACACGATTAGAAAGACCCTGACAGATAAAGGAGAAACACTATGTTAACCGTACACTATTATCTGACAAAAGAAGCCGAGCAAACAGCCGTCTACAAGACCGTCGATGCTTTCATGACTGCTCAACTCAAAGAAGTACCTGACTTACAGGACAACTATTTGGTGAGTCGAGTCATCTTAGATGGTAAGGAACTCACTCATCTAGCAGGCCAGCGCATCAGTCAGGTCTTTGCCTATTTATCCAAATCATAAGGAGATTGTTATGGAGCACATTTTTCAACAGGGCCAAGCCAATGGGCCAACCCTCATTTTATTACATGGAACAGGTGGCAACGAAGAAAGCCTCCTATCTGTAGCTGAGTTTTTAAACCCAACAGCTAACTTACTAAGCCTTAGAGGTTCGGTTAATGAAAATGGTGCCTTACGCTTTTTCAAACGCCATGCTGAAGGGCAATTTGACGTGGCCGACTTGGAAAAACGTGGACAAGAGCTTCTTGCTTTCCTCAAAGAAGCTGCCAAAACCTATCACTTTGACTTAGCCGAGGCGGTCTTAGTCGGTTTTTCAAATGGTGCCAACATCGCTATCAATATACTACTAGCTGATAACTCACCACTTAAAAAAGGCATCTTGTTTGCCCCAATGTACCCTGTTGATACGAGCCATCTAACCCAAGAAAAACCCGACACAAAAGTGTTCTTGTCAATGGGAACCAATGACCCGATTGTACCAATCACCGATTGCCATGAGGTCATTGATTTATTTGAACAACGCAACGCCAATGTCCAACAATTTTGGGTAAATAGTCACGAAATTCGATTAGACAACCTGCAAGCCGCTAAACATTGGCTAGACCAGCACTAAACTAACACTCATTTAACAACAACTACATTTTCTCCTCAAAAATCCCCCACATCTTGATTAAGGTGTGGGGGATTTCTTGCTTTTCTTTTTAAGGTCATACAAGGTATTAAAAAGAACCTAAACAAAAACACCAAGCAAGGAAGTTTAAGTAGAGGTTCAAGATAAGGGTGGGGCAACCGCTCCTAATTCTTATTGAAATGATATCATATCAAAATAAAAAAATGATATACCTTTTGATGCTAATTTTCTGTTTAATGATATTCTACTTTATCAGCAAGGGAAGTATTATCTTCTAATCCCGTTTAAGAGTTTTTATCTTGTGATTAATCAAGTAAATCCACCAACTGAAAGACACGTAATGAGAAAAATAATCAGGACATTCAAAACATATTTAGGAAGTTGACCGATTTTTGACCGAATAAATAGTATCCCTTTCTATCCTTTTAAAAAACAAAAAAGCCTTGATTTATCAAGGCTTTTATAAGGTCATACAAGGACCCAAAGTGTCAAAAAAGGCGGTAGACGGATTTATAGTGCCTCTATATCAGTGGTTTTAATGTTGTTTGACCGATTTTTGACCGACTTTTTTATTGCAATTCTCTGAGCACATACTACTTTTTCTGTCATCACGGTTTCGTGTGGCCTAACTTCTTCACCTGGCAATACGTAATCAAATATCAATCCGTGTTTTCTCACGATCATCACTGTGTCTTCTGTGATATATCCACCATCAATCGCTTCTTTAAATTCATCGTATGTTAGCATAACTTTCCTCCTATTATATTATTCGAAATTAATTCGCAAAAACTATTATATTTGTGATAAAATTAAACAAAAAAAGGAGGGCCTTAGTATGGCTATACCACGTCACCGTAGTACGAGAAAATTAACAGTTCTTCTACTAATCTTTCTATCTCTTTTTACAACTAGCTCTGTCCAAGCTGCAAAAAAAATTCGAACTTTCCCAGACACAGTCCATGTCTCGCTCAATAAGCCAGCTAGTCAAACGCCTGGAATTTTGCCGTTTAATGGTAGCTATCAAATTTCCTTAGGAGAACTTGATTTTCTGAATAGAGCGACCTACGCACATATTCAACTTAGAGACCAAGATGAGCCTAAGATTCAAAGAAAAGGGCTCCGCTTTAACCCTCCAGGGTGGCATAATTATCAACTGACTGATTCTAAAGGGAAAAAGGCATGGTTAATGGATCGTGGTCATCTAGTAGGTTACCAGTTTAGCGGCTTAAATGATGAACCTAAAAATTTAGTTACAATGACAAAATATCTCAATACTGGTTTTAGTGACAGAAATCCTTTAGGAATGCTTTATTACGAAAATAGGCTGGACAGTTGGCTGGCCCTACATCCTAACTTTTGGCTAGACTACAAAGTTACGCCAATTTATCAAGGAGACGAGCTAGTTCCGCGCCAAGTGGTATTACAATATGTTGGAATTGATGAAAATGGTAATCTACTCCAAATTAAGTTGGGTGGCAACAAAGAAAGGATTGATAATTACGGCATAACATCAGTGGTGCTAGATAATACTTCTCCTTTAGCTGAGCTTGATTACAAAACAGGAATGATGCTTAATCCAACTCAAAGTGAAATACCAAGCGATGTAGAAACGGAAGAGCTTGAAGAAGCTGCTTAACGTAAATTAACAAATAAAACAAAAAAACGCCCAGAAATTAATCTGAGCGTTTTTATTTATTAGTCGCTAGTGTCAGGCGATTCTTGCCAATAAAAAGAAAAAGCCAACCTAGCTGGTGGCTTTTCCCGTTATAAGACGGCATTACCCATAGAATCTCTTCGTTACTTATAACGTTAAACAAGGTAATACTTGCACTTATAGTATATAACATCTCTAAAAATTAGTCAATTTTTTCTTTTCCACTAGTAAAGAAATCAGGGACTTTGATACATATTTCAGGATTCAAAAACTCTGAACAACATTTTGTAGTATTTTTGTATCTTCTGTATTTTGTGTTTACCAATAGGTCTGCAACTTGTATAAAACGATGATGTCGTGAGTCTAAAAATTTTACAACGAACTGAGAGCCAATCTTAGGAATAAATTGGCTATACTCTATCCCCTTCAAATAAGAAGATTTATTTTTCCAGTAATCGTTGAGGTGTTTTTCTAAATTATTTCTATATCTTTCTTCTGACAACATTTCTAGATCAATATTGATATGTAAGATGGTTTTTGCGTTTATTAATTTTTCTTTATGCAATTTTTCAACAATACGTTTAAGTAAGTAATTTTTGTGAAAACGTATCTTTTTCTTATTCTCGAAGTCCACCCTTTCTAACTGACGTACATCTTCTACCAAGAAGACTTGATGGATTCCAGGGACTTCGGAAAATGCTTGTAATAATTTCTTTCGGTGTTTGATTTTAATGTCAGAACCTTTTATTTCTCCATTTATTCCGAAAAATTGACATTGTTGTTTGACAATATTCATAAATAGATTGTAGGCCTTCTCGTTTTCTATAAAAATGCCTCCATATAAAAAATAATTATGTGTTCCACTATTACTAAGTTGTCCAGAATCATCCAAAAATAGCCACTTGTCTTCCAAAACTCAATGTACCCTCTCTTGCTTTTATCATCTCTATAGTAGCATACCCTCGAAAATATAACAAGATAACAAAAACAGCCCCCGCAAATCGAGGGCATTTGTCTTATCTCGGAGCTTTACCTCCTATTTTTGGTACCGACACAAATGTCGGTTACACTAATTTACCCCACAAGCTGATTCGATTACCGTCTTTATCAGTTTGACCGATAGCCATGTAATTACGCTTGCCAGAGCCACCAACGTAGCTAATCCACCAGTAACCATTCGCATAGCCCTCGCTGTCAAAGTTAACTACATCGCCTTGCTTATAGCTGTCTACTACTTCACTGGCTAGACTAGGCCACCGTCTAACGTTAATCTCTGATACATCAAGCGTAAAAGCTCCAGATTTTGGTGTTTCTACGATTGTATCAGAGTTTTGTGGCTCTGTACTAACAGGTTCGCCTGCCTTTTCGTACGGAGGATAGAACCAACCGACAATATCGACGAAATCTCTAGCGTTAAATCTAGCTGGTCCTCCAACCTGTAAAGCGTCCCAATTGCCATCTATGTTTTGTTCAATGGTTTTCATGGTGTATCCGTCACTGTCTTTTATTACGACGCCTGTGTGTCCATAGTCGTGGCTAGCTTCCCTTTTGACAAAAATTGCGCCAGCCTTTGGATTTTCTTCTGTTGGCATGTAATGAACTTCCCAACCTTGCGCTGAAGCTGCGTTCAATAAGTCAATCGCATTCCCCCACAAATCAACTCCGAACCAATTCTTGGCAATAAAGCAAGGCAAGTCTGCACATTGCGTACCAAAAACGCCATCTTTGTCTACTCCCATACCTGCGTTGGCAAGGTCAACACAGTATTTTACAATCTCGTTTGCTGTCGCCATTGATTTCTCCTTTGTGTTTTTCAGAATTTCCATATCCCACTTTTGCAAGTTGTTTTCCTCAATCAACTGAATAAGCAATTCAGCATAATCACTAGCTGTGGCATAACCTGCATCTTTGATAGCGTGACAAGCCTTTTTGTAGTCAGTCTCGCCAATCACTGATTTGTATCGTGGATTATCTACTAAAAACTGGCCATGGTCAGCGATTGACTCACCCCAACTGTCGTAAGCTCTGAAGCGGTCCACAATGTCCGTGACGACGCCAGGCTGATACTCTTCTTGGGTTTTTGTGTTAAAAGATTTACCAGTCCAAGATTTATCTGCCTTGATACCAAACAGAGCGTTATGCGGGGCATACTTGCCCCACCCACTCTCTAAGATAGCTTGAGCTGCGGTCAAGGATGGTAGAATTTTGTATTTAACCCACCCATCTAAACAACCTTGCTTTATTTGGTCTAAAAAGGTCATACCATTAACCTTTCCAGTTGTCATTCATGCGTTTAACAGCTGCTTCGATAAAGACTTCCATTTGCTTGTCAGACAAATAAACATTGTGTTTTGATAATTCGTCACGAACTGCAACTTTGGCTTCCGTTAGTTTTTCAATGCCTTTTATGTCTTTGTCATAAGTGATTTGTTCAACTGCTTCAACAGCATTTCGGGCGACAATTTCAGCGATTTTGACAGCTTTCTCGC
>NZ_LHQM01000056.1 GCF_001302265.1 Streptococcus phocae | reverse complement strand
AAATTGACTCGGTACTTGGATTAAAGACTGCTGGAGAACCTTCTATCTTGACTTTGATTGAGCGACAAACCAGATATGCCCTGACGATTAAACTTCCTGAAAAGAAAGCTGAGTACGTTAATCAGGCTATTTTAGATGATATGAAAGACTATCCTATCAAGTCTATAACCGCTGATAATGGGAGTGAGTTCGCTTTACTAAGTGAACTAGAGGGTGTCGATATCTATTTTGCTCATGCTTATACCTCTCACGAGCGTGGAACTAATGAACACTTCAATGGCTTACTGAGGGAGTTCGTTCCCAAAGAGGTCTCGCTAAAAGAGCTGACTCTAACTGAACTGGAAACTTACAACCAAGCCATCAATGATAGGCTAAGAAGAATACATGGCTATCAATCTGCTAAAAAACGGTTTGAGCTAGCTCAAACCGCATAAAACACGTTGACTTAGTCAGATAACAATTGTTGCACTTGACTTGACAATTGAGGATTTTTTAAATATTTTAGTATCTGTTTCTATTTTTTGTTTTTTAGCAACTGATAAATCTTGACAAGTAAAGACAGTGAAACAGTCTTTATATTAACGTCAAACTAAAAAGACTTAATCCTGTACCATGCAGGACTAAGTCTGTTATAAAATATTTGGTTTAACCTTATTTGGGTTAGTGATGATGATTTATTAAGAAATTCTCGCTATTTTTAAATATAATAATTTTTCGCGTCAAACGAAGAGAAATCCTGATTACATATGTAAAAGAAGAGATTAAAACTCTTTTTTTGGTTAGTTCAAGTCATTAGACAAGCAATGAATACTCAGTTCTTCCCTGATTCTATTGTGATTATAGATAGCTTTCCCTTGCCACTTTGTCAACCTGTCCGTAACTATAGAACACGTATTTTTAATGATTTGACAGACATTGGTTACAATGCTTCTAAACATCTTTGGTTCTATGGATTCAAAGTACATATGCTGGTCACTTTATCAGGCTATATTCTGAATGATGTTGTGACTCCTGCCTCAGTACACGATATTAGAGCAGTTGATGACTTACTAGAAAATTGCCAGCAACATTATATTTTAGCTGATTTAGGGTATCTTAGTTATGAACTTAGAAATCATTAAAAACAGAAAGGCTGTCATCTTTGGACCCCCTTACGTCAAAACATGGCAGGGGCTAAACAACATAATCATTGGCAACTAATGGCAATGAGACGGACCAAGAAATAACTGTGTCACCAGGATTGCAATCTATACTGAGCCTAATCCAGAATAAAAGACTGGTCTTCCCCAAGCTTACAATAGACAACAGGACTCCTACCAAGGCTAACCCTATCATATAGACATATCAAGTAAAGTAAGTTTCTATTTTCGTTAGTGTAACCGTTTCACTCTAAGGTATTCATCCTCATATTGGAGTCACTCTAACTCAGTCATTTCCTCGAGTTTCTTCTTTGGATGACGCCCCATCTTTCTTGCCCTCCCTCTTGTTTTCTCAACAATAGTATACCCATTTTTCTTGTATTGTGCTATCCAATTAGAAAGCATGCCATAGCTTGGGGGACCATAGTCCAATTGCCTTGATAGATCTATTTTCTAGTAAAACCCTATCAATCATTTCTTTTTTTAGTTCAGAGGAATAGTAGTTATTTTTTCTTTTTCTAACACTCTAAACACCATACCTATCCATAAGCTTTATCAGGTACTGGAGATTGGAAGGACTAACATCGTATGTTTCACTAATCTGAGACCAGGTCATACCATTCCTTCTTAGTTCATATATCTCTAGTTTATTTTCACAAGTCGATTTCATCAAAAAAACACCCCAATCGTTAGATTTTGTGTCTAACTTTTGGGGTGCGGCTCATTCCTTAGGTTTTTTTTATTTTTAAGGCATTATTTTAAATTATAATATTATATTTAAACGAAATATACAATAACAACAAAACAAGTATTATGGATAGTATCCAGATTAAAATCCATTGCTTTCTTGTAAATTTATTTTTTTTAGTGGTTTCTAC
>NZ_LHQM01000055.1 GCF_001302265.1 Streptococcus phocae | reverse complement strand
GAAGAGTCAAACCTTATCGACATTGTTGAAGACAGCATTGATGCGTCACCAATTTCTGGTTCCCATGAAGGTCTTGTTACTGAAACGATAGAAGAGACAAACCTTATTGACATTGTTGAAGACAGCATTGATGCGTCACCGATTTCTGGTTCCCATGAAGGTCTTGTTACCGAAACGATAGAAGACACTAACCTTACAAAGGCAATTATCAAAGATACAATCGTGAAAGAACCAAAGGGGACTCAAGCAAATCAATCAATGGAGTTGCCAAAAACAGGAGAAGTTAATTCTGTCTTATCGATTTTGCTAGGAATGTTTACCATTGCTATATCAGGTATGTTATATAAAAAGAAAGATTAGGTTTGAATAACTAATCTATGCCTTTCTTTGCAATCAATTTATCTTAAAGAATCAAAGTTCCCTTTCTTATTTATCAAGAAAGAGGCTAGTCTTACTTTCAAGCTGAGCGACTTCTTTAGGAGTCGCTTTTAGCTATCCTAAAGAAGTGTCTTAAACAAGTATTTCTTTTTTAAAATAAGAAGTGACCTAGTGTCAAAATCCTTGACCTATGACGATTATTAATATAGAATCAAAGGAAGTTGCTTAAAATTTTTAGAATATTTAAATCTGTCGAAAAAAAGTGAAAATTAAAAAAGAGAAAAAGGATTTACCTCAATGCAAAAGAATAACAAAAAGAAACTAACCCAATTTATCACAATCGCTAGCGTAGCGGGAGGAATTTTCTTAGCTCCTGCTGGCACAGTTAAATCAGATTCAGATATTCAATGGAACTGGCTTGCTTACGACGCAGCAATAAAGAATCCATTTGAAGATGGCTATCATGAATTAATGGCACAAAAAGATCCCGAGACAGAAGCCTTTCATGTTTTTTGTTATCAAATAAACAAAGGTGCTCCACAGGGTCAAGAAGAATCTAATAAATTCCAATATAATATTATTAAAGGTGGTATCAAAGGTCTTTATTCCAATGCTGAGGGTAAAGATATGGGAGAAAATGAGGCTGACCAGCTAGAGCAAGACATAAAAAGAGTGTTATATTTTGGTTATCCTAATAATACGAGCATTGAAAACAATACACCCTTGAAAGATTTAACAAAGGCACAGCAAATCTCTGTTACACAAGATGCTATTTGGTACTTCGCAGATAAAACTAATATAGATTCTTCAAGCTATTACGAGTCAAAAGAAAATGGTGACAAAAGAGCTAAAGCATTTGAATTTTTGATTTCAAAAGAACGTATGGTAGAATCTAATAATTTAGAAATATCTTTATATATGCCAAAGAACGAAAGTAATCAAGTTTTAATTGGTCTTAAAAATAAATTTACCCCTGAACTGACACCAGAAGAAGCTTCATCTGCTATTGATACTGTTAACTGTGAGTGTGTTAAGGTAGACTTGGAAAAAGATGGTCAAGGCGTTTGGATTATTACTTATCTCGATAAAGATGGAGATAATAATTACGATAAAGAATCAGATGAATTATTGAAAAAAGAACTTGTAGAAAATGGCGTTGATGGCGTTGACGGAGCTAAAGGCGAACAAGGAACTCCAGGTAAAGACGGCGTTGATGGCGTTGACGGTGTAGATGGCGCTCAAGGACCTAAGGGTGAAACTGGAGCCCAAGGTATTGCAGGTCAAAATGGCGTTGACGGTGTTGACGGAGCTAAGGGTGAACAAGGAATTCCAGGTAAAGATGGTGTTGACGGAGCTAAGGGCGAACAAGGAACTCCAGGTAAAGACGGCATTGATGGCGTTGACGGTGTAGATGGCGCTCAAGGACCTAAGGGTGAAACTGGAGCCCAAGGTATTGCAGGTCAAAATGGCGTTGACGGTGTAGATGGCGCTACCGGAGCTCAAGGCGAGCAAGGCATTCAAGGTAACACTGGAGAAACAGGCGCTACCGGAGCTCAAGGCGAGCAAGGCATCCAAGGTAACACTGGAGAAACAGGCGCTACCGGATCTAAAGGTGACAAAGGCGATAAAGGCGACAAAGGCGATAAAGGCGATAAAGGCGATAAAGGCGATAAAGGCGATAAAGGCGACACTGGAGCTAAAGGTGACAAAGGTGAAACTGGCCAAGCCGATACTCAAAGCAACCAGAATCACACTGATGTAACTACTGTTCAAGATTCTGAAGCTGATAAAGTAGTTCAAGGTTCTCAAAATCAAGTTGAGCAGACAATGACACAACATGAAACAGTGCCATCTCCACAGCCTCTTGGCACTAAAATGACAGTAAGCCAAGAAAAAAATATCACTAAAGCTAACAAAACACCTTTAATGGCTTCTAAATCAATGAAGTCATTGCCAAAAACGAATGAAACACCTAGTTCGCTAGCAACTTTTGGCACGATGTTATTAACAACTCTAGGTCTTGGTTTCTTCCTTAACCGTAAACGAGAAAGCTAATCATTCTAGTTTCATAATTTGACACAAAATATGCTTGGAAATAGCGGCTCATTGTCAACTGTA
>NZ_LHQM01000054.1 GCF_001302265.1 Streptococcus phocae | reverse complement strand
ATGAGAAGACTTTTACGAGTTACGCAGCGTTTAAAGCCTATGCTTCAGCAAAGGTGGCTGCTTATCATTTGACTGAGACTCAATCAAACCTGGTATTTGCCAGAGCTTGGACTGCTCAAAAGCGAAAGAATCCTAAATTACAGAAGCAAAAAGTTTATATTGCGGTTGAACAGGTGGTTAGAGCTACAGAAAAAGCAGTCTTAGTTCGTATCAATATAGCTAGTCATCCGCTATATCAAGAACAGTTTTGGATTCCTAGAA
>NZ_LHQM01000053.1 GCF_001302265.1 Streptococcus phocae | reverse complement strand
TTCATTGCTTGTCTAATGACTTGAACTAACCAAATCAACTGTCTTGAACGTCGATTAAAACGACTTCTTTCAAGAAGATGACCGCAAGGAAAGAGTTGACAGATACGATAAAAATGCCGTTGTGACTTAATGCCTAGTTCAGCTTGTAAAATAAGCAAAACTAATAACGATTGATCTGAAACCTTAGATAAGCTGATATTATGACGATGTTTGAAAGATTCAGGACAATAATCCCTATATAGCTGCTGGCATATTTTTGATAATTGCTTCAAATTCCATTGTAAGTGATGAGATTTAGCGGTATACTGTAAATGGTTCATTTGGATTAACCTCCTGTTTGTTAGGCACTTACAGTATAGTCCTTTTGGGCTTTTTATTGTATTTTGAAAATAACTAGCACCACGAGTTTATATTATATTTTGGTATTTAGTCAGAACAAAGAACTTATAGATATGATGATGGCTATGGTGGGGAGGAATGATATCCACTTTTTTTGCCATTTTTAGCGAAGATTAAAAGCTTAATCCTAAAGCGTTTCATAAATATACTTGGCTTAACCCCTTACCACAAAGAATAGCACTCTCAGATTTAAAATAAGCACATTTTTAGCGCTCCTATCCATTAGTCTGATATTTTTTATATAACTGATCTAAAAAGGAGCTTAACAACCATTTTAGAAGCTAAAAACAAAGTGTTACAAAAAAGGGTACAGTTTACAAAACAAACAAATAAATGAAAAAGCTGCCCACACGGAACATCTTTTAGAAATATTATCAATACTAATATTTCTAAGAGATGGCGATTTATCTTTAGTTTGAAGAGCAACGAGACAAAGACATTAAGCGGATGAATGTTTTTAATTACCCTGAGGTGCTAAAGGTATTAGGTGATCAAAAAGAATGCCGTTCTTAAACTAAAAGAGTTCCATAGATGGTAACGTATCGCCAATAGCTCTGATGTTACGTATAACGAGCTTTACCAGTTTGATATAGATTACCATTCCACGCGCAGAAAAAGCCTTGAAATAACCCGAAAATGTACCTTAGAGGAACTAGATGCTATTAAACACACCATCATTCAACTGTCAAAAAAAGAATACAGGCAAATACTGATTGAATGTTA
>NZ_LHQM01000052.1 GCF_001302265.1 Streptococcus phocae | reverse complement strand
GGCTCTATAATTTCTGTAGTGGGTAACTCCACTCTGGAGATTATAGGGCTTTTTGAGTACCAAAAAAGTCCCATAAGACTTATAATGAAAAGCGACCAAACCATCATTAGAAAGTATCTTATGGAACACATCAATAATACCACATTGCTTATCGGAATTAAAGACAAAAATATTACCTTGACGAAAGCTATTCAACACGATACCCATATCGAAGTCATCGCTACACTTGATTATCACCCTCCTAAATGTAAGCACTGTATGGGAAAACAAATCAAATACGACTTCCAAAAGCCTTCTAAAATCCCTTTTATTGAGATTGCGGGTTTCCCTAGCCTCATTCGCTTGAAAAAGAGACGATTTCAATGCAAAGCCTGTCGGAAAGTCACGGTATCTGAAACAACTCTCGTTAAGAAAAATTGCCAAATTTCTGAGATGGTGAGACAGAAAATCGCTCAGCTATTGCTCAATAGAGAAGCTCTTACCTATATTGCTTCTAAGCTAGCTATCTCTACTTCAACCGTCTATCGCAAGCTCAAGCAATTTCGATTCCAAGAAGATTACACCACTTTGCCAGAAGTGCTCTCCTGGGATGAATTCTCTTATCAAAAGGGGAAATTAGCCTTTATCGCCCAAGATTTCAATACTAAGAAAATCATTACAATCCTCGATAACAGACGCCAAACTACCATCCGAAATCATTTCTTTAAGTACTCCAAGGAAGCTAGAAACACAGTGAAAATCGTTACTGTTGATATGTCAGGGAGCTATATCCCTCTCATTAGACGGCTATTTCCAAATGCCAAAATCGTTCTCGACCGCTTCCACATTGTCCAGCACATGAGCCGTGCGCTTAATCAGACTAGAATCAAAATCATGAAGCAATTTGATGATAAATCTCTGGAATACAGAGCTCTTAAGTACTACTGGAAACTCATTCAAAAAGATAGCAGGAAACTGTCTTCTAAGCCTTTCTATGCTCGAACGTTTAGAGAAACATTAACTCCAAAAGAGTGTTTGAACAAAATGTTTAATCTAGTCCCTGAACTTAAAGATTACTATGACCTTTACCAGTTACTCCTTTTCCACCTGCAAGAGAGGAATACTAAGCATTTTTGGGAATTAATTCACGATACATCATCACATCTTAATCAGACTTTTAAAACAGTCTTGAATACGTTTATTCGCTATCGAGATGACATCACCAATGCCATTGAATTGCCTTACTCTAACGCTAAGTTAGAAGCCACTAACAAACTTATCAAAGACATCAAGCGCAATGCTTTTGGTTACAAGAACTTTGACAATTTCAAAAAACGCATTTCCCTCGCTTTGAATATAACAAAAGAGAAGACGATATTCGTCTCCTCTCGCGTTTAGCTATAAGC
>NZ_LHQM01000051.1 GCF_001302265.1 Streptococcus phocae | reverse complement strand
CTACAGAAATTATAGAGCCTTTTTAAGTTGTGTTTTTTGAAAAAAGGGCCTAATTTTCAGTAAAATTGAGGCTATAAAAAGCTGAAAATAGCTAATTTATTTGCATTTTTTCTGAAATAGTTATATAATAGTTTTTGTTGAGAGGTTATGACATCTATTTGTAAGTTAATCTTTTCACAATAGGTAGGGGATAAATCCCTTTATAATAATTCTTTTGATTTTCATAAGGAGGAAATCACTAATGGTAGTTAAAGTTGGTATTAACGGCTTCGGTCGTATCGGTCGTCTTGCGTTCCGTCGTATTCAAAATGTAGAGGGTGTTGAAGTAACTCGTATCAATGACCTTACAGATCCTAACATGCTTGCACATCTATTAAAATACGATACAACACAAGGTCGTTTTGATGGTACTGTAGAAGTTAAAGAAGGTGGATTCGAAGTAAACGGAAACTTTATCAAAGTTTCTGCTGAACGTGATCCAGAAAACATCGACTGGGCAACTGATGGTGTAGAAATCGTGCTTGAAGCAACTGGTTTCTTTGCTAAAAAAGACGCAGCTGAAAAACACTTGCATGCAAATGGTGCTAAAAAAGTTGTTATCACAGCTCCTGGTGGAAACGATGTTAAAACAGTTGTATTTAACACAAACCATGACATTCTTGACGGTTCTGAAACAGTTATCTCAGGTGCTTCATGTACAACAAACTGTTTAGCTCCAATGGCTAAAGTACTTCATGACTCATTTGGTATCCAAAAAGGTTTGATGACTACTATCCATGCTTACACTGGTGACCAAATGGTTCTTGACGGACCACACCGTGGTGGAGATCTTCGTCGTGCTCGTGCTGCAGCAGCAAACATTGTTCCTAACTCAACAGGTGCTGCTAAAGCTATCGGTCTTGTTATTCCAGAACTTAATGGTAAACTTGACGGTGCTGCACAACGTGTTCCTGTTCCAACTGGATCAGTAACTGAGTTGTTTGTAACTCTTGATAAAAACGTATCTGTAGATGAAGTTAACGCTGCTATGAAATCTGCTGCAAACGAAAGCTTTGGTTACACTGAAGACCCAATCGTTTCATCAGATATCGTTGGTATTTCATTTGGTTCATTGTTTGACGGAACTCAAACTAAAGTGATGGAAGTTGACGGATCACAATTGGTTAAAGTTGTTTCATGGTATGACAATGAAATGTCTTATACAGCACAACTTGTTCGTACTCTTGAGTACTTTGCAAAAATCGCTAAATAATTATAACAAGAGCCTAGTTTAACTAGGTTCTTTTTTGTGCAGTTTTTTGAACCATGAGATACTACCGAACGAAAACAAGTAAATAAGAAATAATATCGGTAAAATAACTATTTAAAAGCCTTTTCAAAAAAAATTAACACCAATAAAAGAGTAAATTCTTACTGATAAACCATTATCATCTTGACAAGAAGATACGCATATAATAGAATTAAGTGTAGTTAAAAAGTGATCATGCCCAACTGGTGTGAATTTATAGGAGGATTTTATGAAATCGAAAAAGCTTCTTAGCCTTGTATCTCTAGGCTTATCTTTGGTCTTAGTGACTGGTTGTTCAATGAATGAGGGTAAAAAATCAAGCGCTCATGACAGTAAGGACAAACAAGAAAAAATGGTTCGTTTAACAAACGACCAACTAAAATCCAAAGAAAATACCATGTCAGTACTATGGTATCAACAATCTGAAGAAGCTAAAGCCCTTTACTTGCAAGGTTATCAAGTGGCAAGACAACGTCTAGACACTATACTTGGTCAAGAAAGTGAAAAACCTTATTCAATCGTTTTAGATATTGACGAGACTGTCCTAGACAATAGCCCTTACCAAGCTAAAAACATCAAAGAAGGAACTTCCTTCACACCAGATTCTTGGGACGTTTGGGTACAAAAGAAATCAGCTAAACCAGTAGCAGGCGCAAAAGAGTTCTTGACCTATGCTAATGAAAAAGGCGTTCAAATCTATTACGTGTCAGACAGAACCACTAAGCAAGTAGACCCAACAATGGAAAACTTGGAAAAAGAAGGTCTTCCAGTGCAAGGCAAAGATCATTTCTTATTCTATGAAGAGGGCATGAAATCCAAAGAAAGCCGCCGTCAGAAAGTTCTCGAAACCACAAATCTTGTGATGCTATTTGGTGATAACCTAGTCGACTTTGCAGAATTCTCAAAAACATCACGTGATGACCGCAAAGCCCTTTTGGAAGAATTGCACAAAGAGTTCGGCAGCAAGTTTATTATCTTCCCAAATCCTATGTACGGTTCATGGGAAAGCAGTGTTTACAATGGTAAAAAACTAGATAGCAAAGAACAACTTGATACACGTGAAAAAGCTTTAGAAGCTTTTTAAGCAGTTAATGTCTATACGATTTGAGTAGGTTTTCTGATTTTCAAAAGGCTTGAAAATTTGTGAAATCACCCCTTAATGTTTTCATATTTTATCATTATCAACAGAATTATGGTATAATAGATTGTAAAAAAAATATTAAGGAGTCTATTAAATGGCTAAAATGACTGTAAAAGACCTTGACTTAAAAGGGAAAAAAGTTCTCGTCCGTGTTGACTTTAACGTTCCACTAAAAGATGGTGTCATCACTAACGATAACCGTATCTCTGCTGCGCTTCCAACAATTAAGTATATTGTTGAGCAAGGTGGACGTGCAATCCTATTTTCTCACCTAGGACGTGTTAAAGAAGAAGCAGATAAAGATGGTAAATCACTAGCGCCAGTCGCTAAAAGCTTATCAGAAAAACTAGGACAAGAAGTTGTCTTCCCAGGAGCTACTCGTGGTTCAGAACTTGAAGATGCAATCAATGCTCTTAAAGATGGTGATGTTCTTCTTGTTGAAAATACTCGTTTTGAAGATGTTGATGGCAAAAAAGAGTCTAAAAACGATGCTGACCTTGGAAAATACTGGGCAAGCCTTGGCGATGGCATTTTTGTCAATGACGCTTTTGGTACAGCTCACCGTGCGCATGCGTCAAACGTTGGGATTTCAGCGAATGTTGATAAGGCAGTTGCTGGTTTCTTGTTAGAAAACGAAATTGCTTACATCAAAGAAGCTGTTGAAACTCCAGAGCGCCCATTTGTTGCTATTTTAGGTGGTTCAAAAGTATCAGACAAAATTGGTGTGATTGAAAACCTTCTTGACAAAGCTGATAAAGTACTTATCGGTGGTGGAATGACTTATACTTTCTACAAAGCACAAGGAATTGAAATTGGTAATTCACTTGTTGAAGAAGATAAAATCGAGATTGCTAAAGACCTTCTTGAAAAAGCCAACGGCAAACTAATCTTACCAGTAGACTCTAAAGAAGCTGATGCTTTTGCTGGTTACACTGAAGTACGTGATACTGAAGGCGAAGCCGTTTCAGAAGGTTTCCTTGGACTTGACATTGGTTCAAAATCAATTGCTAAGTTTGATGAAGCTCTTACTGGTGCTAAAACAGTTGTATGGAATGGCCCAATGGGTGTCTTTGAAAACCCTGACTTCCAAGCAGGAACAATTGGTGTCATGGATGCTATCATTAAACAACCAGGAGTGAAATCAATCATTGGTGGTGGTGATTCAGCAGCAGCAGCTATCAACTTAGGCCGTGCAGACAAGTTCTCATGGATTTCTACTGGTGGTGGTGCATCAATGGAGTTGCTTGAAGGTAAAGAACTTCCAGGACTTTCTGCGTTAACAGAAAAATAATAATGTGTAAAGGTAGGCTTAGGCCTGCCTTTTTACTATGGGTAAAAGTGCTTAATGCTGATGGAGTCGTTTACAAGGCTCTTTTGCGTAAAATTAGTTTTCAATACTACTTAATCATGTTAGAATAAACAGTATCAAGATGATTAAAAGTAAGGTGAGGAAATCAATAACATGAGGTATAGTTTCAGTCCTAAACAGTTTAAAATTGGCATGAGGACATTCAAAACAGGTCTTTCTGTCTTTTTTGTCTTACTGCTATTTACGTTATGCCGTTGGGATGGTTTGCAAATAGGGGCGCTGACAGCTGTTTTTAGTCTCAGAGAAGATTTAGATCGTACTGTTTCATTTGGTTTTTCAAGAATTTTAGGCAATACAATTGGTGGTATTATGTCCTTAATTTTTTATATTTTCAATGCCATCTTTCACCAACACATCTTAGTAACATTGCTACTTGTTCCTATTTTAACCATGTTAACCATTATGCTAAATGTTGCTTTCAATAATAAGTCGGGAATCATTGGTGCTGTTGCTGCTCTGTTAATCATCACCCTATCAATTCCGACTGGGGATACTTTTGTTTACGTGATTTCTCGTGTCTTTGAAACTTTCTGTGGGGTTTTTATTGCCATTATCGTTAATACAGATGTCGAAATCATCAAAAACAAGTGGTTTAAGAAAAAGTTTGATGAGTGATGTGACAAAACCTCACATATAACCTTGACAGGTCAAAAAAATGCGCCTATAATAGTGGGGTGAAGGGAGTTTGCATGAAAGAAAAAGAGCTGAGACGATCAATGGCTGTCTTTTCAATAGGTGCTGTTATGCGATTAACAGATTTATCTGCCAGACAGATTCGTTATTATGAAGACCATAATTTAATCAAACCTGAGCGAACACAAGGGAACCGTAGATTATTTTCTTTGAATGACATGGATAGGCTACTTGAAATCAAAGACTTTTTAGCTGAAGGCTTAAACATTGCGGCAATCAAGCGAGAATATGCTGAACGACAAGACAAGTTGAATCAAAAGCAAAAATCGCTGACTGACGCTGATGTCAGGCATATCTTGCATGACGAACTGCTCAATCAGAGCGGCTTTTCAACCCCTTCACAACATATTGGCAATCGTCGTATCTAAACATACGATTCGGATGAAAGTTAAAGGAGACCTATTCAATGGCAATTACAGCAGATGACATTCGTCGCGAAGTCAAGGAGAAAAATGTAACTTTTCTTCGCTTGATGTTTACTGATATCATGGGAATTATGAAGAATGTGGAGATTCCAGCTACGGAAGAACAGCTTAATAAGGTCTTGTCAAACAAAGCTATGTTTGACGGTTCTTCTATTGAAGGTTTTGTCCGCATTAATGAGTCTGACATGTATCTGTACCCTGATTTAGACACTTGGATTGTTTTTCCGTGGGGTGATGAAAATGGTGCTGTTGCAGGTCTAATCTGTGATATCTACACTGCTGAGGGACATCCCTTTGCTGGTGACCCACGAGGTAATTTGAAAAAAGCCTTGACCCACATGAACGAGGTAGGTTTCCAATCGTTTAACCTAGGTCCGGAACCAGAATTTTTCCTTTTCAAAATGGATCAACAGGGAAATCCGACACTTGAAGTCAATGATAATGGTGGTTATTTTGATTTAGCACCTACAGATTTGGCGGACAACACTCGCCGTGAGATTGTCAACGTGTTGACAAAAATGGGATTTGAAGTTGAAGCGAGTCATCACGAGGTTGCTGTTGGGCAACACGAGATTGATTTTAAATATGCTGATGTTTTAAAAGCTTGTGATAACATTCAAATTTTTAAGTTGGTTGTTAAAACCATCGCTCGTGAGCATGGTCTTTATGCAACCTTTATGGCAAAACCTAAGTTTGGCATCAATGGTTCGGGAATGCATTGCAACATGTCCCTATTTGATAAAGAAGGTCAAAATGCCTTTTACGATGAAAAAGATAAGCGTGGGATGAAATTGTCTCAGACTGCTTACTATTTCTTAGGTGGGCTGATGAAGCACGCATATAGCTACACAGCTATTACAAATCCAACAGTCAATTCATACAAGCGTTTGGTTCCAGGCTATGAAGCACCAGTCTATGTGGCTTGGGCAGGTAGCAACCGTTCACCTTTGATTCGTGTCCCAGCATCTCGAGGGATGGGCACGCGTTTAGAGTTAAGATCGGTAGATCCAACAGCTAACCCTTATCTAGCTTTAGCGGTCTTGTTAGAGGCTGGGTTAGATGGTATTGTTAACCATATCGAAGCGCCAGAACCTATCGAAGCCAACATCTATACCATGACTGCTGAGCAGCGCAAAGAAGCTGGAATTGTGGATTTACCATCAACACTTCATAACGCTCTTAAAGCACTTCAGCAAGATGACGTGGTTAGGCAAGCGCTTGGAGAGCACATTTACACGAATTTCTTGGAAGCAAAACGCATTGAATGGGCATCTTATGCCACATTTGTTTCCCAATGGGAAATTGATCACTATTTACATCATTATTAATCAGACATCCCCATTTTTAAATGGGGATTTTTTGAACGGCTTTAGCTTGCAATGGTTATTGAGACAACAAAAAAAGCACGAGCCCTATTGGGCTTGTGCTTTTTAGTCGTTATCTGGTGTTAGAACCATAGGGATAATGATTGGTTCACGTTCTGTTTTTTCATATAAGAATGGGCGTAGTGCGTTAACAATAGCACCATTCACCGATTGAATGCTGGCATCTTTATTTTTGAGAGCGATGCGAATAGCATTAAAGAGGACGCGTTGGCTTTCTCGGATCAAATCACCTGACTCACGCATGTAGATAAAGCCACGGCTGAGAATATCTGGTCCAGCTAGAATCATCTGGGTTTTGAAGTCAACAGTCGCAACTGCCAAGACAACACCGTCTTCTGAAAGGTCACGACGATCGCGTAAGACAGCTGTGCCAATGTCACCAATACCGTTACCATCCACATAGATGTCTTGGGCGTTGAAGTGACCAGCTAATCTAGCGCTATCGCTAGTTAAAGCCAAAACATCTCCATTTTCCATGATAAAGATATTTTCTTCTGGGATACCTGTGTCAACAGCAAGTCCAGCATGAACTTTTTGCATGCGGTACTCCCCATGGACAGGCATGAAATACTTCGGTTTCATCAAGCTGAGCATTAATTTTTGCTCTTGCTGACCACCGTGTCCAGAGGTATGTATATTGTTAACCTTACCATGAATCACGTCAACACCAGCTTCTTGGATGGTATTGATCAATCTATTGACACTCATGGTATTACCAGGAATAGGGCTTGATGAAAAGATAACGGTGTCACCAGGCTGCAAGGTCACTTGACGGTGAGTTCCATTGGCGATTCTGGCAAGAGCAGCCATGGCTTCCCCTTGGCTACCGGTACACATGATTAAAACTTCGTTAGCTTGGTAATGCTTGATTTCATTAGGTTCAATAAAGGTTCCTTTAGGAACTTTGATATAGCCTAGTTCAATACCATTGACGATGGCTTTTTCCATAGAACGTCCAAAAACCGCAATTTTACGTCCCGTTTTAACAGCAGCTTCAGCAGCTTGTTGCAAACGGTAGATGTTTGATGCAAACGAAGCAAAGATGATACGTCCTTCAATGCCTTGAATGATTTTTAAAATGGATTTGCCAACCACTTTTTCAGAGTTGGTAAAGGTTGGGATTTCAGCGTTGGTAGAATCTGATAAGAGGCACAAAACCCCTTCTTCACCAAGAGCAGCCATACGATGTAAATCAGCAGGTTCACCCACAGGTGTAAAGTCAAATTTGAAGTCACCAGTACAGATGATTTTCCCTTGAGGTGTTTGAATAACAATCCCAAGAGGCTCTGGAATCGAGTGAGTTGTCCTAAAGAAAGAGACACTCATATTTTTGAAAGTTAATTCTGTGTTGTGGTTGATTTCGTAGAGTGTTGCATCACGCAATAGACCATGTTCTTCTAATTTACCACGAATCAGAGCTAGCGCCAGTGGACCTGCATAGATTGGAACATTGGCTTGCTTGAGTAAGAAGGGAATGCCTCCGATATGGTCTTCGTGACCATGAGTAATTACTAATGCTTTGACACGATCTAAATTATCAACGATATATGAATAATCAGGGATAACGTAGTCAATCCCTAACAGGTCATCTTCTGGGAATTTGATACCAGCATCAACAATGATAATTTCATCTTGATACTCGATACCATAGGTGTTTTTCCCGATTTCACCGAGACCTCCTATGGCAAAAACCCCAACTTCATTAGGTTTTAAACTGATATTTGTCATTTTAGAACTCCGTTATCTCAAAAACACCAGTTTCTTTTTCATATTCTAGGTGTTTGTCTGAAAGTAGCTCGATAAATTCAACATTGTAGCTAGTATGTTCTTCAACAAGCTTACGCGCTTCAATGCGCCCTTCGCGTTCATTAGGGGCAGTAATATCTAAGTAGAGGGTTTGCGTGCTTTCACGACGTGGGCTACGCGCTTTTGTTTCTTGGTAGAAAACTTTATAAATCATTTGTAATCTGTTCCTTTCGTTGTGAATCAATTATCCAAACAATAACAAATAAGTCAAAACTAGAATACATCTATTTTGACGACTAACTATGACATAATTATTGTGTAGTAGATTTAGACCTGATTCTGTGCAATTACTAAAATTATACCACAATATCAGCTGTTAGTAAAAAGTTTCGACAATATTGTCAGAAGAAAAAAGCTTAGAGAATCACAGGTTATCCATGAGCTTGATTTTATGTTATAATTGTGGGTAGAAATGACACGAGAAAGGCTTTAAAAATGAAGATACTTGCATTTGACACTTCAAATAAAACGTTATCTGTCGCTATTTTAGAAGATGACCGACTTTTAGCAGACATTACGATTAATATTAAAAAAAACCATAGCGTTAGCCTTATGCCTGCTATCGATTTTTTGATGTCTTCTGCAGATTTGGAACCGAAAGATTTGGACCGTATTGTTGTGGCACAAGGACCAGGATCTTATACGGGTTTGCGTGTGGCGGTAGCTACGGCAAAAATGTTGGCTTACAGCTTATCGATTGAACTTGTTGGTATCTCTAGCCTCTATGCCTTAGCGTCATCAGTCTCTAAACAGTACCCAAATAGCGTGGTGATTCCTTTGATAGATGCCAGACGTCATAATGTTTATGTTGGTTATTACTTGGATGATGCATCTGTTGCACCAGACCAGCACGCTTCTTTTGAAACGGTTCTCGAAGCTGCCGCAGCCTATGACAGTGTTGTTTTCACAGGTGAAGTTGCAGCATTTATTGACGATATTCAAAAGGCTTTGCCGCAAGCAATGATTCAAGAAACCTTACCATCAGCCTACGATATTGGATTAGCTGGTATTCATGAGATTGCACAAAATATAGATGCTTTTGTCCCTAATTATCTTAAGCGGGTTGAAGCAGAAGAAAATTGGCTAAAAGACCACACGCCTGACCAACAATCTCCCTATATCAAACGTGTATAAGCTATGAAGAATATTCAAAAGCAGGCTCTAGGCGTTTTTCAAGTGTTGAGTGCAGTATATGAGCGTTCCCCTTGGAGTCTAGAGCAAATTAGTGCTGACATGCAGCAAGATCAAGTGGATTATTTTACGATTTATGACCAAGAACAAATGATTGGTTTTTTGGCCATTCAGTATTTGCTTGGAGAAATTGAAATTACCAACATTGCAGTTTTGCCGACTTATCAAGGACAAGGAATTGCCTCTCAACTGCTAAAGCAATTAGATAGTAGCTTGGGACCGATCTTTCTTGAAGTTAGGCAATCCAATGAAAAAGCTCAGCGCCTCTACGCGAGACATGGTTTTGAAATCGTTGGTGAGCGAAAAGAGTATTATCATAATCCTGTAGAGACAGCCTTAATTATGAAGCGAGAAGGAAAAAATGACAGATAGATATATTTTAGCAGTAGAAAGTTCCTGTGATGAAACTAGTGTTGCAATTTTAAAAAACGACGATATTTTGTTGACTAATATTATTGCCAGTCAAGTGGAAAGTCATAAACGATTTGGTGGGGTGGTGCCAGAAGTAGCTAGCCGTCATCATGTTGAAGTGATTACAACGTGTTTTGAGGATGCTTTACAAGAAGCAGGGATTCAACCTTCAGATTTAGATGCTGTTGCTGTCACATATGGTCCTGGCTTAGTTGGAGCTCTTTTGGTTGGTTTAACAGCAGCCAAAGCCTTTGCATGGGCTCACCGTCTTCCTTTAATTCCAGTAAACCATATGGCGGGTCACTTGATGGCGGCGCGTGAGCAAAAACCACTGGCATACCCATTGATGGCTCTACTAGTGTCTGGTGGTCACACAGAGCTAGTTTATGTCACAGAGCCAGGGAATTACCATATTGTTGGTGAAACGCGAGATGATGCAGTCGGTGAAGCCTATGATAAGGTTGGTCGCGTGATGGGCTTGGCCTATCCTGCGGGGCGTGAGATTGACCAGCTGGCTCATAAAGGCAAGGATACTTACCATTTTCCAAGGGCTATGATAAAAGAAAATCACTTAGAGTTCTCTTTTTCAGGCTTAAAATCTGCCTTTATCAACCTGCATCACAATGCTAATCAAAAAGAAGAAGAGTTAGTATTAGAAGACTTGTGCGCTTCTTTCCAAGCAGCAGTTTTAGACATTTTACTTGCTAAAACCAAAAAAGCTTTGGAGCAATACCCGTCCAAGATGTTAGTTGTAGCAGGAGGTGTAGCAGCCAATCAAGGTCTCCGCGAGCGCTTGGCCAATGACATTACTGGAGTAGAGCTTGTGATTCCCCCGTTGAGATTGTGTGGGGACAATGCAGGAATGATTGCCTTAGCAGCAGCTGTTGAATACGATAAAGGGCATTTTGCGGATTTAAGCTTAAATGCTAAACCAAGCTTAGCCTTTGACCCTATTTCCTAAAAATAAAAAAAGCCTCTGCTTTAAAGCGAGGCTTTTTGAGTTATGAGATAAGCATAGCTAAAAAAACAACTCGGTATCTTGGCATACCGAGTTGTTATGATGATAAATAATTGGCTTCTATGATTACTAAAATTTAAACAAGGTGAGTCAAGCTTACCAGCTAGCTTTAGTGATTCCTGGTAGCTGGCCTTTGTGAGCTAAGTCACGGAAATTGATACGGCTGACACCAAACTTACGCATGTAAGCATGAGGACGACCATCAATTTTATCGCGATTTTTCAAGCGGTTTGGATTTGAATCACGAGGCAATTTGCGAAGTGCTTCATAATCACCACTGGCTTTAAGTTCGCGACGAAGGTCAGCGTACTGTTCAATCAGTTGGAGCTGCTTCTGGTATTTAGCAATTTTTGACTTTTTTGCCATTGCTTTCTCCTTCTTAAAAGTTAATAATCTCAGAGTCGATATCAGCGCTCTGAATTTCCTTTACTGGTAATAAACCAGTAAAGGAAACATAATAATATTATATCTTATTTTGAGAGAAATGCAAGAAAAATATTTAACTAGTTAATCAAAAAGTACAGGAAATTATTCCTGTACTTTTAATTAATAGTGTCTGCTTCCTGCAACCCAGCCTGAGCAAAGGGCAGAAGTGATGTTAAAACCGCCTGTATGAGCATTGATATCCAATACTTCACCTGCAAAATGCAATCCTGGAACTTTTTTACTTTCTAGCGTTTTCGGATTAATTTCTTTTAAGTTAATGCCGCCTTTAGTCACAAAGGATTTGGCTAGCGACATCTTGCCAGTGATGGGTATTGGCAATGCTTTTAGTTTGTCAATCAGTTCTTGAGTTTGTGTTGGAGAGAGGTGCTTGACTTTTTCAGGATAATCGGTTGCCAAAAAGTCAGCAACCCGTTCAGGAACTAAGCCTTTTAGTGCATTTTTGATGGCTTTTTCACGGTGTTCGATGAGGTATTTTTCTAACTCCGAAGCCCCTAGATGAGGCACAAAGTCTAGCTCAGCTGTTTCTCCACCTTTTACAAAAGAGGAGAGGCGCAATGCTGCTGGTCCTGACAGTCCAAAGTGTGTAAACAACAAGTCATGAGTAATGATATGCTTGTCGTAACGCAAGGTAACATCGTCCAGAGAAATTCCCTGTAGCGCTTTGTGTGGAAAATCAGTTAAAAGGGGGCTTTCTGCAGCCTCTAGTTCTGTAACGTCAATGTTAAAGTGTCTAGCAATATCGTGACCAAAACCTGTTGATCCTGTTGATGGATAGGATTTACCTCCGGTTGTCACGATGAGCTTATCACAGGTTAGGGTTTCTTGAGCCGATTTGATGTGAAATAAACCATCTATTTTTTTAACAGAGACTACCTCGGTATTGGTTAGAACCTGCCCTCCAAGCTCTTTGATTTTCTTTTCTAAGGCATCAATAATGGTTTTGGATTTATCCGTTGTTGGAAACATCCTGCCGTGATCTTCTTCTTTGAGTGCCACGCCATTATCGTTGAAAAAGGCAATAATATCATGGTTGTCAAATTGTGAGAAGACACTGTAAAGGAAACGACCATTACCTGGAATCCCAGCAAGCAAGTCCTCAAGACCGCTAGTATTGGTGACGTTACAACGCCCTCCGCCAGTGCCGGCTAATTTTTTGCCCAAGCGCTTGTTTTTTTCAACTAAAAGTGTTTTGTAGCCATGGTAGCTACTGGAGATGGCAGCCATCATTCCAGCAGGACCTCCGCCAATTATTATGGTATCATATTGTGTCATACTTTTATTTTAGCATAAAGCAGTGGGATTGAATATCACTTGGAATGAAATTATCACCGGCTTTTGATGAACGATGGCACCAAAGGCTAAATTGACAGAAGCATAGTATTGTGTTACTATACTTTAATAAGAATAATCAGTTATAGTAATAAAGAGGACATTATGGGAATAGAAAAGACAGTTAGTGAACTAGCTGACATTTTAGGAGTGAGCCGTCAGGCTGTCAACAATCGTGTCAAGTCTTTGCCAGAAGAAGACCTTGATAAAAATGATAAAGGAGTCACTGTGGTTAAGCGTAGTGGCCTTATTAAGTTAGAAGAGATTTACAAAAAAACGATTTTTGACGATGAACCAATCAGTGAAGAAACCAAGCAACGTGAACTTTTAGAAATTCTTGTTGACGAAAAAAACACGGAAATCACGCGCCTCTATGAGCAACTAAAGGCAAAAGACACGCAACTAGCTGCCAAAGATGAGCAAATCCGTGTCAAGGATGTGCAAATTGCCGAAAAAGATAAACAGTTAGACCAGCAGCAACAGTTGACGGCTAAGGCGATGGCTGACAAGGAAAACTTGACACTTGAGTTAGAAGAAGCAAAGGCAGAAGTTGACCAAGTTCGCTTACAAGTAGAAGAAGTTGAAGCGAAAGAAAGTCCTAAAAAAGGTTTTTTGACGCGATTTTTTAATAAAGAAAAATAAGCCTAAAAGACCCAAGAGGGTCTTTTTTCGAGGAGACTAAATGAAACAACTAGAAACCTATATTGCATTTGATATTGAATTTAATACTGTCAATGAGATTAGTCATATTATTCAATTATCAGCGGTTAAATGGCACAAACACCAAGAAGTTGACAGCTTTGACACTTATGTTTACACGGAAGTACCTTTACAGAGTTTTATCAATGGCTTGACAGGAATTACATCTGACAAGATTGCATTGGCACCAAAGATCGAAACAGTTATTGCTGATTTTAAAGCATTTGTTGGGACAACACCACTAGTGGGCTATAACGCCCAAAAATCAGATCTTCCTTTATTAGCAGAAAACGGCTTGGATGTGACACACCTCTATCAGGTAGATCTTTTTGACGAGGCTTATGAGAGACGTAGTTCAGACTTAAATGGCATTGCTAATCTTCGGTTACAGACAGTTTCGGAATTCTTAGGAATTAAAGGCAAAGGTCATAACAGTTTAGAAGATGCGAGGATGACGGCGCGTGTTTATGAAACATTTATGGAATTTGATGAGAACAAGACTTATCTCAATCGCCAAGAAGAAGTCATTGCAGATAATCCTTTTGCATCGCTAGGCGGTTTTTTTGGTGAATAATGTTGTCATAAAAACTAGAAACTTTTTTAAGTTTTTCCTTGATTGTGACCTAAGGTCATTTGATATAGTAAAGGTGTTTCTAGAAAGAGAAACGAATTTATATCAAAGGAGGTGAAAACAATGTCTGAATGGTATTCGACGGGAGACTTGGCAAAAGCTGCAGGTGTGACTGTTAGAACAGTGCAGTATTATGACAAGCGAAAGCTCTTATCCCCATCTGTTATCACTGAAGGGGGGAGACGGCAATACACAGAAGCTGATTTGCAAAAACTTAATCGGATTCTTTTTCTTCGTGACTTGGATTTTTCCATAGACAACATTAAAAAACTGTTGGCAGAAGACAACCAAGATCAAGTGTTGGAGATTTTGCTACAAGATCAAATTAGGCAATTAAAAGCTGACATTGTTGACAAAAACGCGAAGCTTGACAAGTCTGTCAAGCTCTTAAAAGAAGTTGAAAAAGAAGACCATCATTCCTTAGATTACCTTTCAGATATTGCACTCATGTTGAAAAATCAAAAGAAATGGCGACGACTGCAGTTGAAAAAACTGTTGCAGCTCATCTTGCTCATTGCGGCTTATATGTTATTATTAATGCTAGCAGTTTGGCTTCAGCAAAAATGGATAATGTGGGTAGCTATCTCGTCATTTATTGTGTTAGTCAATGTATTGGTTTGGCATTATAAAAAGAAGGTCCTTTATCTTTGCCCTAATTGTCACAAGACGTTTGAACCAACCTACAAGAATTTTAGCTTGACTAGGGATACGCTAAAAACCAGGAAATTAACTTGTCCACATTGCCTTAAAAAATCTTATTGTCTGGGATTAGCAAAAGATAGTTAGCTAGGATTTGCTAAGTACTAGCACATAAAAAAAGTCCGAGATGTGTCTCGGACTTTTTTGGCTCTATAATTTCTGTAG
>NZ_LHQM01000050.1 GCF_001302265.1 Streptococcus phocae | reverse complement strand
TCGTACATCTAACCACCTCTCTACTCTTGTTTAGTCAATTCAGCATATTTAATAATAATAACTTCACCTTCTGATTCTAGCTCACCGATAGTCTGCTTGTCGTAAGTAAAGTCATTGTTAACATAAACAAAGACAAGATTCCCTTCACCAACGAGGTCTTCATGCGATTCGTCTATCATAGTGAAGACGTCGTGAGCTTTATACTTACCTTTTTTCACAGGTTCGATAAGTTCTAGTAATCCTTTATAGATGTCAGGCTCAATTTTACCGCCACTTGTTAGCAAATGAAGTGTTTGTAGATTTGCCATTTTTTGTGTACGTTCTGCTGAAACTTTCGCTAATCCTGCAGCAGCTTGAGCTGTCTTAGCATTTTTAGCAGTTTCTTGTGATAGTTTTTCCAACTCGTCAACTTTTTGCACTGCTTCACCCATCGCAATCTCAACGTATTCAGATTTTTTAAACTCTTCTAAAGCCGCCTTGATAACCTCAGGGTCGCTTAAGCCTGTTAAATCACGTTTAATCAACTGTGGGATAGAAGCCCCGTCGTCTGAACCGATGATAACATGTGTCGCCTCAATTTTTCCTTGCTCGTCGTATTTTGGGTAATTTCCGTTAACTTTCCAATTTCTTGCCATGCTTATTCTCCTTTTTTGCTTGCTTCAAATTGCTCTAAAATGTTGTCGATAAGAATGATTTCTGATGATGTAAATTCATCTTCACACTCTTCCAGAAAATTTAAAAAGTCAATGAATCGCTTAGAGTACTCACCCCCCTTAATAATGACCTCTTCGTCAGCTAGCTCGTTGAGAAGATCGTTAAGTTCATCTAGTTTTTGCG
>NZ_LHQM01000049.1 GCF_001302265.1 Streptococcus phocae | reverse complement strand
TTCGGAAATAGTTTTTTTATCTTGTCGTTATACTTGAAGGGATTTTGTTGCGTATCTAAAGATTTAGTAGGTGAATATAGTGCACATGCCGTTTTATCTTGTTATCTAACTACATGCTAGAATGTCAATAAAGAGTTTTCAATTGTCAAGTTGAGTGCAACAAACTATACTTCTAACACAGATTTATACAATCCTAATCAATCATTATTTTTAACATTTATCTCTAGCATCTGACTATGTTGCAATAGCTAAAACAGATGTCGTGTCTGCTTTAGCTACCAGATTGTGAGCCTAGTTCGTTTTCGATGGCTAATATAGGGAGACGATTTTTATAGATAATACAGTCAATGATATAGTAGAAAACAAATTAAGTGTTTTCATAGAATTACCTATTTATTTTTGTTCTATCAAAAAATAAAAAGATACAAAAATGGAGCGCCTTCAAAACCACAAATCTGTCTCATCTAACTGTAGAATCAACTTAATAATCAGGTAAAGTAATTTACAACAAGCCGCTTATCAGAAAACAGATTGCCACTTGTATGTTGTGAAGATGCTCTTCAAAAAATTAGACAGTTACTTAATAGGCTTAGACCTTGCAAAGTGACAATAATTTGGTATAATAGTTATGAGAGCAACACTTGTGCGTGAAGTGGGTCAGGGGAGGAATCCAGCAGCCCTAAGCGATTTCAGGCGTGTGCTCTTTTTTATGTTCCCAACTTGACCCCATATGCCGACAAAAAATCTATCTTAGAATTAAACGGATGAAGAAAACATCTTGGTTCAGTTTTGAAAAATAGATGGAAATGATTGAAAAATAAGGCGCAAAGGGGTATTATAGTAAAGACTGAAAACTATGGAGGAAATCTTAAGATGACACATATTACATTTGATTATTCAAAGGTCCTAGGACAATTTTTAGGACAACACGAAATTGACTTTTTACAAGGTCAAGTCACAGAGGCTGATAAACTATTGCGTCAAGGAACTGGACCAGGTGCAGATTTCTTGGGATGGCTTGATTTGCCTGAAAACTATGACAAAGAAGAGTTTGCACGCATTCTCAAAGCAGCAGAAAAAATCAAAGCAGACAGTGAAGTCCTAGTTGTGATTGGTATTGGAGGGTCATACCTTGGTGCCAAGGCTGCTATCGACTTTTTAAACCATCACTTTGCCAACTTGCAAACAGCTGAAGAACGCAAAGCACCACAAATCGTCTATGCTGGAAACTCTATTTCATCAACTTATCTTGCTGATTTGGTTGAGTTTGTAGAAGACAAAGAATTCTCAGTGAACGTGATTTCTAAATCAGGAACCACAACAGAGCCAGCTATTGCCTTTCGCGTTTTCAAAGAGCTATTGGTTAAAAAATATGGTCAGGAAGAAGCAAACAAACGCATCTATGCAACGACTGATAAAGCAAAAGGTGCTGTTAAGGTCGAAGCTGATGCTAACAACTGGGAAACCTTTGTTGTTCCAGACAATGTTGGCGGACGTTTTTCAGTCTTGACAGCTGTTGGCTTGTTACCAATCGCAGCATCAGGCGCTGACATCACAGCCCTTATGGAAGGTGCAAATGCTGCACGTAAAGATCTATCATCAGATCGCATTGCTGATAACATTGCCTACCAATATGCAGCAGTCCGCAATGCCCTTTACCGTAAAGGTTACATCACTGAGATTTTGGCGAACTATGAGCCATCATTACAATATTTTGGTGAATGGTGGAAACAATTAGCCGGTGAGTCAGAAGGGAAAGACCAAAAAGGTATCTACCCAACATCAGCTAACTTCTCAACAGACTTGCACTCACTTGGTCAATTTATCCAAGAAGGCTACCGCAATCTCTTTGAAACAGTTGTGCGTGTCGACAAACCACGTAAAAACGTCATTATCCCTGAATTGACTGAAGACCTTGATGGTCTTGGTTACCTTCAAGGAAAAGATGTTGACTTTGTAAACAAAAAAGCGACAGATGGGGTGCTTCTTGCTCACACAGACGGTGGCGTGCCAAACTTGTTTATCACATTGCCAAAACAAGATGCCTATACCCTTGGCTATGCGATTTACTTCTTTGAGTTAGCTATAGCTGTTTCAGGTTACCTTAACGGGGTAAATCCATTTGACCAACCAGGTGTTGAAGCCTACAAACGCAACATGTTTGCCCTATTAGGCAAACCAGGATTCGAAGCCTTATCTGAAGAATTAAACGCTCGTCTATAATGACAGCAAGCCTCTCTATTAGGAGAGGCTTTTTTTAGGCGTTGTTAACGCTCGGACTTTACGTGGCAATCACCAGACAATCAATGGAACTTATACGGGTCAAAACAATGATACGACTTTGACCTTGCATATTTCCAAAAATGAGAGCGTGGATGTGAGTTTTGATGGATATTTTCTTGATTATCATTTGACAGACATCATAAACACTTCTGAATAAGAATGCATCTAGAGGGGCAACTTCTAGGCGGTACTTTTAGTCAGGATATTTATGAAGAGTAAGATTAGACAATCTGTAGACAAAGTTAGGAAAATTCTATCACGTTGTGTTTCCCTTGCTTAGTTCCTTGCTTTATGTTATTCTTACTAAGAATAAAATCTATTTTTATATCGATTTCACAAAAAATGATTTGATTTATTGTGAAATTTGTGATTAAGAATCTACTATTTCAAAATAGAAGTAATAGGAATGGGCTTTAATAATCAAACAACCTTGGTTAGCGATAATAAGGTTAACTAGCTATCTAGCTTAGTATATTTTATTCAACGAATGCTTTTTAATTAGCGGATGACTTGTAAGCGACATCGGTAACTATCATTGTATGGAGTTTTTATTTTAGTTTTATAATCTTATTGGCATATAAAGTAATGCTCTCGCTGATTTATCATTACAATAGTTTTTCAGACAACTAATTTTGGTATGAAAATTACTCGGCTAAAAATAGAAGAAAGATTCCCATAATATGAAAAAAACATCCCTTAAATTCCTTATCGCTACGAGTTTTTTGGCACTCACTTCTTTTGCCTACCCCGTATATGCACAAAATAGTCTCCAAGAAGTTCCTAATTCAAAAGATTATAATGGCACAGTTGGAACACATCTTATTGTGAATGTGATTGGAGTTAATAGTATAGGCGACACAATTATATCTCCTAGCTTTATGGAATTTAGCCTTTCGCCAGATGATAGACTAACCAAGATTGAATTATTAAAAAAAGTCCAGCAAGTTATTGATTCGATAGAATCAGGTCGATATAAAGTCACTGATTTTGAAAAGTCTGCAAAAGTGACATATAAAGGGCAAACTTACCCAATTACCGAGAAAGGATTTATCATCCCTGATTTTACTAAAACTGAGAAAAACCCTGCTTTTTTAATAACTGGAAAAGTCTTGATAGAGATTCTTAACTCTAACTTTGTTATCGAAGATAATAGTACAACAGTGGCCTTGGAGGAATTAAATGACGTATATGACGTACATATTGAACATGAAGTCATCTTTCTAAAAAAAGTAGATCAGCATCTTGTTCCAATACACATTTCCTCACCAACTGAAATAACAGGAACTCGAAAAATAGGCTTTCGTTTCACAGCAGAGGAACTATTTGTTGCGGCTGAAGCTTTATTTGAAAAAAGCGAAGCTTACAAAGAAGGTTATCAACTGATTAAGCGACTGTCAACTACTGTGATTGAAGACTTTTACTTCCTTCGTGATATTTATAACATTGAAACCGACATCTCATTCAACTATGTTATTAATTCTAGGCGAAGTCCTAATATTTTTTATACAGAATCAATCTCCGAAAGATACTATATTTCAAAAAATAATGATGATTATGAATCAGCCCAGCATGTCTTTACTATAAATTTTGTGAATAAGGAAAACCAAATTCTCAGTAGTCAGAAAATTATTAGCGAGTCTATTAAAACAAGTGCTGAAATTGCCCAGTACATTAGCCAATCAGATAAAAGTATAGTTGCTAAAAATGGTTCTCGTTATTCTTTTTCAGGGGATGTTTCCTTGAGTGCAGATAAGGAGTATCAAGCAATTTTTACTTTGGAAGAAACTGATGAAGTAGATGTGGCACCAGTCTTACCAGAAGACTCTATAGACGAAGAAGTTGCACCTTCACTTCCTGTTTTAGAGCCCTTGCCCGTTGATGATATCATCATTGCTCCCACTATTCCTATTGAACCGACTATAGAAGATGAGGTTATTATAGATTTTTCTAAGGTTCCTGATTTTGAAGAAGATAGCTATGGCCCTTATCCTAATATGCAAGGTCAATATGGTAGTAATCAATTAATAACAACAATAGAAGAATCGGGACACTCTGACATTATCCATCAAGAATATTATTCTCCAGAAGTTATCACGGGACAATCTCTACAAGATGGAGACATAGTTGAAACAATCGAAGAGTCAAGTGCTATCGATATTGTTGCAGACAGCACGGAAACGACCACTATTTCTGGTTCCCATGAAGGTCTTGTTACCGAAACGATAGAAGAGTCAAACCTT
>NZ_LHQM01000048.1 GCF_001302265.1 Streptococcus phocae | reverse complement strand
AATAGATTTTTGCTAAATTATTTTTTTTAAAAAATTATAAAAAGTATGATATAAGCTTATTTATTATGATTTCTGCATCATAGAAAATATTTTTTAAAAATTCTAATTTGTGTTTTAATCAACAAGCCAAGGGTATAAATCAGTTATAGGATATTAAAGGGAGTAAATAATGCACAATACTATTTTAATTTTTGATAATATATAAAGAAATCTTTTTTAAAAAATATGTTAATTTAATTAAAGTCCTTGGGATAATGGTTGTCAGTTGATATGATAAGCCTCGTTATTTTTGATGAGAGTAAAAATCATGAAGAGCAAGAAAAATATATATAAGAATTTTTTAAAATCAGTAGCAA
>NZ_LHQM01000047.1 GCF_001302265.1 Streptococcus phocae | reverse complement strand
GATTCCGTCTCGCGCCATTAAAATTTAATATTACTTGGAAAGATAGCGAAGAGGCTAAACGCGGCGGACTGTAAATCCGCTCCTTCGGGTTCGGGGGTTCGAATCCCTCTCTTTCCATCCTTAACGGGCATAGTTTAAAGGTAGAACTAAGGTCTCCAAAACCTTCAGTGTGGGTTCGATTCCTACTGCCCGTGTTGGAATATGGCGGGTGTGGTGAAGTGGTTAACACATCAGATTGTGGCTCTGACATTCGTGGGTTCGATTCCCATCATTCGCCTATTTTATTGGGGTATAGCCAAGCGGTAAGGCAAGGGACTTTGACTCCCTCATGCGTTGGTTCGAATCCAGCTACCCCAGTTTAAATTAATTTTTAATGCCGGCGTGGCGGAATTGGCAGACGCGCTGGACTCAAAATCCAGTGTCCTCACGGACGTGCCGGTTCGACCCCGGCCGCCGGTATACTTAAAAAGACAAGGTTTTTAAACCTTGTCTTTTTGTTTGATTATTTTCGGTCAAAGTTGCTAAAAATTACTGAAGAAAATTTAGCTTTCTTTTTAGATTGATAGTTATTCTTTATCTAAAATATAGTCAGATTATTTTTAGTAAAAAATTCTTTTTGCAAAATTTCGTAATAGCGTTTATCTCTTCGATAAAGATCAACATATCTCCTAATTGCAGTCCGATATATCCAGGTTTTTATTTTATCAAATGGTAGGGAAGGTTCAGATTCTAATATTTGTAAAAAGACGTCTTGAGTAACATCTTGTGCTTGGCTAGGATTAACACCAGATTTAATAAGATAAGCTATTATTTTATTTATGATATTTTTTCTGTTAACATAGTTCTACTAGCCGTTGATTAGTACTTATAAGTAAAATAGTGTATTTTTGAAATTGAACAAATTATTGAAGTTTTTGGTGTGGTTTTGCTTTTTGGAAAAATTTTGAAAATGATTGGGGTATGAAAATTTCAAGTATGCTGAGGTTCAAAAACGTGATATTGAAAGAAAATCAGAAGAAAGGTAAATAATGTTGAAAATTATTAATATCCTTCATGAGTTTTATGATGATTTTGATTTCATTGAAGAAAAATGGAATGAAGACTATGAAGGGCTCCTTATGAAGACAAAAGAAGAGCAAAAATACATAAGGTGTCGTTTAGCAAAGAGAACTTCCAAAAAAGAAGGGTATTTTACGGTTTTTTGGAAAAAAGATCAATGTGGCAAGAATGCTCCTTATACTTATGAAGACTTGGGAGATGAACTTGTTATTGTTGTTGCGGATAGTTGTAACAGTGGACTGTTTATTTTCCCCAAAGAGAAAGCAATTAATAAAGGAATCCTCTCTACAAGAGATTGTAAAGGGAAAATGGCCATGCGTTTTTATCCGCCGTGGTGTAAAAACTTAAATAAAACAGCTCAGTCAACACAAAAATGGCAATTAGAATATTTTCGAAGTGGTAAAGTTGAGAACTAAATATATTTACAATATTTTGACATAGAAAAATTATGTAGGCAGTATTAGATGAGTGGTTATAAGATAGGTGAAGCATTTTTTTCTCTTTCAATCTTCTGCTCTGCCTATGATTGCTAGCTTAATCAGAACTTTTTCTTCATGGATAGTTTTTTATAGTAGGTTTTACACCGTCAACAAAAAACCACAAACATACCACGGACGTGTTAATACGACTCCAGTCGTTGGTATATTGAAGTTTAGCTAAGGTCTTGTGTATCAAGATTTTCTAGTATTGTTTATCGTAGATCAGTTATAGTCTATCCAAAATAGATTTTATTACTTTGAACTCTTTACAATTCTATATATATTTTTAGAGGCATTTGGATATCATCTCTGATTATAATGACTTTGTTCCTAGAACAATAGAAATATTTTATTATCAGATAAACTAATTAATTTTTATTGAAAAAACTAAAAAGAAATTGTATAATGACTGCGAAAATATGGTAAGGAGGCATATGATGTCGAAAAAAATAAGAATTTTCAATTATATAATGTCAACAGGCTTTATTGCATGGGCTATTGTCTGCACTTATACGAATATTGATTATTTGACGACTCTGATCGGATTAGTAGGTTTGTTAATTATACTTGCCTTAGGAAATTACTACTGTTACCATAGATATGTGAATAAAAAAAGATGTAATAATGTTTTTAAACATAAACAAGATAGCGATACTAAGATTCTACTAATCCTATTTTTTACTTTTCTTATTTGTGAACTAATTATAATGGGGATAATGCTTAGCTTTGGTGATGATTTTTCACTTAAAACTCAAAAGATAGTAGCTTGTTTACTATGTCTTTCAATCTTTTGTATGATGGTTGCTGGATATAAATTTGAAGTTGCTAAATTTCAAGATTCAAAAAAATTTTCGGAAGTTAGGAACCTTGGGATAGCTATAAATCCCAAACATCCAATAGGTCGTATCATCTACCTTAGTGCTTTTATCCTAATATTTTTTGTATTTTGCTTACTATTAATTTTGGGACCAACACACTAACTTATCGAAAAAGGTATTGGTTCATACGAAAACTATTAACATTAGATAGGGGTATTGATATTTCTGGTCAAGGATTAAGTGATTACCTTGGTTTAGGAGAATCTTAGAAACAGTAATTTTTGCGAGTAATATTAAAGGACAAGGTTATTGATGTTGTCTTTTTTTCTGCTAATCTTTTAAGTTGTATAAAATAGTTTATCGCTGTCGGATTGGAGTGGTAATCTAGTTTATTTTGGTATTGGTCTAGGACTGCCTTAGCTGCTTGATGGTATAATTTATTTGAATTTTTCATGATGTTTGTGTATATATTATAATATCTTTAAGGAGTATTTATGAAGACAATCATTGAAAGAGCTCCTGCAAAAATCAACCTTGGTCTGGATATCGGAGGGAAGCGTTTGGATGGGTATCATGAGCTATCTATGGTCATGATGAGTGTCGATTTATGTGACTATGTCACAGTAGATCACCTAAGTGAAGATGTCATTCGTTTGTCATCAAACTGTCCCAAAATGCCTGTCAATCATAAAAACGATGTGTATAAAGTTGCTCGATTAATCAAAGAGCAATTTTCAATCAATAGTGGTGTCTCTATTTTTTTGGATAAACGGATACCAGTTTGTGCTGGTCTGGGCGGTGGCTCTAGTGATGCTGCTGCAACCATTAGGGCTTTGGACACCTTATGGAATTTAGGGTTAACGAGGCAGCAAATGATTAATATTGGAATGCAAGTCGGTAGCGATGTTCCTTATTGCTTGTTTGGAGGATGTGCACAAGTGACAGGTAGAGGTGAAGTGGTTCGCCAGATTGATGGAAACTTGTCCTCTTGGGTTGTGCTAGTGAAACCAGAATTTGGGATTTCTACCCCAACGATTTTTTCAGATGTTGAGTGTGAGACGATTTCTAGAGTCCCTATTGATTGCTTGGTCACTGCTATTGAATCAAATGATTACAAGGCTTTGTTATCAGCTATGGGGAATTCTTTGGAGGATGTTTCGATTGCTAAGCGTCCATTGATTCAAAAAATAAAGGATAAGATGGTCCAATCAGGGGCAGATGCTGCTTTGATGACAGGAAGTGGTCCAACGGTTTTTGCCTTATGCCAAACAGAAAAGCAAGCTAATCGTGTTGTGAATAGTTTAAAAGGATTTTGTCGAGAAGTTTATAAGGTTAGAACGCTGTAGTCCTTGACTACAGTTGCTTCTTCGGGCTTGTCATGTTATAATTAACTGGTTAATGAAAGAGGGTAGTAATGGGGACTTTAGAGAAAAAAATTGATCATTTGGTCAATCAAATTTTATTAAAAGCGGAGAATCAGCACGAGTTATTATTTGGTGCTTGTCAAAGTGATGTTAAATTAACCAATACACAAGAACACATCTTGATGCTCTTGTCACAAGAAAAGTTAACCAATACTGATTTGGCTAAGAAGTTAAATATCAGTCAAGCAGCTGTAACTAAGGCGGTAAAAAGCCTAATCAAACATGATATGCTGGCAGGAACCAAGGATCTTGTTGATGCTCGAGTAACCTATTTTGAATTGACAGAATTGGCAAGACCAATAGCTGAAGAGCATACGCATCACCATGATGAAACCTTGAATGTTTATAGCCGTTTGCTGCAACATTTTTCTGAAGAAGAGCAAAAGGTTATTGAAACATTTTTAACCGTTTTTGCGGAGGAGTTAGAAGGGTAATACATGAGATACATAACAGTGAAGAATCTCTCTTTTCAGTATGAAAGTGATCCTGTTTTAGAGGGTGTTAACTATCATTTGGATAGTGGGGAATTTGTCACATTAACTGGGGAAAATGGTGCAGCCAAGTCTACCTTAATCAAAGCCACCTTAGGGATTTTAACGCCTAAAGTGGGACAGGTTTTCATTTCAAAGACTAACAAAGATGGTAAGAAGTTAAGAATAGCATACTTGCCTCAGCAAGTAGCTAGTTTCAATGCTGGTTTTCCATCAACTGTTTATGAGTTTGTCAGGTCAGGCCGTTATCCAAGGAGTGGTTGGTTCAGACGCTTGGACAAGCACGACGAAGAACATATCCAAGCGAGTTTGGAATCTGTCGGCATGTGGGAGAGTCGCCACAAGTCTATAGGTAGTTTGTCGGGTGGGCAAAAGCAACGTGTGGTTATTGCACGGATGTTTGCTTCGGATCCTGATATTTTTGTTCTAGACGAGCCGACAACCGGTATGGATAGTGGAACGACGGATACGTTTTATGAATTGATGAATCATAGCGCCCACAAGCATGGAAAATCGGTATTAATGATCACACATGACCCTGAAGAAGTCAAAGATTATGCAGATCGCAATATTCACCTTGTGAGAAACAAAGACCTTCCATGGCGTTGTTTTAATGTTCATGAGTTAGATGCTGATGATGTGGGAGGTAATCATGCTTGATATTTTATCCTATGACTTTATGCAAAGGGCAGTATTAGCAGTTATTGCGATTAGTATTTTTGCACCAATTTTAGGAATTTTTTTGATTCTTCGTCGTCAGAGTTTAATGAGTGACACTCTAAGTCACGTGTCCTTGGCCGGTGTTGCCTTTGGTGTGGTCTTAGGGGTATCTCCAACAATCACAACCATTATAGTTGTGGTGCTAGCTGCTATTTTGTTAGAGTACCTTAGAGTGGTTTATAAGCACTATATGGAAATTTCTACAGCTATTCTGATGTCACTTGGTTTGGCCATTTCCCTGATTTTGATGAGTAAATCGTCAAGTTCTTCAGGAATGAGCTTGGAGCAATACCTTTTTGGGTCTATCATAACCATCAGTAGCCAACAAGTGATTGCACTTTTTGTCATTGCCTTGATTATCGTGATTTTAACGACGTTATTCATTCGACCGATGTATATTTTAACCTTTGATGAGGACACTGCTTATGTCGACGGCTTGCCAGTTCGTTTGATGTCTGTTCTGTTTAATATTGTGACAGGTGTTGCGATTGCTTTGTCTATTCCAGCAGCAGGTGCCTTATTGGTGTCGACGATTATGGTTTTACCGGCCAGCATTGCAATGAGGTTGGGGACCAATTTTAAGTCCGTTATTGTTATTGGTATTATTATTGGGTTTATTGGCATGTTTTCAGGTATTTTCCTATCTTATTATTGGGAAACTCCGGCTAGTGCAACCATCACTTTGATTTTCATTAGTATTTTTTTGTTAGTCAATCTGCTTTCTTTAGTACGAAAAAAATAAAATCTACTAATCAGGAGAAGTCTCCTGATTTTTTTGATGGAATCTCTGAAAGAGAGAAGAAATCATCAAAAAAGTGTTTAAAAAGTAGAAATTTTTCGAAAATAACGACAAAACATTATTTATTTTAATAAAAGTGGGTTTTTCTCTTTACTTATGCCTTAGGGAATGTTATACTAAGGTTGTAAATAAGTTTTCCGAGTAAAAGTATCAGTTCATTCTATGTTTTATCTCTTTGAAGTTTTTTGCAAATAAATATAAAGAGGTATACCCTATATGACACAAGGTACAGTAAAATGGTTTAACGCAGAAAAAGGCTTCGGCTTTATTTCACAAGAAGATGGCGCAGATGTTTTTGCTCACTTTTCAGAAATCCAAACAGACGGTTTTAAATCGTTGGATGATGGCCAAAAAGTTAGCTTTAATATTGAGCAAGGTCAACGTGGCCTTCAAGCGACAAATATTACTAAAAACGCCTAATCACAAAAAACTCAGATGCTAAGCATCTGAGTTTTTTTATTGCTGTAACTAAAAAAACACACTATAATCAGTGTGTTTTTTGATTTAAAATTTGTGATATTGTTGAAGGAATCGCTATTTTTAATGATAAAGACTGCTTATTTTACGCTATTAGATAGTAGTCGGACAACCATAAGGAAACATCTGTGATCACATCCCTTAAGTACAGTGAGTTAGCAGTAAACAAAGAATTATTTATGCCTGTTAGCCCACAAAAAAAGCTGTTTGAGGCTATTCAAACAGCTTTTTGTCATTGTTATGTGATGCATCAGTTATTCTTTTTTTTAGTTTTTGAGCTTGCTGCAACTGATGCTCCGACTCCCATCAAAGAGACTAGTCCTAGTAATTGTAGTAGGGCACTTTCTTTAACCCCTGTTTTTGGTAATTGATGGTTACGTTCCATTCGACTATGTACAGGTGTTTTAGCATCAAGCTTAACAATATCTGAAGCTTTAGTGACAGACATTTTGAGTTGACGCTTTTTAGTTTCAGGAGTTTTAATTTGAGGAGTATTTACTTTTGGCGTTTTAGTTTCAGGAATCTTGATTTCAGGAGTGCTTACTTCAGGTAGTTTAGTATCAGGCTTGACAATCTCATCAACAGCTTTTTTAGCATCTTCTGCAGCTTGTTGTTTAGCAAGTTCAGCTTTAGCAACGTTGAGTTTTGCTTTAGCGGCATCGTATGCTTTTTTAGTTGTCATCACATTTTGTTTAGCAACGTTAAGAGCTTTTTGAGCAACTTGTAGCTGTGATTTAGCGTTTTCAAGTGCAAGTGTTGCATCACCATTGCCAGCAATTTCAGCTTTATGTTTGCTAAGAGCGTCTTGAGCTTGTACTAGAGCTTTATGAGCTACGTCGTATTTACCTTTAGCTGCTTCTAACTTGTCAAGTTTTGCTTTATTTTCGTTTGTTACAGCAACAAGTGTTTGTCTAGCTTTTAAGAGTGCGTTATTTGCAGTCGCTTGAGCAACTTTAGCTTGTTTAAGAGTTTCTTGTGTTGAGGCATGTGCTTTTTGAGCTTCAACTTGTGCAGCTTTAGCTTTAGCAAGCTTAGCATTTGCAGCATCAATAGCTTTTTGAGCACCCATTTGTGAAGCATTAGCAGCTTTTAATTCAGCAAGTTTAGCTTGAGCTACAGAGAGTTTAGCTTTCAATTCGCCAATGTTGTGAGCAGCTTTACTTTGCTTGAATGAAGCTTTAGTTTCCACGTTATTGTGTGAAGGTGTGAAAGCGAACAAGTGTTGGTGTAAACCGCTATTAAAACGTTGTAGAGTAAATACCATGTCTTGGACTTGACCATTTTCGAAGATACCTAACATGATTTGTGCGTGACCGTTTGCATGTTGTGAGTCACGTACAATCATACCGAGAATTGTAGAAACGATATCTGTTTTTAACTCAGCTAAATTGGTGGTAGAAGAATTAGTAAACCCTTGACCTAAGGTTTCACTCGATAAACTTTTAATCAACGCGTTATTAATTTGAGAGCGAGCGGCATCAAGAACGTGACCTTTGTTACCTTGTGGGTAGTTTTCTTTCAAAAATTTATCGTATTCAAGAGAAGCTTTAATTGATTGTGGTGAAACTTTGACACGTGGAAGTGTTTTTTGACCATCTAAAACGTTTTCGAATTCTTCACGAATAGAATTTAACGAATTTTCAGCAAACTTACTTAATCGTAAAAACTCTTGATCAGTCATATTGTTAATGTCAATTATAATTTTATCTTCACCTTTATCTTCAAGGTCTTCAATATAATCATCAAGTTTATCAAAGAGAAAGTTGCTAATCTCGTCAACTACTGGGTTCGAGTCTGGTTTTTGAACTGCTTCAAAGACTTTTTTAAGTGTAGAAGAATTTACATCCATTTTAAATGTATCATCTTTTACGTTTTCAGATGTTTGATTTTGACCTTGTGCAACAATTTCAGATTGAATTGAATTCACGTTTTTTTCAGCTGAGTCTTTTTCAGATTTAGCGTTGTCAAGTTTTGATTGAATGTCTTTTACTTTGCCTTCAGCCACAGAGATTTGTTTTTCATCGACTTTAGCAGATGTTTTGCTTGCATCTTTAACTTCTTTTTCAGCTTTAGAAACATTTTCATTTGCAACTGTGACTTGTTTAGCAGTTTGAGTCACTTTAGCTTGAGCATCATTTACGTTTTCAGTTTTTTCAGCGACATCTTTTTGAGCTGCAACAACATTTTGTTCTGCTGTTTCAACTTTTTGAGTTGCAGGTTTTACTTCTGCTTCAATTGTAGCAAGTTCTTGTTTAGCATCGTTTTCTACAACTTGTGTTTCTTGTACGACTTTTTCAAGATTTGCAGTTTGAGCTTGTTTTTCAGCAAGTAGAGCCCGTGTTTCTTTTTGAGAACGCTCAGTTGCTTCTGTGGCAATGATAACTGCTTCATTAGCTTTCTCAACGTTTTCAGTTGATGCTTTTTCAGTTTCAAGTGCTTTATCGTATTCAGCTTTAGTTTCAGTAACTTCTTTTTCAGCAACAGCAACGTTTTCATTTGCTTGATTAAGTTGTGTATTTTCAACTGCAACAGTTTCAGTTGCTTGATTAGCGGGTGCTAGGTTTTTTACACCATCAGCGTTTACTGTGAATGCAGAACCCGTTACCGCGAAAGCAGCAGCTGAAGCAAGTGTGACTTTAGAAAATTTATTGGAATTCATAGTTGATTTTTTTACTCCTTATTTCTTTTGTCTTATTATATAAAATCACCTAGTCATAATATGACTAGGTGCTTATTTTTAAAAAATTATAATATAAAATTTTTGATGCTTTTTAGCTTTTGCTAGACTTGAAGAAGTTTTTTTGATTGACACGATTAAAACATTGTCAGAGAATCAGAATAAATAGTGTGTTTTAATGTAATTTGCAGAAAATATTAACTTATTTTCATAAAAGAAAGCTTTTCTGTTTACTTATGCCTTAGGGCATGTTATACTAAGGTTGTAATTAAGTTTTCCGAGTAAAAG
>NZ_LHQM01000005.1 GCF_001302265.1 Streptococcus phocae | reverse complement strand
AGAAACTTCTGGTTTTAACGATTCTTTTGCTTGCGACATGTCATACCCATCTAGTTTAATATCTTCTTTGTCTATAGTGTATATTAGCGACGACTTTATATATGTCAAGTCGTTGCCAAACATCAAATCACCATCACAATCAATAAAACCTCTAACCCAAACTTTATCGCCTTTTTTAAGTTCATTAATTTTCATTTTGTAATCCTTTCCTCAATCCATGTAATGTATAGACATAATAGAATAAGTAAAATTGAGTCTGCGTCATTGCCGTTTACTTTACCTAAAAATACTATTTCTAACTGTTTCCAAACCCAATCAATGACAATGAAGTGAAAAATATAAGTTAGTATAAAACTAAATTTCCCATTAAACGTTACTCTCATAAAAATTTCAATCCCCCCTCTTCAAAACATAGCTTGGCACTTTATCGCCAACATGGAAAACTTCCGCCTCTGCGTCGTTCAGTAAAAACTTTCCGTATCCAGGGACAGTGATCTCGTTACCATCTTTAGCACTGATATAGCCAACACCGCCGACAGAATCGGCTGTGTAGCGTACTGGCAGTTTGCTGATTTTCTCTTCAAGAATCGCAAGTTTTTGGTTTGTTTTGTTAATTTGATAGACCATAAACGCTGGGACAATCGTCAGATTAATCAGCACGATGCAATCACCGATTTTTTTAAAGACATTCTTTATTTTCATTTCTACACCTCTTTAGCCTACTTTTGCTTTTCCTTCCAACCATTCCCAAATGAGATGAAATTGCCCATTAATTAGCGAGTCATTGTTATAACTATCACAAATCTCTACAATGGAATGGTTAGCCCACAGCCAGTAAGCCTCTGTATTGAATCCAACTTCTTTCATCTTTTGATTACTTTCACGCATCCATTTCGGGACCACTCGTTCAAAAAAATCAATATAATCAATTTTCATAATTGTTCGACCTTCACATAAATACCTACATTATCTGCCCAAAATTTTTCGATAATTTCGCTTGCGACTTGTGCATCATCATGCCAAAAACCTAACTCTGTCATACAATCCTTTGGCAATTTATTGAGATTGTCAGTATCTGGCTTAGTATCTTTGTACTGTCCATTAGATGCTTTTTTTATTTTAGGAAACAACCATTTTATCGTTAATCTAAGTGGACCGCTAAGAGCTTCTTCAGGAGTATATTTCGCAAACCTACTCATGAACATTGCTCGAGCTTCCTTCAGCGAATCCGGTTCATAAAACTGCGGCTTACCATTCACCACACGAACCTTCTTTTGTTGGTGTGTCGTTGTAGGTATTTTTTTCATCGGAATAAAAAATTCAATATTCATATTACTCCCAATCTTCCACACCAGACCATGTACCTGTTTCTGAATTGTATTTAACATAGCCTGCACTTTTTAGTTGAGCAAATGTCCATTCAAGTAAATCAGGCTGTTCGGAAACCCACCTCAACACTTCTGATCGTTCATGATTGTAATCATTACATGGTAATTTATGGTACAAAGGTGGCATGTATTTACCAACCTCTAATTTCTTTGACCTAACTTTTTTACTTCTAAGCATTTTTACCTCATTTCCAATTTGTGTGTTTTATGTGCGCCTTTGTCAAAGATGAGACAAAGGATAAAGGGGCAGGACTTACAGCCCCTTTTCCTTTTCTCTTTGACTTTTGACGAAGGAAAAACAATCCTATTACGACTTTTAAGTCTATACTCTTTTCTTTCGTGAAATTAACTAGTATTTTTCTTGTTTTTCTAAAATTAAACAGAAAAGAAATTAACTAGTATTTTTCTTGTTTTAGAAAAGAAAATAACATAATTTTTCTTTAGAATTCTTCTAGTTATTTTCTTTCTTTTCTGTTTCTTTGTTATCAGAAATTTGGAACACAATACCTTTTTTGACATCGTAACCATCATGTTCTTTGATATAATTTTCAACACTCTTATTTGATTTTAAGTCCAAATATTCACGAATTTCTTGGACTGTAACTGGTGTTGAACCATCGAATAAAGCACTATATGCAGTCTCAAGTTTTTGGTTCCGTTCTTTGAGATTCTCTTCTTTACTTTTCCTAGCCTCTTTTGCTTTTTGCCAAAGAGGTTTGTTATCTTCCAACTGGATGTCAGCTAACACACCGGTTGTATCAACTTCATGAACGGGATAAGTAAACCACATATTGACAGGTTGGAATTTTGCGAATTCACGTAGCGTTCCCTCAACTCTCCAACCTGTACTGATTTCAATAGCGTGTTGGACTTTTTTTATTTCTTGCAAATAGGGTTGTTTAACCATGATATCTGAGATACCTTTGTCAAAATGTTGTTGCATTTGATAGCGGCTTTCTAAGTCATCTAACGTTACTTCCTGTTGATAGTAAGCTAAATTCTTTTCTTTCAAAGCTTTTTGATAAATTTTAGCGGTCGCTTTATCTGATCGTGTTTTAATTAATTCATCGGTCAAATCTAGCTCTACCAAGTCAATTAAAGCGTCAGGATCTCGAGCAAATACTCCTGAACCACTAGCGCGGTCCATGGATTTTTTCCCGCCTTGGCTCCCCTTAGAGTGATGGTGACAGTAAATAACGCTACAGCCAAGCTCGGTAGCCACTTTGTCAAATTGATTGGTAAAGTGTGCCATTTGATCAGCAGAGTTTTCGTCACCAGTCAAAACCTTGTAAATTGGGTCAATAATAACTGCTTGGTAATTCTTTTTAAGACTTCGACGGATTAGCTTTGGTGCTAACTTATCCATTGGCACTGTTTTCCCTCGCAAATTCCAAATGTCGATATTAGCTACATTTGTAGGAGGTAATCCCATCGCTTTGTAAACATCTTTAAAACGGTGAAGTGCAGATGGTCTATCCAATTCAAGATTGACGTATAATACTTTACCTTGTTCGCACTGCCAGCCTAGCCACTTTTTGCCTTCAGCAAGCGCAATAGATAGTCCAATTAACGCAAATGACTTACCTGCTTTAGAAGGACCTGCAATAAGCATCTTGTGTCCTTGTCGCAGCACACCTTTTATCAGTTCTGGTGCTAGTTCAGGAAGATTATCCCATTCATCTGCTAGTCCTTCTGGATCTGGTAAGTCATCGTTTAGATCTTCAATCCATTGATACCACTCCTCGTAATTCGTCTTACCAATGTTGGTGTCAATCAAGAACTGCTTGTGACCATCCCTTGTGATTCCAGGCATACGTGACAACCGACTGGGATTTCGATTTTGAGTGTCGATTTCAAGACCGTTCTTTTTACAGATTTGATAGATATAATCTACACGTTTACGATATTCCTGATAGTCTCTAGCATCAACTTTTACAATAGCGTGTAATGATTTCTTACCACTGTGGGTTAACGTTGCGATGGGTAATTCTAACTCTTTAAAGAGCGCATATTGTTTACCAAGCTGCATCGTGTCAGATTCAACCAGCGCATATCTAAAATCAGTAACATTATCGTTTTTAACTCCGTTACCGTCCAACGGATTGAACCGAATCCAAGCACCTGCCTCCTCTTTGTAGTCTCCGAAAACTGCTCCGATATCATTTGGATTTTTTTGAAGTTCTTGGATTAACTGACCTGCTGTCCTATCGTAAGCACCTTTGGTTGGTTTATAGATAATTTCTCCGTTATCTAAAGTTATAGGGTAAGTCTCTGTGACATATCCTACGCGGTCAGTAGATTCAAAAAGAGTGTCAATGTAAGTAATTAAATCTTGTACTGGATTCCAATTTTTAGGTTCTTGAATTTCTTTTGATTCAACCCAATTCTTATCGATAATCTTGTAATCACGATCAATTGTCGAATCCCAATCTAACTCATGTGATTCATCGTTTGTGCGATATTCTGACACCCATCCATTCTCTTTTGCTAGTTGTGTGATAGTCGCACCAGTAATAGTTCCAAGTCCGTTGCCTTGGAAACTATCCCATTTAGCAAAACATTCTCCTTTTTTATATCTGCTGTCTGATTGAGACCAAGTATCCCAATCCATCGCAGTGTATCCTTCGTGTTTAAGGGCCATTCCTACTTGGACCCATGTTTGATAATCCACCGTGGCAGGATTGATATAATCCAGCAACGGTAGCAAATTAAAATCATTCTCTGCCATGTTTTCCTTTCTTTGTCTGATATAATTAACTAATGAAAGGAGGTTAATTATATGCCTGAAATTAAAGTTACTTTTTCAGATGGTTCTATTGTTATTTTTCATGAAGAACAAAGTTTTCAAAGTGTAGTTAAATCAAATGATGCTATGTCTTTATCAAAAATATATTCATTATGGAACCATGTTCACGATGGATTAGTTCCTAGTTTCTTAGAATTGATTGCTAACTCACAATTTTTCTTCGATTTAGAAAATCCTGGAACTTACTTCTCATCAAATGCGATTGTTAAAATTGAAGTAATTTAATTAATTTTGCTATTTAAGGCATATTCACCGATTTTGTCTTGAATAGCTTTTTTAATTACTTGGCCTAACTCTGTAAGAGATGCAATCTTATTAACATACAAAATGGCATCAGCGTATGTATCAGATTTTTCGATAGCCTCTTTTACAAAATCATTAATAAATTTTTCAATTTGTTCATTCATATTTTCCATTTATTTTGTCTCCTATTCAGGTTGGTATTCTCTAGCTACAATGCCACGAGGTAACCGCCAGCCGTTCGCAGCAATACGATTAATCATGTTTGATGCTACTTCAAATTTCCACATGCCCACATTTTTGAAACCATATCGCTCTAGCATTCGGATTTGTTTTGGTGTTGTTAAGCCGGTCTCTCTCCTCTTGGCTAGTCGTTCTAATAACTTAGTAGCTTTTCCTGCATTTCCAATCTCGTCTGTAAAAATACCAAATTTTTCTAAGGCATTTTTTTGCTTGTCGGATACTGGTGCCATTTCCCATCCAAATTCTGGTACGTAATCCACCAAGTCTTCAGCGTTGATTGACATTTCGAACTGCAATGGATCAACCAACGCTCTTTTGCGTTTGCGCATTTCAGCTAATTGTTTCGCTAAGGCCTCTTCTCGTTCTGCCACGACATCTTTACTAGCTACTTCCTCAGCTTCCAACAATTCAAAAGCTACTTCAGTCTCCTCAGTCATGTTCTCGACCATTTTTTGAGCAACTTCTGGTGTCTTTGCAATCAAATGCGCTGGTCTACATAGCTCGTGACGCTCTGTGTGCCAAAGGAAGTCTAGTAGTAAGAGATTTTCCTTACCTGGCGCTAGACGTGTTCCACGCCCTACCATTTGGCTATAAAGAGCTCTTACTTTTGTAGGTCTTAAAACAACCACACAATCGACTGTTGGACAATCCCATCCTTCTGTTAAAAGCATAGAATTACAAAGAACGTTGTACTTATCTTTGTCAAAATCATCTAATATTTCACCGCGATCTTTAGATTCACCATTGATTTCTGCTGCTTTGAAACCTTTTTGATTTAAAATGTCGCGAAATTTTTGAGAAGTTTTAACTAATGGCAAAAATACAACTGTTTTGCGATTAGAGCATTGCTTAACCATTTCATCAGCAATTTGTTCAAGATATGGATCTAGAGCTGTTCCTATTTCACTCGCTTTGAAGTCGCCAGACTGTTGCCCAACAGATGATAAATCAAGATTTAACGGAATAGTAACTGCTGTTATTTTCGATAAGTATCCTGACTTTATCGCATCAACTAGTGAGTATTCGTAAGCCAAACTATCAAAATATTTACCTAAATTTTGTTTATCCCCCCGGTCAGGTGTTGCCGTCACTCCCAAAACATTACTACTATTAAAGTGTTGAAGCACTCTTTGGTAACCGTCAGAGATGGCATGATGGGCCTCATCAATAATAATTGTGTCAAAATGATTTTCAGGGAATTGTTTCAAACGTTTCTCTCTTTGCATCGTTTGAACGGACCCAACAACAACTCGAAACCACGAACCTAAAGAAGTGTTTTCAGCTTTTTCTACGGCTGTTTTCAGTCCTGTCGCTGTCATCAACTTGTCGCTAGCTTGTTCCAAAAGCTCTGATCTATGAGCTAAAACTAGAACGCGTTCACCTCGTCGTACCCTGTCCTCGATAATTTTCGAAAAGACAATCGTCTTACCACAGCCTGTGGGGAGGACAAGAAGCGTCCTCTTCTTGCCATCTTCCCATTCATGCTGCACTGCCGACCTCGCCTCTTCTTGGTAAGGTCTAAGTTTCATTAAAATCCTCCCCAGTTACCTTGAGCTTGTTGTTGATTTTGCATTGGCTGTTGTTGTGGCGCTTGATTTTGAGTAGGTTGCTGATACTGTTGCTGTGGTGCTGTCTGCTGAACAGATTGTGCTGATTGGTTTGCGTTTAATACTTTTGTCCAGTTCACTTCGTCAGCATAAATCATTGATTTAACATTGTCGTATTCTTTATCAGCGTATTGTCCAGTTCCTTTGCGCTTGTTGATGCGTGCGACACCCTTTGATCCGATAACAGTGTTCCAGTTCATCTTGAGAGGTTCGCCATGTTTCTTTTGACCAATTGCCCCAAAGAAAGCTGATAGCATACCTTCTGTCGAAGTATGTAGGAACAAATTGTGTGTTAATTGAGCGATTCCCTCAGCTGTTTCAATTTGAATTGTGATAATAGCCTTGTTACAAGCAGGCAATTTCCCTGGATTTTGTGCGTTTGGTGTATGACGTGCACGTTCCATGTTCGTAACAGTAAATTGATAGTCTCCCGGCGTCAATGAAACGTATTGTAAGCCATCTTGTGAGATTTCATCATCCCATCCAAGTTCGCGTTCAAAGTTGTTATTAAATTGTTGTGTCATGATATTTCTCCTGTTTTCTATTAAGCTAAAATTGTAATGTTAGTTTGATTAGCAAGTGCTTCTTTTAAGTAGTTAGCAATATTATTGATAGCATCTAAGCGCCACTTTCCTCCGTCTGCTTCGAACAAAGCCATATTAGCAAATTGATTAATGCGGAAAATGAACTCGCTTGAAGGTTGTTCTACTTCAGAAAATGTGCGGTATGGGCGTAATGTAACTGGGTTTGGCGCTTTAGCTTTTGCAAGGCTTGCCACGCCTTGTTTAATTGTGGCAGTTTGACCAATGCCATCATCAACAATTTCTGAACCGTTTTCGATTTTTAATGCACTAGCAAATTCAATAACTGTGTTACGATCGTCAGCATTAACGAATAATGACTGCAGACTAATATTAAAGTCTGAAGGGGATTCGTAGCGACCAAATTGAACATTTGGAATAATTGCTTCCACAGTTACTAAAACATTTCGATTAAGTTCATCATCGTCTTCTTCACAAACAATAACTTCACGAGGGCCTTCTACAATGACCATAAGACGCTTGGAATTAATATTGTTCATATCTGATTTAAGATAATCAATCAAACTGTCAAGCGTGTTTAAAATTAAGTTTTTTGGATAATGTCTAGTTTTGAGTTCGACCAAAGAATATTTGTTGCGATCATAATACTCTTTGCCATCATTACCCAATATAGTCTCAGGCCTGTGGTGAGCTGTATTTACTGCATACTCCAAAGCTTCTTTAATATTTTCTGACATATTAGTTACCTACTTTCTTTTGTTTATTAAAATCAATGACATCTTCGTTAATGCCTCTTTCAAGGTCATCAATCGGCTGCCCAATATCTGTTCGTAAAATTGCTTCTTCATCAAAATATGTTTGACCAGGGATTTTGCTTTTAAGTTCATTAGCATACACTTTGCCATCTTTTTGACCGACAAGCACAGTGGTGGCTACACCTGTTTGTGGTGCCAATGTTGACTTAACTTCCATTGATGTACTAACAACCTCTCGTGTTTCGTCAGAAGTCATTGTTAGTGTGATGGTTAATTTCCGTTTTGTCTTAATATCAGTGTTAGGATCTAGAATATTATCAAACACTTTTTCAAGTTCCTTATCTACCTTTTCTTGTAGACCACCTTCACCAATCGCTGACAAATTTAATTTGATTGTTTTATCCATTCTTTGTTATACCTCGCTATTATTTTTAATTCCCAAAAACTACGCCCCCTCCACAGTAAAGGGTATATCTGCAGATTCTCTTACTTGTGTCTTGATCACATCGAGAGTCGCATTCCAGTTCGCTACAATCATATTCCAATAATCAGATGGGAAGTTTTCGATTGGCGTACCCATTGGGAAGTGCCCTCGAATGTAAGCTACTTTTACCAACTCATCCGCTGTCACGTTCTCAGGTACCATCAAATCTTTGATAGCTTGTGGCAAAGTTTCTGGTAAGGATACTTGGGGATTACTTGTTGCCAATTGATCATTTACTGTCGGCTGTGACGTTTGTTGAATTGTTTCCATTTTGGAAATAGTTGGTTGAGAAATATTGTCGTTTTCTGTGGCAGTCACACTGTTAAATATATGTGCGATACCAGCATAATCAAGTGGCATTTCATCAGGCAGTCCATGTCTATTTTTAGCATCCCACGCTGGATGGTGTTGAGTATATAGAACTCGAGCACCCCCTGTTGCTTTTTTCTTTTTAGTTTCACTTGTCATTACGACTGTTTTGTAATTCGCAAACAAAACCATATCAGACCATTCTTTGACCAAAGGAGCTGTTTGAGAGCTAGTCTTTTTACCAAGCTTCAGCTCCCAACGATCATAAGCTCCCATCTCGTCTGGTTGTTCAAATTTACGCATTTGAGCATGCGCAGTGAGAACCACATTGATACCAACCTCTATTAAATCTTGAAGCATATTGAGAAAACGACCGACTTCTTCCTTTGTGTATGTATAACCATTTCCCCAACCGAAATCTTCAATGCCCTTTTTACCATGCTGGGCGCAGACATCTTCAACAATTAGGCTTTCTGCCCAGTCAATAGTATCAATGACTAATGTTTTGCAACTGGTAGGATTGGCTTTAACCCAAGCGATTTGATTTTTTAACATAGTGTAGCTTGCTGGCTTATCCATGCGAGCTACATCCATATTATCTGTTGATCCTTCTGTATCAATAAATAACGGTTCAGGAAATTGAGCCGCAAAGCTAGACTTACCAATCCCTTCTGGGCCATAAATGATAACACGTTGAGCCCTTGCACGTTTTCCTCTTGTGATTTGCATTAATCTTCCTCCGTATTAATATTCAATATATATTTAGTAGTTACTTTTCCATCAGATGTTTTTGTGTTAATTATTTCAAGCAACATATCATTATTATTTTTGGGATTTATTAATTTCATAGAAATGAGCAGAAACAACTCTCCCCACATCTGTTTTTCTTTAGGTAATGAATAGATAAAACTTGTAATCTGTCTATTCATTTTTCACTCCCTTCTAAAAATTCCAAGTTTTGGATTGAACCATCGATTGATGTTTTTCATTCTCGATTGAGTAGCCATCTTCGATAATGATTGCACATTCCTCACCAGTAGATACTCTAGTAGCAATAGCTTGAAGTCCTTCTTGTTCTAACCATTGACTAAATTGTGCAAGTGTGATGTTGTCCATCTGCTCAAGTTTGTCGATTAAGACAAAGCCACATTCCGGTTTCAATTTGCGTACAATAGCTGTGGCAACCATAAGTTGTTGACTACCTGACATGTTGTCCCACTCTTGACCGAGATATAATAACTTACCATCATCGACTGATAGCCCATCAAGTGGTAAGTCTGCATTAGTTAATAAGTCACGTTTTTCTTTACGAACAGAATCAATTTGTCCAGTCAATTCATTGTATTTTTCACGATGTTGTTTTGCATCTTCTTCCGCTTTTTCTTTATCGAGATTAGCTCTAACTTTACGATTGATTTCATCAATTTGAGCAATGTTTTCTTCGATTTCTGCAGTTGATTCATCATGCAAATCCATAGCGTTAGTATTTGCAATTTTTAAGTCTTCACTTAATTTATTTGTCTTAGCTTCAGCTTCAGCAAGTAACTTTCTTAAACGATCAACTTCTAAGTTGGATTGTTCGTAATCATAACGAATACGCTCAACATTTTGACGCTTGGCTGCATTATCTCCATTTTTTGCTAAGATGGTTTGTTGTTGTTGGATAAGTTCCGATATGGAAATAAGTTGCTTAGGCGCGTCTGGATAACATGTCATCTCTTTTGCAAATTTTTCTTTTTGATCAGCAATTACACCAATCGTATGCCTCTGATTGTAGATTTCTTTTTCTTTTAATTCCAGCTCAGCCAGTTGATTACCAACGCCGATAATTTCAAGCAAAACATCTGCTTTTTCTTTAGGTGTTCCATCCATAAATTTAGGCAAGTTAATAGCTAATTCTTCTACAAAACTATCTAATAATTGTTGCCCACCTTTTTGACCGTCAGGGTCAATGACTTTAAGACTAGCGTTTTTTCCTTTTCGCTCAACGATAAGTCCATTTGACATCGTTATTTTTAGCGTAGGCGGTACTTGTGAACCATCTCTCATCGCTTGACTAGGCTTATACTTATTACCACCCAATGCCCAAGCGATTGAATCTAAAACACTCGTCTTCCCTTGGTTATTGTTACCTCCAATAATTGTTAAACCCTTTGCAGACGGTTCAACCTTAACGGCTTTTATTCGCTTAACATTTTCTATTTCTAGTTTGTTAATTGTTACCATTGTTGAAATCCTCGTTTCCTATAGTAAATTTAAAAACTTCAATTGTTTTTGTTTCTGCTGTTAGTTCACTATTTTCTAAAGCATAGCCCAACAAAGCGTTAGTTAGACTTGTTAGGGTATAACCACATTTATCTGCAATTTCAGCAATTTCGTTATAAATCTCTATATCACATCCGATACGTCCGTAGCCATTTTGTTGAGCTCCAATTTTTGTTTTTGCTATTCTTGTCATTTGTTCCAGGCCTCCTTAATTTCTCGTTGATCTTTCTCATCCAGTTCAGCAATGCACCTATCGAGCGTAGTTTGCAAAATATATCTATTTTTTATGATGATATCTAATAATTTTGCTTTTTTGATTGCAATATCTGAATCTGCTTCATATCACTGTATTTCCTAAGTTGTGTCTTTTGTTATATGCGTCACGACTTTTCTGCCATCCGTTTTTTTCAATAGTCCAATCAGGACGGTTTTTTTGTTTTGGTTTTGCAAAAATAAAGTCAAATAATTTAATAAAGTCAAATAATTTCATGTTATACTCCTGTTTTCATGTAATTTTTGTGATACCACTCAATGACTAAATCTCGTGGGTATTTTTCCCTTCCACCTGTTTCGATACGTGGAAAATTTTTGTGGCTATTAAATCTTGCATCAAATGTTGTTGGATCAACTCCAAACATCTTACTTACTTGCTTTTTATTGAGCTCTAGTGGATAAATTTCTGTTTCGTGATTGATCATTTTCATGACTTTGATTTTGCGCTCTATCAGCCCTGCCTCAAATTCATCTAGCATTTGTAATAATCTGCTATCCATGATAAAATTACCTCATAAATGTTATTGTTTAGTCCGATTCCCGTCGGACTTTTTTTGATATAATCATCTCGAGAGGAGGTGATTATATGAAACGATATATTATCGAACAACTAGCAAATGAAACTGATACCATTACAATCATGTTCACAAATGGTAAGCAACACACATTCTGCCAAGTTGCAAATGAGTGCCCTGATAATCCAAATATTATTGAACTGAAACTATCAGACGCTCAATACATCGTTTTGGTCAATCTCGACCAAGTCACGTACATAAGTCACCATAGTTGATTACAATTCTGTTAACGACTTATACGCCTTTAAAAGCTCTGCGACTGCTGCAACAGACGCGGGGTCTTTTTTATCTGCAACGTCTAAGACACTGTTTACATAAACAGAAGACTTCGTCCTTACTATTTTTATTTCTTCTGAAAATTTTGTCACCATATTGATTTTCTCCTTTTGTAGTTTTGCTCAAATATACTGTTAATCTTGCAAAGTTAATACTTAGCTCATCATACTTTGCAGCTCTCGAAATGGTTCGACACTATCACGAGTAGCTTCAACAATCTGACGACTAAAATCAGATAGCTCTTCTTTAGACATCGGTCTCAAACTGATGTCTTTTGTTTTTCCATTTTTCTTTCCGCTATACGGATATCGTTTTGGTCTCATGTGGTTTTCCTTTCTATCTGTTTAGTTCCCTCTCCGTGATATAATAAATCTATCATTACGGAAAGGAGGATAAGTTATGCAACGTCAATACGTTTCATCTAGTAACGTCCGAAGTGTTGGTTGGGAAAATAACACTTTGGAAGTTGAGTTTAATAATGGTTCTATTTACCATTATCACAATGTAAGCCAAACGGAATACCGTTCTGTTCTGGTTGGGTCTGTTGGCTCAAATATCCATAGATTAGCTAAGATACACACTTATACACGTATTGTCTAATCTAGCAGAGTTCCACTCACTGGGTGGAACTCTTTTGTTTCCACCAGCTGAATACCATCCACCGTGATAATAATCTTGCTATGTAAACACGTCTTTGCTAGAAATTCCGATCCAACTTCTAGTTGTTTGATTAAATCTTCTGGCATATTTTTCTCCCTTCGTTAGTTTCGTTCTCTTTAGTGAACACTATCTGTAAAAAAAATTCCTATTTGATCTTTTGAAAATCCTAAGATGTGAACTACTTTCGCCAATTCGTCAGCATCAAATGAAACAATTCCATTTTCACGTTTCGCATAACGTGCCCTATCAGACCAACCCATCTGCTCAGCCATATAGTCTTGGGTATAACCTTTTGCTATTCTTTCGGCTTTAACTCGTAAATAGTCAACTCCCATAAAAATCCTCCTCTCATTGTATTGCGATTTGTTCTCTCAAGTGAACAATTTTAGTTTACAACTTTTGTTCTTTATTGTCAACAAATAAATCAAAAAAAGTTTAAAAAGTTTTTTCAGGGGTTTTTGTTGTGCTTTTTAGGGAACGGTGGTATAATTCTTTTAAGGAGTGAAATATGCGAACTAATGAAGAAATCATCACAATTATTGATGAACTAAGAAAAGAAAAGAGGCTATCTATCAGCGAGTTAGCAAGACAGGTAGGGATGGCTAAGTCTGGACTATCAAGATATTTCAATAGGACAAGGGGATTCCCCCTTGATAGAGCGAACGATTTCGCTAAAGTTCTAGGAGTAACTCCTGAATTTTTACTAGGGGTACAACCTATTAATAGCGAAGATAAAATCACTACGACAGAAATATCTAATCAACCTGAAATCGTTTCTATATATGAAAAACTAGAACAACCTAGACAAGAAAAAGTCCTCAACTTCGCTAACGAACAATTAGAAGAACAAAATAAAGTTGTTTCTATGTTCGATAAAAAGCTTGAGGAAGAGGATTATATCAATGATTATGTCGAGGGTCTTGTTGCGGCAGGTAACGGTACTTTTCAAGAAGACAACCTACATATGGAAGTTAGATTGCGTGCTAGTGATGTTCCTGAAGAATATGATACTATTGCAAAAGTAGCTGGCGATTCAATGGAACCACTTATTCAAGACAACGATTTGCTATTCATTAAGGTATCTAGTCAAGTCTATATGAATGATATAGGGATATTCCAAGTCAATGGAAAAAACTTTGTAAAAAAACTCAAACGTGATTATGACGGCGCTTGGTACTTGCAAAGTTTAAATAAGAGTTATGAGGAAATTTATCTTTCAGAGAACGACGACATCCGCACGATCGGGGAAGTCGTAGATATTTACAGGAAGAGTTGATATGAAAAGAATACTTAAATCAGGAGTTATTTTATTAGCAGCATTATTTTTGGTTTCATGCACTAAAAATAACACGGATACTCAAAAGCCTAAAGAAGTAAAATCTTCAACGATCAAAGCTAAAAAAGACAACGCTTCCCCAAAAAAAGATAAAGATTATCCTGTATTGATAGAGTTTGCCCAAACGGTACAAAAGTGGCTAAACTACCCTAAAAACGTGGGAGCGACATCAGTTATAGATGCTAAAGGCGAAAAACTTATAGTTACTATAGATGCCGAGCTTTCTAATACGTCGGAAGATGGACTTTTGCAGGTAGCTAAAAAAGTTCAAGAAATCAGGGATAACGTGCATGAGACTTATACAACAACAAACGAAAATCTCAAACCCCCTTTACTGGTAATAAAAGATAAGACCAATAAAGCTTATGTTACAGAAAGTGAAGATGGAACGCTTACTGTAGACAAATAAAAAAAGCCCCACGCTCAAATTTTGGTAGAGGAGAGCGTGAGGCAAAATCGTATAAGAAAAAAGCATTAAAAGGCTCGTTTTCTTATACCCATTTTAACATAGAAATGAGGTATTTTACAATGGCGAAATTTAGAAAGCGTGGGAGTAAATGGTCTTACCGTATTTACTACACAGATACTCAAGGTGAAAAGAGAGAAAAAACCAAAGGTGGTTTCAAGACAAAAGCTTTGGCTACTGCAGCCGCAATCAAAGCCGAAGCTGAACTAAATAAAGATATTAATATTGATGATATGTCACTTTATGATTTTTGCAAGGATTGGGCAGAAATTTACAAACGCCCACACGTCGTCGATAAAACTTGGGAAACTTACACTAAAAACCTTAAGCATATCAAAAAATATTTTGGTAACATAAAACTTACCAAAGTGACACACACCTTTTACCAAATGAAAATAAACGAATTCGCAAGTAAATATGCCCAAGAGACGCTTGAAAAATTTCACTATCAAATTAAAGGAGCTGTTAATGTTGCCGTTCGCGATGGTTTGATTAAGACAAATTTTGCTGAAGGTGCGATTGTAAAATCTCAAAAAGAAGCTAGAGCAAAAGAGTTTGATTTCCTTGAAGAAGATGAATATCTTAATCTAATCAAAGTCACTTACGAGAAATACCAGTATGTTTCCTATTTTACTTTATACATCATAGCAGTAACTGGATTGCGATTTGCTGAGGCAACCGGAATAACTTGGGGAGACATAGACTTTGAGAAGGGGTTTATAGATATTAATAAATCGTTTGATTATTCAAAAACTCAGCAATTCAAAGAAACAAAAAACGAGCAATCAAAAAGACAAATTCCTATTGATCGACAGACTATAAAGTTACTCAAAGAGTTTAAAGAAAACTATTATAAAGAAAATAGACTAAATAGGGTGCTCTACGGAGCTTCTAACTCCCTATGCAATAGATTAGTTAAAAAAATCGTTGGACGACCTGTGCGCAATCACTCTCTACGTCATACTTACGCATCTTTTTTGATTTTAAAGGGCGTTGACTTGATATCTATATCTCAGTTACTCGGGCACGAGAATTTGAATATTACGCTTAAGGTATATGCTCATCAGCTAGATAAACTCAAAGAGAAAAACAATCAGGCGATAAAAAACATCTTCGGAAATTTGACCGATTTTTGACCGACTTTATTTCTTTTTTTCTCTTTTTTTATCCTGTCATTAAAAATAAAAACCTTGATTTAACAACGTTTTTAAGAAGTTAATCAAGGTTTATTTTGTATATAAAAGGCGGTAGACGGATTTGAACCGACGATCAAGCTTTTGCAGAGCCGTGCCTTACCACTTGGCTATACCGCCATAACATAGATTATTTTACCCTAATTTATACCATCCGTCAAGACAAATTTATCAATCGCTTGCATAAACCTTGTGGCGCTTTAAAGCCAAAACCTAATCCCACATTTATTATCTGACAATATCATTTGACTTTGCTCCGCTATTTAGAATGGTTTTAAATAATGTGATTCTTTTCACAGTTGAATTATCTGAAAAAGTCATTAAAAACCCAAGCAAATCAACGGTTTTCAAGTGGACATTATCTGCTACTTATCATATAATACAGATATAAAACATTAATAAGGAGGACATCATATGTCTTTAGTAGGAAAAGAAATCGCTGAATTTTCAGCACAAGCCTTCCAAAACGGAAAATTCATCACTGTTACAAGTGAAGACCTTAAAGGTAAGTGGGCCGTTGTCTGCTTCTACCCAGCTGACTTCACTTTCGTTTGTCCAACAGAACTTAGTGACTTACAAGAACAATACGAAACACTCCAATCACTTGGGGTTGAGGTTTACTCTGTTTCCACAGATACACACTTCGTCCACAAAGCATGGCACGACCACTCAGAAGCTATTAGCAGCATCACTTATGCAATGATTGGTGACCCATCTCATGCTATTTCAGAAGCCTTTGATGTTCTTGGCGAAGACGGTCTCGCACAACGTGGTACTTTCATCATTGACCCAGAAGGGGTTATCCAAATGATGGAAGTTAACGCTGATGGTATCGGACGTGACGCAAGCAGTCTTATCGATAAAATCCGTGCAGCTCAATACGTTCGCACACATCCAGGTGAAGTTTGCCCAGCAAAATGGAAAGAAGGGGCTGAAACCCTAACTCCTAGCCTTGACCTTGTTGGTAAAATTTAATCACTAGAAACAAGGAGAAAAGCTATGGCATTAAGTCCTGATATCAAAGAACAACTCGGCCAGTACCTTAGCCTTTTAGAATCAGATCTTGTTTTACAAGCGTACTTAGGTGATGACGATAACTCTCAAAAAGTCAACGAGTTCATCGAAGAAATTGCCTCAATGTCAGATCGCATCACTATTGAACACAAGGTTTTAGATCGTTTACCAAGCTTTAAAATCGCTAAAAAAGGACAAGATAGCGGCGTCGCTTTTGCCGGACTGCCTTTAGGACACGAATTTACATCGTTTATCCTAGCGCTCTTGCAAGTATCTGGTCGCGCACCAAAAGTTGACCAAGATGTCATTGATCGCATCAAAGCAATCGATCGCCCCTTGTCATTTGAGACATACGTTAGCCTCACTTGTCATAACTGTCCTGATGTCGTCCAAGCACTCAATATCATGGCAGTTCTCAACGACAACATCTCACACACCATGGTTGAAGGTGGCATGTTCCAAGAAGAAGTCAAGGACAAAGGCATTATGTCTGTGCCTACTGTCTTTCTTGATGGCAAAGAGTTTACCTCTGGACGTGCAACCATCGAACAACTCCTTGAGCAAATTGCAGGGCCACTTTCCGAAGAAGCCTTTGCAGATAAAGGAACCTATGATGTGCTTGTGATCGGCGGTGGACCTGCTGGTAATAGTGCAGCCATCTATGCCGCTCGCAAGGGTTTAAAAACTGGTCTTTTAGCAGAAACCTTTGGTGGGCAAGTCATGGAGACTGTAGGCATCGAAAACATGATTGGTACCCTCTACACAGAAGGACCAAAACTCATGGCTCAAGTCGAAGAGCATACTAAATCCTACGATGTCGATATCATCAAAGCACAATTAGCGACTCGTATTGAGAAAAAAGACAACATCGAAGTCACTCTGGCTAATGGTGCTGTCTTGACGGCCAAAACAGCCATTCTAGCACTAGGTGCTAAATGGCGTAACATCAATGTCCCTGGTGAGGATGCCTTCCGAAACAAAGGCGTAACCTATTGCCCTCACTGTGACGGACCGCTCTTTGAGGGCAAAGATGTTGCCGTTATTGGTGGTGGAAACTCTGGCCTAGAGGCAGCTCTTGACCTAGCTGGTCTAGCAAAACATGTCTACGTTCTTGAGTTCTTGCCAGAGCTCAAAGCTGATAAGGTCTTACAAGATCGTGCCTCTGAAACTAGCAACATGACCATTCTTAAAAATGTAGCAACCAAAGACATTGTCGGCGATAGCCACGTTACGGGTCTCAACTACACCGACCGAGACAGTGGCATGGAACAACACATTGACCTTGAAGGTGTCTTTGTACAGATTGGTCTTGTTCCAAACACTGCTTGGCTCAAAGACAGTGGCATTGCACTGACTGACCGTGGCGAAATTGTTGTCGATAAACACGGTTCTACAAATATCCCTGGTATTTTTGCTGCTGGAGATTGTACAGACTCTGCTTATAAGCAAATCATCATTTCAATGGGGTCTGGAGCAACTGCTGCAATTGGGGCTTTTGATTACCTGATTCGTCAGTAAAAAAGCACAAATCATTGTTATCAAAACAACACAAATTCTAAAAAGCCTTCGGCTCATCTCATAATACAGATGGCTGACGGCTTTTTTTAGTCTTATTTAGTGGATTTTTGCTTGCTATGACCTGCCTTTTTTGGTATACTGTTGTAGTTGCGCAAGCAACAAATACTCATCTTAAACCGATTGTGATTCTGTTGCCGCAAGGTGGAATTGCAAGTCAACGTTTGAGAGAGGAAAAAACATTATAAAAGGAGAAACTACTCATGGCAGTAATTTCAATGAAACAACTTCTTGAGGCTGGTGTTCACTTTGGTCACCAAACTCGTCGCTGGAACCCTAAGATGGCTAAATACATCTTTACAGAACGTAACGGCATCCACGTTATCGACTTGCAACAAACAGTAAAATTGGCTGACCAAGCTTACGAATTCGTTCGTGACGCAGCAGCAAACGACGCTGTTATCTTGTTCGTTGGTACTAAAAAACAAGCTGCTGAAGCTGTTGCTGACGAAGCAACTCGTGCAGGTCAATACTTCATCAACCACCGTTGGTTGGGTGGAACACTTACAAACTGGGGTACAATTCAAAAACGTATCGCTCGTTTGAAAGAAATCAAACGCATGGAAGAAGAAGGAACATTCGAACTTCTTCCTAAGAAAGAAGTTGCACTTCTTAACAAACAACGTACTCGTCTTGAAAAATTCTTGGGTGGTATCGAAGACATGCCTCGCATCCCAGATGTTATGTACGTTGTTGACCCACATAAAGAACAAATCGCTGTCAAAGAAGCTAAAAAACTTGGTATCCCAGTTGTAGCTATGGTTGATACAAATGCTGATCCAGATGATATCGATGTTATCATCCCAGCTAACGATGACGCTATCCGCGCTGTCAAATTAATCACTGCTAAATTAGCAGATGCTGTTATCGAAGGCCGCCAAGGTGAAGATGCAGAAGTTGCTTTTGAAACTGAAACTCAAGCTGACTCAATCGAAGAAATCGTTGAAGTCGTTGAAGGTTCAAACGAAGCATAATTTAGTTTTCAGGTATAGCTAATAAACTCATATCTTTTATCAGCTACCTATGAATCGTTTTAACGGGGCAAAGCATTCCGCTCTGTCTCGTTATTTTTATTATTACTCATTACGGTCAAGACCTTTTCAACTGCTAGCGCAGCAAAATCATGACCTATCTTAATTTTGGAGGACTCAAAAATGGCAGAAATTACAGCTAAACTTGTAAAAGAATTGCGTGAAAAATCTGGTGCCGGCGTTATGGACGCTAAAAAAGCACTTGTTGAAACAGATGGTGACATCGATAAAGCTATCGAATTACTTCGTGAAAAAGGTATGGCTAAGGCTGCTAAAAAAGCTGACCGTGTTGCCGCTGAAGGTCTAACTGGCGTTTTTGTTAACGGTAACTTTGGTGCTGTTGTTGAAGTTAACGCTGAAACTGACTTTGTTGCCAAAAATGCACAATTCGTTGAATTGGTTAACGAAACTGCTAAAGTCATTGCAGAAGGCAAACCTGCTAACAACGAAGAAGCTCTTGCACTTGTAATGCCTTCAGGTAAAACACTTGCTGAAGCTTATGTTAACGCTACTGCTACTATCGGTGAAAAAATTTCTTTCCGTCGCTTTGCATTGATTGAAAAAACAGATAGCCAACACTTCGGTGCTTACCAACATAACGGTGGCCGTATCGGTGTTATCACAGTTATCGAAGGTGGCGACGACACTCTTGCAAAACAAGTGTCTATGCACGTTGCAGCGATGAAACCAACTGTTCTATCATACACAGAACTTGACCCTCAATTCATCAAAGACGAATTAGCACAATTAAACCACGCTATCGAACTTGACAATGAGTCTCGTGCCTTGGTTGACAAACCAGCACTTCCATTCTTAGCTTACGGATCAAAAGCACAACTTTCAGATGAAGTTATTGCTGAAGCCGAAGAAGCTATCAAAGCTGAACTTGCTGCTGAAGGTAAACCAGAAAAAATCTGGGACAAAATTATCCCAGGTAAAATGGATCGCTTCATGCTTGACAACACTAAAGTTGACCAAGCTTACACTCTTCTTTCTCAAGTCTACATCATGGACGACAGCAAAACTGTTGAAGCTTACCTAGATTCAGTAAACGCAAAAGCAATTGCCTTTGCTCGTTTCGAAGTTGGTGAAGGAATTGAGAAAAAAGCTAATGATTTTGAATCAGAAGTTGCAGCAACTATGGCTGCTGCCCTTAACAACTAATCATCACATTCAAAAAAGCAGGTCAGCTAAGCTGACCCGCTTTTTACATAACAACAATAGCGACAAGGATTGAGTCCTTGTCGCTATCTTATTTTCTATTTTCTCACCAAATGATGACACGATCTTTCGGATCACGCCACATGGGATCTCCCGCCTTAATGTCAAAGGTTTGATGAAACTCTTCAAAATTGGTAAGAGTCACATTTGTGCGTAACTCTGCTGGAGCGTGCACATCAATGCTGGCCAACATTTGCATATACTCCTCACGAGCTTTCATGCGCCAAATGGTCGCAAAATTGATAAAGAAATCTTTCGCAGAAAAGTCTGCTTCGGCTTGTGCTGCTTCTAATGCGCAAGCAACACCTCCTAAATCAGCCACGTTTTCTGATACGGTTAATTTACCACTCACTGTAGCTCCATGTGATTTCAAGCCATCAAATTGTGCCACCACCTTGTCTGTACGCTCTTTGAATGCTGCGTAGTCAGCTTCGGTCCACCAGTTGTTTAAACTTCCATATTCATCAAATGAGGCCCCATTCGTGTCAAAGGCATGAGAAATCTCGTGCGCAATAACTGCTCCAATACCACCATAGTTCGCTGAAGAGCTTTGCTCTATGGAGTAAAAAGGCGCCTGCAAAATAGCTGCTGGAAAGACAATCTTATTTTGTTGTGGTGAATAATAGGCATTGACCATGTGAGCTGGCATATGCCATTTGCTGTTATCAACAGGCTTGTTCCATTCGCTCCAATGGTGCGCAATCGAAATTTCAGCTAGACGTTGTGCATTATCAATCAGGGATTTTTCTGAATCAATCACTTTTTGAGCATAAGTCTCTGGTAATGTTTCTGGATAGCCAATATGTGGAGTGATAACGTTGAGTTTGGTAATCGCTTTTTGGCGTGTCTCTGGAGCTAGCCATTTTGCGGTTTCCAATCGAGATTTATAGACTTCAATCATGCGAGCGACTTTACTTTCAACGTCAGCCTTAGCCTCTGGTGAAAACTTTTGTCCCGCATACCACAAACCAAGGGCTTGATTAAACGGCCCTTGAGCCAAGTAGAAAGCAGCTTTTTTCTTATCCATAGCTTGTGGCGTTCCAGAAAGGGCACGTCCATAAGTTCCAGACAAGACACGAATTTCTTCTGTCAAATAAGCATTATAAGAATTGACTGCACTTACAACCAATACCGCCTTTAGCAATTCCCAGTTCTTTTCAGAATAATACTCTGCCGCAAACTCTTTCCAAAAACGTTCTTCTGGAACGATGAGTTTATCTGGAAGTTCTCCTAGAATATCCTTGAAGATTGTGTCTAATGGTAGCTCTGGTGCTAATTTAGTGAACTCGTCCCAAGTATAGGGATGGTAAAGTTTAGCATACTCAGACGCTTCTTCTCGAGACAAGACGTAGCCTGCAACTTTTTTATCCAGTGTTATGACCTTGTCTAAAAGATCTGTGATAACATCTGCAGAAAAGCCAAAAATTGACAGGAGCTTTTCTTGCATCTCACGCCATATAGTAAGCAGTTCTTGACCCTTTTCATGTCCTGGAGCATAATAAGTGGTGTCTGGCAAAATAATGCTTGGTGCTTCAGCCCATAACACATTTAGCTGAGCATTCATAAAGTCTGGTGCTACGCTAAATGGCAATTCACTAGGCTTGCCTGACATGGCATAATCAACTACCTTGCTTGTAAACTCTTCAAATGAGCTTAATGACTGATACTCTTCAATCAAAGGAAGAACCGGAGTCACCCCAAGTTTTTCACGTTGCTGATCGTCAGCCACCAATTTATGGAATTTGATAAAGTTGTTCAAAATGGCGTCATCTGGAAGGTTCTTTCCAGCTAACCAAGCATCTGTCGTTTCCAACATTAATTTCTCTATCTCATCTGACAAATCAGAAAATCCACCTGTTCTGGGCTTATCTTCTGGAATCACAGCAGTCTCTGCCCATTTACCATTAACGGCTTGGTAAAAGTCTTCTTGATACGTTTTCATGAATAACTCCTTTTCGTATGTAGGCTATCATCTGTTCATAATACCTATTTTATCACCTAATACCTTACATTGTACCAAAAATCCAGTGAAAAGGCTCATCAGAATTTATCTCCTGAGCCAAAAATTGGCTAAAACTAACATAGCTTTTTTACAATAATCTTGAAGAGTTCATAAAAAGACACCTGCCAATCAATTGGCAGGTGTCTTTTTTCTTCTTGACTTTGAGTTTCCCCATCATCAACTGTGTTATTGTAAGTGAAAACTTACTTGACCTGAGCTTCTGTTTTCTCAAACAGACTTGAGTATATATTATCATATTCCGAGATAAGAGGCAAGCTTTTTTGGCTTAAATTTAGCATTTGTCATCAAATTGTAATATATCTCTGTTTTTACCTGTCTCATTAGGTTATAAAAGTCCCTGATTGCCTACTTGACAGAAGTCTCTGCTTTTTACTAAAATAGAACCATGTTAATCTTTTTAATCCCTACTGCTAAAGACATGAAACCAGCTGATACCAGCTACACGCACCAGCTTTCTCCTGAAAGTGAGCCCATCTTACAGGCTCTGACACAGCTTTCCACTGAGGAATTGGCTAAAGCCTATAAAATCAAGCCAGAGGCTGCTCAAAGAGAAGCCCAACGGCTAACTGCTATTGCTGAAGGAACTAGCCCTGCCTATCCTGCTTACCAGCTCTTTAATGGACTTATGTACCGCCACATCCTGACTCGTAACCTAACTCAGGCGCAAAGAGACTACTTCCTACAACGGGTTTACATTGCCTCATCCTTTTATGGCATCATCCCTGTAAATTATCCCATTGCCGAGCACCGACTTGATTTTCAGACCAAAGTTCGTATCGCCAACACTAGCTTGAAACAATATTGGCGCCCCAAATACGATCAGTTTGCCCAAGAACACACCACTATTGTCTCTCTTTTATCTAGTGAGTTTGAATCTGTTTTCTCAAAACATCTGAAAAGCTTGTGGATAAGTCCTGTTTTTATGGAGGAAAAAGAAGGACAACTCAAAACACATGCTACCATTTCTAAAAAAGCTAGAGGTGATTTTTTAACCGCCTGTATTACCCAGCAATGCCAGACCAAAGAAGACCTGAAAAAGCTTGTCTTTTCAGGCTTTTGCTACGATAACCATCGCTCAACTGATACCACTTATGTTTACATCAAAAAAGAGGCCTAAGCCTCTTTTTTATTTGATTTATCCACAATCTAAGGACTTATGCACAACCTGTGGATAAGTGTGGGGAAAATGTGGGGAAAACCTTTTATAGATCGTCCAAACTTTGTCATTTTGTCCTAGATACAGGGCTTTTGGGAGCTCCTTTTTTCAAGACACATGTTGATAACTTTTTGACAGGTTACAAGAAATCATCTCGTTGGACGGGTTCAAAAGTTTCTTGTCCATCATTCAATTTCTCCCAAATAACCACTTGGTTTGCCGCCAGTGATTTCTGGACGTCAATAATACGCTGATTACTAGAGCCTCGAAATTGGAGCATCATATTTTTTTTGCGAATGTCGAAACGCCCATCCACTAAAATATCAATAAGTGCCAACATCTCTAGTTTATCATCAGTCTCATCCATCAACTCTTCCCAAGTGTAGCCAGTCCAAGACCAAATATCCTTATTAGGAAGCTCTTTTCGGATACGCTTGATAAGAGGAATTAAAAATCCTGTATTCAAAAAAGGCTCTCCACCTAACAAAGTCAATCCTTGAACGTAAGGTTGGGCTAAATCTGCCATGATTTGCTCTTCAAGTTCCTTGGTATAAGGGACACCTGCCTTAAAAGACCACGTTGCCGCATTATAGCATCCTTTACAATGAAATAAACATCCCGACACATACAAAGAGTTTCGAACACCTTCTCCATCAACAAAGTTAAAAGCTTTGTAGTCAATAACACGTCCCTGACTTAGGTTTTCTGATTGCCATTCTTTTGGTTTTGGAGTATTCCAAGAGTTAGTCGTCATTAAATCTTGCCTCGTTAAGTCTCAATCCAATAGCGCTCACAGCCACCTCGGACATCTTCTAAGATGCCTCCATTCGCCAAAATGACAGATCTGCTAGCAAGGTTAGTCTGATCGCAAGTCACTAATGCTTTATGAATATTTTTCGTTTTGGCTAAAGCAAGTGCCTGCTTTAGCATTTCTTTAGCTAGCCCTTGCCCCCTCTTTGTCGGCCTAACGGAATAACCAATATGCCCACCTTTTTGCAACAAACTATCTGTCAGGCGCAAACGAAGGCTCAAAAAACCTAATGCTTGTTGGTCATCATCAAAAGCAACGCATTGAATAGCAGGAGTGAGCTCTTTTGCGAGTCCCATTTCTTGAACACGATTCGCATCCAACCACTCCATATAGGTCATCTGGCCTGCTTGAAAATTCCATAGACCATCTGTCTTGCTATCGTGTGCTAAAAATTCCTCAATCATTGCCATAACAGCGGCTTCATCTTGTGGTAAAGGTCGTCTTATTCTCATCATCACTCCTTTGGCTCAAACCAATCAAAGGTAAGCTCTCCATAAGGCTGTTGTGAAGAATTAATTTGCTCACAAATCCAATGGCTCAATAAACTTGACGTTGGATTGACAGGATTGACACCGTTCTTTACAGCCTCTAGAAAGGCATCAATAATGGTCTCGAAACCTCTTTTATATAAGGTGGTATCCCAAGAGCCAAAACTAACCTGTTCTTGTTGATTTCCTCTATAGAGGTATAGACTGTCCAAATTTTCCAACTCATAGGTTACTTCTGGCGTCTGAATCTCCATCACCTCGCGTCTACTACCTGACTGCAAGTTCATTGAAACAGATAGACTGGTCGATTCAGTCACTAGAAAAACCCTTACATGACTTAACAGACCGTCTTCTTGATGGTAGTCAAAGTGACCCCTTATCAACGGTTCTTTGCTTAAAAATAATGCCGTGTCCAAAGGATGAATGAAGAAATCAAATAACTTTGCTGTTAGTGGTCCAGGACGATTGATATCATTTTTCTCAACTCTGATAGTGCGTGCGTTTGACACTGTTGACAACTCCTTGACACGTGGAGCAAATCGCCTATTAAAGCCAGTCATTAAAAACGTCTGGTGCTTTTGCGCCAATTGATAAAGTTCAAAGGTCGAAGCAAAGCTTTCTGTTACTGGTTTATCCATGTAAACTGGTATGCCTTTTTTAAGAAAAAGACTAGCGATTTCAGCGTGTACCGAGGTGGCTGCGTGAATAAACACACCATCTAAATCGACTTCTGCCAAATCATTGACACTGTTGTAAACTTCGGCTTGACCAAAGCTCTCGCTTACTTCTTGTCTAATAGAAGCATTTCGTGTTGAGAGATGCCAACAAATCCCTTGAAGTTGTCGCATATAAGGAAGATAAACTTTTTGCGCAATATGCCCTATGCCTATGATACCAATATTTAACATGACTACCTCCTGTTATAAAAACTTATGATTTGGATTGTTTTTTTGCCTTTTCTAAAAACTGTGCTCTAAGCTCTTGTACTCGTGTTTGCTTTGTTGGTTTTTTTGTCGAATGCTTTTCGTGAAATTTCTCCACTTGTTGCATGCCTTTATAGTCTAATTGAAATTTTCCCATTGTCTTACCTTTCTGATTCTATGAATCATTATCTTATTTAATGTATCTGTTAGTTACAAGAACTAAAAGATTGCTTGCATCAAGCAACCTTTTAAGCATATCATATTTTACTCAAAAACATCCATTTTAGCTTAGGTGCCAGGATATGTTATGGTTGAACCATTCATGTGTTTGACACGCGCTGCAATCTCTTTATGACGGCCATTCACCATTGGACGGGCCTGGGGATTCCCCAGATAACCGCATGTTCGCTTAACCACGTCTACTGTTTTGGGATCATTATTGCCGCAATTAGGGCAGGTAAATCCTCGCTCTGTTGGCGTAAAGTCTCCTTCAAACTGACATTTATAGCACTTGTCAATCGGAGTATTGGTTCCCAAATAACCCACACGATCATAAGCATAGTCCCAAACGGCTTCAAGAGCTTTTGGATTTTGCTGCAAAACTGGGTACTCACAATAATGAATAAATCCTCCTGAAGCACCTGCTGCAGGATAGTCTTTTTCAAAATCAAGCTTTTCAAAAGGTGTCGGGTTTTTGCGAACATCATAATGGAAAGAATTTGTGTAATATTCTTTATCTGTAATATCAGGCACAATGCCAAATTTTTCAGCATCTAATCTGCAGAACCGATCTGTTAAACTCTCTGATGGTGTTGAGTAAACAGAGAAATGGTAATCATATTCGTCAGACCAAGCCTCACACGCTTTTTTCATTGCCTTCACAATAGCTAATGTAAAAGCCTTGGCTTCTTGATTGTCTTCCCAGTGACCGCCGTAAAAAACAGAAGCCACTTCGTAAAGACCAATATAGCCTAGTGAAACGGTCGCACGACGATTTTTAAATAAGTCATCAACATTTCCTGTTTTGTCCAAGCGTTTCCCAAAAGCGCCATACTGATAAAGGATAGGAGCATTTGCTGGTGTGGCTTCTTTGACACGTTCAACACGGTAAACCAGTGCATCTTTACCAATGGTCAATCGTTCATCAAATAAGTTCCAAAACTTCTCCATATCGCCTTCAGATTCCATAGCAATACGTGGTAAGTTGAGTGTTACCACACCAAGATTCATCCGACCCGAGGTCACATCTTGACCTAGTTCATCTTTCCATCCTTGTAAGAAAGAGCGACAGCCCATCGGAGATTTAAAAGAACCTGTCAACTCAATGATTTTATCATATGACAACATATCTGGGTACATGCGTTTGGTTGCACACTCTAGAGCTAAGGTTTTGATGTCGTAGTTTGGCGAGTCTGGCTCTAAATTGAGTCCTCGCTTGACCGTGAAAATTAATTTGGGAAAGATAGCCGTGCGGTGTTCACTCCCCAATCCTGCAATTCTGATGGTCAAAATAGCTTTTTGAATCTCGCGTTCAAACCAAGATGTCCCTAAGCCAAATCCTAAAGACGTAAATGGCGTCTGCCCGTTAGAGGTAAACAAGGTATTGATTTCATACTCTAACGATTGCATGGCATCATAGATATCTTTCTTGGTTTTTTCAAAAGCGTAGTTATCCCGCAGTTCGGCGACTACCCATTTATCAGCGTCAGCCTTATGCTTTTTAAAATTAAGCTCCGCATACGGTGCCAAAAGCTCATCAATCCGATCTGCTGTACAGCCCCCATACTGACTAGAGGCAACATTCGCAATAATTTGTGAAATCTGAGCAGTCGCTGTCTGAATCGATTTAGGACTTTCAACTTCTGCATTACCAATTTTAAAGCCATTAGCCAACATCCCTTTAAAATCAATCAAACAACAATTCGTCATTGGGGTATACGGACTATAATCCAGGTCATGGTAATGAATATCTCCTTTTTGATGCGCATTGGCAACATGAGAAGGTAACATCTTTAGACCAATGGACTTTCCAACTATTCCTGCAGTCAAATCACGCTGAGTATTAAACACATCGCTATCTTTATTGGCATTTTCATTAACAACCGTTTGGTCTTTATTAATCAATTTATCAATAGAAAAATTGATGTCTGTGGCCTGTGACCGTGCAAAATCGCGCTGTGTCCTATATCGAATATATTCCTGAGCAATAGCGTATTCGCTGGCCTCAAGCAGCTCATGCTCAACAATGTTTTGAATCTCATAAATTTTGATATTCTTGGAAAATCGTGCGGTGATTTCTCGAATCACACGTTCAGAGATTGCTTCTAATTTTGTTTCAAGAAGAGGGGACATGTTTGTCACTGCCATACTTGCTTTCAACAGTGCTTGGTAGATTTTGGTAGCATCAAAGGTGACCAAACGTCCATCTCGTTTTATAACTTTTATGTCAGTAGGAATGGTTATTTTTTCGTTTTCTAGTCTTATCATGTCAAACTCCTTATCTGAATATTATACCATTATAAGCCAAAAAAACAACATATTGTGCCAATTTTAAATTTTTGACAAAATTTGACACAATATGTTGTTTTTATTAATGATATTAAAAAATAATCCAACCATTCTTATTTCTGTTTGTATATGGTAAATCCCTTTGTTCTAATGGCATGGTAAGGCTTATATTTAGTTCTTAAAATTGTTTTTATGCTTTTAGGCAAGGTTTGCTTCTTGTTAACAATAATATAGACAGCCTTGTTTTCTAACAACTCATCTTCTAATAATTTTTGATGTTCAATGGTGTCTACATTTAAGGTTGGTGTCGGAAATTGTGATGCTGACTTAGCTCGTGACTCAAGATAGATTTTAGCACTATCATCCCAAACATAGATGGCTTGATCTTTGGTTAACTTTTTCTTAAAATAGGCACCGATATGAAAACGCTCCTGATTAATATTGATCACTTGCGTACGGTCATAAACAAACCACCCCACAGCTAGAAGCATCAGTAGTAATGGCATGTAAAAATGCTTAGAAAAATAGAGGAAAAAGACACGGCGTGGACCATTTTTTCCGCGACGACGACGATGACTAATCTTTGCCAAGCCAGCCTCATAGTGACGTGCTAATGGAATAGCCAAGAGCACTAAAGTAAACGGCAGTAATGGCAACAAATGATACAGCTGAAAATCTGGCATCAAAATAGCTGTTGCAAGATAAACAAAACTAACTGCAAACAAGAACCATTTTATCACGGCATCCTCATCTGATCGTGACTGGTAAGCGAGGTCAAAGAGACCTGTTAACAAACCAAATCCAATCGCTAACAATAAGGGCAAGATCATTTGAGTGAGCCCTGAAAACTGACCAATCATTAAGTGTTTAAATGGATAGGCTACCGCTTGGGTCAAATAGGGATTTAATATTTGCGCAGATAAGATGAAGTATCCCGCTGTATAAAACACCAAGTTCATCCCAAAAATAGTTCCTAATAACTGGTAAAAACCTCTAGCAATATGCTTTTTCACGATATTATATATGCTAATGGTCACACAAGCCAATACCCAAAAAACAAGAGCTTTTGGCTCAAGCAACATAGAAAAGGCTCCAAGAAACCCAAAAAGGACAAAAGCCTCGTCTTGTACTACCCCTGCAAAATACTTGGTTAAAAACCAAGTTGAAATCAGTACAAATGGCGTTGCAAACTGCATCGCGTACAAACCACCCATACCAAGTATTGCTGATAAGATGTAGTATAAGGTTGCCATGGCTAAGGCAACGGTTTGCTCCTTTGTAAAATAATTGACGAGTTTGTAAAGGTAAACCCCTGATAGATAGTAGCAAAATATATGAACCAATACCAACCAAAGTGTTGTTCCTAAATGGTAACTAAGAGCAATCAGACCAAAGTACAGCAAACCTTGGGTGGTAAAGATATTGCTATAAGGGAACTCTCCCTTAGTCAACATCATGCCAATATATAAATTTTGTGACTGAAATGCATTCGCAGCATCTATTAAAAAAGGCACAGCAGCTGTTAACGAACTGATTACAATACTGATAAAAAGGAGATAACACTTATGCAAAACTGGTATCTTTGTCTCATGCTTGGTCGTGTGTGATACAGGACCATCATTTAACACATAGGTTACCTCTCCTAAAACAACGTCTTCATTTAATGGACTCACTCGTTTTCTCCTTGAAATGTCATACAACCAGTATAACAAAATCTAGGGTTTAGTCAATTTATGCAAAAAAATAGCCCCTAAGGCTATCTCTTATTCTTCGTCTAAAAAGCTATTAAAGACTTCTTCAATCATATTCCACTCAGCATCTGAGTCCTCAGGGATTGGTTGCAAGTCTCCTTCAGTACCATCTTCATTTTCTGTAAATGAATAGGCTTGAATTTCTACTTCGCCTGCATCGCTTTCTTCTGAGCCAGCAGGTACTAATAAAACATAGTTTTTACCAAACTCTTCGCGTCCATCGATGGTTAATAAAATTTCGAATAATGTTTCGTTCCCTTGTTCGTCCACTAGGGTAATTACTTCATGTTCGTGATCATGATTATGTGTCATTTTTTTCTCCTTAATAATTACGGTTTAAATAATTCTGCAAAATGAGCTGTGCAGCCAACTTATCAATAACTTTTTTACGTTTGCCACGACTAATATCGGCTTGTTCAATCAACATCCGCTCAGCCTCAACAGTTGATAGACGTTCATCTTGATAGTAAACAGGCAGATTAAAAAGCGCTTCTAGCTTCTCACCATAGGCCTTACTTGCTTCTACCCTCGGTCCACTAGTGTTGTTCATGTTTTTAGGCAAACCAACGACAAAGGTCGTCACCTGATAGTGGTTTACAAGTTCAGCTAATCTGTCAAAACCAAATTGTTCTTTTTCTTCATCAATTTTGATAATTTCAAGTCCTTGGGCAGTAAAACCAAGTGGATCACTAATGGCTACACCAACCGTTTTGGAGCCAACATCCAGTCCCATTATTCTCATTTAACGTCTATCCCATTTCCTTGTAAATAATAGCGAACGAGCTCTTCGACGATTTCATCGCGTTCATACTTACGGATTTGATTTCGAGCATCATTGTAACGAGGAACATAAGCAGGGTCCCCACTCAAGACATAACCTACGATTTGATTGATTGGATTATAGCCTTTTTCATCCAAAGAATGGTACACCGCTGTCAGTGTTTCACTGATTTGCTTTTTGTCACCATCATCTAAATTAAAGCGGACTGTTTCATCTGTAAATCCCATACTTACACCTTCTTTCTAACATTAAGTGCTATGCTTTATTATAGCTTATTTTTTTCTAATAAACAAGAATTCAGGTCACTACAAAAGAAAAAAAGCTCAAAAAGAGCTTCTGTTTTTACAAGGCTGCGCGCAAGCGGGCCTCGGTATTTTCGATGTTACGGATAGAACGAGGCAAGAAGGCACGAATATCGTCTTCTTTATAACCAACTTGTAAACGTTTATCATCAATCAATATAGGACTTTTAAGAATACGAGGATTTTCTTGAATCAAATCAATCACTTCGTTGACACTAAGGTCTTCAATATCACAGTTTAGAGCTTTGGCGTAACGGTTCTTAGAAGAAACAATACTCTCCACACCATTTTCTGTTTTTGATAAGATTGCTAAAATTTCTTCTTTTGAAAGAGGTTCTTTTCCTAAATTCTGTTCTTTATAAGGGAGCTTGTGTGCATTAAGCCATGTTTTGGCTTTTTTACAGCTCGTACAACTTGAAATCGTATAAATTTTAATCATGTTGTTCTCACTTTCTATCTCGTGATAGCTCTATTGTAACACAGTTAACCTCTAATAAATATAGGTCCAAAGACCTATATTTATGTTTTTCCCTATTATTTTTGGCTAAAAGTTGCTTTTGTTAGTCTTTTCTGATGACTTCTCTAGTATTTTTGTTCTATCACCAGGCTTTTTATTCAAATACCTAACATTTTTAGAGGGTACTTTCTGTTACAAGTGATGCCTTTGTGACGATTTCATAAAAAGCAGTCCTAATGACTGCTTTTTTTAATCTTCAATTTCAATAGTAGCATCAAGTCCCAAAGCAAGTTCTTCTGGCTCTTCAATGACTGTTTCTGTCTTTGCCACTGTGGTATCTTCAATCAGACCAACTTTGACACGAACCTTGTGGTCAATCTCTTCAAACATTTCTGGGTGATCTGACAAATATTTCTTAGCATTTTCAGATCCTTGTCCGATTTTTTCACCATTGTATGAGAACCACGCGCCGGCTTTTTGGATAATATCAAGGTCTGATGCTATCTTAACAAGTTCCCCTGTACGAGAGATACCCTCACCATACATAATCTCCACTTCGGCTACTTTGAATGGTGGAGCCACTTTGTTTTTAACAACCTTAATTTTAGTCTCTTTACCAATGCTGCTATCTTTTTGATCGCCTGTGCCCTTGATTTGGGTATTCCCACGAACATCTAGTCGAACAGAAGCGTAGAATTTCAAAGCACGACCACCTGGAGTTGTCTCAGGATTTCCAAACATGACCCCTACTTTTTCACGCAACTGGTTGATAAAGATTGCAATCGTTTTGGTCTTGTTAATCGAAGCTGATAGTTTGCGCATGGCTTGACTCATCATACGTGCCTGTAGCCCAACGTGACTGTCTCCGATGTCTCCATCAATCTCCGCACGAGGTACCAAAGCTGCTACTGAGTCAATAACTACCATGTCAACCGCACCGGAATCAATTAGTTTCCCAGCAATTTCTAGACCTTGCTCACCTGAATCTGGTTGCGATAACAATAATTCATCAATATCAACACCAAGAGAGGCCGCATAGGCAGGGTCTAAAGCGTGCTCTGCATCGATAAAAGCTGCTACGCCACCTTCTTTTTGTGCCTGAGCAACCGCATGTAAGGCAACGGTTGTTTTACCTGACGATTCTGGTCCGTAGATTTCGACAATACGTCCTTTAGGATAACCGCCTGCTCCCAAAGCAATATCTAGCGCTAAACTGCCAGAGCTCATGACTTGAACTTTTTGCTCAGCACGCTCACCGAGGCGCATAACTGCACCTTTCCCAAAGTCTTTTTCAATGATTTTTAGGGCATCATCCAAAGCTTTACGGCGTTCATCACCAAATTTTTTTGTAATTTCTTCTGTTTTTCTAATCTTTTTTGCCAATATTTTCTCCTCTATGTTAGGGCTAACAGGGCATCGCGACTCATCACACTGATTCAACTCTGTGCTAGGGATTTTGATGACTCTGTCTGTTTCCTAATTTGCAGTATTGCCATTATAGCAAATTTTCAGGGTTTAATAAAGTTTTTCGGACCAAGTTAAAGGCATGTAAGCATGCAATATGGCGAACTTCCGCGCGACCACGGCTACCAATATTGACCCTATAAGACATTACTTTTTGTGTCGTGGCAAGACCAATGAAAACTGTACCTGCGGGATAACCTTCTAATGTGTCTGGCCCAGCAACACCTGTTAGACTAACCGCAATATCAGCATTGGTCAGTTGACGTGCTTGACTAGCCATTTGCTCGGCTGTAAAGGCACTAACGACGCCATGCGTTTGCAAATCTTGCATAGAAATACCAAGCATTTTTGCTTTTTCTTCTATGCTATACGTGATAAAACCACCGCTAAAGACTTGGGACACTCCTGCAACATCCGCTAAATTCGCTTGAAAAAGCCCAGCAGTCAAACTTTCTGCTGCAGTTATTCTCTTTCCTGCTTGCTTTAATAAAGTTACCGTCTCACGCGCTAGTGAGTTATCCTCACCATACCCGTAGAGCAAGTCACCCAATAGCTGACCATCTTGATTTTTCCTAGCTAGCAACTTAGCTTCTAACTGATCTAACTTTTCTTTGGCAAGGTTGCTATTCGACGCTTTTGTTGATAACCGAAGGGTGACCTCACCAGTTTTAGCATAGGGAGCAATTGTCGGATCTGTCTGCCCTTCAATGATGTCTGCTAAAACAGTTGTTAGTTGACTTTCACCAATGCCAAACAAGCGTAAAACCCTCGAATATAACTGTGTTTGACTTTTTGATAGCAAAGGTATCAACTCACCATTAACCATTGGTTTAAGTTCATTTGGTGGTCCTGGTAAAACAACATAGGTCACATCATCAACAGTTATCATGCTACCAACTGCAAGCCCTGTTTTATTTTGCAGAGGGGTTGAACCATCGATTACCTGAGCCTGACGTTCGTTATTAGGTGTTCGAGACGTTTGCTGTCGACTAGCAAAGAAACCGTCCAAACGTTGCATAGCCTGCGGGTCAAAAACCAAGTCTTTTCCTAAGTATTTAGATAAGGTTTGTTTAGTCAAGTCATCCTGTGTTGGGCCGAGTCCCCCACATAAAATAACCAAATCACTTCGCTGGCTAGCGATGTCAATCACTGACATTAAACGCTCCTCGTTATCACCAACAGCTGTTTGAAAGTAAACATCAATCCCTAGCTCTGCCATTTTCTCAGATAAAAATTGAGCATTGGTGTTCACAATCTGACCCGTCAAAATCTCTGTACCTACCGCAATTAGTTCAGCTTTCATTTTGCCACCTACTTATCTATTCGTAATCCTGATTATATTTTAACAAAAAAATCCCCAATTCACGAAGAATTAGAGAATTTTGGCAATACTTGTGTTTGCCCCATCCTATTGACAGGTCAATAAAGCCAAAGGCGTTTCATGTGGAACACCTATCCTTTCATAAGCATCTTGAGGGCAGATTTGATGTACTGCTCAGCGGTCTCATTAGTCCCTTCAAAGAAAGCTCGAATTTTTTTCAACTCAGCTGCCTTATAGCCCAAAGCTAGTAAAGCTTCGATGGCTTCATCAAGAGAGGTATTAGAGCCACCTTTGGCTTTGGTTTCCTTGCCTGCACTTTTAGGGGCTTCGACAAATTTTCCTGCTAAATCAAGCACCATTTGCTGGGCCGTTTTTTTCCCAATCTTTGGAAATTTCATCAGGTATTTAATATCACTAGTGTCAATAGCGTTGACAAGACCTTGATTGTCATCAACAGCCACAATGGCCAACGCTGTCATTGGACCTATCCCAGATACTGAAATGAGCTTCAAAAAGATTTCTTTTTCGTCTTCTGTGTGAAAACCAAACAATAGTTGAGCATCTTCTCGGATGACTTGGTGTAGGTAAATAATAACATCTTGGTTGACACTATCTGTAAAGCTATAGGGATTCGCAACATTGATCACGTACCCTATCCCATATGTTTCAACCACAATATGCTTTGCGGTAATCTTAGCCAATCGGCCTTTGATGTAATCGTACATGCTTCCTCTTTTCATTATCTCTAGAAACGCTGAACGTCAACAAACGTTTCATCCACTGATATCTAGTAACTCTCTTAATATTTGCCCAAATCTCTCAAACTGGTATGATTTTCTTGGATGCGACGAAACATTTTTTCCATGTCAGCCTTGCTAAAATTAATCAAAACTGGTCTACCATGAGGGCAATTATAAGGGTTTTTACATTGGGCTAATTGCATCAGCAAGTGCCTAGCTGAATAATCATCTAGCCGATGGTTCGCTTTAATCGACCGTTTACAACTCATCATAATCGCTAATTCTGCCCGATAGGTTTTAACAGAAACATCATTTGTTAAAAGCAACATATCACACATCTCATATACCCCAGACTCAATTTCACTTTCTGCCATCCAAACTGGGTGCTCTCTGAGAATAAACGTATTTTCCCCATACGGTTCTAGATAAATGCCAACATCATTTAACAACTGCATCTTTTCTTGGAGGTTCAAAAAATCTGACCCTGAAAATTCAAACAAGTAAGGCATTAACAACTGCTGTAAACTATTGTCAACTTCTCCAATTTTATCTCGATAATATTCATACTTGACTCGCTCTTGAGCCGCGTGCTGATCGATGATAAAGAGCCCATCTTTACCTTGAGCAAAGAGATACGTTCCGTGCATTTGCCCAAAATAATCCAACTCTGGAAAAACAGACTGCTCTTCTTGATCCAATCGCTCAAGCATTTGCGATAGTTTTTGCTTGTTGGTCACGTCAATATCAGGATGCTCTTGATGGTTAACTTCTCCTTCAGGACGAACAGCATGCTTGACCCTTGCTTCTTGCGCAGTAGAGACCTGCTGATTGTCTAGCGACTGAAAATCTAACTGGCTGCTCTCTGAGACTTCTGTTGTTGTAACGGTCTGATCATTTGGAGAAAACGGGTCATAGGTTTGATAGGATTGTAGCGTCAAACTTGTCTGCTCAGGCTTGAATGAACTTCTCGTGCTAGATTTTGCCAGATTTTCTAAAGCATCTGGAATCAAGGACTGCTCTTGCAGACTATCTGAGATAGCTGAGCTGATTAAGCTCATGAGCTCCTTCTCTTTAGAGATTCTAACTTCTTGCTTGGTCGGATGGACGTTAACATCTGCCAAATAAGGGTCAATTTGGATATCAAGGACAACAATTGGAAATCGACCAACCATCAATTTAGAACCATAACCATCAAGGATAGCCCTATTCAATAAGAAGTTTTTGATATATCGGCCATTTATCAAAATGGTGATGTAATTCCGGTTTGCCCTCGTTAACTCAGGCAAGCTAACAAAACCTCCCACCTCAAAATCCAAGTCCGCATTTGAAATGCTAATCATTTTTTTTGCAGTTGTCAAACCATAAATCCCAGCAATGGCACGTTTGAGGTCTCCTGTCCCAGATGTTTGGGTTAAAGGTTTACCATCACTAATCAACGTGAAAGCAATTTCTGGATGAGCTAGGCTGAGACGATTAGTCACATCTACAATATGCGCTAATTCAGACTGCAAACTTTTCATATACTTGAGGCGGGCTGGCGTGTTATAAAACAAGCTTTCTACCTTTATTTTGGTCCCTGTCGGAGTTGACGCAGGCTCTAAGCGATCGATTTTCCCACCAGAAGCAGTTAGTACTGAGCCATGAGGTGCTCCCTCTACTGCTGTTTTGATGGTAATTTTACTGATAGAGGCTATCGACGGCAAGGCTTCCCCACGAAAGCCTAGCGTGCGAATCCTAAAAAGATCACTTTGGGTTTTAATTTTACTAGTCGCATGACGTCGCAAACTTAAGGGAAGGTCTTCTTGAGACATTCCTTGACCATTATCAGTAATTTGAATCATCTTTAATCCAGATTCTTCAATCTCTATTGTAATCTGACTACTTTTAGCATCAATGGCGTTTTCAACCAATTCTTTAACGACACTTGCTGGCCTCTCAACGACCTCACCAGCTGCAATCTGATTGGCTAAAACTTCAGGCAATTCAATAATGTTTGTCATAATTTTGTTTTTAACACTTTCTAAACGTTGATATAACAAGCTTTCTTTATGTTTACACCTATCAAAATATTAATTTGTGGACTTTTTTGTGGACTCACAAGCTATTCATTGCTTTTTCGTAGTATGAGACAGCCTCTTTTTCTTTCTCCTTAGAAAGATGACCATAAGTATCTAAAGTCATACTAATGTTAGCATGCCCTAAACGATACTGAAGTTCCTTATAACTAATACCAGCATTAAGCAATAGACTAGCATGAGTGTGTCTAAAAGCGTGAAAGGTAAAGCGTTCAATCCCCACTTCCCTACATCTAGTATCTAAAGCGCTTTGTCTAGTAGATGCGTTAAAATAGGTTTTCGTCGGTGTCGCAAATACCACTTCTGGCTCACGCGCATCAACATCATTGAATAATTGTCGCTGTCTCATTTGGTAGAGTCTTAAGTTCCTAACAGTCTTTTGATCAACACTAATCATTCTATTTCCCGACTGTGTTTTGGTTGTACTCAAAAACTTCAAATTTTTATTGTAAGTTTTATTAATAGTTATTGTACCATTTTCTAGGTCAATATCTCCCCATTCTAACGCACAGGCTTCACCTATTCTTATACCAGTCGATAATAAGAGCTGATAAAGAACACTATCAAAATAAAGGTTATAACGTCTGTGTTGAATCTTTTCTAAGTGCTCTAAAAAAACTTTTAAATCAGATGGGTCAATAAATTTAACCTTATGTTTCCCATTCGGCTTCTTCCTTGGTAAAATAATATCTCTTGCAGGGTTATAATCTACTAGACCTAGCAATACACCCTGTTGGAGAACTTTTCGAATTATTGAGCGTACAGCAGTATAATTAACGTAATATTTAGATAATCTATTAATCAGCATTTGAACATCACTAGCAGTTATTTTATCAACTTTCATATCACCAAGAGTTGGTATAACGTGGTGATTAAGTCTAGTAACAGTAGCATCATAAGTTTGAGGTTTTACTGTTAGTTTGTAAGTTTCAAGCCATAAATGACTGAGTTCTTTAAATGTTTTAATCTCAACTCTTTGTTTAATCGTTGACCCGTTAGACAGGAAATTAAACTGCGCGTGCTTTGCCTTTTGATTAACTTCTTTTTTCGTTCTCCCTGTTATACTTGTTTTTACCCTCTTACCTGTTATCTGGTCAATACCCAGATAGATGCTAGCACGGTAAACGATCATGCCATTTTTCTTTTTGTATTCTGTTATTTTCATGATGATAAACCTTTCCATCAGCAGGCAAGCTATTATCAAAAGGGTTTTAGATTAGTTCATATCATGGTATAATAATGGTATCGGGTAGTCACTCGAAATATTACAAAAGAAAATTGTGATATAATAGTAGTTTTTTTGAGACCTTGCGAGCGTGGAAAACTTGCGAGGTCTTTTTTTGGTTATTTCAGGGAAGTTCTGCATGTCTTAAAACTAGGTCAAGGTTAGGTCAAGGTATCGTGAATTAATTTGAATGCTTTAGTATATCCTTTATCACTCTTATCATTCATTAGCATTATCTGAATGAATAAAAATAATTTTATGCAAATTATTACAATGTTTTATGCAACTACTAATCACGCGCAGAATGCTGAACTCCGAGAATAGTAGACTACTATTCCCAAACACGAACACATGATCGCATTTAGGAATGTTGGAAAATGTTGGCACGTACCAACATTTAGGGACAAAAGCCCTCTACTTCATCGCCACTCTACCAGATGACCAAAAGCAAGAACAGCTTGAACGGATTGAAAATGGTGATAATCCAACTGTCAGAGAGTTGCAAGAAATCAAACGAGAAAACAACCGCTTAAAATCAGTTGACAAATGTTGACATTTTTAGCTTATAGTATTCAGAAAGTCGGACTTTTCGGACACCTTAAAAGGTTACGAAAGATAATGTCTAGTGGAATATTTTCGTATTGGATAGCATCTTTGCCTGAATATGTATAGACAAATATAGACATATTCCAAATTAGTGGAAAATCGTGGAATTTTTAAACCATAAAAAACTAACTTTTCAGAGTGCCCAATATGAAAATAGTGAATTTTTAACCAAGATAAAAACACTTAAACTGTTGATATGATTGGCTTCTAGTTAATGCTATGGTTTTGGATATATAGCGAGGGGTTAGTCTTCATTAGGTTCATGGAATTGAGTTATGTCTATATACCTTGGTTCAACAGTTCCTAGCAACACTTTTTTTAATGTTCCAGTAGTTATCAATTCGGAAAGAGTTTCAGGAGATTCTATCAATTCTTTAATGTTGTTATGTACCCATACATCGATATTTTGTTTAATTTTTTTAGTTCTAAATAGTTTTGGGGCGATAGATTGAATCTTATTAATTGCATCTAATATTTGTTTTTTTGTTTCCTCTTTTGATTCATAGATGCTATGAAGTTTGTAGTCTAGTTCCTTAGCTATTTTAGTGACTTCGGTTTCTGCCTGTTCATGGACAGCTTTCAACTTAAAATAGAGTTGTTCATTCATGCCATCGCGAAGTATTTTCTTAGTTTTATAATGCTTTTGGTACATCATCAAACTGTAATTGTAACGAATTTCTGTTTCGCTAGTGGTTACTGTTCTGTAAAACATATCTTCGATTTCTGAGAAACTAAATGCTTCGTAGCTCGTCCTTAATGCTGATTCATTCGTCCCATCTAATCCATTGATAATATCTACAACAATATCCGAAATTTTTTCTATGAGTTCATCATTATATTCTGGGGTAAGCAAATGCGGGAAGTCTTTCACTTCTTTTTGTACAAGTTCTGAGACACGTTTTTTCTTAATTTCATCAGCAAATTCATAGAAATCAAAACTCAACAATACAGACTCAATGAGATTATTAACGTTTCCGTATAAAAGTTCATTTACAGTCATTTGACCAAGTTCAGATATTTTTTTTAGGTTTTCTTTATTAGGTAAATTTCTACCTTTCTCCCAGTTATTAACGGTTCCTTTGGAAGTTTCAAAGCGTTCTCCGAACTTTTCCATGGATTCACCTAATGATAGGCGAATTTGCTTAATTCTTTCCCCGACTTGAATATTATTATTCATAATGGAAACACCTCCTAATAACTACATAATAAACTTTTTTTAAAAAAAAGTAAATAAAAGTATTGATTTACTTTTAAAAAGGTGTTATAGTCTTGGTATGCAAAAGTAAAGGAGGTGATTGAGTGTCTAGAAAAGACAAGATTCGAGGTTATCGGAATATGTTGGGTTTGACACAGGAGCAACTTGGCAAAAAGCTAGGAATGACAAAACAAAGTTATCATAATAAAGAAGTTGGCAAAAACTCTTTCAGTGATGATGAAAAGTTGAAATTTAAACAGCTACTTCTGCCGTTGTTCCCTGATATTACACTAGAAGATATATTTTTTTAACAAAAGTATTCAAAAGTAAAGTTACCAAGGAGCGAACTATCAAGCTATGAACAAAACAGAAAACTGGAACGGATACACTATCAGATTTGTAGAGCACCAAGGTGAATGGTGGGCGGTTGCCAAGGATATTACAAATGCTTTGGGATTAAAACAACCGTCAAGAGCTATATCAACTCTAAAGGGGGTTACTAAAAGTAAGACCCTTACAAAAGGTGGGGAGCAAGAGCTTTCTATTATTAATGAAAAAGATATTTACAAATTAGTATTCAAAAGTCGAAAACCTGAGGCGGAAGCTTTCCAAGAGTGGGTATTTGACGCTATCAAACAGTTACGTCAAAGCATAGGTCTAGAGGGCTTCCAAGTCTTTAGGATGCTGGATAAAGAACATCAGAAACAGGCAATGAATAAACTGGTTAATGGCTTAGAACAGGTTAAACAGACTGACCTTATCAAAGCCAACACGATAGCTAATAAAGCAGTATCTAATAAGTATGGTTTACCAAAAATGATTAGCAAGTCTCAAATGACTGAACAAATGTTAAAAGATAGAGAGCAGTTACTAGATGATACCGTTGAACTTATGGTAATCAAGGATAAATTCGACCTTAGTATCAGTGTTTCAAACGCTATTTACAGTAAAGCAACACATTAAGAAAGGCAGGTAAAGAAAAAATGGCCAGAACACCATTTACACAAGAATTATTACATCAGATATTTGACGATACAGGAACAATGAGTCTAGAGCTGATTGCTGAACGACTTCCTGATTGGTCTGAAAAAGATATTAAACTTAGGTTATCGGCTTGGCGGTATCGAAAAGCCATCGATTACACTATGGCAGATGGCGAAATTGATACCTTTGAAATTCTCAATAATAAAAAAGTTATTTCCGAAGAAGTTTCCGCAGGGAGACAACTTAAGTTAGAAGAGTATTTCAAGCAAGTACAGGCAACGGCTGAAATTATTAATAAACCGACTGCTAGCGACACCAATCGTTTAAAGGCCATCCAGTTACAGCAAGTGGCTATGGATGAAATTCCTGATCAGTATTTTAAAGAACTAACGGAACTCTATGGATAAAGGAGGGTTACCATGAACCTAGTTTACATTGACGGAAAGAAAGAACCATATACAACACACGATATTATCGCTGAATGCGCTGAAGTTGAGAGTACTTCAGTTAGAAAACTAATTGATAAACATAAAACAAGACTAGAAAGTTTTGGGGTTTTGTCATTTGAAATCCATAAACTTGAAAAAGGTTCGCTAGGCGGACGACCTAAAAAAGTTTACCGGTTGAATGAGCAACAAGTAACGTTATTAGTCACTTATCTAGGAAACACCGAGCCAGTTCTTAACTTTAAAACCAAGCTCGTTCAAGCTTTCTTTGCTATGCGAGACGAACTAACCAAAATCAAGCTAGAGCGAGCTTCTGAGCGTTCAAAACGTTTAGCGCTGAATGAAGCCATCAATCGTTGGGAGAAAGCACCTAAGATGGCTTATCCCACTATTTACAATCTACTGCTTAAAGGTGTCACTGGACATAATAAAAACCAACTCATGAAAGCAAGAGGTGGTTCAACAGGTATTGATTGCTTGAACAGTATCGAGTTGGCCAAGTTCCAAGCCTTAGAAGATATGGCAGTGGCTCTCATTAATCTTAATTTTGACTACCAGGACATCAAAACCATGGTATTCAGACAAAAAGAAAACGCACCACAAGGCGCGTGAACATAAATTAAAGGCTTTACGAGCGACCAAACTTCTAAGCCTTTGATTAATCATCAAACTCAATTAATAAAGCAGGCAAGCTATTATTAAAAGGGTTTTATATCTTAAATTATAGCATATTGAAGCTATTTTGACCATACGCAGGGAGCTATCCCTTAAAGCTGGCATGAAACTAGTATAAGAAATAAGCGAAAATAAAAAACGAGGAAAATACAATGAAACACAAAATGACAACAAACCCTTTTTCAAAAGATAGATACACTCCTGAACAACGAGAAATGTTCCAAAAGCGCCAACTCAGCAAAGAAAAGGCTGAGGCTTATTTCACAAGGCTATATAGCCAGCATATCGCTTGGGTAATTATTGCTAATGTGATGACAGAATACATCACTACATTCAGAAAAAGTGCGACTGCCTTTGAAGAAGCGTGGAACGCTTTAGGCTATCAGAAAACCACGGAAATTGTATTTAGAGCCGTTAATGGTTTACCTTGTTTGCAGAAAGACACAGGGGAACTAGAAGCTTATTTAGGTGAGGTGTCAGCATGATCCAAGAACTTAATTTCACACCAACAGAAATAATTGCTGTATTAATTGTCTCAGGCATCCTATTACTCATTTTAATCCGTTCTAAGACCTATGTATCTATTGATATACCTGAAGGCACAACCGCACAGAAACAACAGTATAACGCAAACTATGGTGCTTATATTCAAGCACAGAACCATTATTATAATTAGGAGAGTGGCCAATGGTTACATTACCTGAAAGTTATAAACGTGTCCTCAATGTCATCAAGGTAGGCGCTGACAATCCTATCACAGGGGCAGAGATTGGTTTAATGTTGAAGCTTGAAGAAAGAACGGTCCAAAACATTATCAGTAGTTTAATCACGCGCTATAAAGTTCCCATCATCGGAATCAGACACGGCTTGAACCGTGGATATTTTATCCCAGCTAATAAAGAAGAATTGTTAGAGGGCGCAAAAACATTTTACAACCAAGTTCAAAAAGAACAAGAACGCCTCAGTATTTTATTAAATGCTGATCTAACTAATTACAAGGAACTGCTCAAAGGAGGTTAGACATGAGCCTATTTAGTCAAGAATATGAAGCAAAGCTCTTGGAACAAAACCTGACCGCTGTTAATCGCTTCTTAGAAGCCTACCAGCAACCTAAACCAAGTTTGCTAGGGTTGATGACAGCCGAACAGGTCAAAGTGGAGTTGAACATCAAAGGCAAAACCTTAAAACGGTGGGAAAGGTCTGGATTAAGGAAATACCAACCACCACTAGAAGATACGAGAAAACATTATTATAAAGTCAGTGATATTCTTATCTTTTTGGGGGTGGATGCTTAAATGGCTATTTATGAAACAAAAGGGTTTAGTTCTTATCTGTATCCCTACAGAGGACAATTAGAACCGTTTGATTATATCTCTCAGTTTAAACCTCTGAAACCTCCTGAGGGCATGGCTATTGATGAGTATAAACGAACACAAGCCCCGTACTGTTTGAGTGGCAAAGTGACCTCAGAAAAAAACGGTAGCTACAAGCGGAATAATGCTAGTCTAATCTATCGTGATTTGATTTTCCTTGACTATGATGACATTGACAAGGGGATAGATTTCCCTACAATCGTTTCTCAGGCACTTTATGGCTACTCCTATATTATTTACCCAACAATCAAACACACACCCGAGAAGCCACGCTATAGGCTTGTCGTGAAGCCTAGTGACGTCATGAGTGAGGAAATTTATAAGCAGGTCGTTAAGGAGATAGCGGACAAAATAGGACTGCCTTTTGATTTAGCTAGTCTGACTTGGTCACAGTTACAAGGCCTACCAGTCACAACAGGTAATACAGAAGCTTATCAGAAAATCGTAGAACGTGGACTAGACTATCCTGTTCCTAAAAATAGTAGCACACCAAGCAGACAGACGTTCACTACTACTTACACATCCAGACCAAAGGGTCAACCTTCCATCACAATGAGGGTCATTGATCCCTTATTTAATGGTTTTGGAGACGAGGGAGGACGTAACGTAGCACTCACGCGCTTTGTGGGGTTACTCTTTAACAAATGGGTGGATTGTGATTTAGAGACGGCCTATGAGCTGGTACAAATAGCTAACAGTGTGACAACTAACCCATTACCCATTGATGAAATAGATAGAACCTTTACCAGTATTGCCAAAGCAGAATTTAGAAAGAGAGGATAACATTATCGAACAAGCAGAGTTGAAAAACTTAGAAAAGGAAATCGTTGAAGCTCGTGATCAGGAAGATAGCTATTTCAAAACGTTCAAAAGCGTCAGAGGGCAACTGATTAAGGAATGCCAAATAACCAAGGAAAAAGCTTATCAACAAGCCTATGATGAAGTTCTAGTTGATAGCAAACACCTTGAGAACGTAAAAGCGGGTAGATTGACCGAGGTGCAACATGAAGAACTTGCTAAAGAAAAAGGACAAGAAGCTAGTGAAAAAGCCTTACCTAAAACACCTTTGGGTGTGGCTATTATGCTTAAACAGTATCTCCGCTTTATTCGGATTAGACCTGAAGCTCAAGGGCAAAAAGCACCACTTTACTTTTATCATCCTGATCACGGGGTTTGGCTAGAGGATAATGAGTTTTTACAAGATCTCATTTCAGTCATTTTTCCAAATACGACAGAAAAACAAGCCTTTGATACACTTTACAAAATTGCTAGGCAAAGTCAAATGAAGGATATTCAAAGAGAATATACAGTTATCGGGAATCAGCTCTACAATTACAAAACTGGTCAATTTGAAGAATTAACCCCAGATATAACCGTCACGCGCAAAATTAAGACAGGCTACAATCAAAAAGCCAAAGAACCCATGTTAAAGGGATGGAAACCTACTACTTGGCTCTTAGAATTGTTTGACGGTGACGAGGAACTTTATAACCTTGCTATTCAGATTATCAAAGCTAGTATCACAGGTCAGTCGTTACAGAAAATCTTCTGGCTATTCGGTGAAGGCGGAACAGGAAAGGGAACATTTCAGCAATTATTAATTAATTTAGTTGGCATGGAGAACGTGGCAAGTCTAAAAATCACAGGTTTATCAAGTAGTAGATTTTCAACCTCAATATTATTGGGAAAGTCTCTTGTTATTGGTGATGATGTGCAAAAAGATGCCATCATTAAAGACACATCCGATATGTTTAGCCTGGCCACAGGGGATATTATGACTATTGAGGATAAAGGAAAACGGCCCTATAGTATACGCTTAAACATGACTGTAGTACAGTCTTCTAACGGTTTACCACGAATGAATGGAGATAAGTCCGCTATTGATAGGCGCTTTAGAATTTTACCTTTTACTAAGGAATTTAAAGGTAAGCCCAATAAGGCTATTAAAACAGACTACATCAATCGCAGAGAGGTCCTCGAATATTTGGTTAAGTTAGCGATTGAAACACCACTTGCGGATATTAACCCTCAAAAATCTATTGATATACTAGAAGAACATCACAAGGACATGAATCCAGTTATTGACTTTGTTTCTAAGTTTTTCACGGATGAACTTACTAGCGAATTTATTCCTAATAGCTTTGTCTACCATGTTTGGAAAGGGTTTTTAGAGTACTATAGTATCAAACAAAGCAAGTCAGAGGTTGGTTTGCACAAAGAGATAAAAAATAATCTTCCTGAAGGGTTCACTGTTGGACAAAAAGTAATTCCTGCGGGAAGGCAACTCCATACAGGTTTCTTTCCTAAAGAAGACTTACCACCGTTCGCAAACCATAGTTATTCTAATGGCAGAACGACTCCCGAAAAACAGAAAAAACCAAAGAATGAACGTGGGTATTACAATCACTGGTCAGGAAACAAAAAGAAGAGGACTAGACAATAAAAATTTTATACACTTTATACGGTAGGAAAATAAGTGTATAAAAAAAGAGCCCAGTTGTATCAAGGACTTTATACGGTTAACACGGTTTATACGGTTTTTTTAAAATTTTCTATATAAGACTATTGAAAAGACTAAAGCTAAAATATCCCTATATAGAATTTATTTTTACTGTATAAACTGTATAAAGTGTATAAAATACTAGCTAAACCCTTGGTATGACTGACTTTAAATTTTATACACTTAAAAAATCAAGTGTATAAAAAAAGTGCTAAGTGTATAAAGTTAGGAGAAAAATCATGAAAATCAAACTATTTTATCGAAAATACAAGGAATCACTAGATGACTTTGAACATCGGGTAAACTTATTTACGGTGTCGGTATCGGTGATAGACATCAAATTCCAAGAAGCAACTTATGGTCATTATGAAGACATGGATACATGCACTGGTCTATTGGTCTTATACAGGTAACTTAATTATGAAACTTAAACTACACACACGAGGTGGCAATGCCATAACCATACAAGGTGACCGCACCCTTTATGATGAGTTGGTCAAATACCTTCTATCTGGAAAGCAACCTAACTGGATAGCGTGTCCTTCTGCCATCATAAATTTATCAGAAATAACAGCAATTACAAAGGAGAAATAACATGAGAACATTTTCAGATAACGCAAAAACATTTACTTTTAACTATACCTTTAAAGATTTTGATACCGCACAAGTAGCTTGTCATGCTATTTTAGGGTATATGACTGGCACCTATGAGCAACCAGTGATTGACGCAACTTATCACAATGATAATCAAGGAGGTCATGCCAATCAGTTAACCTTAGAATATGCAGAGGACAGAAAGCTAAACAAAGTATTTAAACGCATCTGTGACAGCTTTAAGGACTATTACAATCAACCTGAGGATATGACGGACGAGGAACTGGATGATCTGGTTCAGGAAAATGAATTAAGCAAGAAAGTTGAAAAACCTGATCATCAGCGCGTGGTTTCTTTATTTGAGATTACCCAAGAGGAAGCCAATGAACAAGACACACTCATGGCTTTCATCTCAGACCATGACCAACTGGCTGAACATCTCTCTATGAATTATAAAGAGATGAGCCAAGACGATTTAGGAGCTGTCCTTGAGTCTATCAGTCAAGCCTTTAACCATTTGTATAATATGGCAATTGAAGGTCAGTTACTCGTTAAATAGACATTCAGAGGGATTTCCCTCTTTTTGTCGTTTTAGCCAATAGTTTTGGGTTGTTTGAATCTTAAGGAGAAAGTATGCTAGAACTATCTATTGAGAGTATCATTAAACCAATGAAGATACAGGGTAAGACAAGAGTTGCAGGCACAATGGATGACCAACCTGTCCGCATAGACCTAGATAACCTGGTCATTCATTATAATAATCAAGACTTATTACTTGAAACAATACCAGGAACCTATGGTGGTAAGCGCTACTTCTTCTTGTGTCCTGACTGTGAAAGACGTTGTCGGAAACTATTCAAGGTTTCTCATACCTTTGCCTGTGGTTCTTGTCAGAAGATTCATCAAACAACGCTCAACCGAAGCAAGACAGACTGTTGTTACTATTGGCAATTAGCCTTTAAAGAGTGTTTGAAAGTAGATCCAAGAGCAAGACACAAACATGGTTATTATAGTCATGATGACTTTCCTAAACGTCCAAAATACATGAGAATGGCCAAATACCTTTATCACTGGAAGAGTTTCCATTACTATATGGATAAGGGAGATGGGTACTGGCTATAACATTCGGAATATACCCCCTTAATTTTTGAACGGGGCTATATTGTTCGGAAACTTAAGAACGCGCCCTTTTCCGTGCAAAAAATTCCCTTTTTGAAATTTTTACCGAAAATTAAAAGCTTGAGTCTAAAGTGTTTCACAGAGAAAGTTGGCTCAAAACCCTACCACAAAGAATAACCCTCTCAAAATAAAATTAAGCATAGTCTTAGAGCTTTTATATGGTAAGTTGAGATTTATATTGCCAGTTCTAAAAAGCGCTTAGAAACGATTTTAGAAGCTCAAAGTGGAATACTACAAAACTGACAAATAAACACAAAAAAGACGTCCACATGGAACGCCTCCTTGGTTATATCTGTTAATAATATTATACCACAACGGGGGCTTTTATGACTGCTAAAGAAAGACTCAAAGAGTTGAAACCGCTTTTTGCCTTAATGGCTTTATTTGAAGAGCAACGAGACAAAGACATTAAGCTAATGAATGCTTTTCGTAACCCCAAATTACTCAAAGGCATTGAAGAAGGCACAGCTAAACAACTCCTATATTTAGGGGAAAAACGTGACAAAAGATTGGCCATGATTGCTACTTTGCAAGATGACAAACAGATAGCTGTTATTAAGGCTAGATATGTGGAAGGTCTATCATGGGATGAGATACCCGACCAGTTTGGTTATTCAAGGAATACAGTATTCAAATTACACAGAGAGGCGCTAAAGGTATTAGATGAGCAAGAAGAATGCCATTCGTAAACTAAAAGAGTTCCATAGATGGCAACGTATCGCCAATAGTCTTGATTTGACCTATAACGAGCTTTACCAGTTTGATATAGATTACCATTCCACGCGCAGAAAACGCCTTGAAATAAGCCGAGAATGTGCCTTAGAGGAACTAGATGCTATTAAACACGCCATCAATCAACTGTCTAAGATAGAATACAGGCAGATACTGATTGAGTGTTACTTGCTTAATGAGAACGTATCCAATCAGGAACTTATGAAGAAACTGAATTGCTCTGAAAGCTGGTATTATGAAACCAAGAAACGAGCTTTACTTGAATTTTCGAGACACTATAGAGATGGTGAGCTCGAACGAATTAACTAGTTTCAGTGATTTTTATTTTAAAAAATCTTTTTTTAAGGTTTTAAATGTCATTTTTTTACCTTATAGTTAATATCATATTATAAAATTAGAGGTATGAAATGAAAAAGATATTATTTTTAGTATTAGCACTCTGTGCTACCGTAAGTTCACAAAGCATTAAGGCTGAAGAAGCTCTAAAATGGGAGAGAGACCCAAACCATCAACAGGCTGTGGATGATAATAATAATCCAATTTCTGTTAGTATTGATAACCAAAATAAAATAACAGTAACGTTACCAAAAGGTTGGTCTTTATGGTTAAAGAAAGATAGTAAGAATTATAATCCACAGCAAATAAACGGTGAAACACTCCAGACACATCATAATCGACAAGCACCTCGAACACAAGACAGCAACTCTGTATCAGGTAAGCAAAATACTAGTCCTAAGATAACAATATATGGAAAAGATAATACAAATACACTACAGTTGAGTTCTATATACAATGATAACCTTGGGGAATCCGGGTTGCCAATAACCATTACTGTAGATGCTCCTTCAGAAGAAGATAAAAAGCTAACTATAGTATATAAAGCAGATGGTGGTTACTTTGCAGGTAGTACAGTTTTTGTAAATTCAAAAATTCTAGCTAAAGAAAAAGAAGCTGAAAAACGAAAAGAAGCTGAAGAAAAACAAATTGACGAAGAACGAAAATATGTTGAACAAAAACTATTAGAAGATAGCGTACTTAAACAAATTAGAGAAAATGACCATAAAACTTGGTACGAACGATTTGGAGATAATGTTCAGGATCAATGGGCAAACTTTACAAGTTGGTGGAGAGGATAATTCTATTTCTCAGTAAGACTAAACATGTTATAACAGGGTCACAGGCTAAACTAAAAAGCACCTCTTACGGGTGCTAGTTCTTGCCTGCTGAACTCATGTTGTAAAGGACCTGTAAAGGTCTTTTTTTGTTCACCTTTTTGTGGACTTTTGAGGAGATTCTAAGGAAACTTAAAACTTGTATGTTTTCAAAAACACAGTAATATCAAGACTTAAGGTCTGTCAACACTCTGTAAAGACTACCGAACAGAGTCCAATAATTTTTGACATATTTCTATTTTAACACTTTCTAAACATTGATATCACAACTGTTTTGGTATGCTTACACTGCATAAAACGGTAATTCCTGTTTTGAGAACTCTGATGGTGTTTTTCCTGTATGTCCTGCGTAGCTTCTCAATAGTTCTGCTGTATTTAGCCCTATTGGTACGACACCATATAGTCTAATCTCTTTTCTTTTATTGTAATACATTGTATATCAAAACTCGAAGTATGTCACGAAAGGGAGCTATGAAAAGGTAAAGAGATTTCTTGTCAAACGCACAGGCCTTAAAAGTAGCTTTATTGAGGAATAATTAATAATAATGTCATTCATAAACTAAAAAAGTTGTCCTTGAAGATGCTAAATATTGTAAATCTACCAAGTTTACAAAATCAACTTTCCTAATCTAGTTTCTAAAAAATTAAAAAATTAATGCTTGAGTGGATTTTTATGTTAAAAAAGCTTTTTTATGGTTTTAAATGTCATTTTTTTACCTTATAATGAAGCCTAAAAAGTCACAAAATAAAGGAAGGCTAGGAATGATTAACTGTAAATATAAACTACGGAAACTATCTGTAGGACTTGTTTCCGTGGGAACAATGTTTATGTCAACAACTGTTATGGGGGAGGTTGTTGCTAACCAAGCAATTAATAATGAAGTCCTCGCTAGAAAAGCGGCTGATAGTCAGCCTAATGCTACAGCAACTAAAACTTCTGAGCTTACTGACTCTTCAAGAACAACAGAAACTCAGCCGGTCTTAGCCACTCAGTCCAATCTGGCTAGTGCTAAAGTTAATAGTGAGCAAACTGAGGATAAAAAAACTTCACAGTTACAGAAAGTAGCCAAGAGGGTACTTCTGAAAACACTCAAACCTCTCAACAGGCTAGTCATTCATCAGAACAAAAAGATGAACCACAACTTATGGAAGTTGATAAATTTGTCGTTGATAAAGAAAAGACAGAACTTAGCATCACAGATAAGAAAAATAATCCTGAAAAACTCATTAAAAACCGCGATGATAAACAACGTGAAATTTTTGATGTCTCTAGAGATGTGAAAATTAATGAGGACAATACCATTGATGTTGCACTAACAGTAACCCCAAAACAAATTGATGAAGGTGCAGAAGTCATTATTCTTTTGGACACTTCTCAAAAGATGACAGACGCTGACTTTAATACTGCTAAACAAAATATCCAAAAGTTAGTGACTACCTTAACTAGCCCGAATACCAAAGAGTCTCCAAATCACAATAATCGCAACTCAGTTCGTCTAATTGATTTTTACAGAGAAATAGGAGAACCTATTGATTTGTCAGGTCTTCCTACAAATGAAGTCGGAAAAAAACTCGACGAATTGCGAAAAAAATCTTATGATAAATGGAATTGGGGAGTAAATTTACAAGGAGCCATTCATAAAGCTAGAGAAATCCTAAATTCAAATCCGGAAAAGAACTCCGGAAAACGTCAACATATCGTTCTTTTTTCACAAGGAGAAGCGACCTTTAGTTATGCACTTACTGACGAAGCTAAAAAGAAGACCCAAAGATTAACGGATATGATTACATCTTCCAACCCTCTTTTACCGTGGCCAGCTATTCTAAATCATTCTAATAAAAATAGAGATATGCTTGATGATATTAAAATTTTGACATCTCTTGGTAAAGAATTAGGAATAGAAGAACTGTCTAACCTAGATTCTACTTTAAAGTTGGCTAGTACCGGAAGCTCTATCTTAGGAATTTTGTTAGGGGGGGAGTTTAACCGAATATTTAACTCTTCAGGAATATATTTCAAATACATTGGATCAAAATAACTTTGATTATAACAATCGTGTTGGCGAAGGCTACCATCATTATAGTTTTTCTGAAAGAACAACGGATGAACTGCCATTTAAAAAAGCCATAGAGAATCAGCTAGAAGATTTATCCAAAAAAATTTCAATCCCTTGGTTTGGTTCGTTTTTAGATATGTTATCGTTAACTGAAAGCTATCAAAATGCTAAGAAAGAAGTTCTTTTAAAAGCACTAGAGTATTTATTCTATAAACGTGACTATATTTACTATAACCATAACTTATCAGCTCAAGCAGAAGCTAAGATGGCAAGAGATGAAGGAATCGTCTTCTATTCATTTGATGTTACTGATCCTAACCGTGCTACAAAAGAATCTAAGCCTAACAACCATAGTAAGGAATATCAAGAGTATCTAAAGAAAAAAGCGGAAGAAGCTAAGAAAACTGCAAAAGAAAGAAACGATAAGTTTGATAAATATTTAGAAGAAATGTCAGATAATAAACAATTTTTATCTGATGTTAATAATACTGAGAAATTCAAAGATATTTTGTCCGAAGTGATAATTAAAGAAGAATTTACTGATATGGTAACTGTTGAAGAAAACTCTTGGAAAGTTCCTTTGGGGAACACTGAACCAGAAAATAAAGTTGAATATAAAAAATCATCAAATACATCCTGGATTTCACTTCTAAGCAACAATGCAAGTCTCACTTGGACTCTCTCTAAAGAACAGTTACAAAAAGCCTTTGAAACTGTTCAGCCGCTAACTTTAACTTACAAACTTAACATCAACAGTTCAAAATTTAAAGAAACCCTTGAAAAACGTAAACAAAAACGTTCAATATCAACAGAAAAAAATAATAAATTAACCGAAAAAATCATTTCAAATACTATTTCTTACAAAATTAATAGTAACTCAGCAAATGGTAAGAATCTTGAAGATGTCATGTTAACGTACACCAAAGAAATGGTTCCTGTACCAGAAATTAACGAAAAAGTGACCGAGCCTCAACCACCTCAGTTACTTGATTTGCCTAAGTTCAACTCTATTAGTGAATATGGCCCTAACTTGAATTTCGAGGAAGAAACCATTCATCAATTACCTTTGGAACACGGTCATTATGCACCTAATACTCAAATAACTATTGAGGAAGATACCAAATCAGAGTCACCAGACATCACTGTTAGCGGAAATGTGATTGACTTTACAGAAGATAGCATCGACGATTTACACACTGAATCTGGTCATAATTCTCCTGAAAATAATCAAGATAGTGTTGAAGACACAAAAGCAAACTCAACTGTTATTACCATTAACGGACAAAGTGATCCTGTGGAAATGACGGAAGACACACAAGCTGAAATCTCTGGACATTCTGGTGATATCACTATTACTGAGGATACGAAGGGTTCTGAAATCATTATTAGTGGGCAAAGTGACCCTGTGGAAATGATGGAGGACACACAACCTGGTATGTCTGGATTTAACGATACTACTATTATCGAAGAATCTGCACAGCCTAAATTGCAATTCCATTTTGATAATGAAGAGCCTACTACTACCACTCAAACCATTGTCCAATCCCATATCGCTAAAGTAGAAAACAAACTACCTCAAACTGGAGATAGCGACAAACTAGAAACGTTCTTTAATGTGACAGTATTAACTGTTATTGGAGCAGCTGGCTTGTTAGGCAAAAAACGTCGTGAAAATCAGATTGACTAATTATTAGTTATCTATAATAACATAAAACAAGGTCATATTAGCATGGTCCTTGTTTTATGTTGCTCTATGGAGCTTATTAAAGAATAACAGTCGCAAAAAATTGTAAAGAAACCAGAAGCAATCACTAAATCCTAACAAATAATCTAACAATCTGACGGATAGTTGCTCATCTGTCTCTATTTTACAGTATTAAAAAAGGCACCTCTCTGGGTGCCTTTTTTGTGGACTTTTGAGATATCTAATGAGCCTTACCTTTTAATAAGGTACCGCACGATTAGTATAACAGTAAACCGCAATAGCTACAGCTGCAATTGATAGTAGGACAGCTAGCATTGAGATGTGTTTTGGTCCGTTTTTATTAATCAATAGTCCCCCAAAACCAGTAGTAACGGCGAAGCCTAACAACAACCAGTAGCCACTAGCCATAAATAAGGTGGTGCTATCTAAAATTGATAGACTGCTTGAGAGTAAACTGATAACTGGTACGATTTTCTTTTCTGTCATAATGTCCCTTTCTCATATCATTGAACTTTTATTAAACATAGTATAACAAATATTACTAAAAAGGACACTTATCTTCTTGATTGTGGACTTTCTTTTTGCTGACGGTCTAACAACTCAGCATTCACGTGCTTTCAGGGCTTAATCACTCTTGCTTTGACAATGGAATAAAGATAACATTCAGCCATTAAAAAATAAATATCAACACAAAAGAGACTTTTTCATTGACTTGTGTTGATTATACTGTTATAGTAGGGATTGTAAATAAGTTTTTCGAGTCAAAGTATCAGTTCATTCTATGTTTTATCTCTTTAAGTTTTTTTTACAAATAAAATAATAAGAGGTAACTCAAATGACACAAGGTACAGTAAAATGGTTTAACGCAGATAAAGGCTTCGGCTTTATCACACAAGAAGATGGTGCAGACGTATTTGCCCATTTCTCAGAAATTCAATCAAGTGGATTCAAATCTTTAGACGAAGGTCAAAAAGTTTCATTTGAAGTTGAGCAAGGTCAACGTGGCCTTCAAGCAACAAATATTACTAAAATCGCCTAACAAAAAAGCTGTAGATAATCTCTACAGCTTTTTATTTTGCACTTAATGTGCTTAAAAAAAGACTCTGTCAGAGTCTTTTTTCTTTGTCGATTCTATTTCTTTTGATTTGGTAATAAGGTTTTCAACTCATGAAGTGCCATCATTGCTTGAATTGGGGTAAGATTCAATACATCAATAGACTCTAAGCGTTGAATAATCTGTCCCGTGTCCGAATCTGACTCAAATAATGTCAACTGCTCTATCACGCTTTCTGAATTATCGAGATCCTCAGAGGCTGATAAAATAGAGGTCGAAACATGCGACTGACTTTCTAGTTTTGTCAATAGCTGACTGGCTCTGTTCAAGACCTCCTCTGGTAGCCCCGCTATTTTAGCAACATGGATTCCATAGGATTTGTCGGCAGGCCCTTGAGAAATCTTATGCAAAAATGTAACGTCGCCATCTTGTTCTAAGGTGGCTACATGCACATTGACAAGCTTCGTCAACGAGGTTGACAGTTCTGTCAACTCATGGTAATGGGTAGCAAACATCGTTTTTGCACCGACCTTATCATGAATATGCTCAATCAGAGATTGTGCTAGAGCCATACCATCATAGGTGGCTGTTCCTCGTCCTAGCTCATCAAATAAGATAAGTGACTTGTTGGTTGCTCGCTTGATTGCATGATTGGCTTCCATCATCTCAACCATAAAGGTGGACTGTCCTGAAATCAAATCATCAGCTGCTCCAATACGAGTAAAAATAGCATCGAATATTGGTAAATCGACCATCTCTGCCGCAACAAACGCTCCTATTTGCGCCATGATGACTGTTAAGGCAAGTTGTCGCATGTAGGTTGACTTACCACTCATGTTAGGCCCTGTGATCAGTTGGATGCTTGTTTGATCATCAAAGACAATGCTATTTGGAATGTACTCCTGGACGCCCATGACTTTCTCAACAACTGCGTGGCGACCATTAACAACATTAATGTTTTGATCAGTATTAAAGCATGGACGAGCGTAATGATTTTTTTCAGCCACAACTGCCAAGCTTTGCAAAACATCAACAGTTGCTAGTAACTTAGCCAAACGTTGTAATCTACCGATGTATCCTTCAACCTGTGTGCGAATGCGCATGAAAATATCATATTCCAAGCTAGAAGATTCCTCTCTAGCCTCTAACATTTGTCCTTCGATTTTAGCTAATTCTGCCGTGCCATAACGCTCTGAATTTTTCAGCGTCGCTTTTCTGAAAAAGTAATCTGGAACCATTTTCAAATTGGAGTTGGTCACATGAAAATAATAGCCATCTTTTTTATTGTAATCGATTTTAAGATTGTTAATCCCGCTATTTTGGCGCTCTTTGGTTTCTATCTCAGCAATCCAGCCCATCCCCTCACGCATAACCGTACGATAATGGTCTAGTCGCTCATCAAATCCTGTTCTGATAATATTGCCATCGCTAATAGTGGCTGGCGCATCGGGATCGATTGCTGCGCTAATCAGATGTTCTAGTTCTGGCAAAGCGTCAATGCCGTTGACAATCTTGTCAACATATTGATTGTTGAAAGAGCTTAAAATCGCCTTAATCTCTGGCACCTGACCCAATGTGTGCCCTAATTGTAATAAATCTTTTGGATTGGCCTTACCAAATGACACGCGACTAGCCAAGCGTTCAATATCATAGACACCTTTTAAACTATTACTCAAATCAGTTCTTTCAATAAAAGCATCTAAAAATACCTGAACAATTTCTTGACGCTCTAAAATAGTCTCAAGATGAACAAGTGGGCGATCAATCCATGTTCGTAACAGCCGCATCCCCATAGCCGTTCTGGTTTCATCAAGTAACCAATATAGGCTCCCATGTTTTTTATTGGTTCGCGCATTTTCAAGTAAATCTAAACTCGATTTAGTCGCATAAGACATTTGCAAGTAGTCTTTTATTTCATAATGAACCAATCGTTGCAGGTGACTTAGTTCTCGCATTTGGGTTTTGTGGACATAGTTTAATAGTTTGCCAGCTGCCGTAATCTCAACTTCTGTCAACTGTTTATCAATCAGCGCAGACTCCGTCATCGCTGTGTCTTCAACTGATAATAACAAATTCATCTGATTAGCTAGTACAGACTGCTCTTCTTCTGAAACCTCAAAGCCCAAGAGAACTTCTTTTGCTTTGAGGTTTTGAATCTCGCTTTTGACACTGGCAAAGTCTGCCAAGTCTGTCACAAAGAATTCTCCCGTCGACACATCCATGTAAGAAAGCCCATACCTATTACCATCATAATCAATGGCAACCAGAAAGTTGTTGGAACTATCGGGTTTGCTAGAGTCAACCACCGTTCCTGGTGTAATCACTTGGACAACTTCTCGTTTCACCACTCCAACAGATGTTTTAGGATCCTCCATCTGCTCAGCAATGGCCACTTTATACCCAAGCGTCACCAAAATATCAATATATTGTTGTGCTGAGTGATGTGGCACCCCTGCCATCGGAATAGGGTTTTCTGCATTTTTATTGCGACTTGTTAGCCCAATTTCTAATAATTGTGCTGCTTTGACAGCGTCTTCGTAAAATAACTCGTAAAAATCACCCATCCTAAAAAGCAAAAAAGCATCTGGATAGGATTTCTTAATATCCAGATACTGTTGCATTCCAGGAGAAATTTTAGCTGTTGCCATTTGTTATCTCCTTGTTTAACTTATTTTCAATCGTTTTTGTAATATACTGGAGCAAATCACTCGCATCTTGCATTTTATCACGATAGTCGACAATTAAAGGTAGGCTATTTAGCTCTGCTTCTAAGTTTTTTGCACTCGTCTCAGATAGCTTAGCCGCTTGATTTTTGGCAATCTTTTGAAAAAGATGACTGTCTTGTTGATGACGCTTCATCTGATAAGCTTTTTGATGATAGGAGGTCTGCATCAGACGGTCATGCGCCTTTTGATAAGCGATAATACTGTCATGTTTGCAAATAGCCTCTATCAACTGATTTAATGTCGTTTGATAGCTTGTCATAGGCCTGCAGCCAAATCTTTTTCAAAGCGCTTGGCAATGATTTCGTCACGGCAAATCACTAATAAGGTGTCTGCCCCCGCAATTGTGCCTACAACATCATCAATCTGATTACTATCGATAAGGTTCGCCAGAACATCCGCCTCGCCGAGTTGTGTGTGAAGGACTAACATAAAGCCTGCACGGTCAACCTTTTGGACGTAGAAGCGGGCATCTGGACTAAAAGGCGTCACGACAGGCTCTGAAAGGCTATAGTAAAGCTTTCCTTGGTCATTTCTTAATTTTAAGAGCCCAATTTCTCTTAAATCTCGTGATAGGGTCGCTTGGGTCACCACGATACCTTCTTTTTGAAGCAGTTGTTTAATTTCTTCTTGTGTTCCAATAGGCTCTGCTTGAATAATCCGTTTAATCTGATTTTGTCTCTCCATTTTATTCATGTTGTCTCTCCCAACTGTATAATTATCCTCTCAAGATTATAACAAAAATTTGCTATAATTTCACCTGACTTCTACTGTTTTAGCTGATTTTTAGCAAGTTTAGACCTTAATGACAAGAATCCACATCAATCACTCCCTAGCCTATAGAATCACAGAGCAACAGCCTTGTAGGGAATGTAACGCTACTAGGTTTTCTCAGCCGTCTTCTCGTTTATTTGAAAGAAATATGTTAGAATAAAGTGACAAACTATTTTTAGGAGAAGCAAATGGATACTAAAACTCTAATTGCAAGTAAGATTTCTGAGATTGTTCCCGAGTTGGAACAAAATGCCATTTTAAACTTGCTTGAAACCCCAAAAAATTCTGATATGGGAGACCTTGCCTTTCCAGCGTTTAGCTTGGCAAAAGTGCTTCGCAAAGCACCTCAAATGATTGCTAGTGATTTAGCTGATAAAATAGACAGTAGTGCTTTTGAAAAAGTCGTTGCAGTAGGTCCTTATATTAATTTCTTTTTAGACAAAGCAAGCATCTCATCCCAAGTCCTTGGACAGGTTATTGCTGATGGTTGCGATTATGCGCTGCAAAACGAAGGAAACGGCCAAAATGTCGCCATCGATATGTCTAGCCCCAACATTGCAAAACCTTTTTCGATTGGTCATTTGCGCTCGACAGTTATTGGTGATAGCCTAGCTCATGTCTTTGCTAAAATGGGCTATACCCCTGTAAAAATCAATCACCTTGGTGACTGGGGAAAACAATTTGGTATGCTTATTGTTGCCTATAAAAAATGGGGTGACGAAAAAGCTGTTCAAGAACATCCAGTTGATGAGCTCCTAAAACTATACGTTCGTATCAATGCAGAAGCAGAAACTGATCCAACGGTTGATGAGGAAGCGCGTGATTGGTTCCGCAAACTAGAAAATGCTGACCCTGAGGCAAGATCTTTATGGCAATGGTTCCGCGACGAAAGCTTATTAGAATTTAATCGCTTGTATGAGCAAATGAATGTTACCTTTGATAGCTACAATGGCGAAGCGTTTTACAACGATAAAATGGATGAAGTCGTAGAGCTTCTTGAAGCTAAAGAATTGTTGGTCGAATCAAAAGGTGCCCAAGTCGTTAACCTTGAAAAGTATGGGATTGAACACCCTGCATTAATCAAAAAATCAGATGGTGCAACCCTCTACATTACACGTGACTTAGCCGCTGCTCTTTACCGCAAACGTACTTATGATTTTGCCAAAGCTGTTTACGTTGTCGGAAACGAACAGGCCGCCCACTTTAAACAACTCAAAGCGGTGCTAAAAGAAATGGGATACCATTGGTCAGATGACATGACTCACGTGGCTTTTGGTCTGGTTACCAAGGGTGGTGCTAAATTATCTACTCGTAAAGGTAATGTTATCTTACTTGAACCAACGGTTACTGAAGCTATCAATCGTGCCGCAAGTCAAATTGAAGCTAAAAACCCTAATTTGCCTGATAAAGACGCTGTCGCACACGCCGTTGGAGTTGGTGCCATCAAGTTTTACGACCTGAAAACAGACCGGATGAACGGCTACGACTTTGACCTTGAGGCTATGGTTTCCTTCGAAGGCGAAACTGGTCCTTACGTGCAATACGCACACGCTCGAATCCAATCAATTCTGCGCAAAGCTAACTTCGTTCCATCTGAAGAAACTGATTACAGCTTAACCGATGCGGAAAGTTGGGAAATTATCAAGCTTATCCAAGACTTCCCTCGGATTATTAAGCGTACTGCTGATCTCTTTGAACCTTCTATTTTGGCAAAATTTGCCATCAACCTAGCACAAAATTTCAACAAATACTATGCTCATAACCGTATCCTCGAAGACGATTCTAATCGTGACAACCGCTTGGCACTTTGCTCCGCAACAGCAGTTGTTCTAAAAGAAGCTCTTCGTTTACTTGGTGTTGAAGCGCCAAATGAAATGTAATGACGAACTAAAAAAGCCTTTCCTCTGTTTTTGAGGAAAGGCTTTTTTGACAAAATTTAATCAATCTATTTAAGTTTCGGTTTTTTCTGCAATGCTTTTTCAATAGGCTTGTCAAAGTTTTTGCGCCGAATCTTAAAGTCAGAACTAATTACCTCATCAACATCAATAATCGAGATAAAGGCATCGGGATCTAATTCGCTTAAAATACGTTTAACCTCACGCACCTCAGTTGGATTGAGGGTCACATACATGATATTGTACTCATTGCCTGAGTAAGCACCTTGACCTTTTAAATAAGTCACCCCTCGATTGATTTCTGTCAAAATAGCTTGAGCTGCAGCGTCTGAGTGTTTTGTAATAATGAGCATCCCACGGATAGTATACCCACCATTTTGAACCACTGTAATCATTTGGCTAAAGACAAAACTCGCCACAAGGGTATAGAGCATGTGTTTTAAATCAACATAGGTCAGAGAGGCTGTCAACACCAGTGCATCAATAAATAACAAGGTTTGCCCTAACTTCGCGCCAAATTTTTCCTCAGCAATTCGAGCAATAATGTCTGTTCCACCTGTTGTGGCACCATAACGAAAAACAAGGCCACTACCAATACCAGAAAACAGCCCAGCCACAACAGCAACAAGCATCATGTCATTTTCTAGGCCTAAAGCCATTGGAATTTTTTGCCACATCCAGATAAAAGCAGACATCAAAACGGTGCCATAAATAGTGAGCGCCAATGAGCGCTTCCCAAATATTCTTGCACCTAAGACAAAAAGTGGCAGGTTAAACAGCAAGGAAGAATAGGCAGGATTAATGCCAAAATGAGCATGTAAAATAAGGGTAATTCCTGCGACACCACCTTCAGCCAAGGCATTAGCCATATTAAAGTTTACAAAACCAAATGTATAGATTGCCACACCCAAGGCGATGAGCGTCAATTTTCTGATGCGACTTAATGTAGCGTATTTTGTCATCTGCTTCCCTCACTATTCTTCAAGAAACGTGTTGCTTCACCCTGAAGCAAACGAGTTATCTTTTTTTCTTTTTATGGTACTTGCTTTTAATGGCGATAAACTCTGGACTGTTGACTTCATCAACATCAAAGAAAGAGACAAAAGCATTCGGATCAACCTGAGAAATAAAGACCTTCAGCTCTCGAACATCTGTCTTGCCTAAAGCAACATAAATGACTTGTTTCTCTCTGCCTGAATAAGCACCTTCTCCATTCAGATAGGTCACTCCTCGTCCTAATTCTTCCATGATAAATTTAGAAATAGCTTCTGCATGATCTGAAATAATAAAGGTTCCTCTCGCTGAATAACCACCATTTTGAACGAGGTGTACAATCTGCCCATAAATAAAGCTGGCAATTAAGGCATACATCATCTGTGGAATAGAGATATAGGTTAAAGAAACGACCATAACAAAGATATCAATCCCCAGTAAAGCCTGGTTAAGCTGCAAGCCAAATTTATCTTCGATGAGTTTGGCGATAATATCTGCTCCTCCAATGGTTCCTCCGTTTCGGAAAACAATTCCTCCGCCAAGACCACCAAAGATACCAGCCATCAAGGCTACCACTAAACTGTCATTATTTAAATCAACAAATAGAGGAATTTGCTGGAAAACCCAGATAAACAGGTACAAGGAAGAAATCCCCGTAACAGTATATATCATGGCCCGTTTACCAAATAGCTTTGCCCCTAGTATAACCAGCGGGAGGTTAATCACATAACCTGAAATAGATGGATTAATGCCAAACAAGGCTTGAGCAACCTGTGTCAATCCAGCTAATCCATTGGCTGCAATTCTATTTGCCATGTAAAAATAAACAAAGGCAAAGGCATAAATGGCTGCACCAAGTATGATGAAACAAATATTTTTTAGTTTTAAACTCTGATCAGCCGACATGTTAACACCTATTTTCTTTAATCTTCTTCGACAAACCGACCAATAATCCTAACGTTTTCTGATACTGAAACGAAAGCTTTGGGGTCTGTTTTTAACATAAGATACTTGAACTCACTATACTCTTCACGTGTCAAAATAGTAATTAAAACAGCTTTTTGTTCGTGCTTGTAAGTACCTTCGGCGTCATTAATACTCGTGACGCCTCGATGTAATTTTTTATGAATCATGGCAATGACCTTCTCTGGACAACCAGTGACAATCAGGGCCTGCATTTTTTTTTGCTTTGTAAACACCGCATCAGTGACACGACTCGATACAAAAATCGTAACCATTGAATAAAGGGCGTATTGCCAGCCAAACAGCAAACCCGCAAAAATCATGATGACTCCATTAACCATCAAGGAAATATTACCAACATCTCTGCCTGTTCTTTTTCTAAGGGTCAAGCTGATAATATCTGTTCCACCACTTGAAATTCTAGATTTAAGACCAGTTCCAATCCCAAGACCCATGACCAATCCACCGAAAATAGCATTTATGAGCGGGTCGGTTGTTAAAGTAATCTGTGGCATGATATGGATAAAAAAGGAACTCATGCTAACAGTAATAAACGTAAAAATGGTAAATTTATGACCGATTTTATACCAAGCTAACACTAAAAGTGGGATATTTACCAGGTAAAACGCCAATGAGATTGGGAAATCAAAGCCCCATAACCGGTGACTAATGGCAGAAATCACCTGAGCAAAACCAGTCGCCCCACTTGAGTAGACATGTCCTGGTTGAAAGAAAAAATTAACTGCAATACTTGAGAGGATGCCATAAAGCAGAGAAGCGGAAATCTTCTCTGCGTATTTTTCTTTTGAAATGCTCCTTAGGGCATGAAGGAGACCTATTTTTTTAGCAACTCGACTAATGACATATTTAACTTTTTTCTTGTAAGTTGTTTTTTTAATCATAGCTTTCTATTTGAAGACTAAGTTCTTCTAACTGCTGGCTAGAGACGTGGCTAGGAGCCTGAGTCATTGGATCTGATGCTTTGTTATTTTTAGGAAAGGCAATAACCTCGCGGATATTATCCTTATCAGCTAGTAACATGACAAAGCGGTCCAATCCGATAGCCAAACCTCCATGTGGTGGGAAGCCATAATCCATGGCTTCAAGTAAGAAACCAAACTGATCATTAGCTTCTTCAGCAGTAAATCCAAGAGCCTTAAACATCCGCTCTTGCATCTCTTTTTGATTGATACGAAGGCTACCGCCACCAAGCTCATAACCATTCAACACAATATCGTATGCTACCGCACGAACTTTAGCTAAATCACCGTCAAGCTCGTGAGCAGACTCTGTGGTTGGAAGTGTGAATGGATGATGCGCTGACATGTAGCGACCTTCTTCTTCAGACCACTCAAACATCGGCCAATCAACCACCCAAAGGAAATTAAATCGAGACGTGTCAATCATGTCAAGCTCTTTTGCGATACGGTTACGCAAGGCACCAAGTGTATTATTGGCAACTTCCAACTCATCTGCTACAAATAAGACTAAGTCTTTTTCTGAAAGCTGTAACGCATCTGTCAACTCTTTTTGAATGATTGTTAGGAACTTCGCAACTGGCCCTGCTAGCTGACCATCTGTCACTTTAACCCATGCCAAGCCTTTGGCACCAAACTGCTTAGCAAACTCTGTCAATTTATCAATATCTTTACGAGAGTAGTTATCTGCCTGACCTTTAACCACAATAGCTTTAACAGCACTTGCTTCTGAGAAGACCTTGAAATCAACATTCTTGACAACATCTGTCAAGTCTTTTAAAAGCATGTCAAAGCGTGTGTCAGGCTTATCTGAACCGTAAAGGTTCATCGCGTCATCATAGGACATGCGTGGGAAAGGCAATGATACCTCGATTCCTTTGGTATCTTTCATGACCTTAGCAATCATGCCCTCAACAATATCTTGGATATCTTGTTCTGATAAGAAAGAGGTTTCCAAGTCAACTTGTGTAAACTCAGGTTGACGATCTCCACGTAAATCTTCATCGCGGAAGCATTTAACAATTTGATAATAGCGGTCAAAACCAGCATTCATCAATAATTGTTTTGTGATTTGAGGGCTTTGTGGCAGAGCGTAAAAATGACCTTTACTCATGCGACTTGGCACCAAATAATCACGCGCTCCTTCTGGTGTTGATTTGGCAAGCATTGGAGTTTCCACATCAATAAATTCAAGCTCATCAAGATAGTTGCGAATGGAGTGAGTAACCTTAGCACGTAATTTGAAGTTCTCTAACATCTCAGGGCGACGTAAATCTAAATAACGGTAGCGCAAACGAGTATCATCGCTAACCTCAACGCCGTCTTTAATTTCAAATGGTGGTGTTTTTGAGGTGTTTAAAATGGTTAGATCAGAAACCTTTAACTCGACCGCACCAGTTGCTAGTTTGTCATTAGCTTGTTGGCGTGCTTCGACAATTCCTTCAACAGCAATAACATATTCGCTACGTAAGCTTTCTGCCTTGGCCATCAACTTACTTGACACTTCTTCGGGATTAATAACCAGCTGCATAATTCCTTCGCGGTCACGCAAGTCAATAAAAATCAAACCGCCCAAATCGCGACGACGGCTAACCCAACCTTTCAGCGTTAGCTTTTCTCCGATGTGCTCCTTACGAACACGTCCCACATACATGCTACGTTTCATTTTATATCTCCGTTACTTTTTATAGTCTTTACTATTATAGCAAAAAGCAAAGCAAAACCCCACCTATTGGATGGAGTTTTTAGCAAATATTGAGCTTGGCATCTTTTGACTTATCGATTTTGGGAAATCCTACAGTCACCAATTTTTAACAGGCAGAAATGTTCAAAATAAAAAAGGAAAATGTTCCTATTTTATTTTGATTTACTATTTTTTTAACGGATTTTATCCAATAATTCTGCAAATTGAGTTGAAATTTCATCGAAACTTGCCATGAGTTCCTCTCGTGTCTGGTTGTTTTTCAGTACAACTTGACCAGCTTCAACTTCACTTTCTCCCAAAGTAATCACAACTTTGGCTTTAAAGGCATCTGCAGATTTGAATTGCGCCTTAATCTTACGCCCCAGATAATCCCTCTCTGCGGTAAAGCCTTGACGACGAATGGCTTGCACCAATTCTAGAGCTTTGCTATTAGCACCATCTCCTAAAACAGCAATATAAACATCCATTTCTGTTTCAATAGGAAGTTCAACGCCCTGCTTTTCTAAAATCATCAGCAAACGCTCAATACCGAGGCCAAATCCAAATCCTGCTGTTTCCGGGCCACCAAAATACTCAACCAGACCGTCATAACGACCTCCCGCACATACCGTCAGCTCAGACTGATCCACAGTTGTGACAAATTCAAAGATGGTGTGGTTGTAATAATCCAGACCTCGAACCATGTTAGTATCAATAACATAAGGAATGTGGAGAGCTTCAAGCATATGGCGTACGGCATCAAAATGAGCTTGACTCTCTGCAGCGAGATAATCTAAAATAGATGGCGCATTGGCAACAGCAATTTTATCTTCTTTTTCCTTAGAATCAAGAACACGCAAGGGATTCTCATCTAAACGACGCTGACTATCCTTGGATAACTGGTCACGCATTGGCGACAGATAGTCAATCAAGGCCTGACGATAAGCCATTCGGCTAGCTGAGCTCCCTAGGCTGTTTAAATGTAGGGTCACATCTTTGATCCCCAGTTTTTCAAATAAGTGATAGGCCATTGCAATCGTCTCAACATCAATTGCTGGATTAGCTGCACCAAAACATTCTACCCCAATTTGATGAAACTCGCGCAAGCGCCCAGCCTGAGGACGCTCATAACGAAACATAGAGCCAATATAATACAGTTTAACTGGCTTTTGCACCTCTGGGGCAAACAGCTTGTTTTCGACATACGATCGAACCACAGGAGCAGTTCCTTCTGGACGTAGCGTAATATGACGGTCTCCTTTATCATAGAAATCGTACATCTCTTTGGTAACGATATCTGTCGTGTCACCCACTGAGCGTGAAATCACCTCATAGTGCTCAAATAGAGGGGTGCGGATCTCCCCATAATGATACTGCTTAAAGGTATCACGTGCAACGCTCTCAACATATTGCCATTTGGCACTGTCAGCAGGTAAAATATCCTGTGTTCCTTTTGGTTTTTGAAGTTTCATAGTAGATATAAAGGGTTTAGACGAACTTCGTAGAGCTCTCATTAACCCTCCTTCCTCTCTTTTTCTCAATAGTTTCTACCATTCTATCATTTTTAGGACCATTTTTGTAGAACTGCGACGCTTTTTTCTAAAAAAACTGTCAAGTAACTTTACTTTACAAAAAAGATATGATACTATATTTAAGTTGATGAAAATCAAGTATATTTGAATATAATCGGAGGATAGAAAAAATGGCAGTTCCTGCACGTCACACGTCAAAATCTAAAAAGAACAAACGTCGTACGCATTACAAATTAACAGCTCCATCTGTACAATTCGACGAAACTACTGGAGATTACTCACGTTCTCACCGTGTATCACTTAAAGGATACTATAAAGGACGTAAAATCGCCAAAGCTAACGAAGCTAAATAATAGAAGGGAGATACCATGCGCGTAAATATTACACTTGAACACAAAGAATCTGGTGAACGCTTGTACCTTACTTCAAAAAACAAACGTAACACCCCAGACCGTCTTCAATTGAAAAAATACTCACCAAAATTACGTAAGCACGTAACATTTACAGAAGTAAAATAATTGAGATAAGAAAAGCCTGTGAAATTAAAATTTCTAGGCTTTTTTGCTTGCTTAAAATGTGGTTTCGTCTGATTTTTGTCTGATTAAGATTTCCCTCACTTCATCATTCTATATTCAGTTGAAACTATCAAGACTTACTCTGAAAAATGGGAGTTACTATCAATTGACATCAAACTGAGATTGTTATGAAAGGTTAACATTTTTTAGCCGTTTAAAATTGTAAACTGTCATGAATTAAATATAGTAAAAAACCTGAGAAATCAATATTTCCAGGCTTTATTTTTCAAAGATGTATTTCGTCCACTTTAGGTTACAAAACTTATTTTTACTACAAATCTTTTAACATAGCTTTTTCTTCTTCAGTCATTCCTTTACGATTAAAGTATTTTTTTACCTCATCTTCAATCTTGCAGAGTAGACACGCTATTAGAACAACGAACATTGGAAAGGCAACTAAATGTAATCCATAAAATAAACCGATCGGTAAACCAATTAAAAATGTTATCAAAATCGGAACATAACTCTTGATACTTGTATGCCGTATGATGAACCACTCTAGTAAAAATAACAATAAGGATGGGAGTAAAATAATTATTTTCATAATATTACCTCTTTTCTTCTTTATAAGTATTAATAAGGATTTTAGCAACTTCATAGCTCATTTCACCTTCAAGTGCTAGACGCTTAATCAAAGCAATAAAGTTATCCCTTTCTTCTGACACAATAGAAAGTTTCTCAATTAATTTATCTAGACGTGAACGAATGGTAGGATAAGAAATATTATAGTATGTTGCCATGTTCTTCAAAGAGCCTGAATTAAGAATAAATTGTCTTATAAATTCAAAGTCTTCTTGACTTAGCAAGTTTAACCATTTTGGATGATTTTCCTCAACTATAGCAATCACCTTCTTTCTATAAATTATTATAAACCTAAATAATATTA
>NZ_LHQM01000046.1 GCF_001302265.1 Streptococcus phocae | reverse complement strand
AGAAACTTCTGGTTTTAACAATTCTTTTGCTTGCGACATGTCATACTCGTGACCGTCTTTTTTAATATCTTGGTCGTTATTATCTATCAATGGTAAGATTATGTGACCCTCCCCGTCTTTAAAATTAAAATCACCGCCCTCATCAATAACACCTCTCAACCAAACTTTGTCACCTTTTTTCAGTTCGTTACTTTTCATTTTTTACCTCCTTGTAGTCTTTTTTAAGGCACTTTAAACACACATGATATATTTATCAATAGACGTATTAAAAGCGCCAAAACGTTGTTTATTTGTCTTTTAGAGGGTATAAGTAATCATCTGCTCGATCACCCCAAGATATTTTTAAATGCCTATCGAATTCCCATCTTTTGCCAAAAAAATTTAAGTCAGATTCAAGAATAACTATTTCTACTTTGAAACCATCCCCCAAACGCTGTTTTAGTAAATCAACTGTTTTTTGGCTGTCAAGTCGTCTAGCTAAGTATTCATCATTTTTTGAAATAGAAATTTTATAACCAGAAAAGCCTTTCATCGCAGTTTCTTTAATCTTCTCCTCGATTTTCAAATCATTAAAAAATCTATCAAACCACTTTTTGTGAGATTCTGAACTGCATTCTTTCACTTCATCAATTAATGACATCTCTATCCCCCATTTCCAGTTTTTCGAAATAAAATGCGCCATCAAATGGCTTTATTTCCACGATCCCATAATCTGCACCTAGCCGACTAATAAACGGTTGCATTATTCTTTCGTGTACAGTCATTAGTTGTTCTCTAAATTTTTCTAGGCTAAGGGTTGACTTATAAAAATTGCACGACTGGCAAGCTGGCATGAAATTACTGATGTCATCAGCTCCACCGACTCTAAATGGTATCAAATGGTCAACTCTTAACGTTTTAATATCAAGCATTTTCCCACAATAGGCACAGTGACAGTCATATTTTTTAAGTACTAGTTGCCTAGTTTTTTTGCTAATCGATTTACGTCTCACACTATCCTCCATTAGTCGCTTATTTTTATAATCGGCAAGAAAACTAATAACAATAATATAAATGTAAATTTATCCATTTTTGTACCTCCTTCATCTACTCGCCTCGTTTCAAAACATAGCTTGGCACTTTATCGCCGACATGGAACACTTCCGCTTCTGCGTCGTTTAGCAAAAACTTTCCATATCCTGGCACAGTAATCTCATTCCCATCTTTAGCACTGATGTACCCAACACCACCAACAGAGTCGCTTGTATAGCGTACTGGAAGTTTGCCGATTTTTTCCTCAAGAATCGCAAGCTTCTGATTTGTGCTATAAATCTGATAAACCAGAAGCGCTGGCACAATCGTAAGATTAATCAGAACGATGCAATCACCTATTTTTTTTACTATTTTTTTCATTTTAAACCCCGTTTCTTGTCAAAATCTCTATTCCTCACTACTTCTCTCAATCCACTCGATAACCTTTAGATACATATCTGCTTGAGCTAACTGCCACTTCTCAAATTCGGACAGATTGTCTTTTCCCCACTCATATCCCATAAGACGCAAATTACGTTGTTCTGTTAAAAAAGCAATTACTTCTTCTTTCGTCATACTTCCACGCTTTCTATTAGATCAGGATTTTCGTAAATATTTCCGATAACCTTGTAATGCTCAGCGCATACCCATAAATCGTTAAAAACATTTTCTTTTTCTAAAGCAAATGCGTTTTTGTGATACGTTACAACGCCAGTCAAACTAGTTATCTTGAACTCCTCGAAATCGTTCGTTTCAATATCGTAAGCATTTACAATATCACCCTCGAAAATCTCTATGCCATCTTTGTCAAATAGTCCCGTTGATTGCATGAGTATAACATCGTCAGCTTGAATGACGTATGACGCATTTTCGCCATGTCGTCTAATTGTTAACTCTCCTCCGTTAAAGCTTGACCAAGCCTTGACTTCGCCCATTTTTTCATGACGCTTATCCCAAGCTCTTAATTTAAATTCCATCACCATTCTCCTTTACAAAACAGCTTCAAAACACTTGCGCATATGAACGATACAACAAACAGAAAGCACAGCGCTATCCCCATCACTATTAAGAAAACTACAGTCAGTGCAACTATTGCTGCAATCAAGCTCAAAATCATCAGCTACACTCCTTAACGTATATCTCTTTTTTGCGAGTGTCGTTAGCTAACTCACTAATGAAAGTTAGCATCTTTCGCTTGTTATCAAACTCATATTCTTCAAACAGTTTTTTGTCTGTAATTGAATAAGTGGCCCTAACGCCTTTATCGTAAATTCTAATAACGTGTTTTTTAGCAGTAGTCATGTGACTCTAATTCCTCCGCAAAACCTTTGTTGACATAGTAAGAGCCAACCAAAATCGCGTCCGCTTCATCGTCTTTGACTGTTTTGCCACAATATTCAAGTGCTTTAGCTTTTGACTGTGCTTTCATCGATTTTTTGCTTCTGTCTCTATAACTAAAATTCCAGTGTTTGCGCCAAGTAGAGACGTTGATAAATACGACATTATCTGCTATCAATCTACCTAAAATAACTCCTGTCACAATACCGATTTTAAGCATCGATTGCTGATTAGGCCCCATAACATTGTTTTTCTCAACTGCGATTGTACTAAAGCTACAATCGTATTTTTTTAGTGCTCGTGACTGGATTAATCTTAATTGACTTGCCATATAGCGCCCTCGCTCGAAATATGATTTACTTTTATGTTTCAGTACACCGCTCTGGATAAGATCTGAGCCTTTAAATAAGGCCCATCCTGTTCCAGATGTTGAGATGTCTAGTGATAATACTAGATTGCTCATTCAAGTACCCCACGAATACAAAGGGTTTCAAAGATATTTTTCTTGTTATCTTCGATAAAAGCGAATACTTTTATGATTTCGTCTGTATCTTTTTTGTGGTCTTTGGCAAAATATGATGAGGTTAAGTTGATTTTCGTTTTTGGTTTAGCTTCAAGGACGAGAATGTAGGATGGTTCAAACAATTCTCCGCTCTCGTCAAGTGATGGTTCGTTGTCGATTTTTTCAAATGTCGATGTAAATTCCCACCTCTCTGATAAATGTCCAGCAATCACAAAAGTTTCGAGTGCTTTATCGCTTATAACAACCATGTCTGTTCCTGTAATATTTATTTGCTCCATGTCATTCCTCCAAATCTTCTTCATATCCAATAAAAATCGCAAATCTATCGTTTGGGCTTCTTTTTTTGTGTGATGGCGATGCTAAAAAAGTGACAGAGTTGGGAGTTATTCCAAGTTGATCTGCAATCTCACGCTTCGTTCCGACATCGATAAATTTATCGCCTTTATAGATCGCGTAAACTCTTTGTTTTTGTTTTCTAGTCATATTCATTTAAAACGGCAGATCGTCGTCGCTAATTTCCATTGATGCGCTATTACCAAACGGTTGACCGCTTCCGTTTTGGGAAGAGTTGTCTTGACCAGATTGTTGCTGGTTACGGCTTTCTAATATCTGGAAACTATCCGCAACAACTTCCGTCACATAGACACGTTGGCCTTGTTGATTTTCATAGTTACGCGTCTGAATACGCCCTGTGATACCAATTAAAGCACCTTTTTTAGCCCAGTTTGCTAGGTTTTCCGCAGACTGACGCCAGATAACACAGTTAATAAAATCAGCTTCTCGCTCTCCGTTTTGCTCTTTAAATCTGCGGTTAACTGCAAGCGTGAAGGTGGCCACAGCTACTTGACTCGCTGTATAACGAAGCTCTGCATCCTTGGTCATGCGACCAACCAGTACAATGTTATTAATCATTTTTTAGTCCTGCTTTCTTTTTGAGTTTATTGATTAATTCGTCTGTCGAAATAATGTGTTCAGTGTGCAAATCTTCTAGTGCCTTCACTCTCAAGGTATCGGTTAGCCATTTTGTTAACTCTTCAACATTTTGATTTATAGCTTTCGCAATATCATTTAAATCAGATTTGTAAGTTTCTAATTGAATATTGCTGATTTTTGGGGTTTGATATCCTGTCTTTTGTGTTTTTTTAATTGTAGCTTTTGTCGATTGGCTGGAATTGCTTGGTTTACTAGCTTCATTGCCGTCATCATCTTGATCGCTTGTGATACCAAAAATTGCTGATAGTGCATAGCGTTTTGCATAAGTGATGGCTGAACCAGCGCCTTGTACATCATTTTTTGTAGGTTTGACGCTTAAAGGACCATATTCTACCCATTCGCCGCTAGTATGCATGACTAGCGTTGCGACATCGATATAGCCGTTTTCTGCGTTTGTTGTTGGGTCCTGCGAAAAAGATATTCCGTTGTTAGCAAAGGCTGTTGTAATCGCCTCTGTCACGTTTTCCAGCGGTACATATTTACTCTTAAAAAAGGGATTATCTTTATCTTTTAAAGGCTGCTTTATTTCCAACTGCGCTTTACAAAACGCTTTAGCGTATTCTGTTATACTTTCTGATTTTCTCATCTACTTTACCTGCAAGCTTTCTGTTTCGATTAGTTCAACTCCAGAAATATCAATTCCTGCTTTCAAAGCTTTAGAGATTTCAGATTTCATTGGTTTATATTCAATTTTCTCTTGCATGTAATCAAGAGGGATTTTTGTTTCATCTAAAATCTCAACTTTTTTGCTTTTTCGTAAAGATACCTTAAACGCTCCAGCGTCAACCTTTTTCTTTTGACTCAATTCCATTGCGAGCCTGATTGTTTCTTTGTATTTTTCCACTTTTGCTTCCGCTTGCTTTTGCTTTTTGTAAAAAGCGTCTTTTTCGGATTTATACATTTCAGCGTCAGCTTGCGCATTTTTTAACATTTTGACAAAATACTCAATATTGTTTTCTAAGTCTGATTGGAAATCAATGCTGTCAAGAGTATCTTGAAAAGTCTTATCATCTAAATCCATATCTTGTAATTGACTGTAAATTCCTTGTAATTCGTACAAATAAGCCATTTATTTCCTCTTTCTGTTTCTTAGTTGCCAGTTTTCGCAACGTAATTTTTTGTTTTCTTTTGCTAATTCGGCTATACGTTTTTGTAGCATATCTATTTCTTCGCCCATGATTTTTTGAACCTCAAAATAGTTAGCTTCCCAATTCTCTGACATTTCCATAACTAATCATCCAAAATTTGAATATCTGCTCCCCACTTGCTATCCAGAATCCTGTTAATCAATAGTTTTGGCGTTACATCAAATTCATTCTCGATGTAGTCCATCAAATCCTCATCCGTGTAATCTTTAAACTCTTCTTCAAGCTCGTGCAAACTTTCAGCTTGTTCGTGCCTTAGATAATCGATAGCTACCAAAAAGGATGTCCTGAAGTTGCTTTGCATATCTATTCGCTCTCCGTTTAGTAGAATTTCAACCATTTCTCACCTCATCAGCTATGCCTCGAAAATTCATTAAATCAATAGACTCAACTGCTTTAATTCGCTTTAGTTCAGATTTAACCTGACTTTTATTGGCTCTAAGCCCCTCTTGTCGCTCTGCTTCTGTGGTCGCAATGTAGTAACCTCCGCCTTTTTGCTTTATCGCGACTACAGGAATACCTTTTTGGATCAAGTCATAGATAGTTTGTCTAACTTCTCTATCTGTTAAATTGAACGTCATTTGAATATCCTCGTTTGAAACCTTTCGTTCGATTCCCATAGGGATAAAGCAAAATACACGTTTTTCTAAATCTGTTAAATTTTTCAATAATCCCATATCCACTCCTAAAAAGTTAGTTTTGAGTTTTCTCTCCAAACTCGCAGTTCCTCAATCTTCTTTGAACGGACATCTTCATCTAGCGACATGATTTTTGCTGCGTGTTCTTCTGACAGTCCGAAAAATGTTTTCAATGTTAGTTCCACAATTTCATCCTCTCGTCCTCTAGTCCCTCAAATTCCATAATGTGGCTTTTGTCGCAGCCTTTACGAATTCTTGAAGCAATACGTTCTCCGTAGCATTTTCTTATTTCTGCTGGAGTCAAATTAGTTGTGATGATAGTGTTTGTGCGCTTGTTTAACAAGCTGTAAATGATACTCGTCGACCAATCGCTGATTTTTTCAGCCCCAAGATCGTCAAGAGCTAGATATTCAACAGATTTTAATTTATCCATCCAAAACGATTCCTTGCTAAAATCTTTTTTAATTTCAGACAACAAATCTGTGACGTTGACAAGCAAACCGAATTTTTTCGTAGTGTCCGACAGACCCTTGATGATGCTGAATGCTAAATGACTTTTGCCTCGCCCAGCTTTACCAGTCATAATAATGTTCCCTTTGCCACCTTTGAACCAGTCATTAGCCATCATTTTTGCCCAAGCAAGCACTTCTTTTTGTTTTTCTGTATCTGTTCTAAAATTATCAAACGATGCATTTTCTAGTTCACTATCCATGATTGAAAGTTTTTTGAGGTAATACAACCGCTTATTTTCTTGCTCTTTTTTGTACTGCTCCATTACATAAATGCTATTTTGACGTTCTTGCTCTTCTCTGTGGCATTCAGGGCATACTGTCAAAGCAGTTTTAAGGATTGTGATATAACTACAACCGTGTTTTTCGCAGACAGCATCTTCCTTTTTGGTGTTTCTTTGATAGGACAAAGCGATTTTATCAAGTGCATTCTCATCACCAAGTATCATATTCTGAGACCTCTTCTTGCTTAGCCTTTCTAGATTTTTCCTTAGCTTCTATCTGCTCAATTGTTGTGATATTGTCATCTTTCCAATTTCGCAAAATACCACTTGAATAATTTAGATTAGTTTTCCCTTGAAGTTTAGTTCTTTTAATAGCTTCTTTTACAATTTGCTCTTGATACTTTAAGTTGTATAACCAATCGTTAATTGTTTCGATTTCTGTAGGGGACAACAACCGACCAAACTCATTTTCGATAAAATCGAATACACTGTTAGTAGTTGTATTATCTTTACTTGTATTATATTTACTTGTATTGTCTTTACTTATATTGGGTTTACCACTGGTTTCCAGTTGGTTGCCAACTGGTAAACCAACCAACAAATCCCTATAAATGCTAGGCGTATACCTATCTCGTCTTATTGTGTTTTGTTCACGAAAATCTGTTAAGAAGTAAACCATTTCATCGTTCAAAGGTTTTATAAATTGCTTTATAACCAATAATCCTAAGCTATCTTCACTAGAGCCAATCATTCTAACAACCGGAAAAGCCTCGACCACTCCATCATCGTCAGCATTTTGAATTAAATGAAAATATAAAGCCTGTGTTTCCAATGGAAGTCTTAAAAATTTTTGTGTCTGAGTGACTGTTTTACTAATCATTCTTCTATTACCCAATTTATCCCCCTAACTTGTAATCCACTACCGTAATAAAGTGGTTTAACTTCGCTTTATCTCTTGTTTCTAGTTTGCTTTTGTCAATCTGTTTTAATAAGTAGTTAACGCAGAATTTTTTAATCATTTTCAAGCACCAGTCCCTCTAATCGCTTATCATAGCTAGACACAAACCACCCTTTTAATTCCTTGTAAAGTTCTACTGCTTGGTCGTGTTCCTCAGGCAATATATCCTTATTTTGACTTTTACCAAAGACATTTAGGACAAGCAAACGAATATGGTTGTGCACGTCGTGTGTTGTAATTTTGCTATAACTAATCTCGTTGTCCACACCAAAAACTTTTGGTGTCTGATTGAAGACGTGTTTTTCTGGTTTATAAGCACGGTCACGATTTAATTTCTTAAGCACTTTTGGGTACTTCTTGTTGATCGGAATCAACTCATCATCAAAGCTGACATCTTTGAACAGGCTTTGTGGTGTGCGTTTTTCTTTTACTCGCTTCATACGTTCAACTACTAATTCTTCTAATTCTTCTTCAGTTAATGTGTAAGTTTTCATATAGTCCTCCTATTTTTTGGGTACAATAAAAACCCTTATCTAAACAACAAAGGCGCAAAAAATACCCTTGTCAGGTTGACTGAAAAGGGTACACATGATAATATATTTGTGTACCTGTTTTCAGGTCGGGGACTCTGTAACGTATCAGCTCGCCAAAGTAGATTACGTTGCAGGGTCATTTTTTATTTTAAGTCGTCAACAGCTTTTCTAATAACTTCAGATGTGGTAAGATTGTTCTTTTGAGAATAGTCTTTTATTTTTTGACTTTGCTCATCATTAAACCTTATCGTCACACGAAGATTCTTAGGGTCGGTTGTCGGGCGACCTATTTTTCGTTGATTGTCAGTCATAACTCCTCCTTTCGTCTGACATAATTATTATAACTCTTTTGTCAGACATAAGTCAACACCTAAATCAATTTTTTTAATATTTTTTCAAGGTACCCTATTCAATTTTCAAAGGACTACATACTTACTACACTATTCCTTCCCCAGTTTCGACATATTTTATTAGCGATTTATAGACTTGATTAGTCACTCTTTAGTTCCTCTCTGAGCTCTAACCGATCTTTCTCATCCAGTTCAGCGATACATCTCTCAAGTGTAGTTTGCGAAATATATCTATTTTTTATGATGATATCTAATAATTTTGCTTTTTTGATTGCAATATCTGAATCTGTTTCATATCCCAACAGATAGCCAACCGAAACATCAAAGAAATCAGCTAATGCTTGTGCTTTATCGGATTTGATAACATGCTTTTCATTTTCCCAATTCGAAATGGTTAGTTTAGTAGTACCTATTTCATTCGCTAACTCTTCTTGAGTTAAGCCCATTACTTTTCGTAATTCTTTCAATCTATTCATATCACTGTGTTTCCCAAGTTGTGTCTTTTGTTATATGCGTCACGACTTTTCTGCCATCCGTTTCGCTCAATAGTCCAGGTAGGACGTTGTTTTGGTTTTGGTTTTGCAAAAATAAAATCTAGTAGTTTCATGTTATACCTCTTTCTTAAATAACTTGGTGAGACTCGATAAAGTCATCAAGTTCACTAATGGATTTTCTGTCATAGTTGTACCCTCTTTTTGTTGCGATGGCGCTCAAGTTCTTTTTTCCAGTCGTTGGAACCACGATAATCTAGATATTCTTTAAATACTTTTGCATCTACCAATCTCCCAAAATTAGATAATTGAACAGCAAATCTCGGAATATCTTTCATTTCTCTTCTAGCTGTTGCTGCTTCGCCTTCACTAATACTGAATGTTTTAGCTGCTGTTTTGTCATCTAGCAAGAGAGGTGTGATGATGACTTCTTTGACTAGCATAACTTCCATTGCTTTTCTCCTATATATATCGTATAATTTAAGTAAATATTTTTTGATTTGAGTCCGATTGCCGTCGGACTTTTTTTGTTATCTAAAATCGTCTAAACTGACGCCTAAGACATCGGTAATTCTTTTCATTTTGTTAAACGAAATATCCTTTTTACCGATATTCATAATGGTGTTGTAACTAATCCCTGTTTTCTCTGATAACTCTTTTTTACTCATCCCTTTATCAATGAGAATTTTGTCTAGTTTTTTCTTCATAGATTATCCAAACTTCAATATGTTGTGTTTTTTTATATTGACAACACAATATATTGTGTTTTTATATCCTTTCTGATATAATTTATTTGAATATGACCTCTCAACGTTGTATTCAAAAAATTATGGAAAGGAGGGAAGGTTATGAGTAAACTAAGTCCGAAGCCTACAGATAAAAATCCTAAAAAAAGTTGGAAAGATTTAGATAGCACACTTCAAGCATATTTCAAACTCCCTGGTAAATCTGTCCCGATAACCATTGACATAGATACATACGAAATGACTGCTAAAGAACTTGTTGAAGAAGCTAAAAAGGCTGGATATACAATCGACGTAGTTGACGACGAAGTAATAAACCTATCGTAACGCGTCAATTCGTCTACTGGTACAAGCAGTTTCAGATTGCAATCTTCGAATAGTTTTTTCCAGATTTGAAATTCTAAAGTCTACTGTTTCAGTAGGCTTTTTATCTTGATCGATAGTTATTAATTCAATAATTTTCTTTCCGCTATACGGATATCGTTTTGGTCTCATGTGGTTTTCCTTTCTATCTGTGTAGTTCCTCCTGCGTGCTATAATAAAGCTATCATTACGGAAAGGAGGATAGCTTATGATTTCTAAAGAGCAAATAGCTCACGATTTGGCTATTGCTATGATGACTGCTGAATTTTCTCAAGAAAAATATCATCGTGTAAGTTTTACCCAAATCACAAAATACAAAGAATATTACAAACGATTTTTATCTGAATTATGATGAATAATATCTAAACAATCTTTGTAAGCCTCTGTCAAATGACTTAAGCACGTATTGAGAGTGTGTGCTGAATAGTCATTTTCAGGGGTTTTAATTTCGTTTAATACAGCTTGCATTAAATCCAAGAATTTGTTTTTGATTTCGTTCATGTTATGTCCTTTCTAAACTGGCAGATATTCCTGGTTAAGGAATTTATTAATAAAATATTGTTGCCCCTTGCCAGTAACTTTTGGGGTTACATTTGTTGTAGTGTGACCATCAGAGTGATTGATGGCTGTTTTTTTGAGTTCAAACAATCCAAGTTGCATACTTTTTTGAGTTGGCTGATTCCAAGACTCACCACGCCTACTAATTAGATAACCGTTTGCTCTAAGCCACTGAAATAGCTTGTTTTGACCAATGTTGATTCCATTCTGTTTCAGGATTTTAGCTAACTCACCAATCAGACAAGATGACTTACTTGCACTTACAGCATCAGCAAATAGTACTTTTGGACGGTCAGCCTCAATCTGAGCCTCTAGCTTGTGGACTTTCTTATCAGCCATCAGCAACGCTCGTGCCATGATTTTTTCTGGACTGTTAAAGTCTTTTTCTACTTGAATGAAGTATTTGCGGACTTGTTTAGATTTTTCGTTACGCTGTAACATAGCGATTTCTTTTGCCATGTCTATTTTTAGAACGTGGTCTTTATACTCTGTGTGATTTCCTTGGGCTGTTAGTCTTTTTTGACTAACAGTTAAGTAGTCATTTCCTTCCTCAAATCCGTATTCAGACATTCGCTCTAACCATTTTGTATATTGGGTTTTAATTTCAAGCACTTTGTGCAGGTCTCTACCACTGACAACTGGTTCGTGGTTTTTGTTTAGTGTTACGTTAATTATTTCGTTCATATGCGTCCTTTCTGTCAGTTTTCTAAAACGGTTAAACCGTGTTTTGTTGGTAAAAAAATAATATCAGAATAATTGACATTGTATAGCTTTTCAATTTTATTTATTTCAATTGCATCTGGAAATGTTTTTGCGTTTTCCCAATTACTTAATTTTGAAACTGAAATTTTTAGTTTTTTAGCTGCTGTTTCTTGATTCCAATTCTTCGAAACCCTAAGCATTTTTAACGTCACCTTCTGCATTCCCCCACCCCCTTTCTGTGATATAATAAAAATAAAATGATTGGAGAGCATATGGCATTTTTTACAAAGTTTTCCCCATTGATTGAAAGTTTTAATACATGGACTAGCCCGATTGCTTTCTTCCTTACGTTATTTACCTTTATACTATCTTTTAATACACGCCGAAAAATTGAAGAAACCAAAGAGATTGCTTTATTCAACGATGACCTTGAGGGTTATTTAGCAAGACTTGAAGGAATCCGTATTGCTATTGATAGCATTGAAGATAGGAATCAAGCTGTTCCTGAAAAGATTATTATAGAGATCTCTAAAATAGCACTGGAAACAAAGAAGCGATATCCAGTTCTATCAACTTGGCGTCCTGAGATCCGTAGACCACTCAAAAAGATTAACAAACTTCGGGAAAAGAAGATCGTAACCCTTAATGATTTTCTTGAACCATTTAACGAGCTTGCTGCCCTCTTTTGGACAAGAAAGGAATTTCCAAAATGAAAGAACTAATAGACAATCTTTGCCAACTAACAGTTAAAAGACAAATCCACTGGGACACCATAGATAACTTAAATATCCATGGGATGCCATATTCTCAACAATTCCAACATATCCTTCCTGATAAATCATTTTTTGCTAAATCAGGAGACCGAATATTTATTGTTTTATATGGAGAAGTTAGAGATTTTATCCGTTTGCAAACTGTTAAACATTACTTCTTACAGGAGCTTATTGGTGACGATATCCATAAAGTAAATGCTTCGGAACATGATATTATCAAACTTCATACAATAATCACCATTACTTAAACTTAAAAGGTTTTTTCCAGCGTTTAATTTCAAAATTTAGACGCTGGTTTTTTTCTAATACCCCTAATAAAATAGGTAAATTCATAACAATTACCAAAATACTTAAAATAAAAGTCAGCATGACCATTTGTACTTCCCCCCTTTCCACTCTGTACTGACCCCCAAAAGT
>NZ_LHQM01000045.1 GCF_001302265.1 Streptococcus phocae | reverse complement strand
ATCAATTGTAACGCTACAAGGTATAATACAGTGGCCAATATTGCTAATTTACTATCTTTTTTGAAAGTGCTATAATAATAGAGTTAAAGCTAAAATCAGCCAGACTGATTTTAAAAGAGCTCAATAAATCATTTCTAATTAAGAGGAGAATCCAATGGGACGTAAATGGGCAAATATTGTTGCTAAAAAGACAGCTAAAGACGGTGCAACGTCAAAAGTTTATGCTAAATTCGGTGTTGAAATCTATGTTGCAGCTAAGCAAGGCGATCCAGACCCTGAGACCAACTCAGCCCTTAAATTTGTGATTGACCGCGCTAAGCAAGCACAAGTGCCAAAACATGTTATTGATAAGGCTATTGACAAGGCAAAAGGAAACACTGATGAAACATTCGTTGAAGGTCGTTACGAAGGTTTTGGACCTAATGGATCAATGATTATTGTAGATACCCTCACTTCAAATGTGAATCGTACAGCAGCTAATGTTCGTACAGCCTATGGTAAAAACGGTGGGAATATGGGAGCTGCGGGTTCTGTTTCTTACATGTTTGATAAGAAAGGCGTCATCGTATTTTCAGGAGATGATGCTGATAGCATTTTTGAGTTGCTCTTAGAAGCTGATGTGGAGGTAGATGACGTAGAAGCTGAAGAGGGTACTATCACTGTATATACTGCACCAACAGATCTTCACAAGGCGCTTGTTGCCCTTCGTGAATCAGGAATTTCTGAATTTCAAGTCACAGAACTTGAAATGATTCCTCAGTCAGAAGTGACCCTTGAAGGAGAAGATTTAGCCATTTTTGAAAAGCTAGTAGACGCTTTAGAATCTGACGACGATGTCCAAAAAGTTTATCATAACGTCTCAGACATGTGATTCTGAGGCTTTCAGAGATAAAAAGAATTGGTTTTTGACCAATTCTTTTTGTAATCGACTAAATTAAAAAAACTAAAATATTTCAAAAATCTAATTAATGTGTTATTATAGTAAGAGATGATATTTTCGGCACAATTGCTTTAATAGTAAAAATCCTCAATAGGACAAGCAGTACTAGAGTCTAGTACTGCTTTTTATTTTAGTTGCAAAAGATGCGAAAAAAGTATTATCGTTGTTATCAGAGAGTGAGACAAGTGACGTTGTCAAAACTTTTTCACCCTTCACAGACATTTAAGGAGAGAAAATGTTTAAAAAAGAAACCCTTCGTTTTTCAATTCGGAAAAATAAAATTTATGGCACTTGTTCAGTCTTTTTAGGTCTTGCCCTTGTCGGTATGGCAACAGCTACAAGCATATCAGCTGAGGAAGCTATCGCTCAGCCTACAGAGCAATTGACTCCTAAACCAGTAGATGCCCCGAGCAATTCAGCTCCCGCAACCGAACCAGCCCCAGATCCAACGCCCCCTTCGCCCGTTGCTACAAACGTAGCTCCTAGCGAAGCTGTTGTTGCTGAGCCGATGATGGAAGCGGCAGATGTTTCAGCACTTCCAGCTGAGACAGGTTCAACATCTGATTTGGATAAAAGCATTTTGAATGATAAACAGTCATTAATCTGGTTTGATTACAATGCTGCCACCTTGTTAACTGAAGAAACGCCACCTGCTAATGGCAAGTACACGTTCAAACACACTGTTTTAAAAGAAGGAATGATTTTTGAACAAGAGATTAAAGATCATCCGTTTTTAGCAGGTGCTAAAATCAGAGTAGAAGTCACTGCTCTTAAGCCCTTTACAGGGACAGAAGAGTTTAAAAATAGACTTGATAAATATAATAACGAACATCCTGAACAAAAACTAGAGATTTCTCCAGAAAATATGGAAAACCTGTCGAAAAATATGTTTTTATGGGACCATAATAAAGATAAAGGTCGTATTTCAAAGGGTGCAGCTGCTGATATTGTACTGAGAGATGCCGATCGGAAATGGTCTAATCTTTTTAATGCTCTTAATAATGGTGTTAAAATTGATAATGTGGATTACGATAAAGAAGGTATAAAAAATAGTATCAATATCCCTGATAGCGTTTTGGGCTCAATCAATGAAGCAGCAAACATTGGTGCAGAGTTCAAGATTACCCTTATCAAGGCTGATGGAACTAGTGATAAAGTTACCCTAATTGCAGCAGACGCCGAGGAAGCAAATTATTCCGAAGCGATTTTGTTTAACACTAAAGGCGATGGCTGGAAAAAACTAGCTGAAATTAGTTTTGAAGGCACGATTAGCGACAAAAAGTGGAGTAAAAAGCCAGGACAAAAAGAACTGTCAAAACCGACTCCAATCGATTCAACAGATGAAGACGTACATACTAGCCAGGTGGTTGCTATTAGCGACAAACATCAAAAAGGTAATGAAGAATTTATTGAACTGAATTATTTGTATGGAAAAACAAAAGAAGGAGAAGAGGTTTCTTTTGAAAATGCTAAAGCATATGCAAAAGATAAAACAAAATTACCAGAAACATGGTCAAAACCTGAGCATATATCAAAATTAATAACTTTTGCTAAAGAATTAGCAGTATCAGATGCCGAACATTGGTCTATTGATGACAAAGAAACGGTTACTAGAACCTACTATGACACCCTAAAAACGCGTTTTCAGGATGATGAAATCAAAATCTTGCGCCCAGCACATATCCAGACCCCAGCAGTAGCATGGATTTCTCCAGAGGCAGATGGTGGTCTAGGGACACAATGGTTTGGTCCAGTATTAACTGCTCAGGATTACCGCACAGTTCCTATTATTTATTCTGAAAATACAGATGCTTTTGGTATCTATATTGCTTCAACTGGAGCGCAACAAGCTATCTTTGGGATTTTATCACCAGGTGGGTTCCAAGAGCATCATGCTTATGTAGCGCTTGATTTTGATGGTTCTGTAAAAGATATTACCGTAAAAACAAGTGATGTCTCAGTTGGTAAGAACACCGAACAATTTAGCACTCAAAAGCAAGAAGATGATAGATTTACCTATGTGTCAGTTATTGACCCTAAAACAGATAGCAAGGATAGCATTACGTCAGCTGTTTTAGCATCAGATGATTTTAAAAAGGCAGTTCCAGATACGAAAAATTACCTTGAAGGAAAACATGCTAATGGTGAAGTTGCTACAGATAACTACCTTCCAGGGAAAAAACAAGAAGTGAGCTACTTGTACACCAAACAACCAGGACGTTTCCAGGATACCCATAGGTATTACATTGATTACACGGATGCTAACGGAATGGTCATCCGTCGTGAAGAAGTGATTGGTGAGAAGTTTACCAATAGTTATCAAGAAGGTTTTCGTGATGAAGCCTATACTGCTAAGGAAACCTTAACAGGCAAAGATGGTCAGTTAGCAGGTTTTGCATTTGATGAGGTCACTCAAGTTGAGCTTTTAGAGTCTGCTGATAACTTTAACACTGAAACCAAGGAAACGACTGGGAACTTTGTCGCTGGGCAATTGCAAGAAGTTACCTATCATTATGTGAAAACAGTGCGTGACCCAGAAAGTCTGGTAGGTTCATTCCAAGAGCATCATGATTATTATGATGTCACTAAAAACTTTGAAGGCGATGTTATTAGTCGCCAAAAAAATCCAATATCGCATTCAGAAGAGCTTGTAACTGGTAAAACAAGTGATTACTATACCACCGAGAAAAAAGAGCAAGACGGTTACGTTTTCACAACAATTACTAAAGAGACTAATAATCCTGTTGTGAATCCAGATGGTAGTTTAGCCCAAGGATCTTTCGAAGTGGATACGACAAAAGAAGTAACTTACGAATACGAAAAAGCGAAACAACCAGGACGTTTTCAAGACACACATCGCTACTACATAGACTATGTGGATGCTGATGGAACTGTCATTCGCTCAGAAGAAGCAAGCAACTTAACCCATACGAATCAGGTTCAGGAAGATTTTCCAGGGACAAAAACGTTCCAGGCTGAACTCGCTGAGCAAGATGATTTTATCTTTACAGGGATTAGTTCTCAAAACCTTGACCAGGCAGACAGTTTTGACCCGACCACTAAAGTGACCTCGGGTGATTACGTCGCTGGTCAGCTTCAAACCATTACCTATGATTATCACAAGCAAATGCGTGATCCTAAAACATTGGTAGGTTCATTCCAAGAAAACCATATTTATCAAACCATAAATGACATGGGTGAGGTTGTGTCTGTAGACATGACATCGCACGGTCAAGAAATTAGTGGCACCCCTAATGAGACCTATCAAACCAGTAAAATTGATAAAGATGGCTATACCTTTGTTCGTCTCGAACAGGCTATTGAGAACCCAACAGTCAATTCAGATGGCTCTTTGGCACAGGGGCAATTTGTCTCAGGTAAGAAACAAGAAATTACCTATGTTTACCAGAGGCTTTTGGTAACAACTGTTGAATCAAATCCTATTGATTTCGATTTTGATATGACTCAACCTGGTGAGACAGGGGCAGCGGATATTATCGAGGAAATCATTGAATCTGGGACAGTAATTGAACTGGATTACCCAAGTCAATTCGAAGTTTCAGGGTCTAATGATGGGACAGTAGAGATTGACGAACATTCCTTAATCATCGACTTTGAAGAATCAACTCAAGAAGAGGTGAGTGGTCAAAACACTGGTTTACAAACAACCGAGGAAGACACTTATCAGGAGTCGATTCCTCATCAAGAAACTCACGAAGAAGTTGTTCATGAGCACAAAACTCATGATGATACGATTCCTAAAAACAGCATGCAGCAAGAAGTTACTTTACCAGAAACGGGAGATTCAACAGGAATTGTTGAATGGATGGGAAGTTTCGTATTAAGTGCTTTAGCTCTCGTTTATGTATTTGATAAAAAGAAGAAGCATTAAAATAATCAGTTAAATCCTTACCTCACCCACAAGTAGATAACATCTGCTTGTGGGTTTTATGTTGTTTATACTGAAATCAAAGTTCACAAGAGATGAATAATTAGTGAACTTGGCTTAAAAATGGTAAACTAGACTTATGATAACAAAGGAGTGATTTGTAATGACAAAAAAAACACAGTTAAGTTTCTTAGGCTTATTGGCGGTAGCAACGCTTATGTTGACAGCTTGTGCCTCCCCTGACAAAACACCATCAGCAAAAGGAAATGAACAAGAAAAAATTACCTTTGCAACAGTGGGAACCACGGCACCTTTTTCGTATGAAAAAGACGGCAAGCTGACAGGCTATGATATTGAAGTAGCTAAGGCTATTTTTAAAGACTCATCTAAATACAAGGTTGATTTTAAAAAAACCGAGTGGTCATCGATTTTTACGGGCTTGGACTCAGGAAAGTATCAAATGGGAGGCAATAACATCTCCTATACGAAAGAGCGTTCAGCTAAATATTTATTCTCTTATCCCATTGGTGCCACACCATCTGTCTTAGTTGTGCCTAAAGATAGCGACATTAAAACCTATGGAGATATCAAAGGACACTCAACACAGGTTGTTCAAGGGACAACAACCTTGACTCAGCTAGAAGCCTTTAATGCAGAGCACTCTGACAATCCTGTTACATTGAAATATACGAATGAAAACATAACACAAATGCTAACCAATGTTAGTCAAGGCAAAGCAGATTTTAAAATTTTTGATGCGCCAACGGTAAATGCCATTATCAAAAATCAAGGGTTGGATAATTTAAAGACAATTGATTTGAAAACAAGTGAACAACCCTTTATTTATTTTATTTTTAGCCAAGACCAAGAAGACCTACAGACTTTTGTGAATAAGCGTGTGAAAGCCCTAATCGCAGATGGTACTTTAGACAAGCTTGCTCAGGAGCATTTAGGTGGGGACTATGTTCCAAAAGCGTCTGATTTGAAGATTCCTTCTTCGAAATAAATCACTATTAACTAATCTCAAGGAAAAGAGGTTAGTTAATTTTTATGTGTCTAGGTATAGTTAATAACTATATGTTTTCCTAAAAAATACCAATTTGAAAACTATAACTACTTGAGATAAAATAATCATAGTAACAAATCAGAATGAGGACATAAATATGACGATAAAAAAACACATTGGTCTAGTAGGAATTGCGCTCAGCCTCCTTTTATTAGTGGCGTGTGGCAAACCAAAAGATGATAAAAACACCTTGACTATTGGTGTGATGACCAAAACGGCATCTGACCAAGCTCGGTGGGATAAAATCGAAGAACTGCTTAAAAAAGAGAATATCACCCTAGCTTATAAAGAGTTTACCGATTATTCACAACCCAACAAGGCTGTCGCAAATGGTGAAGTTGATGTCAATGCTTTTCAGCACTATAACTTTTTAAGCAACTGGAATAAAGAAAACAAGGCAGACTTGGTCACCATTGCTGAAACCTACATCAGTCCAGTTCACCTTTTCTCAGGAACTAGCCAATCTGGCAAAGCAAGCTATACGTCGGTTGATGAGCTGCCTAACAAAGCACAAATTGCTATCCCAAATGACGCGACAAATGAAAGCAGAGCCTTGTATTTGCTTCAGTCTGCAGGTTTGATCAAGCTAAAGAGTTCAGGGAATCAGTTGGCAACCATTGCGGATATTTCAGAGAATAAGAAACAATTAGATATCAAGGAATTAAGTGCCAGTCAGACCGCGCGTGCTTTGACTTCAGTTGATGCAGCTGTTATTAATAACAGCTATGCAATTCCTGCCAATATTGATTTTGCGACTTCTCTTTACAAAGAAGAAGCAGATGGGAATTCCAAACAATGGATTAATGTAATTGTTGGTCAAAAAAATTGGGAAACATCTCATAAAGCCGCAGCCATTAAGAAGTTAATCAAGGCTTATCAAACCGATGATGTGAAACGTGTGATTGACAAAACATCAAATGGTGTAGATGTCCCTGTTTGGTAGAACAGTTCCTTTAATGATGTAACAGGATGAAGGCGGCGTGTCTAACACGCCCTTTCTTGTTTTATACGGGATTAGAGTGTAAAAAGCCTTTGCATCAGACAGGTGCCTGTGTTACAATCAGAAAGGGATTTCAACATCAAAGAATTAGTGCCAACAGGTCAGTAAATGTTCTTAGAGCGCATGTGAGGGGCATTTTGGTGGCGACCAGTTCGAAACAAAGATAAAATAGATGATCACACTGATAAAGGAGGCATAAAACTATTATGGATCAAGCAATTATCCAATTAAATCATATTGATATTACATTTCAACAAAACAAGCGTGTCATTAATGCTGTCAAAGATGTCAGCATTACTATTAACCAGGGAGATATTTATGGTATTGTAGGCTACTCGGGAGCAGGAAAGTCGACCTTGGTTCGTGTCATTAATCTATTACAGTCTCCGACAAGTGGGAGTATTGTTGTAGATGGTGATGTGACCTTTGACCAAGGAAAAATAACACTGTCAAGTAAAGCGCTGCGGGAGAAGCGGCGCGAGATTGGTATGATTTTTCAACATTTTAACCTCATGACTAAAAAAACGGCTAGAGAAAATGTTGCCTTTGCGCTGCGCCATTCAGGCTTATCAAAAGCTGAAAAAGAAGCCAAAGTTACAAAGCTGCTAGACTTGGTAGGGCTTGCTGATAGGGCAGATAATTATCCTTCTCAGTTGTCAGGAGGACAAAAGCAAAGGGTGGCCATCGCGCGTGCCTTGGCAAATGATCCTAAAATTTTGATTTCAGACGAAGCAACGTCAGCCTTGGATCCCAAAACAACGAAACAAATTTTGGCTTTGTTGCAAGATTTAAACCGTCAGTTGGGCTTGACGATTGTCATGATTACACATGAAATGCAAATTGTGAAGGATGTCTGCAACCGTGTCGCTGTCATGCAAAATGGCGTTTTGATTGAAGAAGGTTCTGTGCTAGAGATGTTTTTCAATCCCAAAGAAGACTTGACCAAAGAATTCATTGCGACTGCAACTGGTATTGATGAAGCACTAGAAAAAATTCATCAGCAAAACATTGTCAAGAATCTTCCGAAAAATGCCATTTTAGCACAATTAAAATATGCTGGGGCCTCCACAGGAGAATCGTTGATGAGTCATATTTATCGTCAATTCGAAGTGACCTCAAATATCCTTTATGGGAATATTAATATTTTAGATCATGTCCCTGTTGGAGAACTGGTTGTTGTTTTTGAAGGCACAGCCTCTAATATTCAATCAGCAGAAAAAGCACTGCACGAAGCGGGTGTTGAAGTTAGTATTTTAAAAAGGGGAGTTTAGATGTCACATATCATTCAAACGTATTTACCAAATGTATATGAGCTTGGCTGGTCCGGTGATGCCGGTTGGGGACTGGCTATTTGGAACACCTTATACATGACCATAGTGCCTTTTATTGTTGGTGGGGCTATTGGCTTGATACTTGGTCTGTTTTTAGTTTTGTTAGGTCCGGGTGGTGTTATTGAAAATAGAGCTGTTTGTTGGGTACTTGACAAGGTTATCTCGGTTTTTCGCGCCATTCCATTTATTATCCTCATTGCGATTTTAGCTAGTGTGACCTATATGATTATGGGCACTACCCTAGGAGCGACAGCTGCGTTAGTACCTTTAACCGTTGCGACTTTTCCATTTTATGCGCGTCAAGTTCAAGTGATTTTTTCAGAGCTAGACAAAGGTGTCATTGAAGCTGCACAGGCTTCGGGAGCTACTTTTTGGGACATTGTCAAGGTCTACCTAAGTGAAGGTCTACCTGACCTTATCCGCGTATCAACAGTGACTTTGATTTCACTAGTTGGTGAGACAGCAATGGCAGGTGCCATCGGTGCCGGTGGACTGGGAAATGTTGCGATTTCATATGGTTATAACCGTTTCAACAACGATGTAACCTGGGTAGCTACCATAATGATTTTGGTATTGATTTTTGCCATTCAATTTATTGGAGATGCCTTGAGTAGGTATGTTAATCACGATTAAAATAGTCGCCTTAGTCATACAATAGTCATTGCCTCATAGAAGCATAAAAAACACTCCTGTTGACCTCTATTACATGAGAAGCAGGAGTGTTTTTTTGAAATTTGAAAAGTGTACTTGTTCTAGTATGAGGTAGCTGAGTTTTTGAGAATGCTAAAAGCACTAGAACTCAAGAGGATATAAAAGACATGTTTTTCTACGTATTATAGGAAAACATGTCTTTTTATATTATTGTTCGCAACTCTCAGTAGAAAGAGCCTAGAAACTTGTGAAGATGTATTAGGCACGAGTTTCTTTTTGCTGACGAGATTTTCTAATCAACAGTCCGATAATAACACCTGTAATAGAAAATGGAATCCAACCCATTGAAAACTGCCCTAATGGGATAACTTCTTCAAAGATAGTAGTGACTGTTTTGGGTAGGGTAAAGAGTTGTGTCATTGCTGATAAGGTTGATAAAGCGTCATAAAGTGCTGGAATGACAGTTAAACCAATTGTGGTTCGATAAACAATTGGATCGTTACCAAAGCTTTTTTGCATTAACACAAGAAAAATCAAACTGACAGTTAAAGGATACAAGAGGAATAAAACAGGGGCTGACCAGTTGATAATAACTGACAAACCACCAAAGTAAAAGAAGGCTGAGACAAGGGTAAAAATGGTAGACCATGCGATGTGCGATAATCTTGGAATTAATTTATGGAAGTATTCAGCACTTGAGGTAATTAGACCAGTTGATGTGGTGAGACATGCCAAAAAGATTACAATAGCGAGACAGGCTTGACCAATGCCACCCAAATAAAAGCGAGAGGCATGACTGAGGATTTGACCACCATCAACAGGCTTATCGTTAAGCATAAAATTACCATCAACAAATGGGAATAGAGAATGTGACGTCGCACCAATTCGTCCGACAAAAATATAAACAAAGGCTAATAAGAAAATAGCAATAACGCCTGAAATAAGCGTAATTTTGGTCACTTCTTTATTGTTTTTAGCACCAAATTGTTTGGTAGCTTCAATAACCAAAACTGCAAATACTAAAGAAGCCAAGGCATCCATCGTGCCGTACCCCTGGACGAGACCAGCAACAAAAGGCAAATCTTTAAAAGAATCCTTAATGCTAGCTCCAGCATTATAGGCTTCGCCATAGCCGCCTGCAGGATTGACAAACGAAGCAATAACCAAAATAGAGATGATGACCAATAAGGTAGGGGTTAAAAATTTACCGATATTCTCAGCCAGCCTACTTGGTCTAATGGCAAGGAAATAAGATAAACCAAAAAAGATAGCGGCATAGATGGCTTTATTAGTGAAGGAGTCTCCTAGAATTGGAGCGATACCAACTGAAAAAGAGGTGGCACCTGTCCTTGGAATAGCAAAAAATGGTCCTATTGATAAATATAAAATTGATGAATAAGCTATGGCATACCATTTTGAGATTGGTCGCGCCAAACTTTCCACATCCTCAGCACCAGACTTTGCAACAGCAATCACTCCGAGTAGGGGGAGTGAGACACCTGTTAAGCAAAATCCAATAATGGACCACAACAGATTATGCCCAGAATAAATTCCTAAAAAAGCAGGATAGATAAGATTGGCAGCTCCAAAAAAGAGGGCAAAGAGCATGAATCCAATAACGATGTATACATTTTTTTGTTTCATATTAGATAGTCTTTCTATTGATAAATTTGAAAATTCTAACAATTTAAATTATTGTTCGCAAAAATATGATAATTGTTATTGTATCGAAATTTGTAAGCCTCGTCAACCGAAGTCGACTGAAAGTTTGCAAGATTTAATGAAATTCTCGAGATTGATTTGACGTACAAGAGAAATTGTATTATAATTTAAAAAATCTAATGTTATCGAGGACACGAATAATGAAAAAAGCAATCAATATATGGATCGGGATTAGCCTGATCAAGAAAATAGCTATTGGTGTCGTTATCGGCTTATTATTGGGAGTATTGTTACCCCAATTGACAGCTATAGGGATTCTAGGACAATTATTTGTTGGAGGGCTTAAAGCAATCGCTCCGCTACTAGTTTTTGCCTTGGTTTCCCAAGCGATTTCCCATCAGAAAAAAGGCCAACAAACCAATATGAAGGTAATTGTTCTTTTGTATATGTTCGGAACCTTTATTTCTGCTTTGGTTGCTGTTTTAACCAACTATCTATTTCCTTTAACCTTGACTCTGGATACCCCTGTTGATACGCAGTTTGCCCCTCCTCATGGAGTTGGAGAAGTTTTTCAAACACTTTTATTGAAATTGGTAGATAACCCTATCAATGCCTTAGCAACTGCCAACTATATTGGTGTTTTAGCATGGGCCTTGGTCTTTGGACTAGCTTTGAAAGCATCAAGTAGCCAGACAAAGCACTTAGTAAAAACAGCCGCAGATGTCACTTCTCAGATTGTGGTTTGGATTATTAATTTAGCTCCAATAGGAATCATGGGATTAGTGTTTTCGACTGTTTCAGAAAATGGTATCGGCATCTTGTCAGATTATGCCGTGTTAATTCTTCTTTTAGTAGGAACCATGTCATTTGTGGCTTTGGTGGTTAACCCATTACTTGCCTTTGTAATCATGCGAAAAAATCCTTATCCTCTTGTGTTTAGATGCTTGCGAGAGTCAGGTGTTACAGCCTTCTTTACACGTAGTTCTGCGGCTAATATTCCTGTCAACATGCGCTTGTGTGAGGAGTTAGGATTGAGCAAGGAAACTTACTCTGTATCTATTCCACTAGGCGCAACCATCAACATGGGTGGTGCAGCCATTACCATTAATGTGCTAACTCTTGCGGCGGTTAATACCTTTGGTATTGAAATTGATTTTCTCACTGCCTTGCTCTTGTGTGTGGTAGCAGCTGTATCGGCATGTGGAGCTTCTGGTGTAGCAGGTGGTTCATTGCTACTGATTCCAGTTGCATGTAGCTTGTTTGGTATTTCTAACGATTTAGCTATGCAGGTTGTTGGTGTCGGTTTTATCGTAGGTGTTATTCAAGACTCTTGTGAAACAGCACTAAACTCCTCTACAGATGTTCTCTTTACAGCCATTGCTGAAAAAGCATTTTGGAAAAAGTAGAGTCATAAAAAAATGACGCTGGATTATCCAGCGTCATTTTTTTATTTGAGGTAACCTAAGTAATCAAATTTTTCAAAGGTATGATCATTTGCAATGGCTACAATAATTGTATTGGGCTCAAGAGGTTCGAAGGGCTTGACGTTGGTATCTAAGGTTTTGACTTCTTTTTGACGCATTCCTATGATATTAAGTTCGTATTTCCTGCGAACATCCAAGTCAGACAGAGACTGGCCTTCCCAGGTTTTTGGAATGACAAATTCAATCATTGAGATGCCATGCTCTAAATAAATGATGCTTTCGATGTGGCGTCTCAGTAGATTTGAAGCGACTCGTTTGCCAGAATCACGCTCAGGTGTAATGACCTTAGTTGCGCCAATGCCATAAAGAACTTCTTCGAAAATTTTATTTTTCGCTTTGGCAATAATAGTAGGAACACCTAGTTTTTTGCAGTGCATAACAGCCAGAACGGATGACTCCAAGTTATTACCTGAGGCAATAACGACAGTGTCACAGTGCTCAACACCAACAGCAAGTAAAAATTCTTTGTCGGTGATATCGCCGACTGCCGCCTTAGTGACAAAGTCAGCAATTTCTTTGACGTGGCTTTCGCGCATGTCGATAGCGATAACATCTTGCTCAAAATTACTCAGCTCCCTAGCTACAGTACGGCCAAAAATTCCTAGACCAAGTACACCAACAGTTTTTCTTTTTAACATGATTTCTCCTTAACCCACTAAAATATCAGTAGTGGCATATTGAATGGTTTTTTCTTTTCGTTGAATTAAACTAATAAGCACGGTAATAGGGCCGACTCGGCCAACAAACATCAATACAATGATAATTAGACGCCCTGCTGTTGATAATTGAGGGGTCAAGTCCATCGAAACCCCAACAGTTGCAATAGCTGAGATGGACTCAAACAAGAGAGGGATAGGAGGAATCGCAGGCTCAACGCTTAATAATAAGATATAGCCAGTCATTAAAACAGCAAAGAAGAAAATCAAAACGGTCATGGTTTGCTTAATGGTTTTATTTGCGATGATGCGATTGCGGAAAGTCACCTCGGATTGGCCAGAAAGTTCGGCTTTAAACAGCAAGAAGGTAATGGCAGCTGTGGTCACTTTGATTCCTCCGGCGGTTCCACCTGGAGCGCCTCCGATAATCATTTGAATCATGTAGAGGATATTGGTTGGTGCTAACGTATCGTTATAAGAAATAGTCGCAAAGCCAGCAGTTCGCATGGTTACTGTTTGGAAAAAAGAAACCATGATTTGCTGCAAAAAGTGATAATTGGCAATGGTTTTAGGATTGTCTTTTTCGAGAAACCACGAAACAATTGTACCTAAAGTGAGAATCACAAGAGTAGTTTGCAGTACTAAGCGTGATTGACTCGACAATCTTTTAAAGATAGAACCGTAGCAACGTGGTCTTTCGAAAAAGAATTTCTTAAGGGCTACCCCTAGGTCAACCCAAACAGCAAATCCTAATCCTCCAGAGATAATTAAAAATGTGGTCACAAAACTGATGGTTGGATTTAATGCAAATGCTTTTAAGCTAGATGAGCCTAGATTGTCAAAACCAGCATTACAAAAAGCCGAAATTGCCAAGAAGATGCTGTTAAAAATACCATGTCGCCAACCGAAACGAGGGATAAAATCCGTCATAATTAGTAAGGCGGCAAGAGCCTCAAGGGTAAACGTCACCTTGTAAGCAAAGAAAAGGTAACTTTTTAGGCCCTTGATGTCTCCGCGATTTAAAGCGGATTGCAATAAGGTTTGGTCACTCAAGCGCATCTTACGCTTAAGGGCAAAGGTGCTAATGGCAATTAGAGTGACTAAGCCCAACCCTCCAATTTGCATGAGGATCATTGCAATGGTTTGACCAATTCCGTTATAAACCTCTGAGACAGGAACCACTGACAACCCTGTCACACATACCATGGAGACAACGTTAAAAAAGTGATCAAAGTATACCGTCTCAGGCCCATTTTGGTAATGGGTAATAGGAAGTGATAATAAGAGACTCCCTATCAAGATGACAATCGCAAAACTAAAAGTTAATCGCTGAGTCACTGAGAGAGATTTGATGAATGAGCGTTTCATGATTCCTCCATAATAATATCTCATACTATCATATCAAAAATGCAAGTAAAAAGCTAAGGTTCCTCCTAGCTTTTTTATTGATATTACAAGGGTTTTTTGTTGGGAGTTCCTGCTTTTCGAGGGTACTTGTTAGGGGTTTCTTTTTTCTTCTCCACAACCGTAATATAGCGGGAATCTCCATTTGGCAATTCGTAGTGATGATTTGTGGTGACCTTGGCAAATAAGAGCGAGAGAGCATTTTTTGCTTCGTCCAACTCTTTGTCTGCAGCTTGGGCTTTTAGGGCAATTACTTGACCGTTGACCTTTAAAAAGGGAACAGTCAACTCAGCCAGTACTTGCATGCGTGCTACTGCCCTAGCTGTCACCAAATCAAATTGTGCACGAAAGCCCTTATCCTGACCAAAGTCTTCAGCCCGACCATGATAAAAGTGCACATTTTCTAGACCTAATTCTGTTGCTAAAAGGGTCAAAAATTGAATGCGTTTATTTAACGAATCAATAATGGTAACGTCTAAATTGGGGAAAATGATTTTCATAGGTAGACTTGGAAAACCAGCCCCAGCTCCAATATCTAACAGTTTAATTGGTTGGTTAGCAATAAAGCCTTGCAAGATTGGTGCGATAGAGTCATAAAAATGTTTTAGGTAAACATCGTTTTCTTCGGTAATGGCTGTGAGATTGATGTTTTGGTTCCATTCCACTAAGAGCTTAAAATAGGTGTCAAACTGTTTTTTTTGAGTTGCGCTTAGGGGCAGTCCCGCGTCTTCGAGAGCGAGATAAAAGTCGTTTGGTGTCATGTTAGTCCTCTAATTTCGATTATTGCTACCATTTTAACATAAAAGTCAAGATAACAAAATGATACTAGCGGGTTAAAATCAGTTGTCAAAGCTTGCTATTAACTCGAAAATTGCTATAATTGAGACAATAGATTAAAGGAGAAACAATATGCCAACATTTTTAATCGTCTTAGTGATTTTAGGAGTTCTAGCCCTATGGTTAATGGTGACTTATAATAGCCTTGTTAAAGCCAGAATGCACACCAAGGAGGCATGGAGCCAAATCGATGTCCAATTGAAACGTCGTCACGATTTGATTCCAAATCTTATTGAGACTGTCAAAGGCTACGCGAGTTACGAAGAAAAAACATTTGAAAAAATTACGAACCTACGCTCCCGTGTTGCTAATGCAACAACACCTCAAGAAACCATGGTTGCATCAAATGAGTTAAGTAGACAAGTGACTCATTTATTTGCAGTGGCGGAAAATTATCCTGATTTAAAGGCAAATACTAACTTTTTGAAATTACAAGAAGAATTAACCAATACTGAAAACAAAATTTCTTATTCTCGCCAATTGTTTAATACAACCACTTCACAATACAATGTCAAATTAGAATCTTTCCCAAGCAATATTGTCGGAAAACTCTTTGGCTTTAAACCAAGTGACTTCTTACAAACGCCAGAAGCGGAAAAAGCAGTTCCAAAGGTTGATTTTCAGTTTTAAGTCGGTTAGATACTGAAACGAAAGGAGAAAAATGCTTTATCATCAGATTTCACAAAACAAGCGAAAAACAGTTATTCTGCTAATCGTTTTCTTTATCTTGTTAGCTGCAATTGGTGCTTCTGCAGGCTATATGTTGCTTGAAAGTTACCAACTGGGAATTGCCTTTGCTCTAATCATAGGAGTTATCTACGCTGTGAGCATGATTTTTCAATCAACTAGATTAGTCATGGGAATGAACAATGCTAGAGAAATCACCGTAGAAGATGCGCCAGATTTTTATCATATTGTCGAAGATATGGCTTTGGTAGGACAAATTCCGATGCCTAAAGTTTTCATCATAGACGATCCGTCTCTCAATGCCTTTGCAACAGGATCTAGCCCTCAAAATGCTGCAGTCGCAGCAACAACTGGCTTGTTAGCGGTGATGAATCGCGAAGAATTGGAAGGTGTCATCGGACATGAGATTAGTCATATTCGCAATTATGATATTCGCATCTCAACGATTGCAGTCGCTTTAGCAAGTGCTGTTACAATGATTTCGAGCATTGGCGGTCGAATGATGTGGTACGGCGGTGGCAGTCGAAAGCGTAGTGATAACAGAGACGATAACGGCTTTGGAGCTATCATGCTGATTTTTTCATTACTATCCTTGATATTAGCGCCACTTGCAGCTTCCTTAGTACAGTTGGCAATCTCACGACAAAGAGAATACTTGGCAGATGCGAGTGCAGTCGAATTGACCAGAAATCCATTTGGCATGATTAGCGCCTTAGAAAAACTAGGCCAATCGCAACCAATGTCTAAGCCGGTTGATGATGCTAGCGCAGCTTTGTACATCAGTGACCCTAGAAAAAAGAAAAAAGCGAGTTCGCTTTTCAGCACTCATCCTCCTATTGAGGATAGAATCGAAAGACTAAAAAACATGTGAGGGCTTGGGATTTGCTCAACTCTCGCTTTTTACATTTAAAAATGAAAGGCTGACCTGAGAGTAAGGCCTCAGTCACAAGTTAATGAAGAAGGAGAAATGATGTTATTACTTTCAGAAATAAAAAAACAAGCCGACGGCATTCGCATTGACCAAGAGTACGATGTCAAAGAAAAGTTGTTAGAGCGTGACCAAACTATTATAGACATTAAACAAGTCAGAGCAACAGGAAAAGTGCAATTCGATGATGGCTTGTTCTTGTTAGACTATCGACTCACTTATCAGTTAACCTTACCTTCAAGTAGGTCTATGGAACCTGTCGAACTGAGACAAGAGCAAGATATTCATGAGTTATTTGTAGAATCACATGCCAGCGCTAGCAAACAAGATCTTGTCGATGAGCACTTGGTGCTGATTTTATCAGAGGATAAGATTGACATTGAAGAGAGTATCGTGGATAATATCTTATTGGCTATTCCTTTGCAAGTTTTGACAGAGGATGAAAAAAAGACACAAGATTTACCAGCTGGTCAAGATTGGGCCGTTTTAACTGAGGAGCAGTACGCATTACTCAAAGCTGAACAAGAAAAAGATAACAATCCTTTTGCAGGATTGCAAGGCTTGTTTGATGAATAAAACTGAATATTAAATATATCTTTAATTTTTATTTGAAAAAGCTGCCATTCTTTGGTATACTCTTTAGAGAATGTGGTACTCCTATGTATTAGTTACTGGTTAACTAATATAACAGCAAAAAGTCATGTAGCAGTGGCGGTTTGCTAATAACATAATGGTCTAAATGAGAATATTTGGACCACAACAAAAATAAATACATCTTAATAGCTGTTCAAAGCGTATCAGCACAATGAGAAATAAGGATTGGTATAAATGACAAAGAAAATTTTAATTATTGAAGACGAAAAGAATCTAGCTAGATTCGTTTCGCTTGAATTACAACATGAAGGTTACGAGGTAACTGTCGAAGTGAATGGCCGTGAGGGGTTAGAAACAGCCTTAGAGAGAGACTTTGACTTGATTTTGTTAGACCTCATGCTGCCTGAGATGGATGGGTTTGAAGTGACTCGCCGTCTGCAGTCAGAAAAGACAACTTACATCATGATGATGACTGCGCGTGATTCGATTATGGATGTTGTTGCAGGATTAGACCGTGGTGCTGACGATTATATTGTCAAACCATTTGCTATCGAAGAGTTATTAGCTCGTATTCGTGCGATTTTCCGTCGTCAAGATATCGAATCAGAGAAAAAATCGCCTAACCAAGGGATTTACCGTGACCTTGTTTTAAATCCGCAAAACCGTTCTGTTAATCGTGGGGATTACGAGATTTCATTGACAAAACGTGAGTACGATTTATTAAACATTTTGATGACAAACATGAACCGTGTAATGACGCGTGAAGAACTGCTATCTAATGTCTGGAAGTATGACGAAGCAGTAGAAACAAATGTTGTTGATGTGTATATTCGTTACCTACGAGGCAAAATTGATATTCCTGGAAAAGAATCATACATCCAAACCGTTCGTGGGATGGGTTACGTTATCCGTGAGAAGTAACTAAATGACCAAGAAAAAAAAGAAAAAGAATCCATGTGGGAAAACCTTGCCTAAACGCTTGTCCAACATTTTTTTCGTTCTCTTTTTCTGTATTTTTTCCATATTTACACTGGTTGCCTATACGTCTACAAATTATTTTTTGCTAAAAGAAGAAAAACAATCGGTATTTCAAGCTGTTAATGTGGTCAGGGTTCGCCTTTCTGAGGTGGATACTGATTTTACATTAGAAAACCTGGCAGAAGTGCTGTATAAAAACGATAAAACGCATTTGCGCATTGATGACGCTAGTGGCAGTAGGATTATCAGAAGTGAACGAGACATCACAAATACCCTTGATGCGAATCAAGATATTTACATTTACAACGCTAAAAAGCAGATGATTTTCACAACAGATGACGAAGAATCGTCACCTGGATTGACCGGCCCTGTTGGCCGTGTTTTTGAGGATCACATTGAAGACCAATATAGAGGATTTTCAATGACTCAGCGGGTTTACTCTAAAAAAACAGGAAAACTTGTGGGTTATGTCCAAGTTTTTCATGATTTAGAGAGTTACTATATGATTAGGGCTCGCTTGCTTTTATGGTTGCTGATTATAGAGTTGTTTGGAACAAGTTTAGCGTACATGATTATTCTTGTATCAACACGTCGCTTTTTGAAACCACTCAAAAACCTGCATGATGTCATGCGAAACATTTCAAAAAACCCAAACAATCTCAACTTGCGGTCAGATATCTCGTCTGGCGATGAGATTGAGGAGTTGTCTCTTATTTTTGACAACATGTTAGACAAAGTTGAAAACCATACAAAATTGCAGTCTCGCTTTATTAGCGATGTCAGTCATGAATTGAGAACGCCAGTTGCTATTATCAAAGGCCATATTGGGCTTTTACAGCGCTGGGGCAAGGACGATGCTGAAATTTTAGAAGAAAGTCTTAATGCTACCGCGCATGAAGCTGATCGTATGGCAATCATGATTAATGATATGCTGGATATGATTCGTGTGCAAGGGTCCTTTGAAGGACACCAAAAGGACAGGACAATCCTTGAAGAGTCTGTTGACATGGTTGTGGGGAATTTCCGAGTGTTGAGAGAAGATTTTGAATTCGAATGGCATTCTCAACAAAAAGCAACTCGCGCTAAAATTTACAAAAATCATTTTGAACAAGCTCTGATGATTTTAATTGACAACGCGGTCAAGTATTCTCGAAAAGAAAAGAAAATTTCAATCGAAGTTTTGATTAATGAAGACACCGAAGCAATTGTTAAGGTTAAAGACCGAGGCGAGGGGATTTCGCAAGAAGATATCCAGCATATTTTTGAGCGCTTTTATCGAACAGATAAGTCACGCAATCGGACCAGTACTCAGGCTGGACTAGGAATTGGTTTGTCCATTCTCCAGCAAATTGTGGAAGGTTATCACTTGAAAATGGAAGTTGAAAGCCAACCAAACAAGGGATCTGTCTTTATTTTACACATTCCTTTATCTGATGACAGTGATGAAACGGAACTGTGATACCAAAAGACGTAGTCGTTTACCTAATGGCTATGTCTTTTTTATATTGACAAGAGGCTGATTGCTTTTTCATTAGTTACGACTGCAGGGTGAATTATACTTTTGTTATCCTTGGAAATATGGTAAAATAGAGTACTAGTTTAATCTGATAGAATTGGGGTGTTTGCGTGCGTTGTCCGAAGTGTAATTATCATAAATCAAGTGTTGTTGACAGCAGGCAGGCTGAAGATGGCAATACCATCCGTCGTCGCAGAGAGTGCGAGCAATGCCATGCCCGCTTTACAACTTTTGAGCGCGTTGAGGACCTTCCGTTACTGGTCATCAAAAAAGATGGGACAAGGGAACAGTTTTCTAGAGAGAAAATTTTAAATGGCGTTGTTCAAAGCGCTCAAAAACGCCCTGTTTCTAGCACAGACATCGAAAATCTGATTGCGGACATTGAGCGAAAAATCCGCACAACCTACGAAAATGAAGTTTCAAGTAGTGTGATTGGCAATCTCGTCATGGAAGAATTAGCAGAGCTTGATGAGATTACCTATGTGCGTTTTGCTAGTGTCTACAAGAGTTTTAAAGATCTTGATGAGATTGAAGAATTATTGCAGCAAATCACAAATCGTGTTCGTGGTAAAAAAAAGAGTAGTCTAAATGATGAAACCGATTGATGCATTTTATTATGTGAAACACAACAAGTTTCAATACGATTCAAGCAGTCTGATGCAGTTGTACTTTCCAATTATTGGAGCTGATGCCGTAAACTTATACCAGTATTTGATTCATTTTTTTGATGATGGCGCGCAGGCACACAAGTTTGGGGATATCCTTAATCATTTGCAATTTGGTTCTAAGAGACTAGAGGATGCTTTGGTAATGTTGACCGCTATTGATTTACTAGTCTTGTACCAACTGCCAGACGGCTATCTCATAAAATTAAACCCGCCGCTTGGCAATGAAGCTTTTCTCAATAATCCGATTTATAGTCGCCTGTTAGAGCAAAAAATTGGCGATTTAGCGCTTTCTGAGCTGCAAATTGTTATTCCCAGTCAGGCTAAAAACATTTCTAAAAAATTTTCAGATGTCTTTGGTGGTATTTCTCCCAAAACAAAATCGGTAGCAAAAACAAAAAACCAGTTTGATCTAGATAGTTTTAAAAACTTAATGAATCGTGATGGTCTGCAGTTTGAAGATGACAATCAAGATGTGATTGACCTGTATAGTATTTCTGAGCAATATGGCATGACTTGGTTTGAGACTTATCACTTGGCTAAGGATACTGCGGTTGGTGGAAAGATAAGACCAAAACGTATGTTGCAGCAAAAAAATCAGGCCAATAAACCAAAAGAAACAACTGTTTTTTCACCGCCTGAGCAAGTTATTTTGAGAGAAGCCAAAAGTTCTACCCCAGCTCTATTTTTAGCTAAAATAAAAAAAGCAAGGCAGGCAAGTGTGACTAAGGATGAAGAAAATCTTTTAGTGAGCTTAGCAGAGATGAATCTTTTAGATGAGGTCATTAACATTATGGTCTTGTACACATTTAATAAGACCAAGTCAGCCAATCTCAAGAAAAGTTATATTTTGAAAATTGCTAATGATTTTTCTTATCAAGGCGTCACAACTGCAGAAGATGCTATTTTGAAATTACGTGCCTTTGCAGAACGAAAAGAATCCTCAACAAGTAAGAAAACACAGGTGTCAAACGTGCCTAAGTGGAGCAATCCAGATTATCAAGAAAACACCAGTCAAGAAGAACAGGTTCAGCTCGATCAATTCAAACAAGCAGCGTTACGAAGGCTTGAAAACCTCAAAAAAGGTGGTGATTAGATGGAAAAAATTGGAAAAGCGATGGCAAAGCTAGCAGGAAAGTCTCGATTCGATAGCAATCAACTGGCTCAAAAAATCCTAGCGGATACAGAGGTGGCTGACTTTATCACGAGCCATCAATTATCCCAAGACGAGATAACCCTTAGCCTATCTAAATTTAACCAATTTTTGGTAGAGCGTCATAAATATCAAACAAAAGATCCGTCTTATGTTGCGAAAGGCTATCAGCCAATCTTGGTAATGAATGAAGGGTATGCAGATGTTTCTTACTTAGAGACAAAAGAGCTTATCGAGCAGCAAAAACAGCTCGCCATATCTGAGCGGATTAATTTGGTCAACTTGCCCAAGTCTTACCGTAAAATTCAATTATCTGAGATTGATGTTAACAATGCCAGTCGTATGCAAGTATTTTCTGATATTTTGGATTTTGTTGAGAGTTATCCCGCACCAGACCAAAAAGGTCTTTATTTATATGGAGATATGGGGATTGGGAAATCCTACTTTATGGCTGCTATGGCTCATGAATTGTCTGAAAAAAAAGATGTTTCCACTACCTTGCTGCACTTTCCAAGCTTTGCCATTGATGTCAAAAACGCCATTTCAAACGGGTCTGTCAAAGAGGAGATTGATGCTGTCAAAACAGTGCCAGTTTTGATTCTAGATGATATTGGTGCTGAACAAGCCACCTCATGGGTGCGAGATGAGGTTTTACAAGTTATTTTGCAACATCGCATGTTGGAAGATTTGCCGACTTTTTTCACCTCAAATTATAGTTTTGCTGATTTAGAGAAAAAATGGTCTCATATCAAGGGAAACGATGAAACCTGGCAAGCCAAACGAGTGATGGAACGTGTCCGTTATTTGGCGAGAGAATGTCACTTAGAAGGCGCCAATCGTCGTTAAAATGTTACAAACGATAATCGATTACCGATTATATAAGAGAAGGAGAATCATGGTTTTACCTACAGTTGCCATTGTTGGACGTCCAAATGTTGGCAAGTCCACACTATTTAACCGAATTGCAGGAGAGCGTATTTCCATTGTTGAAGACGTCGAAGGTGTTACCAGAGACCGTATTTACACAACAGGAGAATGGCTTAATCGTAAGTTTTCACTAATTGACACAGGAGGCATTGACGACGTTGATGCACCCTTTATGGAACAAATCAAGCACCAGGCTCAAATCGCAATGGAAGAAGCAGATGTAATTGTCTTTGTTGTATCAGGCAAAGAAGGTGTTACAGACGCAGATGAGTACGTGTCACGTATTTTGTATCGAACCAATAAGCCAGTTATTTTAGTCGTAAACAAAGTAGATAATCCAGAAATGCGTAATGATATTTATGATTTCTACTCACTTGGTTTAGGAGATCCCTTCCCAGTATCATCTGTTCACGGTATTGGAACAGGAGATGTGTTGGATGCGATTGTGGAAAACCTTCCAATCGAAGAAGTCGAAGAAAATGATGATATCATTCGTTTTAGTTTGATTGGTCGTCCAAACGTTGGTAAATCAAGCTTGATTAATGCTATTTTAGGTGAAGATCGTGTCATTTCAAGCCCTATTGCTGGAACCACACGTGATGCTATTGATACCAATTTTGTGGATACCGAAGGTCAAGAGTACACCATGATTGACACCGCAGGGATGCGTAAATCTGGTAAGGTCTATGAAAACACAGAAAAGTATTCAGTCATGCGTGCCATGCGTGCTATTGACCGTTCAGATGTTGTTTTGATGGTGATTAACGCTGAAGAAGGCATCCGCGAGTACGATAAACGCATTGCAGGATTTGCTCATGAAGCTGGCAAAGGGATGATTATTGTTGTTAACAAATGGGATACCCTTGATAAGGACAACCATACTGTTGCCAAATGGGAAGCTGACATTCGTGACCAGTTCCAATTCTTGTCTTATGCTCCAATCATCTTTGTATCAGCGCTGACAAAACAACGTCTGAATAAATTGCCTGATTTGATCAAACGCATCAGCGAAAGTCAAAACAGACGTATCTCATCAGCGGTGCTAAATGATGTCATCATGGATGCTATTGCAATTAACCCAACGCCAACAGATAAAGGCAAACGCCTTAAAATATTCTATGCTACACAGGTATCTGTTAAGCCACCTACTTTCGTTATTTTTGTTAACGAAGAAGAGTTGATGCATTTTTCATACATGCGTTTCCTAGAAAATCAAATTCGTTCTGCATTCACTTTTGAAGGCACTCCGATTCACTTAATCGCACGTAAGCGTAAATAAAGAAAAAACCACTAGCAATGTGAACTGCACCCCAA
>NZ_LHQM01000044.1 GCF_001302265.1 Streptococcus phocae | reverse complement strand
CTACAGAAATTATAGAGCCGAAATAGCGAGAGTTTCTTAACGAATCCTTGTTACTAATCCAAATATTTTATAACAGACTTAGTCCTGCATGGTACAGGATTAAGTCTTTTTAGTTTGACGTCAATGCGATTATTGGTTGCTTGGATGACGCGGTCATTCTAGTTTCTGTGTATTGGTCGTCCTAAAAAGTTTACTCTTATCAGTAGATCTCTTTAAACCTCAGTATAAAGTTACCAATCGAAATCTGCTTGAAATGGATTTTATGGATAGAACAAAGCAAAAAAAACTTTAAATAGCTACTGGGAGAATTTACCCAAACAAAAAGTCAAGGAAATATTATTTCTTGACTTTTTTTGATTTTGACGGTTTGGCAAACAAACTATTTAATAAAACTTGATAGTGCTCTTGGTGGAGTCGTAGGATATGATTGACTAAAGTGTCACGTTGTGCGTGAATATTATCTAAACTGATGCCTATTACAGGTAGGTTGCCAGGTAGTTTTAGATGATTTTTGATGTGATGAATGAGTTCTTTGCTTGTAATCACTAAATGAGCATCAGAATAACTATGAAAGTTAGGTTCTAGCAACATATTCTGTCGTGAAACGACGATCTTGTGTGAAGGGATATTGAGACTGATAAATCTGGTGATAATATCACCAATAATATGATTATCCTCTATGATAAGAATTTGTAGCGGATGCAGTGAAGACTCAATGGCATGTTCTAAATGAAGGCAAAGCAGTTGCAAATAAGCTGGACTAATATCATGGTATTCTCCCATACTGGAAAGCCACTGTTTCACCTGCTGACTGAGTTTTTCAAAGAGCAGAGGATTACCGTGATAATGACAGGAATAATAATCGTCAAAGCAGATAATGGTCTGTAACCCAAAGATGGATTTTCGAAATAAGGAGACGAGTCCAAAGCGTGCGAGGGTTTATGCTAAAGTGATTTCCTAGTGCCCACTCTACCTCTGAAATGAGCTCACGGTAGTGAGAGTGCTCCTCGATGACCCCTTCTAACAGTTGCACATGTTCTTTGGTCCAATGGTTTGTGAGAAATGAATTATCGCTGGTTAGGTAGATTAAATAGAGGTAGTCAAAATCACCATCATGAAACGTTAGCTTTGTGTGATCTTGCAATTCCTTTTCAACATAGTATTTTAGGTTTTCAAAAATTGGTAATGCTTTTAAAAGATTAAACAAAGGCAGTTCAGGTAAAGAGACGCAGTAATGTTGACGTTTCCAAGATAACATCAGCGGGATATGGAAGAAAAGAAAGGATTCATCTAGAGGTTTGGCAGCACAAGGTTTGCGTGGAGATAGGACAAAAGAATTAATAATCTCAATATCTGTTGCTGTTATGCTATAAATCATGATGCCGTATTTTTTATGAAGCAAGGCAATCAAATAACGAATACGGAATTCTTCGCCAACGATTTGATAATGATCAATTGTTAAACCAATTGCCTGCAAGTAATTTTTGAGCTTGTCAATGAGGCGATAAGCCTTTGACAAGGAGATAAAATGACGCCGCGTAAAGCTTGATATAGATTTGCGTTGTTTTGTTTCTATCAATAAAAATCGCAACAGTTTTAGCGTGTCTGATAGGGAAAAAATATCATTAAATAAGGTTTTTTTAGAAGCTTGGCTGGTGTGACAACAAACTTTTGTTTTAGTAATGGTAATTTGCAATGACTTTTGAAACAGATTATTCATCTGAATGATGTAATGTTTCACTTGTTTAGGACTTAGGTGGGTTTTGGCACATATTTTATCAAGCGAGGTGTTGGTGTCGGCTAACAAGATGGCTAAAATGTTTTTTTGATCGATGATATTTGACTCTAAGTAGTTGTCTAACAAAGTAATTTCTCTCCTTAAATTATTTTGTCTGATTTTAGCTATTCTATCGAATCTAGATGAAAAGTCAATTCAATTATTTTCTGAAAATAATTTTATTTTCTTTTAATATTGAGAACTATCTGATGTAGCGAATTAATATTAATAAAATTCTAAAAAAACAGGAATAAATACAATAAAAAGGGAATAAAACAGAATATATATATAAATTATCAGAAAAATAAGTTTTATAATACCAAAATGAGAAACTGCATTATTAAGTTTTAGGGAGAGAAATGCCCTTTGAAAAGCTTCAGTGCTATCGATAATGTGCTATGATATTTCAGAGAAAGAAAACAAACATTTCATAAGGAGAGAGAAATTGAATAAGGGATTGAAAAAAATGATGGCAACCTCAGCGGCCTGTATCGTCATGTCGGGTAGCTTTATTGGAGGATCAGCTAGAGTTTTAGCAGAACAGTATTATGGGTGGAATGATATAGATAGTAGATCAGAATCACCGTTCTTTTTATATGCAACACCTATTACTGAAAGTCAAAGAAAACGAGATACTGTAGTATACTGTTTCAATAGAAATTTAGATTGGTCAACAAACTGGGAGAGTAATGCTAAAAAACCAGAAGATTTACCTATTTATGATAAGATAACAGGAACTAAGAATCTATTTCAAAGTAAAGCTAACAAACCAAGAAAGGTAGACGACATCGAGAAATCCTTAGTTTCTGTTTTAAGTAAAGGATATCCAACAAGCGATCTTTCTCAATTTCAAATTACTGAAGAGTCGGCTAGAAAAGTGACACAGTTAGCTGTTTGGTATTTTAGTGATAGTCTAACAGACCCTCAATCGATATTACACACCAGTTTAAATATAAACGAACAAAAAGCTTTTCAGTATCTAATTGAAGAAAATCACATCGAATCTAACAAAACGTTAGATTTGTATATCCATAAAGACGGATATACAAAATATCAAAATCTTCTTGGCTCTACACTGATTCCTAAGAGTGATGTTCCATCACTAACTCCAGACGATTCATGTGACTGTCTCAAAATTGATTTGCAGCTAACTGACGACGGAGTGATGATCATTGTTTATAAAGATAAAAATAATGATAATGTCTTTAATAATGATGATGTCAAGATTTGTCAAGAACTCATAAAGCATGGAAAAGAAGGTAAACCCGGTATTCCAGGACCTAAAGGCGACAAGGGTGAACCAGGAGTTCAAGGCGAGAAAGGTATTCCAGGACCTAAAGATGACAAGGGTGAATCTGGGGAAACTGACACTCAAAGCAACCAGGGGCAAACTGATGTAACTATTGCTCAAGACTCTCAAAATCAAACAGTGCCATCCCCACAGCCTCTTGGCACTAACACGACAGTAAAGCAAGAAAAAAATATCACTAAAGGTAGTAAAACACCTTTAATGGCTTCTAAATCAATGAAGTCATTACCAAAAACGAATGAAACACCTAGCTCGCTAGCAACATTTGGCATGATGTTATTAACAACTCTTGGTCTTGGATTTTTCCTTAACCGTAAACGAGAACATTAAGACAAAGTGATTTGTCTTCTTATCAAAAAAGCACTCTCTGCTAACATAACAGAGAGTGCTTTTTTAACTAAAGGATGACACCTTTTAGCAAAGGTATCTTGGAGATTTATGAAAAGGGAAAATAAGGTAACCTCATTTTTCCAACGGTTAGATGTTAACCGCTATTTAGGATACATATAGTATAGCGCAAAAAGCTTAAACTTTTCTTAATAAAAACTGTCCAGCGAGTCTGCCTTGAATCTTGTTTGGTATTTGTGTTATGATAAGGACATGTTAAAAAAAGACTATCGACACCTCGTTTTACCGTTATTGAAAGGTTTGGAACTAGAGGTCAAACGCCAAAAAGATTTAGCCTTGCTAGCTGATTTTGTGGAAAGCTCTGCTTATCAAAAAGCAAAAACAATAGCGACTTATTTAGCCATGCCACACGAGTATGACACCGAATTTCTTATCAATCAGGCGCAAAAAGATGGCAAAACCATTTTAGTGCCAAAGGCTTTTCCAAAAGGAAAAATGATTTTTGTCTCATACCAACCAACAGATGTGCAACGGAGTTCATTTGGTGTCTTAGAGCCAAGGAGTTCTCTGGAAGTGCCCAAAACAGCGATTGATGTGGTTCATGTGCCAGGTGTTGTGTTTAATAATAAAGGCTATCGTATTGGGTACGGCGGTGGCTATTACGACAGGTATTTAGCCGATTATGAGGGCGATACGATAAGTACGATTTATGACTGCCAATTACGAGATTTTGAGGCCCATACCCACGATATTGCAGTCAAGGAGATATTTTGCAGATGATGATGTTAAAAAGATACCCAGTTACTTTATTTCTATCAATCTTGACCAGTTTTGTTTTTCTATTGATGCAAGTGTTATATGGAAGTCTGGCCACAACGTCTCCAGTTATTTATGAGTTCGGAGGCATGTTTGGGTTAGCAGTCAAAGCTATGCCGAGCGAGCTTTGGCGATTAGTAACCCCTATTTTTGTCCATATTGGTTTTAGCCATTTTTTTGTTAATGCCTTAACCCTTTATTTTGTCGGTCAAATGGCTGAAGACATCTGGGGATCCAGACAGTTTTTACTACTTTACATGATGTCAGGGGTCATGGGGAATGCCTTAACCTTATGGGCGACCCCCAACACAGTAGCGGCAGGAGCCTCGACCTCCTTGTTTGGTCTGTTTGCAGCGATTATCGTGTTAGGAGCTTTTGGGAAAAATCAAGCACTAAAAGCTCTGGGGAAAACCTACCAAACCTTGATTGGTCTTAATTTAGTGATGAATCTGTTCATGCCAAATGTTAGCCTGGCAGGGCACTTGGGAGGTATCCTAGGAGGGTTTTTAGGTGGTATCGCTCTGAGCAATCAGTTGCTCGAGAGTCCTTTTTCAAAAGGGCAACGGTTTCTGGCTTTTTTAGGTTATTTAGTTTTATTATTGCTTATTTTGATAGATAGTTTATTGGGATGGCGTTAAAAAAGTTGAGCATGTGCTCAACTTTTTTTAGTTTCTGACGCGAGTCTTTTACCTAGTTCGATAATGTAGTTGGTGAGGTCATCTTTGACTTGTGCGTGCTCTAGGGCGTAGTCAATCGATGTCTTCATAAAACCAAACTTGTCTCCAACATCATAGCGCTTGCCTTTGAACTCACGAGCAAAAACGCGCTGTGTTTTATTGAGCGTGTCGATGGCATCGGTCAATTGTATTTCATTTCCAGCACCGGGTCCTTGGTTTTCTAAGATGCTAAAAATTTCAGGCGTTAGTAGGTAGCGTCCAATAATAGCAAGGTCGCTTGGTGCATCCTTAGGGTCTGGTTTTTCAACAAAGGTATCCACACTGTAGAGACCTTTGACTGATTTTCCTTGAGGGGCGATAACACCGTAATTTGAGACGTCTTCGTGAGGCACTTTCATTACGGCAATGGTTGACGCGTGGGTGCTGTCGTAATCATCAATCAGCTGTTTGGTTAGGGTCTTGGCACCAGGGTCTGTGATGTCCATTAGGTCATCTCCAAGCATAACCACGAATGGCTCCTTACCAACAAAGGCCTTGGCCTGTAAGACAGCATCACCTAGTCCGCGAGGATGGCTTTGACGAATGAAATGGAGATTAATGGAAGTGGTCTCATCAACTAGTTTTAGCAGCTCTGTTTTGCCCTTGACTTTTAAGTTGTATTCTAATTCAAAATTAGAATCAAAGTGGTCTTCAATGGAACGCTTTGATTTTCCAGTGACCACCAATATCTCCTCGATGCCTGATTTCAAGGCTTCTTCGACAATAAATTGGATGGTTGGCTTATCAACGATAGGCAACATCTCTTTGGCGAGGGCTTTGGTAGCAGGTAAAAACCGTGTGCCAAGACCTGCAGCAGGAATAATGGCTTTTCTAACTTTGGTCATTAGTAGGCTCTCTTTCTCATTAAATAGTGCTTAATGCCACTCGTTTTCAGCACGAAATTCATTGGACATGATGCCTAAAATGCTTTCTTTGATATCGGCATCTTCGTAGATGGCCTTATAAATAGCTGTGGTAATAGGCATGTAGACACCTAGCTCTTGAGCGATTTCGTAGGCTACTTTTGTGGTTGAAATTCCTTCAATAACCATCCCCATATTGCGCTCAATGTCTGGAAGCTTTTCGCCACGACCCAAGGCATTACCGGCACGCCAATTACGTGAATGCACAGAAGTTCCTGTGACAATCAAGTCCCCCACACCAGACAAGCCACTGTAGGTCAATGGATCAGCCCCTAGCTTGACCCCTAATCTAGTGATTTCAGCTAGACCACGAGTGATAACGGCTGCTTTGGCATTGTCACCATAACCCAGTCCGTGAAGGGCTCCAGCACCAACGGCGATAATGTTTTTAAGTGCACCAGCTGTTTCAACGCCAATTACATCGGTATTGGTGTATAAGCGAAAATAATGGTTGCTAAAGAGGGTTTGGACATATTTAGCAGTTTCTAAATCCTTAGATGCCGCGGTGATGAGAGTGATGTCTCGTACAATGGTTTCTTCGGCGTGACTTGGTCCAGAAACCACAACGATTTCACTGCGTCGATGAGCAGGGATTTCCTCTTCTAAGATGGTTGAGAGGCGCTCGTGGCTACCCGGCTCCAATCCTTTTGAAGCGTGCATGATCACAACTTTATGGTCAAGCGTTTCAGCTACTTGCTTGGCAACAAGGCGGGTTACTTTAGTTGGAACCACAAACAGCACGGCGTCTACCTCTGCCAAGGCCTCTTTTAAGTCAAGGGTGGCTTTGATGCTATCAGCTAAGACCACATCTTTAAAGTAGCGTTTGTTGGTATGTGTTGTATTGATTTCCTCAATCTGTTCGGGGGTGTTGCCCCATAATCGAACGTCATGGCCATTGTCGTTTAGGACCTGTGACAGGGCGGTTCCCCAAGAACCAGGACCTAAGACAGCGATTTTTTGTTTCGTCATTTTTGTTCTCCTTTAAGAGCTAATCACCTTATTATATCACAAGAAGAAAGCGAACTCTATTAGAAAAGCTAGGCTGTCTTGGGCTTTTTGATGCCAAATGGCTTGGAAAAGCAAGGCTGATATTTAAAAAATCAGAGCTTTTTAATTGACAATAGTTCTTAAGAGAACTATTATAGTTACCATGAAAACTAAGGAGTTACCAGATGACAAAACTAATCGCTGATCTTCGTGAACTGACCCATCACATTGAGCAAATCGGTGAGGAAATGGCTAGAAAATATGATATTGAACACCTTGCAGGCCCTCAAGGGCATGTGCTTGTTTTTTTGGAGCAGCACGAAAACAAGGAAATATTTGTCAAAGATATTGAAAAGCGGCTGCAAATATCTAAGTCTGTGACGAGTAATCTGGTCAAGCGCATGGAAAAAAATGGCTTTATTCAAGTGATTGCCTCTCGTGAGGACAAACGTTATAAACAAGTGGTCTTAACAGAGTCAGGACGACAAAAGATTCCCTTGCTCAAAGAATGTCGGGCAGCGATGGAAGGGTATTTTCTAAAAGATATCACTAAAAAAGACCTAGATACAGTCAAAGCAGTCATAACACAACTCAAACAAAACATACAGATGTACAAAGGAGGAGATACGCATGCTTAAAACAGCTATTATGCGCTACAAATGGTACGCAGCCTTGTCATTACTCATGACAGGAGCCGTGGTTGCGAGTGCTCTTTTACAGCCCTATTTTCTCAAAGAGATTTTAGGAGCGGTCATAGCAAACGACCAAAACCGAATCGGGCAGGTGGGCTATTGGTTAGTTATTATTGCAGGGATTGGACTTGTTGCAGGGGCTCTTAACACAGTCTTGTCAGCAAAAATTGCTCAAGGAGCTTCTGCGGATATACGTGAGCAGACGTTTCGAAAAATTCAAGGTTTTTCCTATGCCAATATTGAAGCCTTTAATGCGGGAAATCTGGTTGTGCGGATGACTAATGATGTCAATCAAATTCAAAACTTGGTGATGATGATTTTTCAAATACTGTTTCGCTTGCCACTCATTTTTATTGGTGCCTTTATTTTAGCCATTCGTACCTTGCCAGAGTTGTGGTGGGTTTTGGTTGTAATGGTGTTATTGATTGGTCTGATTATTGGGATGGTTATGCGACAAATGATTCCACGGTTTAGAATCTTTCAACAACTCATGGATACCATCAACCGTATTGCTAAGGAAAATCTGCGCGGTGTTCGAGTGGTTAAATCGTTTGTTCAAGAAACGCAACAATATGACATCTTCAAAGAAACTTCTGACAAGTTATTAAACCTGAATTTATTTATTGGTTATGGCTTTTCATTGATGCAACCTGGGTTGATGTTGGTTTCTTATCTGGCTATTTACGTGTCGATTTTTCTGATCTCTGGCATGGTCAAAACAGATCCAACCGTTATTGGAAGCATCGCGTCATTTATGACATATATGGGTCAGATTAGTTTTGCCATTATGATGGTTGGCTTTATGGGAATGCAAGCCAGTCGAGCATTTGCCTCTATTCGTCGGATTAATGAAATCTTAGACACCGAACCTGCCATGACCTTCACAACTCATCAAGTGGAGGATTTAACAGGTAGCTTGGTGTTTGACAATGTCAGTTTTACCTATCCTAACGAGAGTGAGCCTACTTTAAAAGACATTTCGTTTAGCGTGGAACCAGGGCAAATGATTGGTATTGTGGGAGCGACGGGGTCAGGAAAATCAACTATAGCGCAATTAATCCCCCGCTTGTTTGACCCTCAAAAAGGACGCATTCTCCTAGGAGGTAAGGACCTAACAAGCCTTAGTCAGGAAACGTTAAGGCAAACAGTATCAATTGTTTTACAAAAAGCCACTCTTTTTTCAGGGACAATTGCTGAAAATATTCGTCAAGGAGATGCTTCTGCGGACCATTTAGCATTAGAAAATGCAGCTCGAATCGCACAGGCTAGTGAGTTTATAGACCGTATGGAGGCTAGCTACAACAGTCAAGTCGAAGAACGAGGCAACAATTTTTCAGGAGGACAAAAACAACGTTTATCCATTGCACGTGGGATTATTAATCAACCCAAACTCTTGGTGTTAGACGATTCAACATCCGCCTTGGATGCCAAGTCTGAAAAATTGGTGCAAGACGCCTTAGCAAAAGAGCTCAAGGACATGACCATTGTGATTGTGGCTCAAAAAATTGCATCAGTGATTAAAGCAGACAAGATTTTAGTATTGGACGATGGTCAGTTGATTGGCCAAGGGACTCACGCAGAATTAATTGCGTCAAATGCAACCTATCGTGAAATTTATGAAACACAAAAAGGCAAGGAGGAGGACTAGTAATGAAAACAGCAAGATTTTTTTGGTTTTACGTTAAACGTTACCGGCTTTCATTTTTGTTTATCCTAGTCGCTATTGTGTCAGCAACTTACTTGCAGGTCAAGGCTCCAGTGTTTTTAGGGCAATCTCTGGCAGAGTTAGGCCAGTGGGCACAGACCTATCACCAAGCCAAGGCTATTAGTCAAGCGACGGGTCAAGCCTTTGTGGCACCCTCACTTAGCCCTTTTACAGGGGTAATGTTCAAATTGGCTTTGACCTATCTGTTTACCGTGCTGGCTAATTTGATATATAGTCTGTTATTTACACGCATTATTTCTTATTCAACTAACCGCATGCGTAAGGGGCTATTTGGAAAAATGGAACGCTTAACAGTGTCATTTTTTGATAGCCATAAGGACGGCGCGATTTTATCTCGTTTTACTAGCGATTTGGATAACATCCAAAATTCGATGAACCAATCCTTGATTCAAGTATTGACCAATATCTCTCTTTATATTGGTCTGGTTTGGATGATGTTCCGCCAAGATGTTCGCCTTGCTTGGATAACGGTAGCGTCAACGCCAATTGCTTTGATTTTTTTAGTCATCATTGTCACCTTGGCGCGTAAGTACACCAACATTCAGCAAAAAGAAGTCGGTGCCTTAAATGCTTATATGGATGAGACCATTTCAGGACAAAAAGCAGTCATTGTTCAAGGCATTCAAGATGAAACTATCGAAGGGTTTATTGAGCACAATGAAAAGGTGCGTAAAGCTACCTTTAAGGGACGTCTGTTTGCAGGGCTTCTTTTTCCAGTGATGAATGGCATGAGCCTGATTAATACGGCTGTTGTCATTTTTCTAGGGTCTACGATTGTTCTTAATGACAAGTCAATGTCATCAGCCGCTGCCCTTGGTTTAGTAGTGACCTTCGTGCAGTATTCGCAACAGTATTATCAACCCATCATGCAGATTGCTTCTAGCTGGGGTGAGTTACAACTAGCATTTACAGGAGCTAGTCGTATCCAGGAAATGCTTGATGAGCCAGAAGAGGTACGCCCTCAAAACGCCCCTCTTTTCAACACCCTGACCCAAGGCGTTGCCATTAAACATGTCGACTTTGGATATCTCCCAGGGCAAAAGGTCTTATCTGATGTTTCCATCTGGGCTCCCAAGGGCAAAATGGTTGCAGTGGTGGGGCCAACAGGCTCTGGTAAGACCACAATCATGAACCTACTGAATCGTTTTTACGATGTTGATTCGGGTGTCATTACTTTTGATGGGCAAGACATCAGAAACTATGATCTCGATAGCCTACGCCAAAATGTTGGGATTGTTTTGCAAGAGTCCGTCTTGTTTTCAGGTACTATCGCAGATAATATTTGTTTTGGAAAACCAACAGCGAGTCAAAAGGATATCGAAGAAGCTGCGCGTGCAACCCATATTCATGAGTTTATCATGACCTTACCAGACGGATATGACACGCACGTCTCTGACGATGACAACGTCTTTTCTACAGGGCAAAAACAGCTGATTTCTATCGCTCGGACACTGTTAACAGACCCTCAGGTTCTGATTTTAGACGAGGCTACCTCAAATGTGGACACGGTCACAGAAAGCAAAATCCAAAAAGCCATGGAGGTTGTTGTTTCAGGACGGACCAGCTTTGTCATTGCACATCGTCTTAAAACCATTTTAAATGCAGATGAGATTATTGTTTTAAAAGATGGCAAGGTCATCGAACAGGGCAATCATCACCAATTATTACGGCAAAAAGGCTTTTATTCAGAGCTCTACCATAATCAATTTGTTTTTGAATAACCTTAAAAGCCCTTTAGGGCTTTTTTGGTCTAGCGGATAATAGGTAAAGAAAGGTTTTGAGTTTTCTTCTGGTTTACCTTGTAAATGGATATGCTATAATAGGAAGAACTGATGAAAGAAAGTGGACGTGAGATGATTGATTTACAAGAGATTCTAGACAAGATGAATCCTAATCAGAAAATAAACTATGACCGTGTCATGCAACAAATGACAAAGTCCTGGGCCAAAGAAGCAGTAAGGCCAAAGATTTTGATGCATGTTTGTTGCGCGCCGTGTTCAACTTATACTCTGGAGTATTTGACCCAATATGCAGACATTACGGTCTATTTTGCCAACTCCAACATCCATCCTAAGGACGAGTATCATCGTAGGGCCTATGTCACGCAGCAATTTATTTCAGATTTCAACGAAAAAACCGGACAGTCGGTTTCCTTTATTGAGGCAGACTATGTTCCTAATGAGTACGTGCGTAAGGTTCGTGGCTTGGAAGAAGAACCAGAAGGTGGCGATAGGTGCAAGGTTTGCTTTGACTATCGACTAGATAAGACCGCACAAAAAGCGGTTGAGCTTGGCTTTGACTATTTTGCGAGCGCCTTGACCATTAGCCCACATAAAAACTCAAAAACCATCAATGACGTTGGCATTGACGTGCAAAAAGTTTACACCACCAAATACCTCCCTAGTGATTTCAAGAAAAACAATGGTTATCGCAGGTCGGTTGAGATGTGTGACGAGTATGACATTTACCGCCAGTGTTATTGTGGATGTGTGTACGCAGCTAAAATACAAGGGATTGATCTGGTTCAAGTCAAAAAAGATGCCCAAGCCTTTATGCAAGACAAGGACTTAACCAAGGATTTCCCACAGATTCGTTTTAGCTATGCAGGGAAAGAACTCTAGTCCATAGCTACTGGTGAGATGATTTGGGCTTTGTTTACGAATAACTAACAGAACAGATAACTAAAAAAGGATAAGGGAACGAGTGTTCCAAGGTAATAAAATGACGAAAATAAGAGGTTTTGAGCTTGTCTCAACGTTTACAGATGAAACGCTTTTACCGAAGAGAGAAACCGCTCATGCTGCAGGGTATGATTTAAAGGTGGCTGAGACCACTCAGCTTGAACCAGGAGAAATCAAACTGGTACCAACGGGCGTTAAGGCCTACATGCAAGATGGTGAAATTTTGTACCTGTTTGACCGCTCAAGCAATCCTCGTAAAAAAGGCATTGTCTTAATCAACTCTGTTGGTGTGATTGATGGCGATTACTATAATAACGAGGCAAATGAAGGTCACATCTTTGCTCAAATGAAAAACATCACCAATCAGACAGTTATTTTGGAGGTTGGAGACCGTATTGCTCAGGGAGTGTTTATGCCGTATCTAGTAGCAGACGCAGACCAGGCAGGGGGTCCTAGAACGGGTGGTTTTGGCTCGACAGGTCAGTAAGCTTCCTGTATCTAGCGTAGCCTAGCTCATACCAAGGAGGAAAGATACCATAGCTAAGAAAAAAGCAAGATTTTTATGTCAAGAATGTGGCTATCAGTCACCCAAATACCTAGGGCGTTGCCCGAATTGCTCGGCTTGGTCTTCTTTTGTCGAAGAAGTCGAAGTCAAGGAAGTTAAAAATGCGCGTGTCAGCCTGACCGGTGAAAAAAGCAAACCTATCAAACTAAAAGACGTGGATAATATCAACTATAGCCGTACCCAAACGGATATGGAAGAGTTTAATCGTGTGCTAGGTGGGGGCGTGGTTCCAGGAAGTCTTATCCTGATTGGTGGAGACCCAGGCATAGGCAAGTCAACCTTGTTGTTGCAGGTGTCCACCCAATTAGCAGACAAGGGAACAGTTCTTTATGTATCTGGTGAGGAATCTGCAGAGCAAATCAAATTGCGCAGTGAGCGACTGGGTGAGATTGATAATGAATTTTACCTCTATGCTGAAACTAATATGCAACATGTGCGTGCTGAAATCGAAAAAATTCAGCCTGATTTTTTGATTATTGACTCTATTCAGACCATTATGAGCCCAGATATTACAGGGGTGCAGGGGTCTGTCAGCCAAGTTAGAGAAGTCACCGCCGAATTGATGCAGCTAGCCAAGACCAACAAAATTGCCACCTTTATTGTGGGACATGTGACCAAGGAAGGGACCTTGGCTGGACCACGGATGTTAGAGCATATGGTTGACACTGTCTTGTACTTTGAAGGAGAACGGCATCACACCTTTAGAATTCTTCGGGCAGTGAAAAACCGCTTTGGTTCGACCAATGAAATTGGAATCTTTGAGATGCAATCTGGAGGACTTGTCGAGGTTTTAAACCCTAGCCAAGTATTTATGGAAGAGCGTCTAGACGGAGCAACAGGGTCAGCTGTCGTGGTTACCATGGAAGGAAGTCGTCCTATTCTAGCAGAGGTTCAATGCCTGGTAACCCCAACGGTTTTTGGAAATGCCAGACGAACCACAACGGGGCTTGATTTTAACCGTGTTAGTCTTATTATGGCTGTTTTGGAAAAGCGGTGCGGACTGTTGTTGCAAAATCAAGACGCCTACCTCAAATCAGCTGGAGGGGTAAAACTGGATGAGCCTGCAATTGACTTATCGGTGGCAGTGGCAATTGCATCAAGCTACAAAGAAAAGCCAACCAATCCGCAGGAAGCTTTCCTGGGTGAGATTGGTTTGACTGGTGAGATTCGCCGAGTAACCCGCATTGAACAACGCATCAATGAGGCAGCTAAACTAGGCTTTACCAAGATTTATGCTCCCAAAAATTCATTACAAGGGATTGATGTGCCTAAAGGCATTAAAGTCATTGGAGTGGCGACTGTTGGTGACGTTTTGCAGGCTGTTTTTCAGTAGTTGCGTTAATTGTTACCAATCCAGCAGAAATTTCCACTAGAATCCCTAACAGCCAGTAGGCCCTATGGCCCATAAGGAGAAACACATGTCATATTTTGAAGCTTTTGTATCTGCTAATAAAGCCTATGTTACCTTGCATGGGACAGCCCACCTCCCGCTTAAACCAAAGACCAAGGTTGCTATTGTCACTTGTATGGATTCGCGTTTACACGTGGCTCAAGCTTTGGGACTGGCATTGGGAGATGCTCATATTTTACGTAACGCTGGTGGTCGAGTCACCGAGGACATGATCCGTTCGTTGGTGATTTCTCAGCAGCAGATGGGAACACGCGAAATTATGGTTTTACACCATACCGACTGTGGCGCACAGACCTTTACAAACGAAGCCTTTGCACAACACATTCAACAAACACTGGGTGTAGACGTGTCTGGTCAAGATTTTTTACCGTTTACGGATGTAGAAAAAAGTGTCAGACAAGACATGGCTCTCCTCAAAAACTCTCCTCTCATTCCAGAGGATGTGGTGATTAATGGTGCTGTATATGACGTGGACACAGGTCGCATGACGGTTGTTTCAGACAATGAAAAGAATTCTGAGAGGTTTGAATAATTAGGTATCGCTTACAAAAAGAGTGGACAAGCTCTAGGAAAATAGCTATACTGAAACTATCAAAACCCACAAATACAAGGAGGCGACCATGGTAGAAAAAGCCATTACGTATCAGATCAACAGTGACATGCAATTTCCTTTGGTTGAAATCGACTTAGACATGGGACAGTCAGTCTTTCTTCAAAAAGGAAGTATGGTTTATCACACGCCATCTGTTACCCTTTCGACTCATTTAAATAGCAAAGGCTCAGGATTTGGCAAGGTCATAGGAGCAATTGGCAGGTCCATGGTCTCTGGAGAGTCTATGTTTATCACCAAGGCCATGGCATCAAATGAAAGTGGCAAGTTAGCCCTAGCGCCTTCTATGCCTGGAGAAGTGATTGCCCTTGAGTTAGGGACTAATCAGTATTGTTTAAACGATGGTGCCTTCTTAGCTCTTGATGGGACTGCTCATTACGAAATGAAGCGTCAATCTGTTGGAAAAGCCTTGTTTGCTGGCCAAGGGGGACTGTTTATCATGCAAACCCAAGGTGAAGGAACCCTACTGGCAAATGCTTTTGGCTCCATCAAAAAAATAACGCTTCAAGGTGATAGCATCACCATTGATAATTCACATGTGGTGGCTTGGAGTCATGAACTAGATTATGACGTGCACATTGAACGAAACATGCTTCAATCTGTGGGCACAGGAGAAGGCATCGTCAACACCTTTACAGGCTATGGGGATGTTTATCTTCAAAGTTTAAACCTGCAACAATTTTCTAGTGTTTTAAGCAAATATTTGCCAGAAAAACACATTTAAAATCGGCCTGTCTAGGGCTGATTTTTTTCACCTAAGTCATCAAGATATGCTATAATAGAAACGATTGAAATCTTTTGATTTCCCCATAAGGAAGTGTCAACTAAGTAACTTATTTGACTGTCCTGCCTTTTCAATGAACTATATAATAGGAGAATAACATGTCTAAACCCATTCGTGTGCGTTATGCACCAAGCCCAACTGGCTTATTACACATCGGAAATGCGCGGACAGCGCTCTTTAATTACCTCTATGCTCGTCACCATGGCGGAACGTTTATCATCCGTATCGAAGACACAGACCGCAAGCGTCATGTAGCTGACGGTGAGCGTTCTCAGCTAGAAAATTTAAAATGGCTTGGCATGGACTGGGATGAAAGCCCTGAGACGCATGACAACTATCGCCAATCAGAGCGACTTGAATTGTACCAAACCTATATTGACCAATTATTGGCAGAAGGCAAAGCCTACAAATCCTATGTCACAGAAGAAGAGCTAGCTGCTGAGCGTGAGCGCCAAGAGGCAGCCGGGGAAACCCCTCGCTACATCAATGAGTTTATCGGCATGACCGCAGACGAAAAAGCTGCATACATTGCTGAGCGCGAGGCTGCTGGAGTGATGCCAACGGTTCGTCTAGCTGTTAATGAAACAGGCATTTACAAGTGGACCGATATGGTCAAAGGCGACATCGAATTTGAAGGTGGCAATATTGGTGGTGATTGGGTTATCCAGAAAAAAGATGGCTACCCAACCTACAACTTTGCGGTAGTAGTTGATGACCATGACATGCAAATTTCTCACGTGATTCGTGGTGATGACCACATTGCTAATACGCCAAAACAATTGATGGTTTATGAGGCTCTTGGCTGGGAAGCACCAGAATTTGGTCACATGACCTTGATTATTAATTCTGAAACAGGTAAAAAACTCTCAAAACGCGACACCAATACTTTGCAGTTTATCGAAGATTACCGCAAAAAAGGTTACATGCCAGAAGCAGTATTTAATTTTATTGCCCTGCTTGGTTGGAACCCAGGTGGCGAAGAAGAAATCTTTTCTCGCGAGCAGTTAATCAATCTTTTTGACGAGAATCGCCTCAGCAAGTCTCCAGCAGCATTTGACCAGAAAAAAATGGATTGGATGAGTAATGATTACTTGAAAAATGCTGACTTTGACACTGTCTTTGCCATGTGTAAACCTTTCCTTGAATCAGCAGGTCGCTTGAGCGAAAAGGCTGAAAAACTCGTTGAGCTTTACCAACCACAATTAAAATCAGCAGATGAGATTGTCCCATTGACAGACCTTTTCTTTGCAGACTTCCCAAAGTTGACTGATGCTGAGAAAGACATCATGGCAGGTGACACTGTTCCAACTGTTTTAGAAGCCTTCAAAGCTAAGCTAGAAGCTATGTCAGATGACGATTTTAAACCAGAAAACATCTTCCCTCAAATCAAGGCTGTGCAAAAAGAAACAGGCATTAAAGGGAAAAATCTCTTTATGCCAATTCGTATTGCTGTTTCAGGTGAGATGCATGGACCAGAATTGCCAAATACTATTTATCTACTTGGTCGTGAAAAATCTATTGAACATCTTTCAAACATGCTTTCACGCTAATAAAAATCCTCTTGTTTTACAAGAGGGTTTTTCCGTGTGACCTTTTTCTCTAAAAGAAGCACTTGCTTATAGAGAATTGATTCTGAGAAAAAAGAACTAGAGTCCTCGGTAGAAAATATGCTAAAATAGTAAGGCTAGAAAGGAGGAGAAAAAGTGACTAGTATTCATTACACATTGTTGTCTATTGTTGTTTATTACATGACAGAGATTAGGATTTTCTCCTCTCTAGCGGGGCTGAAATTACCTGTATGGAAACGTTTGTTTTTATTAGCAATCGCCCTCTTTTTTAATCAATTCACGTCTTTGTCCCCATTGATGATTGACCCTTTTTTATTTTTCTTAGCTTTAAAATGCGAAAAAGTTCCTATTTTTCGACTAAAAACTTTCTTTTTGGCTTTTGGTCCGAGTGTTTTTGTGGATTTGTTCTCGCGTTTTATTGAGATTATCATTATTCCCTACTTATTTGCGTCCCATCACCTGACCATTGACCATATGCTGATTGATTTGATTGCGTATTTATTGATTTTTCCAAGCTTTTCTTTAATTCATTATTTTTTAGGGGAAGATTATCGGATTATTTTCCATGATGATAATTCCGTCAGATCAAGAAATGTTTACTTGGTGTTATTGATTTTCATGATTGCTTACTATGTTGATATTTTTATGATTTTAGGGTTTACAGACCCTTTTCTTCACTTTGAGTATCCCATGGTTGTCCCTACATCTTACAAGTTGCTCTTTTTAATCTTCACCTTGCTTTTGATTTATTTGTTGTCTTACTTTAATCACAAATCTAAAGAATACCTCAAAACCGAGCTGAGAAAAGAACAACAAGGGTATATGGCAAACTTAGAAATGTATGGCAAGCATCTGGAAAAACTGTATAAGGACGTCAGGGTTTTTCAGATGGACTACCTCAATCGGCTAGACAGGTTAGGTCAGGCCATTGACAGTGGTTCTGTCAGAGACATCCAAGCCGTTTACGCACAGACCCTTCATGATGCTACAGATTACTGGGATGACAAACACTATAATATTGCTAAGTTGGGGAATATCAAGCTTTCAGCAATTAAAAGTCTTTTGTCCTCCAAGGTTATCGGTGCTGAAAAGGCAGGTATTTGCCTAAGTCTTGAAGTGCCTGATGTTATCGAGCACACAGACATTGCTGAGTTGGACTTGTTGCTACTGCTGTCGATTTTTTGTGACAACGCAAGAGAAGCAGCCTTAGAGACAGATAATCCCAGCATGTCCATTGCTTATTTTTTACTAGAGCAACAACAAGTCTTTGTCATCACAAATAGCACCAGGGAAGAAAAATTAGACATTGCAAAACTTTTTGAAGAGGGATACTCGTCAAAAGGAAGTGGCAGAGGCATTGGTCTGTCGAATGCCCGACGCATTTTAACCAAATACCCCAACATATCACTGGCTACAAAGAGCAGTCGCCACCAATTTAGTCAAACCTTGACCATATCACAGCAGGAGGGAAATGATGGTTCTTAGTTACGGTATCTTTTTCTTCTATATTATTATTTTTATTGATAGTTGGGTCATTTTTTCAAAAATATCAGGGATCACGCTGACTTGGCAAAAACTTTTATTTCTTGGACTTGTCTTTACCCTGGCAAACTTGGTGTTTGACCAGTTTGTGCTTATTGATCAGTTGTTTTTTATTGTCATTAGCTTTATTTTTGCCCCACAAAAGAAGATTTCAGAACATATTTTCAATGGGCTCTTTGCCATCATCGTTGTGGAACTTCTGATTCGTATTATTGGCTCCTTGTTTTTATCGGCTGTTTTAGGTTTTAGTGTGGATCAGATTAATCACAACCTCCTATTACTAGAGCTTTGTCACTTATTGGTTTTACCCGCCTTTTATCTGTTTAACTACATTTTTGCTATTGATTTGTCTTTGATTCGCTTTATTAGCGAAGACAAACTAAAAAAGTGGGTTTTTGGCATGAACCTTGCCATGAGTTTCTACTATATTTTTGTGCATTTTTTGGTTAATCGGCAGAGCGATGTTTTGGGCGTGTATGTGCGCTACCGTTCCATCCTGATTTTTATTTATTTGACCATTTTGATTGGCGTAATTGTCAAGTTGGACCGCTTCGCTAAAGATCAGTTGTCACAGAAAATTGCGCTAGCTCAAGACGAGCGCATTGGTTATCTAGAGACCTACAACCAGCAGATTGAGCATTTGTACCGTGATATTCGCACGGTTAAGCACGACTCTGAAAATATTCTTATCAGCTTGAAAGACAGTATTGATAGTGGTGACTTGGCAGAGATTACGAAGGTTTATCAGACCGTTGTTCAAGAGTCTGCCTCCTCGATGAAGCAGGTGGGCTTTGACGTGTCCTCATTGGAAAACATTCAAGATTTGGTTGTTCGTAGTTTGATTAATTCTAAGCTCTTGGAAGCACAGCACGAAGGCATTGATTTGTATGTGGAGATTCCAGATGTTATGGACCACATTCCTATTAAATTACTGGATTTGGTTGTATTGTTCACGGTCTTGATAGATCAGGCAATTTCCTCAGCTAAAGGTAGCAGGAGGGCATTTCTGTCAGTGACTTACTTTAAGCAAGATGGCAAGCAACTGTTTATTATTGAAAATAGCACTAGACAAAAACGCATTGATATCGCTAAGCATTTTAGCTATCATCAGGTTGTTCAAGAAACACCAGAACAAAGGAGCTTAATACGATTTTTAGCTATTTTAGACAGTTATCCTAAAGTCACTTTTTCGACAAAAAGTGACCATTACCGTTTGAGACAAATGTTAGAAATGAGATAAAATATGATGAACATTTTTATTCTTGAAGACGACTTCATACAACAAACAAGAATTGAGTCTGTCATCACATCAATCTTAGAGGAGACCAAAATTCCATGTAATCAGCTGGAAGCTTTTGCAAATCCTCAAAAATTAATCAATGGTATCCAAGAAAGAGGAGACCACCAACTTTACTTTTTAGACATTGAAATTCGGAACGAGTCGCGTCGAGGGCTTGAGTTGGCGGCAGAAATCCGTCAAAAAGACCCTAACGCTGTCATTGTTTTTGTGACCACGCATTCTGAGTTTGCGCCCATCTCATTCAAATACAAAGTGTCAGCTCTGGATTTTATTGATAAGGCTGTTGATAGCCGACAATTTAAAGAACAAATAGAAGAATGCATCCGCTACACTTATGACATGATGTCTAGTCGTGAGTCGCAGGACATGTTTTTGTTTGAAACGTCCCAAACCCGCCTCAAACTCCCCTACAAAGATATTCTTTATTTTGCAACAGCCACCACTCCTCATAAGGTATGCTTGTGGACGCAAACCGAGCGCTTGGAGTTTTATGGCAATTTGTCTGATATCAAAGCAGTGGCACCAAAACTCTTTTTGTGCCACCGTTCTTATCTGGTTAACCTCGAAAATGTGGTGCGTATTGACAAGTCTAAACAGTTGGTTTATTTTGAAAATGGGGATTCTTGTATGGTATCTCGCTTGAAAATGAAGAGTCTTTTCGAAAAATGGGAGAGTTGTCATAAGGTATAAATAGATGGATGACATTTTAGGATGAAAAAACAACATTTTAGGAAATAACCATCTCTTTTTTGGGATTTAGGCTATAATAATTAATATAAATAAAGATTTACTAAATTATCAGTTTGTTGAGTAGTCAATCCCCAATTCATTAAAATATTGTTTTCTCTCTCTCTCTCCATAAACAAATAGTATTTTTTGATATGGCTACTTAGTGTTTGGAATGATTGTTTCGGTTGTCTTTGTTTGGATATCACATTCACTGATTATATAGTCAGTAAAGATAGAGCTCACTTGCTGGGCTTTATTTTTTTATGCCCTTAAAAAGGGATAGTGATGAATAAAAGGGCTTAATTTCTAAGGGTTGAGGCTTTTTTGTTTTTTATGGTATAATGGTAATAATTTAGATATTGGAGTTAAGTTTTGAAGAAGACCTATCGTGTCAAGCGTGAACAGGATTTCCGAGCGATTTTTAAAGCAGGAAAAAGCACGGCAAATCGAAAATTTGTCATTTATCATTTGGAAAAAGAGCAAAAACACTTTCGTGTAGGCATTTCGGTTGGTAAAAAAATCGGAAATGCTGTTACACGAAACGCTGTTAAACGCCAGATACGCCATGTGCTTCTGGCGTTGGGAGATCATCTCAAACCTGATGACTTTGTCATCATTGCCCGCAAAGGGGTTGAGAATTTGACATTCCAAGAAATCACACAAAATTTACACCATGTGTTAAAATTGGCAACATTGCTTGAGAAAGGTTTTGAAAGTGAAGAAAAAAATTAAAATAGCAGGTTTAGTGCCTCTGATGTTTGTATTGGTTGCGTGTGGACGCGGCGAAGTCACCGCCCAGTCTGCTGGTAGTTGGGACAAACTGGTTTACCTATTTGCAAAGGCCATTCAATGGTTATCGTTTGATGGCTCTATCGGTGTGGGGATTATTTTATTTACCCTATTGATTCGACTGATTTTAATGCCTCTGTTTAATATACAGATCAAATCAACCCAAAAAATGCAAGCCATACAGCCAGAATTGAAACGACTGCAAAAAGCCTATTCGTCTAAAGACAGTGAAACACGTATGAAGCTAGCCGAAGAAAGTCAAGCCCTGTACAAAAAGCACGGGGTCAATCCTTATGCTAGCTTGCTTCCGCTGGTGATTCAAATGCCGGTGATGTTAGCTTTGTTTCAAGCGCTGTCACGAGTGCCTTTTTTAAGAACAGGAACCTTCTTGTGGGTTGAGCTTGCGCAACATGACCACCTCTTTTTATTGCCAATTTTAGCAGCTCTGTTCACTTTCTTGTCCTCTTGGTTGACAAATCTTGCAGTTAAAGAAAAAAACACCATGATGACTGTTATGATATATTTGATGCCCTTGATGATTTTTGTCATGGGACTAAACTTAGCTAGTGGGGTGGTGCTCTACTGGTCTGTGTCTAACGCCTTTCAAGTGTTGCAGCTCTTGCTTTTGAACAATCCGTTTAAAACCATTGCTGAAAGACGACGCCTAGAAAACGAAGAAAAAGAACGTCGCGCCCGTGAACGTCGCGCTCGAAAAAAAGCATTGAAGAGAAAATAGGAGTTTAGGTTATGGTATTATTTACAGGTAAAACTGTTGAAGAGGCTATTGAAAAAGGCCTTGAGGAATTAGGACTATCTCGTTTGAAAGCACACATCAAAGTGATTTCAAAAGAAAAAAAGGGTTTTTTTGGATTTGGTAAAAAGCCAGCTCAGGTTGATATCGAAGGCATCAATGAAAAAACGGTGTATAAGGCTGATAAAAAAGCAGTCCGTGGTGTCCCAGAGGACATCAATCGTCAAAATGCGCCAGTGATCAATCCTGACGAAGAAATTAACAATGAGAAAACTCTTACTGAAACAACTGCTACTGCCCCTAGTGAGCAAAAAGCTCCTGAGGACAAACCAACTGAACCAGTAAAGGTAGAAAAGCATTTGCCAGAGGCAGAGGTTCTTGAGACTCAGGTTGCTGACCAAGAAAACCACGAAGCTCCAGTCGAAAACACGGTAAGTAAAGACATCGAAAAAGCATCTCAAGACGTTTCTGACTATGTTACTAAGATAATTTATGAAATGGATATTGAAGCCAGCATTGAAAGAAGCAACAACCGCAGGCAAATTAATCTGCAAATCGAAACCCCAGAAGCTGGGCGCGTGATTGGCTACCATGGCAAAGTGTTAAAATCACTTCAGCTTTTAGCGCAAAACTTTTTGCACGATCGCTACTCTAAGAATTTTTCAGTGTCTTTGAATGTCCATGATTACGTTGAACATCGTACAGAAACCTTGATTGATTTCACACAAAAAGTAGCAAAGCGTGTGCTAGAGTCAGGTAATGACTACACCATGGATCCCATGAGTAACAGCGAACGAAAAATTGTCCACAAAACAATTTCAGCTATTGAGGGAGTCGAAAGCTTTTCAGAAGGCAATGACCCTAATCGCTACGTGGTTATCAGCCTACAACGCTAGATTGTTTAAACGCCCTTAGCTTAAGCTAAGGGCGTTTGTGCTCAGAGCTATGCGCTTTATAGCGGGAAATAAGCGAAAAATAAAAATAAACCTTGACAGCTTCAGGCCATTGTTATATACTATTAAAGTATGTTTAGTAACTGATATCACAAGTAGCCGGCTAAACGAATACGAAAATCTATGAGGAGGTATTCACTGTGAAACGTACTTATCAACCAAGTAAAATCCGTCGTCAACGTAAACACGGATTCCGTCACCGTATGTCAACTAAAAACGGACGTCGCGTGCTTGCAGCTCGTCGTCGTAAAGGACGTAAAGTATTATCAGCTTAATTGCAAAGAATACAACATAAAGCAAAACCAAAAGTGCTCGAGGCTTTTGGTTTTTTTGCGTCTAAATCTAGAATGGCTGCACTTTTTTTAGTTGTAAATCAATCTTGAAAACAGGTCATCTCTTTAAAACAGTTTATTTATTGATATAATAAGAAGGAAAATCTCTTTCAAAAGCAAGTAACAAAGGAGTAACGCATATGACTAATAATCAATCCAAGGAAGAATTGATGAAGCAAATCAAGGGAGGGCTTATTGTTTCGTGCCAAGCCTTGCCTGGAGAGCCTCTTTATTCAGAAGCTGGTGGCGTGATGCCCTTAATGGCAAAGGCGGCTCAAGAAGCAGGAGCCGTTGGGATTAGGGCGAATGGTGTTCGTGATATCAAAGAAATACAGGCGGTAACAGAACTGCCCATCATTGGTATCATCAAGACAGACTATCCCCCTCAAGAGCCCTTTATCACCCCAACAATGGCTGAGGTCGATCAATTGGCAGCCTTAGGGATTGCTGTTATTGCCTTAGATGCCACACAGCGCAAGCGCCATGATGGACTAGATATTACCCAATTTATCCACAAGATTAAAGAAAAATACCCCAACCAATTGCTGATGGCAGATGTTAGCACCTTCGAAGAAGGCATGATCGCGCACCGAGCGGGCATTGATTTTGTTGGAACGACCTTATCAGGCTATACCTCTTATAGTCAAAAGCTTGAGGGACCTGATTTAGACTTGATAACTGCCTTGTGCCAAGAAGGTGTGGCAGTTATTGCTGAAGGAAGGATTCATTCTCCAAAAGAAGCAAGACAGATTAATGACCTAGGTGTTGCAGGGATTGTTGTTGGTGGCGCAATTACGAGACCTAAAGAAATTGCAGAGCGTTTTGTCAAAGCCTTAAAGGCTGAGGGAGAAAACTCACTTGCTCATAGGGACTAATGAAAAGCCATCTTGCGGTTGGGATTGAAAATCACAACTTGCCCTAATTTTCTCTAGCAGAAGATCTCGGGCATTTGTTTCTAAAATACTTGTTTTTCAAGTTTTTTCAGATAAGCAGGTCTTTATGTTATAATAGGGCTATGATAGATGAAGTAAAAGACGTCAGTATTTTTGACACACACACCCACTTAAATGTGGATAATTTTAAAGGAAAAGTCGCTGAAGAATTGGCTTTAGCTCAGGAGATGGGGGTCAGCTACCACAACGTGGTTGGTTTTGATCACGCAACAATTGATGAGGCTATGATCTTAGCAGAACAATACCCCAATGTTTATGCGACTATTGGCTGGCATCCAACCGAGGCGGGCTCTTATAATCAAGCCGTTGAGGATAACATCGTTTCTTACCTCTCTCACCCTAAGGTAGTAGCCTTAGGCGAAATTGGTTTAGACTATCATTGGATGGAAGACCCTAAAGATGTCCAAGTAGCAGTCTTTAAGCGCCAAATTCAGTTGGCTAAAGAGCATGACTTGCCTTTTGTCGTTCACACGCGTGACGCTCTTGAAGACACTTACGAGGTCCTCAAAGAAGTTGGCGTAGGTCCACGTGGAGGTATTATGCACTCGTATTCGGGACCGATTGATATGGCTCGAAAATTTATAGATTTGGGAATGTTTATCTCTTTTTCAGGAGTGGTGACGTTTAAAAAAGCGACAGAACTTCAAGAAGTAGCGCAGCAATTACCACTAGATAAGATTTTAGTAGAAACAGATGCGCCATACTTGGCTCCAGTGCCAAAACGAGGCAGAGAAAATCGCACAGCTTATACCCGATATGTGGTTGATAAAATTGCAGAGTTGCGCGGGCTATCTGTAGAAGACGTGGCGGCAATGACTACTGCAACTGCAAAGAAGGTGTTCCAGATTGACTGAGAAACTAAAAATTCAAGAAGTGATTGTTGTTGAAGGTAAGGATGACACTGCTAACTTGCATCGTTTTTACGATGTGGATACCTATGAAACCAGAGGTTCTGCCATTACGGATGAGGATTTAGAGAGGATTGGACGGCTCAATGACTTGCGTGGTGTGATTGTGTTTACCGATCCCGATTATAATGGTGAACGCATTCGCAAGATGATTATGGCAGCTGTGCCAACTGCTCGCCATGCTTTTTTAAATCGTCATGAGGCTACGCCAAGCTCTAAAAGCAAGGGACGGTCTTTGGGGGTAGAGCACGCTAGCTTTGCGGATTTGCAAAAAGCGTTATCTAAAGTTACTCAACATTTTGAAGACGAAAATTATTTTGACATTACACCAAGTGATTTGGTCCGTTTAGGATTAGTCATGGCGACAGATAGTCGTAAACGTCGAGAATATTTGGGAGAAGCTCTTCGTATTGGTTACAGCAATGGCAAGCAACTGCTGAAACGATTGGAATTATTTGGCATAACGTTAGCCGAAATTGAAGATGCCATGCAATATTACGACAAGTTATAAAAAGAAACGAGACATTTATGAGAATTGCAGATTATAGCGTGACCAAGGCTGTCCTTGACCGTCACGGCTTTACCTTTAAAAAATCTTTTGGTCAGAACTTTTTGACCGATACTAATATTTTGCAAAAAATTGTTGACACTGCTGAGATTGACAGAACAGTTAATGTTATTGAAATTGGTCCAGGAATTGGAGCTTTGACTGAATTTTTAGCAGAAAATGCTGCAGAAGTCATGGCCTTTGAAATTGATGACCGATTGGTACCGATTTTAGCAGATACCCTTCGTGATTTTGATAATGTTCAAGTCATTAACCAAGATATTTTAAAGGCTGATTTACAAACACAGATTAAGCAATTCAAAAATCCAGACCTTCCCATCAAGGTGGTTGCTAATTTGCCTTACTACATCACGACACCTATTCTTATGCACTTGATTGAAAGCAACATTCCTTTTCAAGAATTTGTGGTCATGATGCAAAAAGAAGTTGCTGATCGCATTTCTGCCCAACCCAACACTAAATCATACGGTTCTTTATCTATTGCTGTGCAATACTACATGACTGCAAAAGTGTCCTTTATTGTGCCACGAACAGTTTTTGTTCCCGCGCCAAATGTTGATTCCGCCATTTTAAAAATGGTTCGTCGCGACCAACCATTAATTACGGTTCAAGACGAGGATTTCTTTTTCCGAGTTGCCAAAGTGGGATTTGTGCATCGCCGAAAAACCCTTTGGAATAATCTCATTAGCCATTTTGGAAAAACCCCAGACGTCAAAGAAAAGTTAGAAAAAGCACTAGAGCTTGCTGAGATTAAACCTTCTATTCGAGGCGAAGCCTTGAGCATTGCTGAATATGGCAAATTGGCAGATGCCTTGAAAGAAGCAGGAATATAAAAAGCTATTTTCTTCAAAACATCAGGGCTTAGCAGTTATGCTAAGCTTTTTTATGATGGCTTTAGTGTGCTTCTTTTGGTGATATTGGGCTAAAGTGCTGAATCGAGATGCATTTTCTGATATAATAGCATTAAATAGAAACGTTTAAGGAGTTCACTTGCAAGGCAAAATTATTAAATCCCTGGCTGGCTTTTATTATGTTGAGTCAGAAGGAAAAGTTTATCAGACACGCGCGCGTGGCAACTTTAGAAATAGTGGCCAGACGCCTTTTGTGGGTGACTTAGTTGAATTTTCAGCTGAAGACAATTCAGAAGGCTACATTTTGGCAATTCATGAACGCAAAAATAGCCTGGTTCGGCCCCCCATTGTCAACATTGACCAAGCGGTGGTTGTTATGTCTGCCAAGGAACCGGACTTCAATAGTAATCTGTTGGACCGCTTTCTGATTTTATTGGAACACAAGTCCATTCATCCTGTTATTTATATTTCCAAGATGGATCTTCTAGAGCGGTCAGAAACCATCGAAAATATTGGTAGTCATTATCGTGACATTGGATATGATTTTGTGACGAGTTTAGACGATTTAATTCCTCTTTTAGAAGACAAGACGACCGTTTTTATGGGGCAAACAGGGGTTGGAAAATCGACGTTACTGAATCAGATTGCTCCAGGTTTGCATCTAGAAACAGGGAAAATCTCAGACAGCCTAGGACGAGGTCGTCATACCACTCGTGCAGTTAGTTTTTACAATACTCATGGTGGTAAAATCGCTGACACGCCAGGTTTTTCATCTCTTGATTATGAGATTGATAATGCAGAAGACCTCAATGAAGCTTTTCCTGAATTACGTCACTTGAGTCATGATTGCAAGTTCAGGTCTTGCACACACACGCATGAGCCGAAATGTGCTGTAAAAGCAGCACTTGAGAAAGGCGCTCTATGGCCAGTTCGCTATCACAATTATCTCCAATTTCTCAGCGAGATTGAAAATCGCAGAGAAACATATAAAAAAGTCACCAAAAGAAAGTAGGTCTACACATGTCATCACTTAAAATTGCACCATCGATTTTGGCAGCAGATTATGCTAACTTTGCTAATGAACTAGCGCGCATTGAGCAAACAGATGCTGAGTACGTTCACATTGATATCATGGATGGTCAGTTTGTGCCAAACATTAGTTTCGGAGCAGATGTGGTCGCTAGCATGCGAAAACATAGCAAATTAGTATTTGATTGTCACTTGATGGTTGTTAATCCCGAGAGATATGTAGACGCTTATGCCCAAGCTGGTGCAGATATCATGACCATACACGTCGAAAGTACCTTGCACAGCCACGGTGCCCTGCAAAAAATCAAAGCTGCTGGGATGAAAGCAGGTATCGTGATAAACCCTGGGACACCAGTATCAGCGATAGAACCAGTCCTATCTTTAGCTGATCAAGTGCTAATCATGACGGTGAATCCTGGCTTTGGAGGTCAGGCATTTATTCCAGAGTGTTTGGAAAAAGTAGCACTTGTGGCAAAAATGCGATCAGAAAAAGGCTTGTCCTTTGACATCGAAGTTGACGGTGGCGTTGATGATAAAACGATTAATGCTTGTTACAAGGCGGGAGCAAATGTTTTTGTAGCTGGTTCTTACCTATTTAAAGCAGATGATTTGGTGAGTCAGGTACAAACTTTGAGGAAGGCTTTGAATGACTAAGGTTGCCCTTTTTTCAGGCGGGGATTTATCATTTTTTACCCCTGATTTTGATTTTTTTGTTGGTATTGACAGAGGAAGTCTATTTTTGGTACAACAAGACCTTCCATTGAATCTGGCTGTCGGAGATTTTGATTCGGTTTCAGAGTCAGAGTTTGCCACGATTAAGCAAAAAGCAGAGCAAATCATCACAGCGTCACGCCAAAAAAATGACACAGACACAGAATTGGCCTTAAAAGTGGTTTTTAAGCAATTTCCTAATGCCCAAGTGACGATTTTTGGAGCTTTTGGAGGGCGATTGGACCACACGTTGTCAAATATTTTTTTACCAAGTGACCCAGAATTGGCACCTTTCATGTCGCAAATGACCTTGCGTGATCAGCAGAACAGTGTGAGTTATCGCCCGAAGGGGACTCATGTGATTCATCAGGAAAAGGAAATGGCTTATGTGGCTTTTATGACCTCAGATGATGCTGACCTAGTGATTACAGGCGCCAAGTTTGATCTAACTGCGGAAACTTTTTTTAAAAAGAAAGTCTACTCGAGCAATGAATTTAACCAATCGCCTATAACAGTATGTGTGCCAACAGGATACTTAGTGATTATCCAAAGTAAAGATCGGAGTTAAGATGGAAATATTTTTCTTGTTTGCCCTACTTGTTCTTATTGGTTTGTCTTTTTTTAGCTTGATGTCAATGAAAACTCTACAAGCACAGCTTCAAAAAAATTTGGAGGCTCACGAAGACCATCTGTCAGATCAGTTGACCTACCAATCGGAAATGTCTAATAAGACACAGTTAATGGAACTGTCTCAACTCATGAACAGCTATCAAAAAGAGTTGTTTCAGCAGTTGACGGATCTTCGAGATGTTTTACACCAAAGTCTCTCAGAAACACGCGACCGATCTGATCAGCGTTTGGAATTAATCAATCAACAACTTAGCCAATCGGTCAAGAGCATGCAAGAATCTAACGAAAAACGCTTAGAAGAAATGCGCCACACCGTTGAAGAAAAATTAGAAGAAACCCTTAACAATCGCTTGCAAGCTTCATTTGCGACCGTCTCCAAACAACTTGAAAACGTTAATCAAGGTCTGGGTGAAATGCGTAACGTAGCAAAAGATGTCGGAACCTTAAATAAGGTATTATCCAATACAAAGACCAGAGGTATCTTAGGTGAGCTTCAATTAGGTCAAATCATTGAAGACATCATGACAACCAATCAGTACGAAAGAGAATTTGCAACGGTATCAGGGTCAACAGAGCGCGTGGAGTATGCTATCAAACTTCCTGGAAATGGACAAGGCGATTACATTTACCTCCCAATCGATTCCAAATTCCCATTAGAAGACTATTATCGCCTTGAGGAAGCCTATGAAGCAGGTGACAAATTAGCAGTTGAAGCCAGTCGAAAAGCTCTTTTAGGAGCTATTAAACGCTTTGCAAAGGATATTCATAAAAAGTATTTAAACCCTCCTGAAACTACTAATTTTGGGATTATGTTTTTACCGACAGAGGGTCTTTACTCAGAAATTGTGAGAAATGCGGCTTTCTTTGATAGCCTGCGCCGTGAAGAAAACATTGTTGTCGCTGGTCCGTCAACCTTGTCTGCCTTGCTCAATTCCTTGTCTGTTGGTTTCAAGACCCTTAACATTCAAAAAAATGCTGATGACATCAGCAAGATACTAGGCAATGTCAAGTTAGAGTTTGACAAATTCGGAGGCTTGTTGGCTAAAGCCCAAAAACAACTAAACACAGCCAATAACACGCTTGACCAACTTATTTCAACACGAACAAATGCAATTGTCCGCGCACTGAATACTGTTGAAACCTACCAAGATAAGGCGACCAAAAGCTTATTGAGCATGCCTTTGTTAGAAGAGGAAAAAAATGAAAATTAACCAAATGAAAAAGGACCAGCTATTTGAAGGGTTTTACCTTATCAAATCAGCAGAGGTTCGCAAAACAAGGTCGGGCAAAGATTTCATTGCCCTAACCTTCCAAGACGATACAGGAGAGATTTCTGGAAATTTATGGGATGTGAAACCTTATAATATTGAAGAATATATTGCTGGCAAAATTGTATTTATGAAAGGTCGACGCGAAGTGTATAACGGAACACCCCAAGTTAATCAGATTGTTCTGAGAAATGTCAGACCAGGCGAGCCTAACAATCCTAAGGATTTCAAGGAAAAATCACCAGTCAGTGCCACCGATGCTCGAGAATACCTAGAGCAAATGATGTTTAAAATTGAAAATGCCACTTGGCAGCGAATTGTTAGAGCAATCTATCGTAAATTTGACAAGGAATTTTTCACTTATCCAGCCGCCAAGACCAACCATCATGCCTTCGAAGCAGGCTTAGCCTATCACACGGCTACCATGGTACGGTTGGCAGATAGTATTGGTGACATCTATCCAATCCTTGACAAGAGTTTACTGTTTGCAGGTATCATGCTTCATGATTTGGCCAAAGTTATCGAACTGACGGGTCCAGATAACACGGAATATACGGTCAGAGGAAATCTGATTGGGCATATCTCTTTGGTTAATGAAGAAATCACGAAAGCTATCGCAGAACTGGGCATAGAAGACACCAAAGAAGAAGTTACCGTGTTGCGCCATGTTATTTTGAGCCATCATGGCCAGCTAGAGTATGGCAGTCCTGTTCGTCCACGGATCATGGAAGCCGAAATCATTCACATAATTGATAACATTGATGCCAATATGATGATGATGTCAACCGCTCTTAGCCGAGTTGGTGCAGGTGAGATGACAAATCGAGTCTTTGCTATGGACAACCGATCATTTTACAAGCCCAATTATTAAATCGAAATATAAAAAAATGAGCATTTTTAAAATCGAATGTTCGTTTTTTGTTGACTTTGTGCTATAATATGGTAAAGTACACAAAAATGGGGAAAATATGAAATTAAGACGAAGTGAACGTATGGTTGTTATCTCTAATTATTTGATTAACAACCCCTATAAATTGACAAGTTTAAATACTTTTGCGACAAAGTATGAGGCGGCTAAATCATCTATTTCAGAAGACATCGCCATCATCAAAAAAGCCTTTGAAGAATCAAGTATTGGAGAGATTGATACCCTGACTGGCGCCAGCGGTGGGGTTATTTTTACGCCCAGTATTTCCGAGTCAGAGGCTCGCTCCATTGTAGAAGAGCTGTGTCAACGTCTTTCAGAAAATAATCGCATTTTACCAGGTGGCTACATTTATTTATCTGATTTACTAAGCACGCCTAAAATTTTGCAAAATATTGGGCGCATTATTGCGAACGCTTTCAAAGGTGAGCAGATTGATGCTGTCATGACAGTTGCAACAAAAGGGGTTCCCTTGGCGAATGCCGTTGCAAACATCTTGAACGTGCCGTTTGTGATTGTGAGGCGAGACTTGAAAATCACGGAAGGGTCAACGGTTTCAGTAAACTATGCCAGTGCCTCAAGTGACCGTATCGAAAAAATGTTTTTATCCAAACGTAGTCTAAAGCCAAACAGCCGTGTTTTGATTGTTGATGACTTCTTAAAAGGAGGCGGAACCATCACAGGCATGATGAGTTTGCTGTCAGAATTCGATAGCACCCTCGTTGGAGTAGCGGTGTTTGCTGAGAACGCGCAATCAGAACGAGAGCAAATGACGTTCAAATCATTGCTCAAAGTCTCAGAAATTGATGTCAAAAACAATAATGTTGTAGTCGAGTTAGGCAATATTTTTGACAACTAAGAGATAACATCATAATAAATAAAGTAGAAGATAACCAAGAGGAGCAAAATAAAATGGAATTGGAAACGTCAAAGTCAAACCATGTCAAACATACCATTGCTTTAACATCAACCATTGCCCTATTGAGCGCAAGCGTTGGTGTATCGCATCATGTTAAAGCCGACGATTTGAAGAAACCCGAAACAAAAGAAACGAATACAAATGATGACAAGCTTGAAAAGCCAGAGACATTAGAAGACGCTCAAAAAGCTGTTGCAGACACAGAAAATCAGCTCCATAAACACACACAAGAATTAGCTGATGTGACGGCAACTATTGCTGAAACCCAAGAAGAAATCTCTCAACTAGAAATCCATCAAGATGAGCAAACTAAAACGCTTGAAGAAGCTCAAAGTGTTTTAGACGAAGCAAAGGCAATCAGTGATGAGGACTTGGCAGTCATAGTTGATCAAACACAGGCTGAGCTAGCTGCAACAACAACAGCTTTGGAGCAAGCCATCTCAGACAGTCAAGCTAAGCAAGCTGATGTTACAAAACAAGATAAATTGATTGCGGTAAATACTGCTGAAGCAAATGCCCTAGCTGACAAAGTTGCCGAAGCGTCACAACACTTATCAGCACTTGATGACCTCTCTGTGAATCCTGATTCAGTCTCTGTTGATGCCAAAGCGGCTACAGAACTCGTTAATACCATTTCAGCTGAACTGACTAGCGCTAATAGCGACCTTGAAAAAGTTAAGTCATTAGCCAAAGAGTTGTTGCAAAATGATTTAGCTAGCCATAAAAAAGAATTAGCTAGAACTGACAGTGAATTAAAGGCTCTTGAACAAAACCCATCAACCACTACAGTAAATGTAGCGGGAGCTAACAAGATGATTGCGCCGGAAACTTATCCATTTGACTTGCTTCAAAAGCTTGCAGCAAGTGGTTATATCGGATCAGAAAGTTACAACCGATATTATAATCAGGTTGTCAATGATATTGTTTCAAGAGCTCAGTCTGGTAACCAGACTAACCAGTATGTTGATATTCCTAGCGATATCAATAGAGTGGTTGATCCTGACCATCTTTCTGAGGATGTCCAAGATGAACTGGCTCAGTTTGCTGCTCAAATGCTTAACTCTGTTCGTCAACAGTTTGGCTTGGTCCCTGTTGTGGTTACAAAAGGGTCGCAAGAGTTTGCTCGTTTATTAACAACTAGCTACAAACAAACACATGGAAGCATTCGCCCATCATTTGTCTATGGACAGCCAGGCGTTTCTGGGCACTATGGCATCGGTCCTCATGACAGAACCATTATTGAAGCTTCTGCAACAGAGGTTGGCTTACGCCAAAATGATGACAATATGTATGAAAACATTGGTGCTTTCAATGACATCCATACCGTTAACGGTATTAAACGTGGCATTTATAACAGCATTAAATACATGTTGTTTACAGACAACCTTCACGGAAACACTTATGGGCATGCCGTTAACTTCTTGCGTACAGACAAAACAAACCCTACAGCTCCTGTTTATCTAGGGGTTTCAACAAGTAATGTCCAATCTTTAAATGAGCATTTTGTGATTTTCCCAGAGTCTGATATTGTTAATCGTGCGCGCTTTAGCACTGTTCAAGTGTCACCAAGTGGCCAATTAACCGATCACTCTGCTAAAGCACAAGGGCTAAAAGCTAAGATGGCTAAAACAAACGAAACCATTCAGTTATTAGAAGGACGTTTAAGTGCCATTTCAGAGGAATCTCAAGTAAAAGTTGCTCAAGAAAAAGTAAACCAATTGCAAAAGAAATTGGAAACAGCTAAAGCAACTGCAAAAGACCTAAACAAACGCCTTGACCTCCTAGCTCAAACAAAAGATGGCTTACAAGCTCAAAAACTAGCCGCTGAAAAAAATCATGCTACACTAAAAGCTGAACTTGACAACTTGCTAGCCAAGTTGGCGTCATCAAAGGTTGTTTTAAATGACCTTAAAAAAGTTGCTGAACAAGCACAAAGCAAGGTATCAAGCCTTGAAGCCAAAAAAAATCAGCTGGAACATTTCCTTGCCTTTAACACGGACCCTAATCGTGTTGCTATCGCTCAAGAAAAAGTGTCCCAGTCAGAAAAAGCACTTGAAGAAATTCTTGCTCATTTGGCAAGTGCAAAAACGAATTTGCAAAATCTGACTGATCAAAAAGCAAGGCTAGAGTCAAATATTGCAACGACAGAGCAACAATTAATTCTATTGAAATCACTTGTGCAAGAAAAGCAACCTCCACACGTGAGCTTGCCAACACCTAGTCCGAGAACGACTCCGTCACAAATGGTCCACAGGAATTATACGCCTGTTGATGTACAGATTCGACCTGCTAAGGTAGAAAAACCAGTTGCTGGAGAAGTTGTCAAAGCTATCGAAAGCCAAGTGGCAGAGTCAACCCCTGAAAAACCAAAAGCTAAGACAAGCCTATCAGAAAAACCTCAAGAAACAGCATCTGCAAGCAAAACTTACGGAACTGATAGCAAAATGGGAAGCAAGAATGCTTCTGGTATTGACGAGACAACCAAACGTGCTATAGCCGCAGGAGTGGTCATGTTAGCAGCAGTAGGTATCGCTGGGGCTAAGCTTCGAAAAGACAAGAAATAAACAAGAAAAATATCAAAATTAATTTGACAAAAAGTACCGGCTATGTTACCATAGTAGACGGTACTTTTTACTTTTGGTCTCTCAAAAGTGTACAGAGACGTGCTGACAATTGTTGCAAAAAGTGCACCAGATATGGGCTGTCACCAAGTGCCATATCAACCAAAATTAAAATATTACAGGAGAAATGTAGATGCCTACAATTAACCAGTTGGTACGTAAACCACGTAAATCTAAAATTGAAAAATCAGGTTCACCAGCTTTGAATATTGGTTACAACAGTCATAAAAAAGTTCACACTAAGATTTCTGCACCACAAAAACGTGGTGTTGCAACTCGTGTTGGAACAATGACTCCTAAGAAACCTAACTCTGCCCTTCGTAAATTCGCTCGTGTACGTTTGAGCAACCTTATCGAAGTAACAGCTTATATCCCAGGTATCGGACATAACTTGCAAGAGCATAGTGTTGTCCTTATCCGTGGTGGTCGTGTAAAAGACCTTCCAGGGGTACGTTACCATATCGTTCGTGGAGCACTTGATACTGCAGGTGTTGCTGATCGTAAACAAGGCCGTTCTAAATACGGTGCGAAACGTCCAAAAGGATAATAGAAGGGGGATAAGAAAAAATGAGTCGTAAAAATCAAGCGCCTAAGCGCGAAGTATTACCAGATCCATTGTATAACTCAAAGATCGTAACACGTCTTATCAACCGTGTTATGCTTGACGGTAAACGTGGTACAGCATCAACAATTGTTTATGATGCTTTCAACGCAATCAAAGAAGCAACAGGTACTGATGCTCTTGAAGTATTTGAGACAGCTATGGATAACATCATGCCTGTACTTGAAGTACGTGCACGCCGTGTTGGTGGTTCTAACTACCAAGTTCCAGTTGAAGTTCGTCCAGAACGTCGTACAACACTTGGACTACGTTGGTTAGTTAATGCATCACGTTCTCGTGGTGAACACACTATGAAAGATCGTCTTGCAAAAGAAATCATGGATGCCGCTAATAACACTGGTGCTTCAGTTAAAAAACGTGAAGACACTCACAAAATGGCTGAGGCGAACCGTGCCTTTGCTCACTTCCGTTGGTAATCTGCAATTTATAATTGCTTTTCAAAGGAATGAAACAATAGCCTAATAAAAGTGTGAACGGGTAGGTCCTGCCTATCCGTTTTTTCTAAATAGTGCTATAATAAGATAGAAATAAAAAAATAGGAGAAAAAACCTAATGGCTCGCGAATTTTCACTAGCAAAAACTCGTAATATCGGTATCATGGCTCACGTCGATGCTGGTAAAACAACAACTACAGAGCGTATCCTTTATTACACTGGTAAAATCCATAAAATTGGAGAAACACATGAAGGTGCTTCTCAAATGGATTGGATGGAACAAGAACAAGAGCGTGGAATCACTATCACATCTGCAGCAACAACTGCACAATGGGATGGACACCGTGTTAACATCATCGACACACCAGGTCACGTGGACTTCACTATTGAAGTACAACGTTCTCTACGTGTTTTGGATGGTGCGGTAACCGTTCTTGACTCTCAATCAGGTGTTGAGCCTCAAACTGAAACAGTTTGGCGCCAAGCAACTGAGTATGGTGTTCCTCGTATCGTTTTTGCTAATAAAATGGATAAAATCGGTGCTGACTTCCTTTACTCAGTTAGCACACTTCATGACCGTCTTCAAGCGAATGCGCATCCTATTCAGTTGCCAATCGGTGCTGAGGATGACTTTACTGGAATCATTGACTTGATTAAAATGAAAGCTGAAATCTATACGAATGACCTTGGTACAGATATCCGCGAAGAAGATATTCCAGAAGAATACTTAGAACAAGCACAAGAATACCGTGAAAAACTAATCGAAGCGGTTGCTGAAACTAACGAAGAGTTGATGATGAAATACCTTGAAGGTGAAGAAATCACAACTGAAGAATTGATTGCTGGTATTCGCCAAGCGACAATCAACGTTGAATTTTTCCCAGTTCTTTGTGGATCTGCCTTCAAAAACAAGGGTGTTCAATTGATGCTTGATGCTGTTATTGCATACCTTCCAAGCCCACTTGACATTCCTGCAATCAAAGGGATCAACCCAGTAACAGAAGAAGAAGAAGAGCGTCCAGCATCAGACGAAGCACCATTTGCAGCGCTTGCCTTCAAGATCATGACAGACCCGTTTGTAGGTCGTTTGACATTCTTCCGTGTTTACTCAGGTGTTCTTAACAGCGGTTCATACGTAATGAATACTTCAAAAGGTAAACGTGAGCGTATCGGACGTATCCTTCAAATGCACGCTAACAGCCGTCAAGAAATTGAAACAGTTTACTCTGGTGATATTGCTGCTGCTGTTGGATTAAAAGACACAACTACTGGTGACTCATTGACAGATGAGAAAGCAAGAGTTATTCTTGAGTCAATTGAAGTTCCAGAACCAGTTATCCAATTGATGGTTGAACCAAAATCTAAAGCAGACCAAGACAAGATGGGTGTTGCCCTTCAAAAACTGGCTGAAGAAGATCCAACATTCCGCGTTGAAACAAACGTTGAAACTGGTGAAACTGTTATCGCTGGTATGGGTGAGCTTCACTTGGACGTTCTTGTAGACCGTATGCGTCGTGAGTTCAAAGTTGACGCTAATGTAGGTGCTCCTCAAGTATCTTACCGTGAAACATTCCGTGCTTCAACACAAGCTCGTGGTTTCTTCAAACGCCAATCTGGTGGTAAAGGTCAATTCGGTGACGTTTGGATTGAATTTACTCCAAATGAAGAAGGTAAAGGTTTCGAATTCGAAAACGCTATCGTCGGTGGTGTAGTTCCTCGTGAATTTATCCCTGCTGTTGAAAAAGGACTTGTTGAGTCAATGTCTAATGGTGTCCTTGCAGGATACCCAATGGTTGACGTTAAAGCAAAACTTTACGATGGTTCATACCATGATGTCGACTCATCTGAGACAGCCTTCAAGATCGCAGCATCTCTTGCACTTAAAGAAGCAGCTAAATCAGCAAAACCAGCTATCCTTGAGCCAATGATGCTTGTTACAATTACAGCTCCAGAAGACAATCTTGGAGATGTTATGGGACACGTAACAGCTCGTCGTGGACGTGTTGATGGTATGGAAGCGCATGGTAACAGCCAAATCGTTCGTGCCTTTGTACCACTTGCTGAAATGTTTGGATATGCAACTGTTCTTCGTTCTGCAACTCAAGGACGTGGTACCTTCATGATGGTATTTGACCACTATGAAGATGTTCCTAAATCAGTTCAAGAAGAAATCATCAAGAAAAATAAAGGCGAATAAGCCACAGCTAAAAGAGCAGGTTTTTCCTGCTCTTTTTAAGGGCTCATTGTCAACTGTAG
>NZ_LHQM01000043.1 GCF_001302265.1 Streptococcus phocae | reverse complement strand
GCATTGCTGGAGAGCGCATCGCTCTTGATGGGAATACAACAGTAAATGGTACATTCACTACAAAAATCGCCGAAGCTATTAAAATCAGAGCTGACCAGATAATTGCAGGTACGATTGACGCTGCGAAGATTAGAGTCATTAATCTCAATGCAAGTAGCATCGTAGGGTTAGATGCTAGCTTTATCAAGGCTAAAATCGAGCACACGATTACCAGTCTGTTGGAGGGCAAGGTCATTAGGGCCAGAAATGGTGCGATGATTATCGACTTGAATAATTCAGGAATCAGTTTCAACAGTAATGCTGAAATTGCTTTTAATAGTAAAAATAACGCGTTAGTCAGACGGAAAGGTACACACACTGCTTTTGTACACTTCAACGATGTTTCGAGCAGTTCAGACCAAGGCGTAGGCTCTGTCTATGCTTCTATCGGCGTAACCTCGTCAGGGGATGGTGTCAATAGTATGTCGTCTGGTCGCTTTGCGGGCTTGCGGGCGTTCCGTGCTGCGAGAGGTACAGCTCATGGAGCGACAATTGATCAAGTAGAAATTTACGGTGATAGTATCATTTTCAGCGATGATTTCAACATTTCGCGTGGTTTTAAGATGAGGCCTGAAAAAATGCCTAAAATGGTTGATTTAAATGATTTGTACCATTCGATTAAAGCTTTATGGTCTTGTTGGATACATGCAAATAATGCGTCTTGGTCTTGGGACGCAAATACCTCAAGAGCAATCATAGGTGAATATAACTCACATGGACTTAATTTATAGGAGAAAAAATGGAACTAAAACTAAAAAACAAAGAACTTAACACGCTTTATGATGTGCTTGACAAAATCAAAGTCACCAATATGAAGGCGAACAGAGGGCGTGCAAAATTACTTTCTAAAGTCGTTG
>NZ_LHQM01000042.1 GCF_001302265.1 Streptococcus phocae | reverse complement strand
ATATAGTTTTTTATATAATTCTTTCTTTCCTTTCTTCTGAGCATTAAGCTCTTTTTTGCCGTAGTCAAAATTTGCTACTACAAATCCCTCGTCTTCATTAGAAAAAGTGAAATATTTTATTCCGATTAATTGATTATGCTTAGAATCTTTTATCGTATTTCCTAAATTATTGTTAAATTGCTTAGCCTCTTCTTCGCTAACCCCAAAGCCCATAGCAGCTCCATCTGCAATGATGTTTGAAAATATTTCTTCTGAAGATGCTACTTCTTTTACCGTTATTAGGTAGATACCATCTTGCGTTTCTAATTGTTTTACTTTATTCCATTTTTCTGTATCATCAGAAGAGATAGTATAAACCGTTAAATCTACAGTAGGTTTGGGATTTTCTGTTTTTATGAATTGGTTTCCAACTAAAAAAATTACGAGTATTCCAGTTAATACTATCAAACTAATGATCAATTTCTTTTTCATATCTCATTCCTTATATCTTTCATATCAATAATAAAATCAACTTTATGATATACATCTGGATCATGTGTTGCTATAATAACATATTTATTTTCAGCTGTTTCACTCAATAATAAATTAATGATTTCTTTGCCAATCTCACCATCCAAAGCTCCTGTAGGCTCATCCGCTAAAATAACTTTACGTGGTTTCAATAACATTCTTGCAATAGCTACACGCTGAGCCTGTCCTCCAGACAATTCATATATTTTCTGATTTAAATAGTCACTAGAAAGCCCTACTTTTTCAAGCACATCAGATATTATGTTTTTATCTTTAGTGATGAGTCTCAAATTATCATATACTGTTTTGTTTTCTATTAAAGAATAATTCTGGAAAACATACCCAATAATATTTTTAAAGAACGTTCTTTCTTTTGTTTTCCAAATATCCTGTTCATCAACTAAAACTTTTCCACTATCAATTTTTTCTAGTCTTCCTATAATATTAAGTAATGTGCTTTTACCTGAGCCAGAGCCTCCAATCAATGCGTAGCTTTTCCCAGCTTCAAACGTTAAATTTAAATCTGTAAATATCCTTTTTGAGCCGAATGTTTTTGTAACGTTCAACAGTTCAATTGTCATTGTTCATCTCCTTTTAAAATTTGAGAATATTTTTTCGATAATTTTCTAAAACTCAGCATTGCTGAAAACATTAAAACCATTAAAGAAGCAATGCCAATATACAATAGCTCTATCTGACTTGTCATGATAAATGTAAATAGGATAACCGTAGTAATAGTGATTATAAAATAGTTGAGACTTGAAATGGCTATACATGTTTTTGAGAGACCTAAAATTATTTTTTTCACGTACTCATTCTGTTTTGAAAAAATAAATAGTTGGGTATATTGATAAATGAGTAGAAATACAATACAATAAATAATTTTCTGTAAGATTTTCGAAAGGAAAATTTGGTGCTCTAAGGACCGAATATTAAGTTTCACAATTTGAGAAACATCTACTGGATCAATTGAAAAATTCAAATTAACACTCAAATCATTAATTTTCTTTATCGCTTCAGGACTAAAAAGCGAGCTATATGCTATGTTGCTAGCCAAAACAAAATCTTTATTTTCTATCATTTTATCAGTATCTAATACAACTACTATGTTATCTCGACTATCTGCAACACTTACCAAAGGTAAAATATCTTTATTTTCGTGATAATTGTCACCATTCTCATTGAAATAAAAAAATCTTTTCCCATTAGGAATTATTTGAACTGCAAGATTTTCTTTCGTATAGTTTGTTCCCGTAAATTGTTCTGCTGCAACTGTATTCTCAATTGATGTTCTACTCTTTTTAAATTTATTAGGAATATAGATTGTTGCTACCTTATTAGCTAAAACTTGATAATTTGTTCCATTAACTTTATTTTGTACATTAGCACCTGTTTGATTGATATAAATCAGTTTTTTATTTACTTCTGGATTCGTTATGCCATCACTTTTTAATTGTTTAGAAAAATCTTCTGCAAAACCAGAAGTTTTCATATAATCTGGAACATATACACTAGACGGTTTGATGTATAAAAAATCTAATTTTTTTAAGGCTGTGGCTATAGATATATATTTTTCTTCTAAATTATTTGTTTCTCCATTATTAACGGATTGATTTTCAATACCCAAAAACTCTAGCCTTTTCCAGTCTTTGACATTGTCCCATGGTTTTAAATTATTGATTTGTATGTTTATTCTTGACTGACTAATCTTTGTTTCTTGTAACAAAATCCCTGAGACAATGATTATAATGGAAATAGCGACAAGCCATATGATAAAAATGAGTTTATTTTTTGCCTTTTTTTTTATAATTTCAATAGGTTTTTCAACCCTAATAGTCATCCAAAATAGTGCAAATGTGATGATATCAATGATTTGAAATAGTATAAAATTAGTTAAAAGCATAGAGAAAAATAACTTAGAACTATAGGTGAAGAAACCGCCACCTAAAAAGGAACTGTAAAAAATCATCAATAAAGCGCCTATAACCAGTTCAACAGCAAAAGAAATGAAATAATCTTTTCTGAAGTTAGATACAGGTAATCCTAAAGAACGTCTGATCACTCCTTCTTTAATCTGCCTCGTTCTAACAACAAATAAAGTCACTAATAAGGTTAAGTAAATTGATATCATTAACAACAATCTTAAAGTCCCAGTAAATTGTAAAATCCCTCCTATATGCCAGGGATAAGCCATATATGCCGTTTGCAATCCTGTAGCCGTAAGTGGTTTTAAACTATTTGAATCTATTTTCCCTAGGGTATAATACATTCCTGTTATCGGTGCAGACTTTAATTGTTCATAGTTTGTATCATCGAAATTGACATAAATCACCTGACCCGAATTCTGAACTATCGGCTTGTAAATGTTTACGTTTTTCGTTTTTGATAGATTACCAATCGTTTTGTATATTTCGTTACTAGGAAGGTTGCTTTTCCCTTGAATTGAAAAGGCACCATCAATTGGTAAAGGAATCGGATCTTGACTATCACTAATACTGACAACACCAATTGCAGCAATTAAACAAAAGAAGAATCCAATGACAGATAATTTTAATTTCATAAGCACCTACCTATATGATAAAAGACCCTATAACATTATTGGGCCTTTATCTTTTATAAACCATTTTTAAAATTTAAAGTCATTTCAATGTGCATTTAATCGAGCATCATCCCAAGCTTTTTGTGAACCTGACATTGCCCTTCCCTATTTTTTAAGTTTGTGACTTAACTGTTCCCCCACCATTTATCAATAATTAAATGGATTTGCTGTTACTGCACTAACGATACTAGCTGTAGTATCAACTACAAAACTCAAAGAGCTTACAACAAGCTAAGGTTTTGTTACTAATTTTTTTATATTACTTCAATTTGAATTAAATTTTTTAAAGAATTCATCATTCCTCAGTAATATCATATCATATTATTATTTCAATTGTAAGATGCTAATTTTCAAGTAGAAGCTAGCCACTCTCTAGATATTATCTGGGTGATTTATAGTTCAAAGGGTTTCACGCATTCTATTACATCGCTTTCCTTATATTTATTTTTATGTAAAAATTTGTTAAAATAATATCCGACATATCTATTAGCAAATTAGCTAGTCTAAATGACCTAGATTAATTTCAAGCCCTCTCAGATGGCTCATATGTTCGTTTTAAGTCAAGTTATGCTTAACAGTTAGATTAACTATGGATCATAGCATCCACGTCCTAGTTTTGGGGGTAATTTTATCATGATAAAAAAGAATGAATCAAATGAATGGTTAGTACAAATTGATAATATCTTGAATTCTGATGCTATCCAGAATAATAAGTCTTTGTTTGCTATTTTTATGACGGCTAAAAAAGCTATTGAAAAGGGGAACAAGATGTTTTAGCAAAATTAAGCAGTGATATCTCATGGTATCTCATTTTAAATAAATATGAAGCACCTAAACCTGTTATTGATTTTGCTCAATCAATAGCGAAAAAACCTCATCAATCACGAGGTAAATTAGCTCTTTTACAAATGTTAGCCCTGTCTTTGATTCCAAGATAATTCAGGCAAGCAAGGGATTTGTAGATACAAATCCCTAAAATCTTATAACAAAATAAAAAACTATTCCTGAAATGTGAACTGCACCCCAA
>NZ_LHQM01000041.1 GCF_001302265.1 Streptococcus phocae | reverse complement strand
TGAACTGCACCCCAAAAGTTGGACAAAAAATCTAACGAATGGGGTGTTTTTCTTATGAAGTTAAGTTATGAAAATAAACTAGAACTCTATGCACTAAGAAAGAATGGCGTGTCTTGGTCTCAGATAAGTGAGACATACGATGTTAGTCTTTCCACTCTTAAATATTTGATAAAGCTTATGGATAGGTATGGTGTTGAGAATGTTAGAAAAAGAAAGAATAGCTACTATCCACCTGAACTAAAACAAGAAATCATTGATAGGGTTTTACTAGAAAATAGATCTATCAAGCAAGTCTCATTGGATTATGCCCTACCAAACTATGGTATGCTTTCAAATTGGATAGCACAATACAAGAAAAACGGGTATACTATTGTTGAGAAACCAAGAGGGAGACCGTCTAAAATGGGCCGTAAACCAAAGAAAAAACCAGAAGAGATGACAGAGCTTGAGCG
>NZ_LHQM01000040.1 GCF_001302265.1 Streptococcus phocae | reverse complement strand
ATAGTTTTCGACATCTTCAATGATGACAGGGGCAATGGTAGGCTCACTGGTTAATTCCTTTAACATGACGAACAGTTGAGCATATTGAGGGTTTTGCTCGATTAAGCGCGTGATTAAAGATTCACTTCGATTGAATTTTAGTTGATCCGATTCTCTCAGACCTTCTATCGTTGTAACGTCCTGTGATAGTAAATTCTTCATTGCCTTAATGGTCCAGCCAAATTTTCGTGAACTGTCCGTACTTGTCCTTCTCAACATTTCAATAATTAACTCTTTATCTGCTACCTTTAACCATTCTTTTAAGGTGTTGCGGTTGTTACTATTGTTAACGCTGTTATCCGTTCCAAAAATAGTGACAAAGTAATTGGATACTTCGATATAGTCCGCATCCTCTTCTTGACTATCAATAACAGACATTTGTTGAGAGGGGAACTGTAGGATATAAAAACCTTCCGAAGTCATACCAAGCACCGGAAGAAGGTCATTGGTGAATTTTTTAAAGGTAAAGGAGTATTTATAAGTTCCTCGCCCTCGCCGTTCAATGACCATCTCTAAATCGGGAATGATGGGATTGCCGAATTGGTCTTTCAATTCCTTCAGCTCTTTAAAGGCTCTACGAATAAGCACAGACTTATTTTGTATTAAGGAAGGAGTTGAAAGCTTCATAATATCCTTTTCAAATCGCTCTGCATAAGCATAGTAACTTCCATAACTACGATAACCGGCAATTTCTCGGTATAGACGCATGGAATATTGGGATTTTAGGGAATTATGGATAAACAGGCTATATTTGAGGTGATGAATTTTGCTCCAATCGTCTTGGTAAAAGAGCTCATACACACGCCTTTGAGGTGTCTCAATAGCACCAGTTTCATCAAGGACTTCATCTTGATAAATATAATCAGATAGATAAACCGTTAGTTTACGCGCTCCGTGGTCTATCGTAAATTTATCCTTAAACAAAAAAATATGATCAAACTTATTTGGTATACCGAACTCATCTAGTCCAATAACCTTTTTATAATGCACTTGACTTAGGAATGATCCGATATCTTCAATAGCAGTACTAAACCTTTTGATGTTATTCGTAGCGATAACACGTTCTCCGTCAATTTTCAACTCTCTTGTGTACTGTCCACCAGCTAGTATGGCAATTCTGTCGTAGTCGATTTCTATCCCACTTTCTGAATAAGGCAGACGGTGTAACTCTGACAGAATAGCATTGACAATTCGCTCATCATCTTTAGAGATATTCCCTAAGTCGAATAAAGTTGGAAATAGTTTATCATACTGACCTTTTGCTTTGTTATAAGGAATTAGCATTTTAGCATCCTCATTTTTGTCCATTTTTATCACTTCCTTTACTAAGTTTCATCGTATTGGAGAAAAAACAACACGAATGATAGACTATCCACTAAAATATTAGTATTTTTCTCCAAAGTTATGAAGTGTTTCGCCAAAGTTATGAAGTGTTTCGCCAAAGTTATGAAGTATTTCGCCAAAGTTATGAAGTATTTCGCAAAATCTATGAAATAACTTTGCTGAACCCCTTGATATACATAAGTTTGAGATCCCTCTATAACTATTATATAATTATTCTTATAACTATTACAATAACTAAATTAAAACGATGTGTTTAATTGATGCTATGCTCTATTATTTAGACCAAACTAGCATCACTATTCTTTTAAGTTATTCAAAGTTATCATAACCCGTTTGCTATTGTCTCATTTCTTTTTTGATTATATACTATGTAGTAACAAATGCCTCAACAGGAGAAATCAAATGTCATTGTATAAATACCTAATTAACAAACTCGCACGTCCCCTGCACACCCTGTACCCTCGAAAGGGAAGTAACTTTTTGCACTTAAATATCAGGAACAATTATTTCTACTTTTAGGTTTGCTGCAAAAGAAGTCACTGAGGGAATCACGCGCCTATAGTCCTTTAATAACTTCCCAATACTGGATAAGGAGATTGATACAGACTATCCGAATGAAGCAGTAGGAGAAGCAATAAGGCACAAATACCTAAAGCAGTAACTAGACTGCTTGATTATTTTACTCGGTAGCTCTTAACAGAACGTAGCCGGCGAGAAAAAGGAGAGAAAGATGACGAATGATTTAGACATTTTAAGACAAACTGTTCTTAATGGGTTAGCTAAGTTTGATTTATATATTAAGAGGGAACAGTTCTTTATAGCTAGCACCTCATGTACGGTTACATTTTTTGAAAGTTTAGAAGAGCCACAAGTATCCTCAAATCAGGAAACGATATTTCCGATTAGGCATCTAACCACAAAGGACGTGGTAATTTTATCAGATGCAGACCTTTTAGGACTCTCTTTAGATTTTACGCGAGAGAGTTTAGTTAAAGCGACTGGAGAAGTTGTGTGTCTGCTTAATGGTATTGGGTATATTGATTATGTTCAAGGGGGTTCCTTGAAAGACCATGAGGAAATATTCTTCAGTCAAAACCTTCTTGGTGTTTTAAGGGGCTATAAACCTTAATGCCTTATTAGTATATTAAAGAGACACCGCCTAGGTGTTTTTTTACGATAATGCTAAAGAGAGAAGAATATTGCTATAATAGAGAAAAACCCAAGAACGAACACCGTAGCTCGCAGATCAGTCACCGAAGTAGCGCGTGATGTGACATATAAAGAAATGGTATACAGAGGAGAGTAGATGCAGAATACTAAAAGAGCAACAAGATGAGGAAGCCTGGCTACAGAGCAATCATGGTTGGGATTTGCCAAAGCATCAACTTGAAAACCTATCACGCGCCATGGATACCGATGCTAAGAACATTATCAAGATGCTGGAGTAACCTTTCCTCGAAACCAAAGAACTTTATTTAGCTTACGTTAATCATGCTCAACGGGTATGATAAACAAATAATGATATTGAGAAAGAACATATTGATTTGAAACCCAAGCAAAATCGTCAGCAATGGTACAAACGTACTAAAAGGCGACAACACTTAAAAGATAGTCTGGAAGGTTATCTAAGTAGCCGATTTTTCATGCACGGAATAGAATTAGACGAACTAACAGAAGAAGAGAAGAAGGAACTAGTAGCTATTGATAGTCACTATCGTAGGACTATAACGAAAATAGAAACTTAACTTATAGCAATTAAAATGTATAAAGATATTTTTTTGAAACCGCTTTATTTTTCGAATAAATGTGATAAAATATAAAAAGGATTTTATTTATGAAAAAATTAAATTATTTTCTGCTGTACTATTAACAGCTTTATCTGTAGAAATTATTTCTC
>NZ_LHQM01000039.1 GCF_001302265.1 Streptococcus phocae | reverse complement strand
TTTGGGGGTCAGTACAATGTGGGAATAGTTTTTTTATGGGTTGTCCGCAACAAGCTAGCTTAGCTAGATGACATTTATGTTTTATCAAAAACATCTTACCTAAAGGTTATTAGACTGCTTTAGGAATGTTTTGGGTCTAGGATAAGAAAGTCAGTTCCTTAGAATCCTTTAACTTCACAGATACGACCTTTGACACACCTGACTCTTGCATGGTTATCCCATAAATGCTATCTGCTGCCGCCATGGTTCCTTTACGATGCGTCACAACGATAAACTGACTATCTTTGTCAAAACGGTTGAGATAATCTCCAAAACGTTTAACGTTAGCCTCATCAAGGGCTGCTTCAACCTCATCTAAAATCACAAATGGTATGGTCTTTACACGAATAATAGCAAATAATAAAGCAAGCGCTGATAAGGCCTTTTCACCACCAGACATTAGATTAAGGGATTGGATATTTTTACCTGGTGGTTGCACGGCAATCTCAATGCCTGCAGAAAGCAGATTGCCCTCTGTTAATAGTAAATCAGCAGAGCCTCCCCCAAACATCTGGGTAAAGGTCTCTTTAAAACTGTTACGAATAGCCTCAAAAGTGACTTTAAATCTGGCTTTTACTTCTGCGTCCATATTGTCAATCGTAGACGTCAGTAGATTTTTAGCTGTCATAAGGTCTTCTTTTTGACCTTTTAAAAAGGTTAAGCGCTCATTGACTTCTTCAAACTGTGCAATCGCGTCACTATTAATAGGACCCAGTGCTTTAATGTCTTTTTGCAAGGCCTGTAGGCGTTGCTTGGCTAAAGCCAAGTTATCAATAGTTGTTCTGGTTTGTTTAGCTTCTGACAAGGTCATCTGAAACTCTTCTGATAAAAGCTTGGCGTAGGCTCGCAAGCGGTTTGTGACTTGTTCAAGCTCCCCTTCAAGCTTAGTCTGTTGGCGAATAAACTGTTCGTTCTGTTGAGTTTCTTTGGCCAGTTGACTCGCTAACTCCTCCAACTGCGCTTCTTTGTCTTCGATATCAAATCTCAAGGTCACTAGTTTTTCTTGGTAGGCTTCTTTGCTCCTTTGAGCCTCAGCTAGCTGTTCTTTGAGTGTCGGCAGATGGGCCTTGTCATCTTGGTTAATATGACTAGATAGCAAGTCTTTTAACTGCCTAATGTCGGCTTGAGTTTGGTTGATTTGCTGATTGATCCGATGTTGATTAGCAGTCTCAAATTTTTGTTCGCTGAGCAAATCTCGCTGGCGCAGACGAGCCTGAGACAAGTCTTGTTCTAAACGATCTTTGGTTTCTTTAACAACCGTTTTGCCTGCTTTTAACTGCTCAATCTCGGTAGTGATTGCTCTTTTTGCTTCAGTCACATGAGTGAGTTCTGTTTCTAGCTCTGATTTTTCAGTCAACAAATCCTCACTTGAGTGTTTCTGTCCTGTTGCAAAGGTTGCTAAGAGTGCTTGGGCATCGCTTAGCTGTTCCTTGACCTGCTGATAAGCTAACTGATGCTTTTGCTCAGCTAATCTAGCTGTTTCTCCAGCTTGCTTGAGTTGCTGGTGGGCTGTTTTTTTATCCGTCAATTCCTCTTTGAGAGTTGTGACTGTCGCTTCAGCTTCTCTTAACTGGTCAGATAGTTGGCTCAAATCTTTAAGGACTTGATCTAACTCTGGCTGGATAAAAGTGGTGTTATTTTGACGATTAGCTCCTCCTGCAAAGGAACCACCTGGTCGGAGTTCTGTCCCGTCCAAGGTGACAATTCTGACTTTGTACTGCAAACGTTTGGCAGCTTGATTGGCTTGATCAATTGTTTCAAAAACAACCGTTGTTCCTAACAAATACTGAAAAATCGCAGCTAATTTGTCATCATAGGTCACCAAGGATTCTGCCGTTCCTAAATATCCCGGGCAGGATATCAACTGGTCTAGAGACGTTTTTGAAAGCGAACGGCTCTTAATCGTGGTCAATGGTAAAAATGTCGCTCGCCCTTGGCGATTTGCTTTTAAGTGTGCAATCGCTCGTTTTGCCGCCGCTTCGTCTGTAACGATAACATGCTGGCTGCTAGCTCCTAAAGCTATCTCTAGGGCTGTCTGGTAAGTGCGATCAAAGGTCAAATGCTCACTAACCGCTCCCAGGATACCTCCTAATTGCTGCGCTGCTTGGAGAACTGATCTGACGCCTGCATAGAATTGACTATGGTTTTTTTGAATGGCTTCTAAGCTGTTTTTTCGAGCCTCTTTGGCTTTTTGCTGATCTAAAAGGTCAAAGAGTTGGGTTTGTTCTTGTTGGTAGCGTTGCTCTAGTGTTCCTATGGCAGTTTCTAGCTGATGATAGCTGTGAAGCAAATCACTGACCTCTGACTGGCTCATTTCATAACGTTTCAAAGCAAGGTGACACTCTTTCTCTAGCTGTTCGACTTTATCTTTTATGGCTTGATATTCCTGAGTGTAGGCTTCTCTAGCTTGATCTTCTTTGTCTAAGTCAGCTTGTAAAATGGTCAAGCGATTAGAGATTTGTGCTTCTTTTTGCATCAACCCAACAAAAGATTCCCTGAGATTTTCGATGGCCTGATCTGGATCAGTTGAAAAGCGCTCTAGCACTTTTGTCAAGTCACTCAAGGAAACGGTCAAAAGAGCCAACTCCTGCTCAATAGTTGCCAAGCGATGGCTTTTTTGCTGGTGTTCATTCTGAAAAGCCTCTAATTGCTCTGTAAGCTGTCCTAAACGCTGACTAGCTTCTTCTTTTTTAGCTTGTTTTTGGCTCGTTTCCAGATGAATCAGTTCGATGTGTCTTTCAAGGTCCGAAATGAGCTTGGTTAGTTCCAATAACTGTGTCTGAGTGTGATCAGATACCTGATTTAAGGACTGACGCTTGCTTTTCAAGGCCTGATGTGACTTTTGCAAGTCATCACGTTTAGTGTGATAATCAGCCAAAGCTTTTTGCAATTGATCTAAGTCCTGATGACAGGCTTCTTTCTGGGCTTGATTTTGCTCAATATCTGTCACTAATATGTCCAGCTGGAGCTGTTTTCGCTCACTGTCTAAGGTCAAAAATTGTTTGGCTGTCTTGGCCTGTTTTTCAAGAGGGATGACTTGGTGCTCTAATTCATAAACAATGTCATCTAAACGGTCGAGATTATCTTGAGTTTGTTGCAGCTTGCTCTGTGTTTCTTTTTTACGTGTTTTATATTTCAAAACGCCAGCTGCTTCTTCAAAAATGGCACGCCTGTCTTCTGGTTTACTGTTGAAAATCTCTTCGACGCGCCCTTGCGAAATAATCGAAAACGAATCTCTCCCCAAGCCAGTATCCATAAACAAATCATGAATGTCTCGCAACCTCACCTTGCGCCCATCAATCAGGTAGTCACTATCACCATTGCGATAGATGTGTCGCTCAATACGGATTTCTTCCTTGGCATCCTTGATAAAAGCATCAGAGTTGTCTAATACAACTGAGACTTGCGCGTAGTTTAAGGGGTTTCGCTTGTCAGTGCCTGAAAAAATCACATCTGGCATCTTACCGCCTCGCAAGCTTTTCGCACTAGATTCACCCAACGCCCAGCGAAGGCTCTCTGTGATATTGCTTTTCCCTGAACCATTTGGGCCTACAACTGCGGTTACCCCCTTGTCAAATTCAATCTTAGTTTTGTCTGCAAAGGATTTAAACCCTTGCATTTCGATTTCTTTTAAAAACATTTAGACCTCACTAAGCTGGGCTAGGGCATTTTTAGCAGCATCTTGTTCCGCCATTTTTTTAGACTTGCCGAGGCCTTTACTAATGAGCTCGTCATTGACATAAATAGCCACCTCAAATTGTTTGGCGTGGGCAGGTCCTGTCTCGCTAATCACTTGATAGTCAATAATGACATCACCTTGAGCTTGCAAAAGCTCTTGCAGGCAAGTTTTGTAATCTTTGACCTTTTCGAAATTGCCTCGCTCAACTTGGGGAATCATCACTTGTTTTAAAAAGCGACGCACTTCTTCGACACCCTTGTCCAATAACAAGGCTCCCAAAAAAGCCTCAAATAAATCGCCAAGAATGGTATCACGATTGCGACCTCCTGATTTTTCCTCGCCTTTTCCCAGTTTGATGTAACTGTCAAAGGAGCAAAATCTTGAAAAGCCTGCCAAACTTTCCTCACGTACAATCATAGACCTGAGTTTTGACATGTCACCTTCTGTTTTTTCAGGGTATTTCGCAAACAAATACTCTGATATAATCAATTGAAGAGCGGCGTCTCCTAAAAATTCCAAACGCTCATTATGTGAAATGTTTAGGAGGCGATGCTCATTGGCATATGACGTGTGTGTAAATGCCGTCTCTAGTAACTTGTTGTCTTCAAAGATTATGTTGAATGATTTCTTCAGCAACGCTTCCAGCTTTTTCATAAAAAAACCCCTTTTCTTTTTGTCAATAGACTCCTCTATTATAGCAAAAAACCATTTAGAAGACTGCTTCCAAATGGTCTTTTCAGTAGATATTCAAAAAACTAAATATCTGTCAGTGGACTAGCGGTGTCTGGGGCAGTATCATGAACGGTAAAATCTCGCCCAACCCCTAAATCTGCCATAGCCAATTGATTAACCATGGTCATGTGTGCTAACTCTTTGATATTATTTTCTTTGCTTAAATGCCCTAAATAGATTTTTTTGGTTTTATGACCAAGTGTTCTAATCATGGCACCCGCACCATCCTCGTTAGACAAATGCCCACGATCCGATAAAATGCGTTGTTTAAGGTTCCATGGATAGGAGCCTGAGCGTAAAATTTCAACATCGTGGTTTGATTCAATCAAATACCCATCAGCGTTTTCAATAATACCTGCCAATCGGTCGCTCACATAGCCTGTGTCTGTCAACATCACAAAAGACTTATTATCCTTCATAATGCGGTAAAACTGTGGGTCAATCGCGTCGTGACTAACTCCAAAGCTTTCAATGTCAATGTCTCCAAAGGTAAGTGTTTTGTCCCGTTGAAAGAGATGCTTTTGTGAGGTGTCTAGTTTACCAATCATATTGCGGTCATCAATTAACTGCCAGGTTTTTTCGTTGGCATAAACGTCCAAGTGGTATTTGCGAGCGAGCACTCCAACCCCCTTGATATGATCCGAATGCTCATGTGTGATCAAAATCGCATCCAAATCTTCTGGCCTGCGATCAATTTCTGCTAATAGGCTGGTGATTTTTTTACCCGTTAATCCTGCATCTATCAGCAGTCGCTTTTTAGGGGTCTCTAGGTAAAAGCAATTTCCTGTTGATCCCGAAGCTAAAATACTGTATTTAAATCCATTGTTATTCATCAATTACTCTATATCGTCCTCCCATTCGTCATAAGTGACAGCGTCTTTTTCATAAGGTAACACGATGGTGAAGGTCGATCCTTTTCCATAGTCACTCTTGGCCCAGATAAAACCGTGATGCTGTTTGATAATTTCTTTGGCGATGGCTAACCCTAGCCCTGTGCCACCTTGAGCTCTGCTTCTAGCCTTGTCGACACGATAGAAACGGTCGAAAATAAGAGGCAAATCTTTTTTAGGAATTCCTAGCCCTTGATCGGCTATGGAAATGATTAATTGGGTCTCTGTTGTTTTCATTTGAACGGTTATTTTACCGCCGTCTGGTGAATATTTGATGGCGTTGTTTAGGATGTTTTCAATAACCTGAGTCATTTTATCATTGTCAATTTCTAGCCAAAGCGAATGGATCGCGTAATCTCTAACGATTTCATAGGTTTTGCTAGTACTGGTGTGTTGGCTTTTTACCAAATCAAAACGGTTTAAAATCGAGGTCATAAAAGCCGTGAAATTTGTCATTTCAACAGATAGTTGAGTCACCTGATTATCTATTCGAGACAGATTTAAAAGGTCTGAAATCATTCGCATCATGCGGTTCGTTTCATCTAATGACACCTTGATAAAGCTAGGTGCGATGTCTTCTTTGAGTGCTCCTTCGTCAAGAGCTTCCAAATAGGATTTGACTGAGGTCAGAGGTGTCCGCAATTCATGACTGACGTTTGAGACAAACAAACGGCGTTCGCGTTCTTCTTTTTCTTGCTCAGTTGTGTCATGTAACACCACTACCAAACCTGAAATAAAACCACTTTCTCGCCGATTAAGGGCAAAGCGCAACCTCAAAGACACAAACTCTCCGATATCGTTTCTACGACTGATTGTCACGACTGGGGTTTTTGACACCAAATCACGATAAGTGTAAGGAGAATCTCCTTCTAACAAGTCGGTAATCGTTTTTTGCAGAGCTTGGTCGCGACTAAGATTAAGTTGCTTTTGAGCAGTCTCGTTAATCATGATGATTTTACCAGAACGGTCTGTTGCAAGCACACCATCTGACATATAAGCCAAGATGCTAGCCAAACGATTTTTTTCCTGGGCCAGATTTTCATGGGTCAGGCGAAACACATCTGATAAATCATTGAGTTGCTCTGCTAATTCCATCAATTCGATATCTGCTTTTTCATTAATGACATCGGTATAGGAGCCGTTGATTAAATCTCTTATTTTATGACTCATCATCCGAATCAAGCGAGCATTGCGGTAGTCTCGAATGGCCAAATGAATAAAATAAAAGGCAACAAAAACGAGTAGCAATAAAATGGCCAGCTCAAAAGCAGATAGGTTGCCGATAATATCTCTAGTCATATGATTTCATGTAGTAACCGACACCACGTCTGGTCAAAATGTATTCTGGACGACTCGGAGTGTCCTCAATTTTTTCGCGCAGGCGACGAACCGTAACGTCAACGGTACGAACATCACCAAAATAATCATAGCCCCAGACGGTTTCTAGCAAATGCTCTCGCGTCATGACTTGTCCCATATGATTGGCCAAATGCCTCAACAATTCAAATTCACGGTGAGTCAACTCCACCTCTTCTCCATGTTTTTTAGCCACAAAAGCATCAGGCAAAATCTGCAAGTTCCCAATGGTTAATTCTTGTGAACCTGCAGAGGCGTTTTCTTCAGCTACCGCTGTTTCAATGGTTTCTGTCCGACGTAGGTGGGCCTTGACACGCGCCAATAGCTCGCGATTGGAAAAAGGTTTGGTCACATAGTCATCTGCTCCAATTTCTAGACCGATGACTTTATCAAATTCACTATCTTTAGCAGATAGCATGATGATTGGCACATGGCTGCTTTTGCGAATTTCTTTGGCAACCTCAAGACCATCTAATTCTGGTAGCATGAGGTCCAAAATAATCAAGTCAGGTTTGTGTTCTTCAAAAACAGCAACAGCCTCACGCCCATCAAAAGCCCTCACAATATCATAACCTTCTTTTGTTAAATTAAATTTAATAATGTCAGAGATTGGTTTTTCATCATCGACAATAAGGATTTTTTTCATTTTTCTACCTCAGAACATTTCTACATCGCACTTATCACAAGCTATCAAAACCGCTCAGCAACAAGGCCAGCGACACTGCTATGTCTAGTTGTGATTTCTTACATGATTATACCAAAATTTAGCTTTAATTGACAATCACTGCCGTCTTTACCGACAAACAAGCACTAGGTGAGCCTTGCTCTAAAGGCTGTTTAACGGCTTACCCTTTTGCGTGCAATCTCAACTGTTTTTGATTTGAGCTTTAAATTGCTTGGCCTGAGCCTTGACCAAATCAAAACAACTTTTGCGGTCTCTTGAAAAAAGGCCTCTCTTATTAAAGTAAGACCATTCAAAATCGGCTTGGTTTCGCCTAATCCATCTAGGTGCTTGGTAGCCTTTCAGGGCTTTTTTCCTCACTGCTGGGTCGTGTCGTCTGATAGGAGCGACATCTAAATCCCAATGCCTTTTTCCTCGAGTGCCGTAGTTAAAGGAAGCACCGTTAATAAGACCCTTTTGAGAGACGACTTCGGCATCAATCTCATTGAGGAAACGCCCCTGGCTATCTAGGATAAACTCCGTGTGAAAATCGATTAACACCTTGATATTGTAAGATATTTCTTGGTCTGGAAACCTTATCTGTCCTGACTGAACAGCTACCTTGTTATGCAGTCGAGCTGAGTCCATCAACGTGTAGTCAGGGTGGCGCCGCCAAAAGGCAGGGCCTTTTTTCCCTTTTAAAAAAAGGGCTAATGCCTGGCGGTCTGTCATGCCAGAACTTTTAAAATGATGGCGAATATATTGCGCCTGCTGACTAGACACTAGGTAACGAAACTGATGAAGGCGCCTTTCTAGTTCCCCCTCTTGGTCAAGCGATTGTTCTGGAAAGGCGTGATCAACAAGCTGGGCAACTTCTTTCCAAAAAATATGGTCTGGAGACAAGTCGGGGTGAAAGCGAGCTACCAAGGTCTGTGTTTCTTCTAGGTGACCACTCAATTCATGAGGCATGTCAACCATGCACAGTAACATGTCTAGCAGTTCCTTGGCTGGTTTAAGAGTTTTTTCCAGTTGCCAGATGAACCAAAAACTAGGTGAGCCTAACCGATAATCTATGACTTGAACCTTAGCCAAAGCCTGAAATGCCTCTGCTGAAAGCCCTAATCGCTGATAGGCCCTCAATGCTTGATACCGTGCTATCATTTTTTGCCGCAATAGCTTCGCCCTCCTTTTTGAGCATATTATACCACAACCTCGCAGAGATGAGGGGTTTTTGAAAGCTAACTCAAAAAGCTGATTGTCATCAGCTTTTTGTTATCTTTATTCTGGAAAACGCCTTGTATCATAAGCCTTATCACTATTTGGTAATGGCAAGCTCTTTGAGTTGATTTAAAACCGTTTCTTTGTCTGCCCCTGCTTGGATAAGGGCTGCCGCTGTATAGGCTCCTTCGACAATAGGAACCACGTTCAACGTGATAGTCTTATCTGAAAAATCAGAAACCATCTCAATATTCATCCGAGCTGAGCCTAAATCAAAGAAGGCTAGCAAATCATCCTTAGGGTTGGCGTCAACAATGGCCTGAATCTGGTCAAAACTTGTTCCTATATCGCCATCCTCGGTGCCGCCAACATAGGTGATAGCCACATCTGTTGCAACTTCTGAAATCAAGTCTACCACACCTTGAGCAATGTGTTTTGAATGCGATACGATAATCATTCCTAATTCTGTCATGACACTACCTCTGCATCTAGCATGGCTTCGAACAAAAGACCTGACGAGAATGACCCTGGATCAATGTGCCCAATAGAGCGCTCGCCGACATACGAAGCACGCCCCTTGGTGGCTTGAGAGTCTTTTGTTGCTAAAACGGCTTCTTCAATCACTTCTTTGGTTAATTGGTTGTCTGATAACGCTTTAATAACAGGTGTCCAGACGTCAACCATGGTTTTTTCGCCAAATTCAGCTTTACCGCGCTTTTGAATCATTTCAAGACCTGCCTGTAGCGCATCTGCCAGACTAGCTTGCTCTCCAGCCTTAGCAAGTCCCATAAACGCAGAGCCGTAAAGAGGTCCTGAAGCTCCTCCGACCTTGCTCAACAGTTGCATGGCAACGATCTTAAACACGTCAGAGGCACTGTCAAAAGTTTTGCCATCAATGGCTTCTATAACGGCAGCCATACCACGCGCCATGTTACCTCCGTGGTCACCGTCACCAATCGGAGTATCCAATTGGCTCAAATAGTCCTTATTGTCTTGGATATTCTCATTAAAGAGACGCATCCATTTAATAGCTTGTTCTGTTTGCATAGCTTTCTCCTTACCAGGCTGGTGTTGTCACATCTGATTGAAGGGCTTGTATCCAAGCGTCATCGTCTAGTTTGATCAGAGTCAAGGATAGACCAGCCATATCAATTGAAGTCATGTAGTCACCAATTTTCTTAAAGTGAATGGTTACTCCTTTTTCTGCCAATAGTTTTGCCACGTCGTTAGCAAAAACATATTGTTCCATCAAAGGGGTTGCCCCTAAGCCGTTAATCAAAATACCGTAGTTTTGACCAGATACCAACTCAAAAGCATCTGCTAGCTTGTCTACCAATTCCTTGGCTAAAACAGCTGAGCTTTGCATTTTTTCTTTCTTATATCCTGGTTCACCATGGATACCAACGCCGTACTCAAATTCATCGTCTGCAAGGACAAAGCCTGGCTTGCCAACTTCTGGGACGGTGGCGCCTGAGAGCGCAAATCCAATGGTTTTGATATTTGGCACTAAAGCGTCTGCTAAAGCTTTGATTTCTGCTAATGATTTGCCTTGACGCGCTGCGTGTCCCAAAATTTTATGAACAAGAATGGTTCCTGCAACACCTCGACGTCCCTGTGTATAGAGACTGTTTTCCACAGCAATGTCATCATCTACAACGACACTAGCCACATCAATCCCTTCCATTTCTGCCAATTCTTGAGCCATTTCAAAATTCATGATGTCACCAGAATAATTTTTGATGACCATAAAGACACCAGCACCCTCATCAGCAGCTTTGATAGCTTCTAAAATCTGGTCTGGAGTTGGCGATGTGAAAACTGCCCCACAAACGGCTGCTGACAGCATGCCATCTCCTACAAACCCAGCGTGAGACGGCTCATGACCTGAGCCACCACCAGAAATCAAACCAACTTGTCCAGTTTTTGGGCTCTTGCGGACGATAACATCAAAACCATCTCGTCTTTCTACCAAGTCATCGTGCATGGCTGCAAAACCTTGCAGCATGTCATCAACAATAGTTGTCGCTTCATTCATGATTTTTTTCATGGTCAATCCTCCGTTATTTGTTTACGCTTTCATTATAAATCCTTTTTCTAAAAAATGTAAGGGACAAAAGGGCAAATCTGTCCCTTTTCTTCCTAAACCGTCTTTGATAAGGTATAATAGCAAAAAGACTATTAAAACGAAGGAAAGACTATGGCAACTTCTCTCATCACCAAGAAAAAAATTGCCAAAGCTTTTAAAAAGCAAATGGAAGGCAAGCCTTTTGACAAGATTTCTGTTGTTGATATTATGGATCAAGCACAAATCAGACGCCAAACCTTTTACAACCATTTTTTAGACAAGTACGACCTGTTGGATTGGATTTTTGAGACGGATTTGCAAGAACAAGTCACCAACAACCTCAACTATATCAATGGCTTTCAGCTGCTAGAAGAATTACTCTTTTACTTTGAACGCCACAGACCCTTTTATGCTCAAGTTTTTGACATTAAGGGACAAAATGATTTTTATAGCTATTTTGATGAGTATTGTCAGGTGCTTATTGATAAAATCATCTCAGAGTATCAAGGACCTGCTCTTACTCAGATGGGGCCTGATTACCGCCAGTTTTTATCCCTCTACCACGCTAAGGCTCTCACCCATCTTGTAAAGTGCTACGTGACCCAAAGCGATTTTTCGCTTTCAGTCGACCACATCAAGCATCTCATCATGACAAGCATTCACTAATTCAGGAGATAACCATGTTTACTATTTTTAACAACCATCAAACAATGATTTCTCAATACATCTCAGGCTTATTAGCAGCCCACCGTCACTTGGCCAAATGGCAAGAATTTCCTATTATTTATAATCGTTACCAAGATGATCAAATTGTTCCTATTTTGTCTGGGGGAGGTTCTGGTCATGAGCCTGCTCATGCTGGTTTTGTCGGTGATGGCATGCTGGCTGGAGCTGTTTACGGCAATCTCTTTACCCCACCTTGTGCGAGTGATATCTTAGAGGCTTTGCGCTTGTTGGACAAGGGCAAAGGGGTTTTTGTCATCATCAAAAATTTCGAAGCAGATTTACGAGAGTTTAAAACAGCTATTGCCTTAGCACGCCAAGAAGGTCGACAAATCAGATACATCGTGTCCCACGATGACATTTCTGTAGAACCTAAAAATCGTTTTCAAATGAGGCATCGAGGCCTAGCTGGTACCATTTTACTCCACAAAATCATAGGAGCTGCAGCCCAGCAGGGGGCAGATCTTCTAAGGCTTGAAAAACTTGCTTTTTCTCTAGCCACTGAAATCGCTACCATTGGTTTTGCGACCAAGTCAGCGCATTTGCCTGAGACCACTCATCCGCTATTTGACTTGGCTGACAATCAGATTTCCTATGGCATTGGTATCCACGGCGAAGAAGGCTACCGTACCGTTCCTTATGTCTCTTCCGAAGCCTTAGCTGTTGAAATCACCAATAAACTACAAATCGCATTTCACTGGCAAGAAGGCGAAGCCTTTATCCTGCTCGTTAATAACCTAGGCACCACTACTGATCTGGAACAAGGTATTTTTCTCAATGACATCTGTCAGCTATTAGATTTAGACGGGCTCAGTTTGCCCTTCATCAAAAGTGGCAAATTAATGACCAGTCTTGATATGAAAGGCATTTCAGTGACTCTCTGTCGAATTAAGGATAACCAGTGGATTGACTACCTACAAGCACCGACAAATGCTTACGCCTGGTAATCTAATAACAGCCAAAAGGCACCCGCTAACAACGGATGCCTTTTTTAGTGGAGAACTTCTCCTAATTGTCTGTGTTATTTTCAAGCACATTCTCACTCGTTAAGAGCCTGCGCTCTCATAAGCATTTAGTCCCCAATGCCAAAGCTTCAGTGATAAGCCAAAAATCAGCAAAGATATCACAATGAGGCCGCCAATAGTAAACATAAAATCCTTACCCATTAAAAAATAAGACGCTGGATAGTAAGTGGTAAAAGCAAAGGGAATCACAAAACTAATCACCCATCTCAAAAAAGAATTGTAAATGGACATGGGGTATTTAGCAAAGTCATTAAACATATAAAAAATATAAGTCACCGCTCCAGATTGCTTGGTCCAAAAAGCAATACTGGCTGTCGCAATTTTTAAAGAAGTGTAAATCAAAGTGGCAAAAGGAATGACCACAAAAAAGAGCGCTAGCTTAGGGAAGGTCCAGTCAATGGCACTAACCGTAGTGGATAGCAACATGACCCCCACTAGTAATTCTCCCAAAGCATCTACCTGAAAGGTCTCAACCAAGACATGAAATAAGGGACTAATAGGCCTTGTCAGATACTTATCAAAATCTCCTCTTCGCACTAAGCGCTGTCCTAATGCCCACAAGTTATCAAAAAAGAGATGGTCAATTCCTTTTGGAATCAAGGAAAACCCATAAATAAAAGCAATCTGCTCAAAGGTCCATCCCTCAAGTGAGGGAATGTGCTGAAAAAGCACATTCAAAAAAAGCAAGTTGAACCCTTGTGTTAAGAAAACCCCTAGCACTCCCACAATAAAATCCACCTTATATTCCATGATTTGCTTGAGGTATTGCTTGATAAAAATAGCATGCATACGCCTTAATTTTGCCATGTTACCCTCCTTGGATTGTCAAATGGTTCTGCACAGCTTTCCAGATCACCTGCGACATCGTTACCATCACGATTAGCCAAAACAACTGCAGTCCAATGGCCATGGCACTTTGTTGCAGTCCGTATTTCCCAATAGCAATCATAACAGGGGTATAAACCAAAGATGAAAACGGCAAGAACCCCAGCACTGTCGCCACCTGTTTTGGAAAGAACGCCAAAGGAATCAAGCTCCCTGACATAAAGGCGACAAGCGAATTTTTCAAGAGGTTAGATCCCCAAAGGTTCTTAAACACAAAGGCTGAAAAACCAAAACAAATATTGAAATAAAAATTAATTAAAAAAGCAAGTAAGACACTAATTAGGTAAAGCAAGAGCGTTAACAAAAGTTGAAAAAGGGGAATTCCTGCCTGAACTTTTGTGATTGCCATCAAGAAAAGAAACGGCAAACCAACACTAATAAAGATAATCCCGCGAAAACCAATTTCCATAAATAGATAAGAGGTCGCAAAATGAACCGGCCGAAGGAGTCGCATGATAATCGAGCCATCCTTAACTTCTTCGCCAATCATAAACGAACTGTTAGAGTGGGTGAGCAAACCCGTGACAAAACTCATAATGATGTAAAACGTCATGTCAGAGAGTGTGAAGCCATTAATTAAAGATTGCTTAGAGGCATCAAAAACAGCCCTCCAGAGGTAAAAAGCTACAAAAGCTCCCATGACATCCCCAAGACGATACAAGAAGAAATTGACCCGATAACTGATTAGCTCTTGAATGCCTGCGCTAATAAAGGGCTTATACCGTTTCCAAAATGATAACATGTCAAAGCTCCTTTCGGTAAAAACGCCGAATAATATCCTCAATACCAATATCCGCCATCTTCAGATCCCTAACGGCAAAATCAGTCATGGTTTTTTGGATGATATCTGCTGAATGGTAACGAGAACTATCGTATTGGATATCTAACAGCATATCTTGTCGCTGAACAGTGATGCCAGGCAGGCCAACAAAACAAGACACGATATGTTCTTGACCTGGTTGTAATTCAAAGGAAATGTTCTTGACCTTGCCAAAGGTTTGTTTTAACTGAGAGACTGTGCCGTCAAAAATTTCCTGACCCTTGTTAATCATAAAGATACGATCGCACAACTGCTCTATATCCCCCAAATCATGGGTCGTCAATAAAATAGTTGTTTCTTCTTCTTGATTGATTTGAGTAATCGCCCGACGGATATTATCTTTTACGGAAACGTCTAAGCCAATAGTGGGCTCATCTAAAAAGAGAACTTTAGGATTATGCAAAAGAGAGGCCGCAATATCGGCTCGCATGCGCTGACCAAGTGATAACGTACGGACAGGGTCTTTGATAAATGCGTTTAAGTCCAAGACCTCATTTAAAAAAGCCATGCGCTTACGAAAGTCTTGATCTGGAATATCGTAGATTTCCTTTAATACCGTATAAGTTTCTTGCAAGGCCAAATCCCACCATAGCTGTGTGCGCTGCCCAAAAACCACACCAATATCTTTGACATAGTCTTGCCTATTTTCTTGAGGAATTTTACCATTGATTCGACAAAAACCTGATGTAGGTCTTAAGATCCCTGTTAACATTTTTATGGTGGTTGATTTTCCAGCCCCATTTGCACCAATAAATCCTAAAATCTGCCCCTTAGGCACATCAAATGACAAATCTTTAACAGCCTCAAAGGTCTGTTTCTTAGGGTGCAAAAGCGATTGAAAAGCTCCTTTTAGCCCTGGATCTTTAACAATTTTTACAAAATTCTTTTGAAGATGAGATACTTCAATCATGGTCATCACATCACCTGCTTTTCTTGATTCATTAGACATTGACGATAAGCTGCCATTTATTATAGCACCATCATTAGTTTTGTGCAACCGTTTTCTAAAAAACTCATACCCTAAAATAGACATCAAAAAAAGCCCTTGAAAGCTTTTTCCAAAGGGCTTATTTTATCACAGAGCTAGAGAGACGCTAACTTAGTTCATCTCTGAATCTGGACGTGATTTTCTAGCAATATCTGCTAAGATATTGTCTACAAATTCTGAAATGCTTTGAGTCTCAGTAGTGTTGCTACCGTAGCGACGTACGTTAACAGACTTGTCCTCTACTTCCTTGTCTCCAACGATTAATTGGTAAGGTATCTTGCTAGTTTGAGAAGCACGGATCTTGTATTGCATTTTTTCATTACGGTCATCCACATCCGCACGCACACCACGGTCACGCAATGCTCTTGCGACTTCCCAGGCATAGTCAATATGTGCTTCATTTGAAATTGGGATAACAGTTACTTGGTGCGGTGCTAACCAAGTTGGGAAGGCACCTTTGTAAGTTTCAATCAAAATAGCAGTGAAGCGTTCCATAGTTGAAATAACCCCACGGTGAATCATGACTGGACGGTGTTCTTCACCATCAGCACCAATATATTTAAGGTCAAAACGTTCTGGCAATAAGAAGTCCAACTGAACAGTTGATAGAGTTTCTTCGTTACCTAGGGCAGTTTTAACTTGAATGTCTAGTTTTGGTCCGTAGAAGGCTGCTTCACCTTCTGCTTCAAAGTATTCTACACCCATCTCATCAAGCGCTGCTTTCAGCATGCTTTGAGCATTTTCCCACATCTCATCGTTGTCATAGTACTTTTTCTTGTCGTTAGGGTCACGGTATGACAAACGGAAACGGTAATCAGTCAAGTTGAAGTCAGCATAAACGTCAATGATCAATTGAAGGGCACGTTGAAACTCAACTTGAATTTGCTCTGGTGCTACAAAGATATGACCATCGTTAAGAGTCATTTCACGCACACGTTGCAAGCCTGAAAGGGCACCTGATTTTTCGTAGCGGTGCATCATACCAAGTTCAGCGATACGAATTGGCAATTCACGATAAGAATGCACATGGTTTTTATAAACTTGAATGTGGTGTGGGCAGTTCATTGGACGAAGCACAAACTCTTCTCCATCACCCATATCCATAGTAGGGAACATGTCATCCTGATAGTGATCCCAGTGCCCTGAAGTTTTATACAAATCTACAGACGCAAGAGGTGGTGTGTAAACATGTTGGTAGCCTGATTCTAGTTCTTTGTCAGTAATGTAACGCTCAAGAGTTCGACGGATAGTTGCGCCATTTGGCAACCAAAACGGCAAGCCTTGTCCTACTTCTTGACTAATCATGAACAAATCAAGTTCTTTTCCAAGCTTACGGTGGTCACGCTCTTTAGCTTCTTCTAGACGAGTCAAATGATCTTTGAGATCTTTTTTATCAAACCAAGCTGTTCCGTAGACACGTTGCATCATGTTATTGTCACTGTTTCCACGCCAGTAAGCTCCTGCGACGTTCAACAAATGGAAAACTTGAATATATCCAGTTGATGGCACATGAGGGCCTCGGCAAAGGTCGAAAAATTCCCCTTGACGGTAGATAGTTAGACCAGCACCAGCATGCTCATTAATAAGTTCAATTTTATAGGGATCATCTTTAAAAAGTTCTAAGGCTTCTTCCTTGCTAACTTCCTCACGGATACATGGAAAGTTTTCCTTAACGATTTTTTTCATCTCTTCTTCGATGCGAGGAAGGTCTTCGTTAGAGATTTGGCCATCAGCATTGTCAGTGTCATAGTAAAAACCATCTGCAATAGCTGGACCAACACCAAGGTGAAGGTTAGGGAATAAGCGCTTAGCAGCTTGTGCGAACAAGTGAGCAGCTGAGTGACGAAGCACTTCAAATGCATCCTCGTGGTCTGGTGTTACAATTTCAATGCTACCATCTTCTTCGATAGCTCTTGTGGTATCAATCAGTTGCCCGTTTAATTTACCAGCCAAAGCTTTTTTTGCCAAAGAATTTGAAATAGATTTCGCTATTTCAAAAGTTGTAACGCCAGATTCAAATTCACGAACTGCGCCATCTGGAAATGTAATCTTAACCATTTGTCTCTCCTTTTTTAATAACTGTCATAAGTATGCCTGTGTTTGCTCTGTCGATAAAACAAGGTGATCTTTTTGCTTGCAAGCTTCAATTCCCTCCCAAAAGAAAATAGCCTTTACATCCCAAAGGACGTAAAGACTACGTGGTTCCACCTTAATTTATGCAGGACAAATACAGCATGTCTTGCACCTCTAGTGGCGATAAGGGAGCCACCCTTTTATGTTTGCATAAAATCATAGGAAGGAGTATTACATTAGTCATCAATGTGCTCTTTCCACCAACCAGCACTCGCTAAAATGATGTTTCTAATCTAACATGTCTTCAAAGATTATTATAGCAATAATTTTTAAAATTTCAAGCTATTTTTTAAAATAGCTGAAACTTTTGTGATAACGATAACAAAATGCAATAAAGCGCCTTCTTATTCTCCTAAAAAATCACGAATCGCACTGACAATCTTGATAGGTGCTTTAACCACCTTAACCGATGTCAAGGCAGTTGCTTTAGCCGCACGTTTAGGCAATCGAATAGCGCCTTGGACCAATTTGAACGAACTTCTTTTTTCGGTACGGTCAACGTACAGGCTCAATTTTTTAGTTCCTTTGTTGCTTTTAGCAATCATGCTATCAAGGTAAAAGGTGTAAATGGATTTTCCAAAATGCTGGGCAGAAATCTCATAACGTTTTTGATTAAGCGCTTCTTTGGTCATCTCTGGCGTTTCCAAAATCGCGTCGATAATCGCATCTGTCAACTCAAGCTCGGAATAATAGAGGGTTCCAAACATTTTATGGGTAATCAAATCATCTAAATAAGGATTCCCATGAGCAATAATAGGTTTTCCACTAGCGATGCTCTCAATGTAGGTCAAACCCTGGGTTTCACTTGTTGACGCCGAAATAAAGAAATCGCACGCCTTGTAGTAAAGACCGACCTCATCGTGGGCAATCATGCCAGTAAAGGTAACATGGTCCGTAATCCCCAATTCACTAGACAACTTTTTCAAGGTGTTTAAGTAAGGGCCATCACCAACAACAACCAATTTAACCTTGCTATTTTCTGCAATAACATTTGGAAGCTGTTTAATAATAGCTTGAATGTTTTTTTCATACGAGATGCGAGATAAACTCAACAACATGGTCTCGTCTGCGGCAACTCCTAGTTTTTCACGTAAATGAGCAATAGCTTTAGGCTCTATATCATCGCGCGTGTAGTTAGACAAATCAATTCCAGTGGGAATCACACGTTTGGGGATTGTTACTTCGTAGCCCTCCAAAAGGTTTAAGACAATCCGACTTGGGCAAATAACCCCGTCCAAATCCTTTAAATAACCTCTCAGCAAAGGCTTCACCATGCTTGGACGGATGATTTTTCCTTTAGCGATGTAGCTCACATAATCTTCGTATTGTGTGTGATACGTGTGAACAACAGGGATTCTAAGGGCTTTGCCAATCATTTTTCCTAGTAATCCTAACCCAAACTCTGTTTGGGTATGGATAATATCCAAATGGTATTGCTTTGCAATTTTATAAGAGGATATGACCCCGCGATAAACCACGCGGCGATCGGTAAAAGACACAAATGGAACGCTCGGCAGACGAATAATCGTTGGGTCCTCAAAGCGTTTGACATGTCTATCAGTGGTCGTGAAAATATAGACCTCATGACCTTGTTTCTCTAGCTCTTCTTTCAAGGTACGAATACTGGTAGCCACTCCTGAGACTTGCGGAAAATAAGTATCTGTAAATAGACCTACGCGCATGTTATAACTCCATTACTTCTTTGTAAATCGCCACTAGCTGATGCGCAATGGTTTCAATTTTTCGGCTTTCAGCAACCCGGTAGCCAGCCTCTACTTTGTCGCTGGCACCAGAAAAAATGCGTTTTAAAGCCGCAATAAAACCGGGAACATCTGAGGCAAGCTCAGCACTATTTTGATCAACCCACCCATGGTATACCGGAATATCACGTAAAACCAAATGTTGGCGGCTTGCTAGCGCTTCTAGGACCACGATGCCTTCTGTTTCCTCACGACTAGGAAAGAAGAAAGCATCTGCCCCAGTCATGGCACCCTCATAAACGTCTCCCTTGATATAGCCTGGAAAGCAAACATTTTGGGGATGGTTTCCATTGACCAGTCGTCTAACAGTTGATGGGATAACCCACTTGTTGATTTCGCCAAACCAGATAAAACGGACATCAGGCATGGCCTCAGCTACCTTGACAAAGTCATCAATGCCTTTTCTGAGAAAGAAAAGCCCTGCTCCCATGACCACTTTTTCGCCCTCTTTTAGGTTAAAATACTTCCGAAAGGTCGCTTCTTTATCTTTGTTGGCTCCATATTGTTCCAAATCAATCCCATTTGACAGGGCAAAAATAGGAGTTTTAACCCCATAATGTTCAATCAGTTTTTTAGAATAGCTAGTTGGCGTGATAATGGCATCTGCCTTATTATAAAAATAACAGAGGTATTTTTTAAATAAAGGAGCAATCACATTTGACAGAACAAACGAATTTCTGAAGTCTTCTTCTGTGGAGTGTCCATGCATAATCACTTTTTTGCCTGCTTTTTGTGCTTTTGACATGAGCAGCCAACTATTAATCCCATAAGTATTGAGGTGGACGAGGTCATAGTCATCAGCTGGATTGGTTGTAAAGTCCTGTCCCACAAGAGATAAGGCCTTGGCTTGATGCTTGATAGCACGTCCAATCCCTGATTTTCTTAAATAATTTTCTGCTTCTAAATACAATAAGACTTTCATAACCTCTATTATAGCTTATTTTACAGTATTTTTCACTAAGAGACCAAAAAATCAGCCACGAGGCTGATTTTTATAGGTCATCTAAAGAGTCGGCTAGCACCCAGGCAGATACAGAAGCTGCTTCTACCTTGACATCAGCCCAACCATTCTCATCAATGGTAACTGTTTCTTGACAATTGCCCAAGGCATCAACTAATGTTTGTCCCTCAAAGGATTGCCCTAGGTTCATGTGCTTCCAGCCCTCATCACCGTTTGACATGAGTACAGCCAAAGGATTTGGATGCGCCTCGTCGCCTAGACAGGTCCAGCCGATGCAATTGGCATGGTCAAAATAGTCCACTTGTTTACCGTAGACCATTGTTTGCCTGAGTTTAGCCATCTTGTCGATAATGTCTTTGAAGCTTTCTTGCGCGTATTCTCCTGAAATGCCATAATAATCCCCATAAAACAAGCAAGGCTTTCCTTGTTGACGCAATAAAATAAGCCCGTATGCTAGTGGCTTAAACCACTCTTCTACTGTTGATTCTAAAGCTTGCCCTCGTTGTGTGTCATGGTTGTCAACAAAGGTCACTGCTAAATCTGGGCGAGTAGCCACTAGACTTCCGTCAAAAATAGTGGTCAAATCAAAGTCATTACCTTTTTGGCTAGCCTCAAAAAATGACATGTGCAGACCCACATCAACCAAAGAGAACTGTGCATTGGTGGCATCCAGGTAGTCTTGCATGGATTCTTTGTCTGATTTCCAGTATTCACCAAAAACTTCTAGGTCTGGTTTGAGATGGGTTCTGATGTCATTGATAAAGGTTTGAATAAAATAAGAGTCAATATGCTTAACCGCATCTAGTCTAAACCCTTCCACACCAGTTGTTTCAAGGAACCATTTAGCCCAATCATGGAGGTTTTGAATGACTTCGGGGTGCTTGAAGTCCAAATCATTATACATCAAATAGTCAAAGTTGCCATTTTCATCGTCAATCAAATCATCACTAGCCCAACCCTTGTTGTCACCAGTAATCATGTATATCCCATTTTCATGAGTTTTGGCATTGTAATCAAGACCTGTAAAATGGTACCAATGCCAATGAAAATCATTGTATTTTCCCTGTCTATTAGGAAAATGAAAGCCTGTCCAACCCTCAATTTCGTAAGGTTCTGTCAAAGCTTCGTTGCGATTTTCTGGATTCATTGCTATCACATGAAACCGTTCTTTATGGTCTCCATTAGCCTTATGATTGAGAACAATGTCGGCAATCGGTTTAATGTTAGCCGCTTTTAGGTCTGAGATGAGCTTTAAATACTCATTCTTATAGCCATATTTTGTCGGAACTGTCCCATTTTGGTCAAATTCACCCAAATCAAATAAATCGTAAACACCATAGCCCACATCTGCTGCGCCTGTTCCTTTAAAGGCAGGCGGAAGCCATAATTCGCTAACTCCTAGCTCTTTAAAATCTGGAATTTGCTCTTGCAATCGATTCCAGTGGTTGGCATCTGCTGGTAAATACCACTCAAAAGCCTGCATTAATAATGGATTTGTCATCGCTACTCTCCTAAAAAATCTGCCGTAACAGGCAGATTTTATTTGGTTGTGCCACGTTTTTTAATGCCGTGGTTTAATAAAATTTCTTTTTCTTCCAACTCTTCTTTGTTCATGATTTTGGTCAACATCCGCATGCTAACAGCTCCCAAATCATAGATTGGTTGACTAATTGAGCTTAGGTTTGGTCGAGTGTATTGAACAACTGGAGAATCATTGCTTGTAATGATTTCAAAGTCTTCTGGCACTCGTTTTCCTGCTTCAAAGAGACCATTTAACAGACCTGCCGCCAATTCATCCTCAGCAACATAAGCAGCTGTAGCGCCAGAATTGATCACACGTTGTGCAAGATCAAATCCTTCTTTGTAGCAATAGTTAGCCTCAAAAACAAGACCTTCCTTGAAATCGAGCTGGTTCTTCTTAAGGCCTTCTTTATAGCCTGCTAAGCGAACTTTTCCGTTGATATCATGGATAAGTGGTCCAGAAACAAAGGCAATCTTATCATGGTTTTCTGCTAAAATATCCACAACATCTGCCACAGCAACCTTGTAATCAATGTTGACACTTGGCAATTGGTGATCAAGGTCTACCGTCCCAGCTAGGACAACAGGGGTGCGAGAGCGTGAAAATTCTGCTCTGATTTTTTCTGTCAAATGGTGCCCCATGAAAATAATACCATCAACTTGCTTTGCAAAGAGCGTGTTAACCACATTAACCTCTTTATCATCGTCCTCATCACTTGAGGCAAGGACAATATTGTATTTATACATCGCAGCAATGTCATCAATCCCTTTAGCCAAAATCGAAAAATAGCTGTTTGAAATATTTGGGATCACGACACCAACTGTCGTTGTTTTTTTACTGGCAAGCCCACGCGCTACCGCATTTGGGCGATAGTCTAGTCGATCGATGACTTCTAAGACCTTCTTGCGAGTATTTTCTTTAACATTTTTATTACCGTTCACAACGCGACTTACGGTAGCCATAGAAACTCCTGCTTCACGAGCCACGTCATAAATCGTAATTGTATCGTCTGTATTCATTAATTATCTTCCTTTCTGTTTTCATTTGAAAACTACGCTTTCAAAAAATATTTTAGCATGATTTGTAACCACTTTCAAGTGTTAAAGGTTAATTTTTTGAAAACTTTTTCAAAAAATAGGGATAAACTTGCTTTTTTCGGACTTTTTTGAAAAAATAGATACTAGAAAGAAGGTTCATCTATGACTAAATTAGACCAAATTCGTTGCTATCTTGACCAACAAAAGGCTGAGTTAGCTGTATTTTCTGATCCTGTGTCTATTGATTACCTGACAGGATTCTCATGTGACCCTCATGAAAGGCAAATGTTCCTATTTGTCTATCATGAGCTAGCCCCCGTTTTATTTGTCCCAGCACTCGAAGTGGCTAGAGCCAGCCAAATACTTGATTTTACTGTGTTTGGTTATCAAGATTCAGAAAATCCTTGGGCAAAAATTAAGAAGGGTTTACCTGCGATAGATGCCAAGACCATTTATGCCGAATTTGACCACTTAAACGTTAGCAAGTTTCAAGGTTTGCAAAGTGTTTTCACAGGTCGATTCGATAATTTGACCCCTTATATTCAAAGCATGCGCCTCATCAAATCAAGTGATGAAATTCAAAAAATGATTGTTGCCGGTGAATTTGCTGATAAGGCTGTCAATATTGGCTTTGATAATATCTCCCTACAACATACCGAAGCCGATATTATCGCTCAGATTGAATTTGGCATGAAAAAACAAGGCATCAGCAAAATGAGTTTTGACACCATGGTGCTAACCGGCAACAATGCCGCAAATCCGCATGGCATTCCTGGCACTAATCTCATCGAAAATGACTCCTTGCTCCTTTTTGACCTCGGTGTTGAAACATTAGGTTATACAAGTGATATGACAAGAACTGTTGCTGTCGGCAAACCTGATTCGTTCAAGACAGATATCTATCACATTTGCTTAGAAGCTCAATTAACAGCCCTTGAGTTTATCAAACCTGGTGTGACTGCTGCCCAGGTAGATGCCGTAGCTAGACGAGTCATTGAAAAAGCAGGGTATGGGGACTACTTTAATCACCGTCTCGGTCATGGCATTGGTATGGATGTCCATGAGTTTCCATCAATCATGGCTGGAAACGACCTCGTTCTTGAAGAAGGCATGTGCTTTTCTGTTGAACCTGGTATCTATATTCCAGGTAAGGTTGGGGTCCGCATTGAGGACTGTGGGCATGTGATCAAAGATGGCTTCCAAGTCTTTACCCATACCCCAAAAGAATTGCTCTATTTTGAAGGCTAATTCCTCTACAAATAGTAACCGTTTGCAAAAAATGTTCTAAACGCTCAATATTCGTTTGTCATCTAAATTTCAATATGCTATCATTAAGATGATTACATTATTGGAGGTTCTTATGTCACAAGAAACAGTTCACAAACAGCTTAGAGATGCCTTTTCATTTAGAACAGCCGTTCGTGTCTACAATGGCCAAAAAATCCCTGAAGATGACCTTAATCTCATTTTAGATGCTGCCTGGCTCAGCCCTTCTTCGGTTGGTCTTGAAGCTTGGCGCTTTATCGTCCTTGACAACGAAGACATCAAAAAAGAGATTAAAGCTTTTGCCTGGGGTGCTCAGTATCAGCTAGAAACAGCTAGTCATATTGTCCTATTGGTCAGTGAAAAAAATGCCCGATATGATGGTGAATCTATAAAAAATAGCTTAATTCGTCGTGGCATACATGATGAAAAAGGCCTATCTAGTCGCCTTAGCATCTATGAATCTTTCCAAAAAAATGACATGAAAATGGCTGATGACCCTAGAGCGCTCTTTGATTGGACTGCCAAACAAACCTATATTGCTCTAGGAAACATGATGACTTCTGCCGCCTTGATTGGTATTGATTCCTGCCCAATAGAAGGTTTTGACTACGACAAAGTCAACGACATTCTAGGCAAGCATGGTGTCATTGATACTGATAAAGAAGGCATTGCAAGCATCCTATCACTGGGCTATCGCCTCAGAGATCCAAAACACCCACAAGTTCGTAAACCTCGCGAAGAGGTTATTTCGACAGTTCACTAAGGAGATTTCATGAAAGCACTGCACACTTGTATCCGTGTCCAAGATTTAGAAAAATCACTGGCATTTTATACCACAGCCTTTCCGTTTAAAGAAACCCACCGCAAAGATTTTCCAGAGTATCAGTTTACACTGGTTTATCTCGCACTAGAAGGCGGTGAATACGAGCTTGAGCTTACCTATAATTATGACCATGAAGCTTACGATTTAGGAAATGGCTACGGTCATATCGCTATCGGCTCAGATCAATTTGAGGCTGATTACGAAAAACACCTACAAGCTGGTTTTCCTGTCACCGATATCAAAGGATTGGCAGACAAGTCTGCTCGCTACTATTTCATCCAGGACCCAGATGGCTATAAAATTGAAGTGATTGATTTGGATAGCTGGTAAACAATAAGCAGATTCTTTTTAGGAATCTGCTTTTAATGTTTTTTCCTTGCCATTTGTGTTACAATTTGTCAAAAGACCTATGAAAGTGATTGCTATGCCTGTATTATCCATCGTTATTCCTTGTTTCAATGAAGAAGATACCATTTTACCTTACCTTACGAAAATGAAAGCCATCGAAAACACAATGACTGAGCAACTAAGCTTTGATTATTTGTTTATTGATGACGGCTCTAAGGACCACACCCTCACCGTACTGCGAGAGGTGGCAAAACGCTACGACAATGTTCATTATTTGTCATTTTCACGGCATTTTGGCAAAGAAGCTGGTCTACTAGCTGGTCTGACAGAAGTCACAGGGGACTATGTTGTTGTGATGGATGTGGATTTGCAAGACCCTCCCGAGCTAATTCCTCAGATGTTTGATAAACTTCAAGACGGTTTTGATGTGGTGGCAACAAGAAGACAAAACCGACACGGTGAGCCTTTCATCCGTTCTTTGGGTGCTAAGGTCTTTTATGCTTTGCTCAATCAGGTTTCTCACACAGAAATACTCGATGGGGTCCGTGACTACCGTCTCATGACGCGACAAGTGGTGGACAGTATTTTAGAATTACAAGAAGTGAACCGCTTTTCCAAAGGGATTTTTTCTTGGGTGGGTTACAAGGTTACTTATCTGAGTTTTGATAATCGCGAGAGGCAAGGTGGCAAGACCAGTTGGCGTTTCTTTGATTTAATAAGGTACTCACTAGATGGCTTCATTAACTTTTCTGAAATGCCTCTCACCATTGCGACTTGGACAGGTACTCTAAGTTTTGTTTTATCTCTTTTAGCTATTGTGTTTATTGTCAGTCGTAAACTCATCTATGACGACCCCGTTTCTGGATGGGCTAGCACTGTCTCCATCATCTTATTTATAGGGGGCATTCAGCTTTTTTGTCTTGGAATCATTGGCAAATACATCTCTAGAATATTTTTAGAAACCAAAAAAAGACCTGTCTATATCATCAAAGAAAAACAATAGGCTACTAAAAAAGCCCTTTCTCATGTTGTACTGACCCCCAAAAG
>NZ_LHQM01000038.1 GCF_001302265.1 Streptococcus phocae | reverse complement strand
AGCCATGTTTTTATTGTTTGGGATAGGTTAATGCCGTTGGAAGGGCAATGCCTTCTTTTAGTAAAGCCTCGATATATAGTTGGTAGAAAGTGTGATATATTAGGTATTGCTCGCCGTTTTCTACAAATAAGGTAATTCTAAAGGTAAACTGCCCATTAGGACTAATCTGAGGGCCTAAAATATTAGGTTGACCGACAATTTGTGGGTAATGAGGGAGAGCCTTAGTATTAACTTCTTTGATGACATTAGTCACCTTTTGTAAGTCGGTATCTGAATACAAGGGGATTTCGATAAGTGCTCGCATATTTCCGCGCGATTTGTTACTAACGATGGTGATACTACGATTAGGAATAAAATTTAAGGTTCCATCAAACCCTCTGACCTGAGTGGTGCGAATGCCGACGCTAGCAATAGTTCCTTCGATGTCAGCGATATTGACCGTATCACCAACTTCAAATTGATTTTCAAAAAGAATGAAAAAGCCATTGACGACATCGGATAAAAACCCTTGTGCCCCAAGACCGATAGCTACCCCAGCAATCCCAGCACCTGCTAGAAGGCTAGAGACAGGAATGCCTAGGAGGCTAAGAATCCAATACACAAGCAAAAAGTATAAAACGTAGTTTAAGACATTGTGAATCAGTTTTGAAAGGGTTTTTTTACGAGCTTCCGTTTGTCGCGAATAAGAAAATGATTTAGCGATGGCTTTTTCGAATAAACGGTTAGCAACCTCTCTAAAAATAGTAAACAAAACAAGTAATAATATTAGGGATACTAGCTTAGAAAAAATGGAAAGCATTAGTTGCTCTACATGTAGCTGATCAAAATAATGTAAGATAAATGTCATGAGACTTCCTTTCTGTCTTAGTTAGTTTATCAAAAAAGCTTGAAATTGGGAATTATTAACTAAATTGAAAACACAGCCATTTTAAAGAAGAGGTTATTTTTTCTAAGACCGTTTTTTATGATTTCGAGCGTTTCTTAGTCGTCTCTTAAAGGCAAATACAGAGATGGGAAACAGGACTCGGAGTCGAACGGATTTCCCGCATAAAAAAACTTTAAAAAGGCTTTAAAATATGATAGAATGAACTGTATCTAAATTATTTTAAGGAGAAATGACTTAATGTCTACATCATTTGAAAACAAAGCTACAAACCATGGCGTGATTACATTTACAATTGGTCAAGAACAAATTAAACCAGCACTTGATCAAGCATTTAATAAAGTTAAAAAAGATTTGAATGTTCCAGGTTTCCGTAAAGGTCACCTTCCACGTCCAATATTTAACCAAAAATTTGGCGAAGAAGTTCTTTATGAAGACGCTCTAAATATTGTTTTGCCAGCTGCATACGAGGGAGCTGTTGCTGAACTTGCCCTTGATGTTGTAGCACAACCAAAAATTGACGTTGTTTCTATGGAAAAAGGTCAAGACTGGACAATCACTGCAGAAGTTGTGACAAAACCAGAAGTTAAACTTGGTGACTACAAAGACCTTACAGTAAGTGTCGAAGCTTCAAAAGAAGTAACTGATGCAGAAGTTGATGAAAAGATTGAACGCGAGCGTAAAAATCTTGCTGAACTTGTAATCAAAGAAGAAGCAGCTGTTGAAGGAGATACGGTAGTTATCGACTTTGTTGGCTCAGTTGATGGTGTTGAATTTGACGGTGGTAAAGGTGATAATTTCTCACTTGAACTTGGTTCAGGTCAATTCATTCCAGGTTTCGAAGAACAATTGATTGGCAAAAAAGCTGGTGAAACAGTAGATGTTGTTGTGACTTTCCCAGAAGATTACCAAGCAGAAGACTTGGCTGGCAAAGAAGCTAAGTTTGTAACGACTATCCATGACGTTAAAACTAAAGAAGTTCCAGAACTTGACGATGAGCTTGCTAAAGATATTGACGAAACTGTTGAAACCCTTGAAGATTTGAAGGCTAAATACCGTCAAGAGCTAGCAGCATCTAAAGAAATGGCATATGATGATGCTGTTGAAGCTGCAGCTATTGAATTGGCAGTAGAAAATGCTGAGATTGTTGAGTTGCCAGAAGAAATGGTACATGATGAAGTACATCGCTCAGTCAATGAGTTTATGGGGAACATGCAACGCCAAGGTATCTCACCTGATATGTACTTCCAATTGACTGGAACAACCAAAGAAGATCTTCACAAACAGTACGAAGCAGAAGCTGATAAACGTGTTAAAACAAACCTTGTTATTGAAGCAATTGCTAAAGCAGAAGGTTTTGAAGCATCAGAAGACGAAATCGAAAAAGAAATTAACGACCTTGCAACTGAGTATAACATGCCAGTTGACCAAGTGCGCACACTTCTTTCAGCTGACATGTTGAAACATGACATTGCAATGAAAAAAGCAGTTGAAGTAATCACAAGCTCTGCTAAAGTTAGCGAATAACCTTTAAAAAGATTGGGAGTTATCTCCCATCTTTTTTTGATGTGTCTGCAGAATGTTGCAAAGAATTTGTTTTGACGTCAACGGATGTGAGCAATAGTTTTACAGACCGATAAAAGCTTTGACGAATCGTCTTTTTTAGCGTAAAATAGTGAAGAATGATAAAATAAGGAGAACTGCCTTGAAATTAGATGTATTTGCAGGACAAGAAAAAAGCGAACTTTCCATGATTGAAGTTGCTCGTGCTATTTTAGAAGAAAGAGGTCGCGACAAAGAAGTGTATTTTAGCGACCTTGTCAATGATATTCAACGTTATTTAGAAAAATCTGATGCGGAAATTCGCCGTGCCTTACCATTTTTCTATACTGATTTAAATACCGATGGCAGCTTTATTCCTCTTGGGGATAATAAATGGGGACTACGCTCTTGGTACGCGATTGATGAAATTGACGAGGAGATCATCACCTTAGAAGACGAAGAAGATGGCGCACCAAAACGTAAGAAAAAACGAGTGAATGCCTTTATGGATGGCGATGAAGATGCTATTGACTATAGCGATGACGATCCTGAGGACGAAGACTTCACAGAAGAAACCTCAGCTATCGAGTACGATGAAGAAGACCCTGAAGATGAAAAATCCGAAGTAGAATCTTACGATTCTGAATTGAACGAAATCATTCCTGAGGACGACTTTGAAGATGTTGAAATTAGCGAAGACGTTGAAATCAGTGACGAAGATGATGAAGATGACGAGCACGAAGAACCGTAAGAATTCGACTAAAACACAGACTAATATTTGACAAAGCCCGTATTATAGTTTATATTATTATTCGGGCACCTCTTTAAGAGGTCAAGTAAGCTCCCTATCTGATAGGGAGCTATTTTTGTTTTTATGACAGCTTATCATAAGCTCTTTTTCAAAAAGAACCTGCCCTCATCGTCTCAACTGCTCACAGCAGGATTATCATTAACTAAAGCAGAGTTGTCAGCAGTCAACTCAAGCGCATGAAGGAGTTTTATGACAAAGTATATTTTTGTAACTGGTGGTGTGGTATCATCAATCGGTAAAGGAATCGTAGCAGCTAGTCTTGGACGTTTATTAAAAAATCGTGGACTCAAAGTAACCATTCAAAAATTTGATCCTTATATCAATATTGACCCAGGTACAATGAGCCCTTACCAACATGGTGAGGTATACGTAACTGATGACGGTGCCGAGACAGACCTGGATCTTGGACATTACGAACGGTTTATTGACATCAATTTAAACAAATACTCTAATGTCACTACTGGTAAAATTTACAGTGAAGTGCTTCGCAAAGAGCGCAAAGGAGAATACCTTGGAGCTACGGTACAAGTCATTCCCCATATTACAGATGCCCTAAAAGAAAAAATCAAACGAGCAGCTACCACAACAGATTCAGACGTGATTATTACAGAAGTCGGCGGGACTGTTGGTGATATTGAGAGCTTGCCATTTTTGGAGGCCCTTCGTCAAATGAAGGCTGATGTCGGCTCAGAAAACGTCATGTACATTCACACCACTTTATTGCCTTATCTTAAGGCTGCGGGTGAAATGAAGACTAAGCCAACTCAACATTCGGTCAAAGAATTAAGAGGTTTGGGCATACAGCCTAATATGCTAGTTATTCGGACTGAAAAACCTGTCGAACAAGGAATTAAAAATAAGCTTGCCCAATTTTGTGATGTTAACCCAGAAGCTGTTATTGAATCACGTGATGTGAAACACCTCTATCAGATTCCTTTAAATCTTCAAGCGCAGGAGATGGACCAGATTGTGTGTAATCACTTGAAATTGGATGCTCCTAAAGCAAACATGACAGAGTGGTCAGCTATGGTTGACAAGGTCATGAATTTAAAGAAAACCACTAAAATTGCCTTGGTTGGGAAATACGTGGAATTGCCAGATGCTTACTTATCCGTTGTCGAAGCTTTGAAACATTCAGGCTATGCTAATGATACTGCTATTGACCTTAATTGGATTAATTCAAATGATATCACGGCCGATAATGTTGAGGAATTGCTAAAAGATGCTGATGGCATCATTGTACCTGGAGGCTTTGGTCAACGCGGTACGGAAGGTAAAATTCAAGCCATTCGCTATGCGCGTGAGCAAGATGTTCCCATGTTAGGGATATGTCTGGGCATGCAATTAACTTGTGTAGAGTTTGCTCGCCATGTTCTTAACCTTGAAGGGGCACATTCGTTCGAGTTGGATCCAACAACGCCTTATCCGATTATTGATATCATGCGTGATCAAATTGATATCGAGGATATGGGTGGTACGCTCAGACTTGGTTTATACCCATGTAAATTAAAAGCAGCGACGAAAACCGCAGCAGCTTATAATCACCAAGAAGTTGTCCAACGTCGCCATCGCCATCGCTACGAATTTAACAATAAATTCCGTCAAGAATTTGAGGATGCTGGTTTTGTCTTTTCTGGCGTATCACCAGATAATCGCTTAGTAGAGGTTGTCGAACTATCTGACAAGAAATTCTTTGTAGCGGCTCAGTACCATCCAGAGTTACAAAGTCGTCCAAATCGTCCCGAAGAATTGTACACAGCCTTTGTTAAAGCCGCTGTGGAAAATAAATAATCAGAAAAAAAGCTGATGCTTGACTCAATCATCGCTTATCTGAATAAACTCTTAGGGTAAATACACGTCACCAAAAAGAGGTTTAGCATGATATCACTATTATTACCCTTGTTAGAAAGGGTAGGATTAATTATTTTGCTGGCTAATCTGTTAATGATTAGCCCTTTTTATAAAAAATTGATGTATAACAGACAACCTATCAAAGTCAGATTGATTTTGATTTTCACCTTCAGTATTTTTGCTATTATTAGTAATTTTACGGGAGTTTTGGTTTCTGAGCAACTCAGTGTCGACAATGGAGGACTATTCAATCTGGCGTCGCACACATCTATTGCTAACACAAGAACCTTGACCATTGGGATGTCTGGTTTGATTGGGGGGCCTTTTGTAGGATTCTTTGTAGGGTTGATTTCAGGGTCTGTCCGATGGATGCAAGGCGGTAGTGCTCCGTATACCTACTTTATTTCTTCATTACTGATTGGTTTTTTATCAGGTCTTGTTGGTAAAATCAGTCTAAAAAATAATCGCTATCCACAAGTATGGCAAGGAAGTTTGTGTGGTGCGCTGATGGAAATTATTCAAATGCTCTGCATTTTATTCTTTCTGCCAGACAAAGACCAAGCTTTGTCTTTGATTCAAACCATCGCTGTGCCTATGGTGCTTGTCAATGCCCTAGGAACAGGAATTTTCTTGTCTATCATTTTAGAAACCTTGCGACAGGAAGAAAGCATGAAGGCCATCCAAACACATGATGTTTTGGAACTTGCCAATAAAACTTTACCTTATTTTAGGCAAGGCTTAACCGAAGGGTCAGCTCAAAAAGCAGCGATTGAAATTAAAAAATTCATGCGTGTTTCTGCAGTAAGTGTGACGAGTCGCCATTCTATTTTGGCCCATGTTGGTGCAGGTAGCGATCATCACATTCCAACACGCAAAATCATTACAGACCTTTCGAGACAAGCTATTGAGACAGGTGAGATTCATGTTGTCAAACATAAATCGCAAATTGGCTGTAGTAATCCTAACTGTCCCTTAGAGGCAGCTATTGTGGTACCTTTGTTTGTGAAAGGGGGCGTGGTTGGCAGTTTTAAGCTGTACTTTGCCGAGGCTGAGAGTCTAACACACGTGGAGGAACAACTAGCCAGTGGCTTGGGTAATATTTTTGCCTCTCAGATAGAACTTGGGCAGATGGACTTGCAACAGGGCTTGCTCAAAGATGCTGAAATCAAGTCTCTCCAGGCGCAAGTCAACCCTCATTTTCTATTTAATGCCATCAATACCATATCAGCTTTGATGCGGATTGATGCGGAGAAAGCTAGACATTTATTGTTACAACTTGGCAATTATTTTCGTGCCAATATCAATAGCACACGCCATAACTTGGTAACTATCGAAACAGAATTAAAGCATTTAGAGGCTTACTTAACCATTGAACAAGCACGCTTCCCTAATAGATATGATGTTATGATTGACATCACAGATGAGTTGAAGGGATTTGCGATACCTCCTTTTGTCATCCAAGTATTGGTTGAAAATGCTTTGAAGCACGCTTTTACAGGACGTAAAAAGGATAATAAGGTATGGGTTACTGCTAGGCAGCAACAAGGTTTTCTTGACTTAAGGGTTAAGGATAATGGTCATGGCATTGATGTTGATAAATTAACATTGCTAGGAAAAACTGCTGTGACTTCAAAAAATGGAACAGGGTCAGCTTTGGAAAACCTTAATAAACGCCTACTAAGCCTTTATGGGGACAAGGCATCTTTTGAGATTAGTTCAAGTCCCAAAGGTGCTATGTTTGAGTTAAGAATCCCTCTGAGCAAACTAGAGGAGGATGTATAGTGAGAGTAGCTATTATAGATGACGAGCCCTTGGCAAGAATGGAGCTTGCTTATCTCTTGGAACAAACACCGCAGGTGAAGGATATTTATCAAGGAGAATCTATAGATGACGCCTTTCAGTTGATATTAACTTATCAGCCAGATTTGTTATTTTTAGATATTCACTTGACTGATGAAAGTGGCTTAGATCTAGCCAAGCGCTTGGAGCAAATTCCGCAAGCACCGCTGATTATTTTTGCGACTGCATATGATAATCATGCCGTAGAGGCTTTTGAAGTCAACGCCCTTGACTACATCTTGAAACCTTTTGAGCAGTCTCGTGTTCAAAAGTCTATTGAAAAAGCAGCAGCAGCCCTTGATCACAAAAAGGACACATCTGCTGGACAGACTAGTCACAAGGACCGCTTAACCCTGGAGGTTGATGAAAGAATTTACCTGGTGCCTTTTTCTGAGATATTATATTGTGAGGTTAGCGGAAAAGAAACCACTGTCCATACCAAAAATAAGGCTTATACGAGTCATACGAGTTTAGCAGCTATTGAAAAGGTTTTAACGCCTAAACAATTTTTAAAAGTGCATCGTAGCTACCTTATCAATGTCGAAGAAATCAAGGAAATTCAATCTTGGTTCAATCAAACTTATCAGGTCACCATGTCAAATGGGGGCAAGGTTCCAGTTAGTCGATCTTACTTAAAGCAATTTAGGCAGCAGGTCGGTTTGTAAAACTGTATCCTAGGACACCAGAAATGCATTTGGTACTAAAAAGATAGCGTTTTATTCCCAAAAGAGCCCTTAGGGCTCTTTTTTCGATATACTTAAATCATAAAAAAGCGGTATATAAAGGAGATAAATCAATGAAACATAAATATTCTGTTATCTATCAAAGCGTTGTTGTCGGTTCAATTGTTATGGTTTCTAAGGCAATCGAGGTTATGTTGCCAATCAAAATGCCAGCCTCTGTTATTGGTTTAGTGTTACTCTTTATTGCACTATCGGCACATCTGATTAAATTGGAGCAAGTTGAAACAGTAGCGGATTCACTAGTTGCTAATATCGGTTTATTCTTTGTGCCGGCCGGCGTTTCAGTGATTAACTCACTTGGTATTTTACAAGAGCATCTCATCTTAAATACCTTGCTCATCTTTATTTCGACCTTACTTCTTTTAGTGGGAACAGGTTGGATGACTCAATTACTAATGGCAGTAGGGTCTAAAAAATTATCACCTAAAAGCCCAAAACTCTTGGTCAATCCATCTTTAACAAAAGCTACTACCCCAGCAGTCAGTGAGCTCTTAGCGAAGTAATTATCTAAAAGGAGATGTCATCATGGCAGAAGTATTCAACGTTTTAAAAGTGTCGCCCATATTTGGTGTTCTTCTTTCAGTAGGAACGTTCTTTATCGGTCAGGTCTTGTTTAAAAAATCAAAAGGTTTCTTTCTCTTTGCGCCCCTCTTTGTGGCGATGGTACTAGGGATTGCGACCTTACTAGCAACAGGTATCAGTTTTGCTGATTATAATGAAGGTGGTCGTATCATTAGCTTTTTCCTTGAACCTGCAACAATTTGCTTTGCCGTTCCTCTTTACCGCAAACGTGAGGTTCTGAAAAAATACTGGGTACAAATTATGGGAGGAATTACCTTAGGGAGTATTGTTGCCGTTTATGGAATCTACCTCGTATCAACCTTCTTTAATTTGGGTCGAGTAGTTACAGCGTCAATGCTACCTCAAGCAGCAACAACAGCTATTGCGATGCCAACCTCAGTAGCTATGGGAGGATCAGCTGAATTAACCTCTTTGGCTTGTATTTTGAATGGGGTAATCATCTATGCACTGGCAAAACCACTTATTAAATTTTTCAAAATTGACAATCCAATTGCACGAGGCTTAGCCCTTGGAACTGCCGGACATGCTCTAGGGGTATCTGCCTCTAAAGAATTTGGTCAAGTCGAAGAATCAATGGGTTCTATTGCCCTTGTTGTCGTAGGAGTTATTGTCACCATCGTGGTACCGATTATGGGAGCCATCTTATTATAATCACACCCCCTCAAGGCATTTTCCCTTGAGGGGTTTAGTAATGTCTTTAAAGCAAGAGAAAATAGCCAATGCTTTTGGAAATAAGACTTTCTTTTTTACTGTTTTTCTTGTAAAATATGTGATATGAGAACAATTAAATTATCAAAGTATATCGCTATTTTTTTGCTATTATTAAGCTTAGCAAGTATTGGAGCCAGTTTTTATTTTTTCCGTGTTGCTCAGGTACGCGAGGAAAAACCTTTTATCAACAATAAAAAACGTGGCCCTAAAAACCCACTATATCCAGCAGAACAAGCTTTTGATGCCTTGCCTAGAGAAAAGCGACAAATGAGCAATCGTGGCTTTAAGCAATACGCTTGGTATTTGCCAGCTTCGCAAGACACCAATAAAACAGCTATTGTGGTACATGGTTTTACTAATGACAAAGAAGACATGAAGCCTTATGCTATGCTATTTCATGACTTGGGCTACAATGTTTTGATGCCAGACAATGAAGCTCACGGTAAAAGTGAAGGAGACTTGATAGGCTACGGGTGGAATGACCGCTTGAACCTGATAGCCTGGTGCAAAATGTTGATTGAAGAAAATCAAAAGAGTGAGATTAGCCTGTTTGGATTATCCATGGGAGGAGCTACTGTTATGATGGCTAGTGGGGAAAAACTCCCTAGTCAGGTAGTTAACATTATAGAAGATTGTGGCTACACTAGTGTTTGGGATGAGTTGAAATTCCAAGCCAAAGAAATGTACAATCTGCCAGCCTTTCCTCTGCTCTATGAAGTGTCTGCTCTATCTAAGATGCGTGCTGGTTTCACATATGGAGAAGCAAGCTCAGTAAATCAATTGGCTAAAAACAAACTCCCCGTCTTATTTATCCATGGGGACAAGGACAACTTTGTACCCACTCGCATGGTATATGACAACTATAAAGCGACAAAAGGTGCCAAAGAGCTATTAGTTGTCAAAGGAGCCAAGCATGCCAAAGCATTTGAAACCAATCCGAGAGTATACCAAGAAACAATTGCACAATTTTTAAAGAAATATGGTCAATAACTATTGACAAGGAAACTCATACTTGCTATAATATTCTATGTTGCTAATGAGTAGCGGGAATGGCGGAATTGGCAGACGCGCAGGACTAAGGATCCTGTGACCGCTTTAGGTCGTGTGGGTTCAAGTCCCACTTTCCGCATGAAACATCGAGTATTATTGAGACAGCTAAAATGTCTACATACAAAAAAGAAGGTCAACTGACCTTCTTTTTTGTATGAGAAATCAGAACCAATCAGTTATGAGATGACAAGAATGTCTTGCTGGAAAACGCTTTACACTAGCCAAGTACTAGAAATTTAGTAAGAATTGTGCTAGAATGAACAATGTAAACGGGATTTACCCCGAAAAATAAGAGGAGGCCTTACAAATGGCAATCGTTTCAGCAGAAAAATTTGTACAAGCAGCTCGTGAAAACGGATATGCTGTTGGTGGATTCAACACAAACAACTTGGAATGGACACAAGCTATCTTGCGTGCAGCAGAAGCTAAAAAAGCTCCAGTTCTTATCCAAACATCTATGGGTGCAGCAAAATATATGGGTGGATACAAAGTATGTCACTCACTTATCACTAACCTTGTAGAAGCAATGGGTATTACTGTTCCTGTAGCTATCCACCTTGACCATGGTCATTACGACGATGCTCTTGAGTGTATTGAAGTTGGCTACACATCAATCATGTTTGATGGCTCACACCTTCCAGTTGAAGAAAACCTTGCTAAAACTGCAGAAGTTGTTAAAATTGCACATGCTAAAGGTGTTTCAGTTGAAGCTGAAGTTGGTACCATTGGTGGTGAAGAAGACGGTATCGTTGGTAAAGGCGAACTTGCTCCAATCGAAGATGCTAAAGCAATGGTTGCGACTGGTATTGACTTCTTGGCGGCAGGTATCGGTAACATCCATGGCCCATACCCTGAAAACTGGGAAGGTCTTGACCTTGATCACTTAGAAAAACTAACTGATGCTGTACCAGGATTCCCAATTGTATTGCATGGTGGATCAGGTATTCCTGACGATCAAATTAGAGCAGCTATCAAACTTGGTGTTGCTAAAGTCAACGTTAATACTGAAAGCCAAATTGCCTTCTCTAATGCAACTCGTGAATTTGCTCGTAACTATGAAGCTAATGAAGCAGAATACGATGGTAAAAAATTATTTGACCCACGTAAATTCTTGGCTCCAGGTATCAAAGCAGTTCAAGGTGCTGTTGAAGAACGTATCGACGTTTTTGGTTCAGCAAACAAAGCGTAATGATAACAAAAGGTTTACTCTATGGAGTGAACCTTTTTTTGATTATAAGCACAAGTTCCATCAGTAGCGAAAGAAGTCCTTCTTGGTAAATGCCTTGACTAATCTGAAACAGATAGCAAGATAAACAGATATAAAATAACTGAAAAAGAGCTTGCCAAAAAATAGGTACTGTGCTAAAATAAATAAGTATGTGGTGCTAGCACATCCGTAAACATATTCTACGTAGGAGGAAACAGATCAAAATGGCTAAAGTATGTTATTTTACAGGTCGCAAGACCGTATCTGGTAACAACCGTTCACACGCAATGAACCAAACAAAACGTACAGTAAAACCAAACCTTCAAAAAGTTACTATCCTTGTTGATGGCAAACCTAAAAAAGTTTGGGCTTCTGCTCGTGCGCTTAAATCTGGTAAAGTAGAACGCGTTTAATAGAAATAAGCCTTAGGGCTTTTTTTCTTGCCCAATATTAGGCTTAAGAATAAGGCTAAGCCTGCCTTATTTACTTATATCTTTTACATTAGTCTTAGATTATGGTAGAATAAACTGATAAAAACTTTTTGAGGTAGTAAATATGACTGTAAAAATTAATACAAAAGATGGTCTGATTGAACTATCCGACGATGTGATTGCAACTGTCGTGGGTGGTTCAGCAACGGAAATTTTTGGCGTTGTTGGCATGGCTAGTAAAAGTGCTATAAAGGATAATTTTCAATCACTACTTCGCAAAGAGAATTATGCTAAGGGTGTGGTTGTGAAATCAACAGATATGGGTATTTCTGTTGATGTTTACACGGTGATGAGTTACGGTGTAAAAATCAGTGAAGTGTCAAAAAATATCCAAGAACGTGTCAAATTTAACTTAGAAAGTCAGCTTGGACTTGCTGCTGATATGGTTAATGTCTACGTGCAAAATATTAAGGTTGTAGGAGAAAATTAGTGTCAAATATTACAACAAGTTTATTCCAAGAAATGGTCCAAGCGGCAGCGACTCGTCTTGGAAAACAAGCAGAATATGTTAATTCATTAAATGTCTTCCCTGTACCAGATGGTGATACAGGAACCAACATGGGCATGACCATGGACAATGGTGCTAAAGAAGTGGCTGACAAGCCTGCTTCAACTGTTGGAGAAGTGGGTCAAATCCTTTCTAAGGGCCTTTTAATGGGTGCGCGTGGCAATTCAGGAGTTATCACGTCTCAATTGTTTCGTGGATTTGGTCAAAGCATTAAAGGTAAGTCAGAGTTAGACGGTAAAGACTTAGCGCAAGCTTTCCAAATGGGTGTTGAAGTGGCTTATAAAGCTGTCATGAAACCTGTGGAAGGAACCATCTTAACCGTTTCTAGGGGAGCTGCAACAGCAGCTTTGAAAAAGGCTGAACTGACTGATAATGCAGTGGAAGTTATGGAAGCAGCTTTAAACGGTGCTAAACGTGCCTTGGCTAAAACGCCTGACTTACTCCCAGTTCTTAAAGAGGTTGGTGTTGTGGACTCAGGAGGGCAAGGTCTGGTCTTCATCTATGAAGGTTTCATGTCTGCTCTTAATGGCGACTATGTAGCTTCAGAGGACTTTAAAGCTACTCCAGCTAACATGTCTGAGATGATTAATGCTGAACACCACAAATCTGTGGTTGGGCATGTTGCTACAGAAGATATTACCTATGGTTATTGTACAGAAATCATGGTTGCACTCAAGCAAGGTCCCACTTATGTCAAAGAGTTTAACTATGATGAATTTCAAGGTTACCTCAGTGGTTTAGGGGACTCTCTTTTAGTGGTTAATGATGATGAGATTGTTAAAGTCCATGTTCATACGGAAGATCCTGGCCTTGTCATGCAAGAAGGCTTGAAGTACGGCTCTTTGATTAAAATTAAAGTGGATAACATGCGTAATCAACATGAAGCCCAAGTGCAAAAATCTGATGACAAGCAGCCGTCTGAAGTCAAAGAATACGGCACCATTGCTGTTGTTGCAGGGAATGGTTTAGCTGAAATTTTTAAAGCTCAAGGTGTTGACTATATTATTTCTGGCGGTCAAACCATGAATCCGTCGACTGAGGATATTGTCAAAGCCATTGAAGCCGTTAATGCTAAGCGCGTGATTATCTTGCCTAACAATAAAAACATTTTTATGGCTGCTCAATCAGCTGCAGAGGTGGTTGATATTCCAGCAGCAGTTGTTGAGACACGTACAGTGCCTCAAGGCTTCACGAGCTTGCTAGCTTTTGACCCTACTAAATCATTGGATGATAACGTGTCTAGCATGTCTGCTAGCCTCTCAGAGGTTACCAGTGGTAGTGTCACCCTAGCGGTACGAGATACGACTATTGATGGTCTTGAGATTCAGGAGAATGATTTCCTAGGAATGGTCAATGGTAAGATTGTTGTCTCAAATCCCGATATGGAAACAGTCTTGCGAGATACTTTTGACCAAATGATTAACGAAGATAGTGAAATTGTAAGTATCTTTATTGGTGAAGATGGCCAAGAAGAAATGGCAACCAACCTATCAGACTATTTAATGGAGCGTTATGAGGATATTGAGGTTGAAATTCATCAAGGAGATCAGCCTGTTTACCCATATTTAATGAGTGTCGAATAGCATAAAAGGGCTCTATAATTTCTGTAG
>NZ_LHQM01000037.1 GCF_001302265.1 Streptococcus phocae | reverse complement strand
TTAGTGTGCTTAATTGATTAGGCGATTTTTGTGATATTTTTTGCTTGCAATCCACGTTGGCCTTGCTCAACTTCGAATGCTACTTTTTGACCATCGTCTAATGATTTAAAGCCGTCTGCTTGAATCTCAGAGAAATGAGCAAAAACATCTTGTCCTTCTTCTGTTGTGATAAAGCCGAAACCTTTTTCTGCGTTAAACCATTTTACTGTACCTTGTGTCATTTGAGTTACCTCTTATTATTTATTTGTAAAAAAACTTAAAGAGATAAAACATAGATTAAACTGATACTTTGACTCGAAAAACTTATTTACTCTCTTTAGTATAACAGTATCATTCGTATAAGTCAACCCTAATGACCTTTTTCTTCTAACAATTGTTTTAATCAATCCTCCTTATTGCTGTTTTAAGAGCCTTGAACACTTAAAAACCCTGTCTCAAAACCATGATAATAAGGCGTTAAAACACTTATCTATTAGCTTTCCACCTCATTTAAGCTATTAGTATGGTATTGCTGCTCTGATATGATATAATGACCTTATTATATCAACTCATTTAAGAAGACTCCCCCTGCAAAATCGTTGACTCTTCTCTTTAACCATAACAATTATATTCATGAATAAGGAGTTTATAATGTCTAGCTCAAGATTAGAAGCTTTTAGTGATGGCGTTTTAGCTATTATTATTACCATCATGGTCATCACCCTAAAAATACCCACAGGAGATAGTCTCAAAGATCTCTTTCAGGTTGTTCCTAGCCTCTTGGCCTATGCGCTGAGTTTTACCTATGTTGCTGTCTACTGGAATAACCACCACCATTTGCTCTCAGCTATTAAAACCGTTGACAGCAAAGTGCTTTGGTTTAACAGCCTTTGGCTGTTTTTCCTCTCCCTAATCCCGTGGGCGACAGACTGGTTGAGTCATTTTTACACTAGTGCCTTTCCTGTTATTGCCTATGGCTTTATTTTGTTTACCACTGCTATTACTTACTTTGCCTTACAATCACAAGTTATCGCTGTTAGTCATAAATCTGATTTGCTCAAAAAAGAAGTCGGAAAAGATATCAAAGGCAAACTCTCCCTAATCATCTATCTCATCTCCATGCTTGTCGCTAGTTTTTCAACCACTTTAGCTATTTTAGGCTACTATAGCGTTGCTTTAATATGGTTTATCCCTGATAAAAGAATAGCCAAAGTTCTCACCACCAAATAACTAAAAGATGATTGCCTTATCTCACACCAAAAACGAAAGGGAAAAGAAAGAAACCTCATGATTAAACTCATTATATTTGGCCTAAGTCTTGCTCTGGCCACAACTGGCATTATTTCAATTGTTATCGGTATCGCCAAACAGCGAAAAGACATTGTCACACACGGCTCCATAAAATTTTTAATCGGCCTAATATTATTTATTTTATTTGAATTACATAATTTAGGCTATCTCTAAAACATTACCAAACATGTTATCAGTCTAATTAGCACCTCTTCGGTGCTTTTTCTTGCCAAGAATGGCTTTTGGAGCACCTGGTCATTTTTACTTGTCTAAGGTGTAAAGATAGTGTAAATCATAAAAATATCCCAAATTAATGCAATATGGAAATTTATTGATATCAAATGCGCTTTGACTCCTCAGATTAGTAGTTAATTTAGTAGCTCCTATTCATTGATTCAATGCTGCTGGTACACAATATGAACATAAAAATGCTAACTATTCTATCATTGTTACTATTAGTAACGACTTACTCCAATGGAAATCATGTTCTTTTTCATTCAAAACGGTTTTTTTCCCTGTAACATACCTATTTTCAGTGTATGTGATATAATGACTTTTAAAAGGTATTTCACTAAAAAAACAGGTTAACTAACTTGATAAATTCTAATCCAAAGATCCTGACTGTCATTAACACTTTTAGAAAGGTTTTTTTAGAGTGTTATATATACGTGCAATACTTGAATCACGTTAAAAGCAAATGAGGAGAAAAAAGATGAATCAAGACAGTTATTTCGATGGCGGGCTACTGAGCTATATTGGGTATAGCCTTATCTCTGCTATCATTATTTTGTTTACTTTGGGTATCTGTACCCCTTGGGCAATTTGCATCATGGTTAATTGGAAGGTCAAGCATACTGTAATCGATGGCCATCGCTTATATTTTGACGGGACAGCAATGCAACTTTTCGCCAATTGGATAAAGTGGTTTTTGCTAACAATCATCACACTTGGCATTTATTCTTTTTGGCTAAACATCAAATTGGAGCAATGGACAGTAAAACACACTCATCAAGCAAACTAACCAAGTTATCTTTTTACTGTATCTGATTTGGATATAGTCCAAAATTTGACAAAACTCAACATTATTCAAAAATAGTAGAAGATTAACTGACTCCTGGGATTATGACATGAAAATGTCTAATTAAGTAGAAAGATTGTCTTCTATATTTTATTTCTCTTGCTTCGCTCTTGGTTCATTAAAAAGTTGCTATCTGCGCGTGGTTAATAGTATTGAGTAAAGGAGGGCTTCTTTTATAGAATATTTTAGTCAACTAATTATTTATGTTATTCAATAGCTTACTCAAGTGATTCTGAAATTCCTTGACGATTTTTCAGAGCCTCTTCTGTGTTATCACAACTGACATATCCTAAGGCTTTACAATTAAGTAGGTGTTTTCCGTTATCGATAATATCAATGAATTGAGCAACATCTATTTCTTAAGTTATTGATTTGTTTAGCAACCCATTGAACACTTCAATTACTCTATGAATGTCAGCTGCAGACGTAGTGTTTTGCTACCATGTATTTTCTTGAGGTTCTGGAGGTTCTTAAAAGTTAGAGTCTGAAAAGAAACGGAAGCGCTTTTATATGTTTTAGGCGTTAAGCCTTTGTTATTAGCCGATGCAGATTGTAAACCTTGATTGTACTGTTGAAGAGCACTTATGGCAGGTAATTCAAATATTACAACTGATTCTTCTTTCTATCTATTAAAATACTGAGGTATTGAAGTCGTTTCAGTGATAATTATCGATAGCACATCTTTCATTAACAGTGTCTATGTGTTTATTGAAACCATAAGTTATGCTGGATTTTTTCTTATTTTGTTTGGTAATAACTTCCAATTCAATTCGTAATTCATCTGTTTTTTCGAAATTATTTCTTCCTTTTACATCTTCTACTTGCTGACGCACACTCAAAATATCATGAATAATACTATGATATTTTACTATGGCTTATTTTTTAAGAATAGCTCTAACATCTAAGCAAGCTGTTTATGCTCCATAAAATATATTCAAGTCCTTTTTTTATTTCATTTCTATTGATCTGTAGTTATTTGCTCAAACTGTTTTATTGATTTTTGTTTGACATTTGAATTCATTATATTTATTTTGCTTAAATAACCATCATAATCAAAAACTACAATTCTCAAAGTCTCGGCGTAGAAGTATATTTTTCACGAAACTCCTTCTTTTTAATTTAAGATAAGCTTATCTTAAATAAAGCATTTAATAAGTCACTCTTACTTTCTGAGTAATGTTGAGAGATTTTTATACTTCTATTCCCAAATTTATCTAACCTATCTTTTATTCCTTAAACAGCAGAGCTTTTAGTATGCTGATTTTTACCACTCTCAATCTCCTCAACTGCCTGTGCAATACCCAGATTTCTAATTGTTAGTCATACAATTGCTACTGATTTTAAAAA
>NZ_LHQM01000004.1 GCF_001302265.1 Streptococcus phocae | reverse complement strand
GATTACAAGACCTTTGAGAACTGAATAAGACAAAAAAACCAAACGTGCGGGGTGATATGGAGACATATTACCCGTCAAGAAACAAAGTAATAAATCTGTCAGCGACAGAAAAAGAATGAGTAAACATCAAACACTATTAATGAGAGTTTGATCCTGGCTCAGGACGAACGCTGGCGGCGTGCCTAATACATGCAAGTAGAACGCCTCTTGCTTAGTGCTTGCACTAAGTAAGAGGAGTTGCGAACGGGTGAGTAACGCGTAGGTAACCTACCTTATAGCGGGGGATAACTATTGGAAACGATAGCTAATACCGCATAAGAAGAGTTAACACATGTTAATTCTTTAAAAGGGGCAATTGCTCCACTATGAGATGGACCTGCGTTGTATTAGCTAGTTGGTGAGGTAACGGCTCACCAAGGCAACGATACATAGCCGACCTGAGAGGGTGATCGGCCACACTGGGACTGAGACACGGCCCAGACTCCTACGGGAGGCAGCAGTAGGGAATCTTCGGCAATGGACGAAAGTCTGACCGAGCAACGCCGCGTGAGTGAAGAAGGTTTTCGGATCGTAAAGCTCTGTTGTTAGAGAAGAATGATGGTGGGAGTGGAAAATCCACCATGTGACGGTAACTAACCAGAAAGGGACGGCTAACTACGTGCCAGCAGCCGCGGTAATACGTAGGTCTCGAGCGTTGTCCGGATTTATTGGGCGTAAAGCGAGCGCAGGCGGTTTGATAAGTCTGAAGTTAAAGGCCGTGGCTCAACCATGGTTCGCTTTGGAAACTGTCAAACTTGAGTGCAGAAGGGGAGAGTGGAATTCCATGTGTAGCGGTGAAATGCGTAGATATATGGAGGAACACCGGTGGCGAAAGCGGCTCTCTGGTCTGTAACTGACGCTGAGGCTCGAAAGCGTGGGGAGCAAACAGGATTAGATACCCTGGTAGTCCACGCCGTAAACGATGAGTGCTAGGTGTTAGACCCTTTCCGGGGTTTAGTGCCGTAGCTAACGCATTAAGCACTCCGCCTGGGGAGTACGACCGCAAGGTTGAAACTCAAAGGAATTGACGGGGGCCCGCACAAGCGGTGGAGCATGTGGTTTAATTCGAAGCAACGCGAAGAACCTTACCAGGTCTTGACATCCTTCTGACCGGCCTAGAGATAGGCTTTCTCTTCGGAGCAGAAGTGACAGGTGGTGCATGGTTGTCGTCAGCTCGTGTCGTGAGATGTTGGGTTAAGTCCCGCAACGAGCGCAACCCCTATTGTTAGTTGCCATCATTAAGTTGGGCACTCTAGCGAGACTGCCGGTAATAAACCGGAGGAAGGTGGGGATGACGTCAAATCATCATGCCCCTTATGACCTGGGCTACACACGTGCTACAATGGTTGGTACAACGAGTCGCAAGCCGGTGACGGCAAGCTAATCTCTTAAAGCCAATCTCAGTTCGGATTGTAGGCTGCAACTCGCCTACATGAAGTCGGAATCGCTAGTAATCGCGGATCAGCACGCCGCGGTGAATACGTTCCCGGGCCTTGTACACACCGCCCGTCACACCACGAGAGTTTGTAACACCCGAAGTCGGTGAGGTAACCTTTTAGGAGCCAGCCGCCTAAGGTGGGATAGATGATTGGGGTGAAGTCGTAACAAGGTAGCCGTATCGGAAGGTGCGGCTGGATCACCTCCTTTCTAAGGAAATGGAAGCACGTTAGGAAAATGTCTTATTTAGTTTTGAGAGGTCTTGTGGGGCCTTAGCTCAGCTGGGAGAGCGCCTGCTTTGCACGCAGGAGGTCAGCGGTTCGATCCCGCTAGGCTCCATAGTCACTTGAAAGTTATCGAGTGATGAAGACCTGACAACGAAGTCATAAAAATAGTATGTCCATTGAAAATTGAATATCTATATCAAATTCCGCAATCAGAAATGATTGTAGAAAAGTAACAAGAAATAAACCGAAAAAAAGCTGAAAATATTTAATGAGTTTAACTAGTTTGAAATATACTAGTAAAATAAGGTTAAGTTAATAAGGGCGCACGGTGGATGCCTTGGCACTAGAAGCCGATGAAGGACGTGACTAACGACGAAATGCTTTGGGGAGCTGTAAGTAAGCAATGATCCAGAGATGTCCGAATGGGGGAACCCAACATGTAATGCATGTTATCCATGACTGTTAAGGTCATGTGAAGGAAGACGCAGTGAACTGAAACATCTAAGTAGCTGTAGGAAGAGAAAGCAAACGCGATTGCCTTAGTAGCGGCGAGCGAAACGGCAGCAGGGCAAACCGAGGAGTTTACTCCTCGGGGTTGTAGGACTGCGACGTGGGATCAAACATTATAGAAGAATTACCTGGGAAGGTAAGCCAAAGAGAGTAATAGCCTCGTATTTTAAATAGTGAATGACCCTAGCAGTATCCTGAGTACGGCGAGACACGCGAAATCTCGTCGGAATCCGGGAGGACCATCTCCCAACCCTAAATACTCTCTAGTGACCGATAGTGAACCAGTACCGTGAGGGAAAGGTGAAAAGCACCCCGGAAGGGGAGTGAAATAGAACCTGAAACCGTGTGCCTACAACAAGTTCGAGCCCGTTAATGGGTGAGAGCGTGCCTTTTGTAGAATGAACCGGCGAGTTACGATATGATGCGAGGTTAAGTTGAAGAGACGGAGCCGTAGGGAAACCGAGTCTTAATAGGGCGAATTAGTATCATGTTGTAGACCCGAAACCATGTGACCTACCCATGAGCAGGTTGAAGGTGCGGTAAAACGCACTGGAGGACCGAACCAGGGCACGTTGAAAAGTGCTTGGATGACTTGTGGGTAGCGGAGAAATTCCAAACGAACTTGGAGATAGCTGGTTCTCTCCGAAATAGCTTTAGGGCTAGCGTCGATGTAAAGTCTCTTGGAGGTAGAGCACTGTTTGGGTGAGGGGTCCATCTCGGATTACCAATCTCAGATAAACTCCGAATGCCAACGAGATATAATCGGCAGTCAGACTGCGAGTGCTAAGATCCGTAGTCGAAAGGGAAACAGCCCAGACCACCAGCTAAGGTCCCAAAATAATTGTTAAGTGGAAAAGGATGTGGGGTTGCACAGACAACTAGGATGTTAGCTTAGAAGCAGCTATTCATTCAAAGAGTGCGTAATAGCTCACTAGTCGAGTGACCCTGCGCCGAAAATGTACCGGGGCTAAAACAATTTACCGAAGCTGTGGATTACCTTTATAGGTAATGGTAGGAGAGCGTTCTATGTGTGAAGAAGGTATACCGTGAGGAGTGCTGGAACGCATAGAAGTGAGAATGCCGGTATGAGTAGCGAAAGACAGGTGAGAATCCTGTCCACCGTAAGACTAAGGTTTCCAGGGGAAGGCTCGTCCGCCCTGGGTTAGTCGGGACCTAAGGAGAGACCGAAAGGTGTATTCGATGGCCAACAGGTTGATATTCCTGTACTAGAGTATATAGTGATGGAGGGACGCAGTAGGCTAACTAAAGCAGGCGATTGGAAGTGCCTGTCTAAGCAGTGAGGTGTGATATGAGTCAAATGCTTATATCTAATACATTGAGCTGTGATGGGGAGCGAAGTTTAGTAGCGAAGTTAGTGATGTCACACTGCCAAGAAAAGCTTCTAGCGTTTAATTATACTCTACCCGTACCGCAAACCGACACAGGTAGTCGAGGCGAGTAGCCTCAGGTGATCGAGAGAACTCTCGTTAAGGAACTCGGCAAAATAACCCCGTAACTTCGGGAGAAGGGGTGCTGTCAACAGACAGCCGCAGTGAATAGGCCCAAGCAACTGTTTATCAAAAACACAGCTCTCTGCTAAATCGTAAGATGATGTATAGGGGGTGACGCCTGCCCGGTGCTGGAAGGTTAAGAGGAGTGCTTAGCGTAAGCGAAGGTATGAATTGAAGCCCCAGTAAACGGCGGCCGTAACTATAACGGTCCTAAGGTAGCGAAATTCCTTGTCGGGTAAGTTCCGACCCGCACGAAAGGCGTAATGATTTGGGCACTGTCTCAACGAGAGACTCGGTGAAATTTTAGTACCTGTGAAGATGCAGGTTACCCGCGACAGGACGGAAAGACCCCATGGAGCTTTACTGCAGTTTGATATTGAGTATCTGTACCACATGTACAGGATAGGTAGGAGCCATCGAAGTTGGGACGCTAGTTTCAGCGGAGGCGTTGTTGGGATACTACCCTTGTGTTATGGCTACTCTAACCCAGATAGGTAATCCCTATCGGAGACAGTGTCTGACGGGCAGTTTGACTGGGGCGGTCGCCTCCTAAAGAGTAACGGAGGCGCCCAAAGGTTCCCTCAGACTGGTTGGAAATCAGTCGTAGAGTGTAAAGGTATAAGGGAGCTTGACTGCGAGAGCTACAACTCGAGCAGGGACGAAAGTCGGGCTTAGTGATCCGGTGGTTCCGCATGGAAGGGCCATCGCTCAACGGATAAAAGCTACCCTGGGGATAACAGGCTTATCTCCCCCAAGAGTTCACATCGACGGGGAGGTTTGGCACCTCGATGTCGGCTCGTCGCATCCTGGGGCTGTAGTCGGTCCCAAGGGTTGGGCTGTTCGCCCATTAAAGCGGCACGCGAGCTGGGTTCAGAACGTCGTGAGACAGTTCGGTCCCTATCCGTCGCGGGCGTAGGAAATTTGAGAGGATCTGCTCCTAGTACGAGAGGACCAGAGTGGACTTACCGCTGGTGTACCAGTTGTCTTGCCAAAGGCATCGCTGGGTAGCTATGTAGGGAAGGGATAAGCGCTGAAAGCATCTAAGTGCGAAGCCCCCCTCAAGATGAGATTTCCCATGATTTAATATCAGTAAGAGCCCTGAGAGATGATCAGGTAGATAGGTTAGAAGTGTAAGTGTAGCGATACATGTAGCGGACTAATACTAATAGCTCGAGGACTTATCCGAAGTCAATATTGACAGCGACGGTAAAACTTGATAAGATATAGATATTCAATTTTGAGTGGACATAAAGTTCATGAATAAGTTAAGTGACGATAGCCTAGGAGATACACCTGTACCCATGCCGAACACAGTAGTTAAGCCCTAGAACGCCTGAAGTAGTTGGGGGTTTCCCCCTGTTAGATACGGTAGTCGCTTAGCTT
>NZ_LHQM01000036.1 GCF_001302265.1 Streptococcus phocae | reverse complement strand
ATCATTGACAAATGTACACCTTTTCTGCCTTCAAAGTACCGATATACTTTATTTTAGCGACTTTAGTATATCAGATAAACATGTCTTTTTTTGTTGCACCTCATTTTACAACGGGGGTTAAAAATAATATTTGATTTTTATTATTTTTATATTCAACAAAAATATTTCCAGTTTTGGTTTCAATATTTTTTTCCATTTTATATTTCCTCAAAATATTATTTCTTTTTTAGTTTGCCACTGACCCTCATAAATGCCATTGTAGAAATCTTAGGATATCCTCAAAAACAAGTTCTTGATAAAGCATTCATTTTTTTAATAATGGAATATTATGACTTGTTTTTCGACATTTACTTCTGCCTCGACACCAAAAGGAATAATACATCTCGGCGTTGCATGACCAACATTCACATTATAAACAATGGATAACTCTTTATCCGAAAGTTCTTCTAACAAGATTGATTTATACTCCTCATAATATGTTTCATTTTGTGGTTTTCCTACCAAAATACCCGTAAGTGCATCAAATATGCCATAATCTTTCAATGCTTGAATCATCTTCCTAAATAATTCAGGTGTCGGTTTCTCTTCGCTAGTTTCTAAAAGTAACATTTTTCCTTTCCAATCTTCTAATTTTGGAAATAAATTATATGTTGTACACAAGGAAACTGTATCCGCAAATCTAGAGTTATCAAAAATATCATACATTGACTCTAAACAACCGCCCAAAATCTTTCCTTTAAATATCGGTTGACCTTTTAATAATTTAAAACCATTATTTTGGTAGCTGTTCATCTCTGTTCCAACTGCATTTTCACTAAAATCTTCTCGTTCTTGATACCAGAAATCGCTTGGATGTATCTCCTTAATTTCTCCTGTACGAATCAATTCTTCAAAATATTGCTTAGTATATGGTAACATTTCTTTAGAAAGCTCACATACATCCGATAAAAATGATTGCCCATAAAAGGTCTTAATCCCAACTTTATGCAACATAAAATGATTCATTGTCGTATCCGAGAAGCCTAAAAATATTTTCTGTTTAACCACCTTTTTTAGCTCATCATTTTCAAAAAGATATGGCAATAATCTATAGGTATCCTCACCACCGATTGCACACAAAATCATATCAATCGAATCGTCAATAAAGGCTGTCAATAAATCTTGAGCTCTGCATTCAGGATGATATTTTATAAATTCGGTACCTTTAAGGGCATTAGGTAAAAATTCAACTTCAATACCATATTGTTTCAATCTACTTAATCCGATATTCAGTTCGTGTTTCATAAAATTTTCTCCCAGGATACCACTGGATAAACTCACAACACCAATTTTTTTGATTCTCATACTTCCTCCTTATACTGATGTAGTGCTTACAACACTTATTATCCTAGTTTTAAACTTTTGTAGAAGCTTTAAAATCCTTATATTTACTTGACTATTTGCCTGTGTTATTTTTTAGACACGAAACCAACAAGAAAGATCATAAGTTTTTCAATGGTTATAGTACCTCATTGATCCTTGTCTGAGTAATTTATTTTCTATGTAAACTTGTGTTTTATTTATTTTCAACTTTCCATTCATTTTCTTCTCGCCAATCAGGGTTTCTTCTATCTTGAACCAAGATACGACTTCCATCATAAACCATACACATATTTGTCAAAATACAAACTTCTTCTCTTGCCATCTCTTACCCTCTCATTGTTAAATCTTTCTTATTGAATGCTATTACATTCATCCAACTCCTCACTTTCAATGGCTCGATAACCTTCTCTTGATTATATCATAATAGATAACGGTTACATTAGAGTTTTTGATGTTTCCTTTTCCTCAGAAATAAAAAAGACCCTAAAGGTCTTTTTATTAATCTAGATTTTCGTAGGGTGTTCGATAGCCGATTTGTACTAATTGCCCATCTTTGATTAAAATAGGGCGTTTTATGAGCATGCCATCGGTTGCGAGAAGCTCTGCTGCTTGAGTGGCATCCATTGTGTCAACTTTGTCTTTTAGTCCCAATTCTCGGTAGCGTTGGCCACTGGTGTTGAAAAACTGTTTTAATCGACCATCAGACTGAGCCATCCATGCTTTAAGCTGCTCAGCTTTTGGAGGGTTCTCTTTAATATCAATGACCTCAAACTGATCCGTGTGATGTTTTAGGTCTGCTATGGCTTTTTTACAAGTGGTGCATTTTGGGTAGTGATATAGTGTAAACATCAGTGACTCCTTATCTTCTTAACATCAATTGCCGTAGCGGCTATCCTCATCAATGATTTGGTAATCAGCTTTTTCATGATCTGCCTTTTGTTTTTGGTAAGCAAGACGCACACCGCTAAGAGGCACCTTACCACAGTAAACATAGCCTAGTTTTTCAAGCAAGTGTTGCATCGCTTTGTTTTCAGGATGGGTATCACAGCGAAAATCTGTTTCATCAATCCCTTCGATGAGGCCTTGCAAAAAGGTCTGACCAATTTTTTGATTTTGAAGGTCTTTGGATACAGCGATGCGATGAAAGGTCATGTATTCTTTGTTCTTAGTCTGCCACTGACCCTCATAAATGGCATTGTAGGCCTCTTCATTGCCATAAATCGCTGCCGCATAAGCTATGATATCTCCCATTTCATTAAGAGCTACGTAACCTTGACCTCTTAGGATATCCTCAAAAATGAGCTCTTGGTTGGGGTAACCATCTTGCCATTGATCGCTTCCATAAGCAGCTATTACTTCTTTGGCTCCTTCGATAACAGCCATTACTTGTGACACTTCGTTGGGAAAAGCTAGTCTGATTTCCATATGATTTCCATCCTTTTAATGATATATTTGGTGTTTCTTTTCAAAGGCAGCCATAAAATCAATTAAGGCGTGTACCCCTTCTATTGGAAAAGCGTTGTATAAGCTAGCGCGTATCCCGCCAAAACTACTGTGACCTTTCAGATGTTTGAGGCCACAGGCATCAGCTGCCTCGATAAAGGCAGCATCTAGTGCTCTGTTAGGTGTCTTAAACACAACATTCGTCATAGAGCGCTCCTTGGAATATTTGAGAGGGCTTTGATAAAAACTAGATTGGTCAATAGCATCATAGAGCAACAAGGCTTTCTTACGGTTGCGCTCAGCCATGACCTCTACTCCTCCCAAATCCCTCAACCACTCAAGAACTAGTTTGGTGATGTAAATGCTATAAACGGGGGGAGTGTTGTAACGAGAGCCTGCCTCTGCTTGTATCCGATAATCTAACATGCTAGATAGTGTTGGTAACGTGTTGATAAGATCTTCTCGGATGATGACCACCGTCACTCCAGCAGGGCCTAAATTTTTTTGGGCCCCTGCGTAAATCATCCCAAACTGCTCGACCTGATACGGTACCGCTAAAATGTTAGAAGACATGTCAACCACAATAGGCACACCGTTTGTATCTGGCAGATCGTATAGACTGGTCCCCTCAACGGTATTATTGGTGGTTAAGTGAACATAGGCCGCACTCGCGTCAATTTTTTTAGCATCAAACTGTGGTAGCTGATCAAAATGACTCTCCTCTGATGAGGCTAATAATAGCGGTTCGAAGGGAAGGGTCTGAGATAGCTTAACAGCTTCAGCATATGCTTTTTTGCCCCAGATGCCAGCCACATGATAATATGCTTTTTTTCCTTGTGCCAAATTCAACGGCACCATACTAAATTGAGTTGATGCACCACCTTGTAAAAAAAGCACTCGGTACTGATCAGGAATCCCCATGATTGTTCTAAGCAGGCGCTCAGTCTCTGTGATAAGCACTCCAAAAGTCTCGGAACGATGTGACAGTTCCAGGACACTCATGCCTGTAGACTGATAATTTAATAGCTCTGACTGTGCCTTTTCAAGCACAGCTTTTGGCAAAGTAGCGGGGCCTGCTGAAAAATTATAACTGGTCACCTCAATACCTCCCTCTAACACTACGAGTATAGCATGTTTTGCCATTTTCTACAAAGACTATTTTACCATATGGACCTAAGCGCATGGTATAATAAAAACGAAAGGAGTTCTATCAATGATTAAAGAATTTTGCGCTGAAAATCTCACTGAACTTGCTCAGTTGACAGCTGATCAGGTCAGCCGCGTGGAGCTATGTGACAATCTAGCTGTTGGCGGTACTACCCCTTCTTATGGCGTTATCAAAGAAGCCTGTAAACTCTTGCACGAACAAAAAATCAGTGTGGCAACCATGATTCGTCCACGAGGCGGTGATTTTGTCTATAACGACAGAGAGCTTTTAGCCATGGAAGAAGACATCCTTAAGGCTATCGAAGCAGGAAGCGACGCCTTGGTTCTAGGATTGTTAACAGCTGATCATCAGCTTGATACCGATGCCATTGAACAGCTCCTGCCTGCCACACAAGGGCTACCCCTTGTCTTTCACATGGCTTTTGACCAGATTCCAGAAAAAGACCAGGTAGAAAGCCTTGAGCAACTAATCGCTTATGGTTTTGAGAGAATTCTCCTACATGGGGCACCCTCTAAAAACAACATTTATGACAACGTCACACGGATTAAAACCCTTGTTGCCTTGGCAGATGACCGTATTGAAATCATGATTGGTGGTGGTGTGACAGCAGAAAACTGCCATGAACTAAGCCAGCTAACTGGTACAAAAATCGTCCACGGGACACGAATCATCTAAATCAAAAACAGACTAGTAG
>NZ_LHQM01000035.1 GCF_001302265.1 Streptococcus phocae | reverse complement strand
AATATAAAGAGGTATACCCTATATGACACAAGGTACAGTAAAATGGTTTAACGAAGAAAAAGGATTAGGCTTGAGTTCTCAAGAAGATGGCGCAGATGTTTTTGCTCACTTTTCAGAAATCCAAACAGACGGTTTTAAATCGTTGGATGACGGCCAAAAAGTTAGCTTTAATATTGAGCAAGGTCAACGTGGCCTTCAAGCGACAAATATTACTAAAAACGCCTAATCACAAAAAGCTCAGATGCTTAGCATCTGAGCTTTTTTATTGCCGTAGCTAAAAAACACGTTATAATCAGCGTGCTTTGTGGTTTAAAAGGGATAGCCTTCTTAATTTAGGTTATTCAAGGAATACAGTATTCAAATTGCACAGGGAGGCGCTAAAGGTATCAGATGATCAAGAAGAATGTCGTTCGTAAACTAAAAGAGTTCTATAGGTGGATGCTTGTTGTGATATAATTTAGCGATGAGGCAGAGGTTTGAGCATCCAATCCATATGAGAGCGGATATCCTGCTTTTATTTTCTAAACTTGTAATAATATAATAATATTTATATAAAGTATAGTAAAATTGAAGTTTTTATAAAAACACTTGGTAAAATGTTCAAATTAATAAATTTTATGCTAAAATATTTATATAATAAAGTAGGAGGTGACTGTAATGTCAATGGAATTACTTGCTAATCATATTATTGCAGTTGCACAAGAACAAAATAAAGAAATAACAAATTTACAGTTACAAAAAGTAATGTATTTTGCTTTGAAACATGCACTTCAAAAAGATATTTTTTCTGATGAAGAACTACAAGAATTATACGATGAACCTTTTTTAGTGTGGACTTATGGTCCGGTAGTAAAATCGCAATATGAAAGATTCAAAAGATTTGGCTCATCTCCAATTCTAGGAACATATCATATTGAAAATAATTTAGTTAGGTTAAATTCTGAGATTATAGCAAGACTTAGCGAAAGTGCATCTAAGTTAGTAAAGGAAAGCCACAAGGTACCTTTTTGGCAAGAACATGAAAATGATATTGTTGGTTTCAGGAGCAATGTTGAGTACTCATTAGGAGATATTTAGTGATAAAAATTAATGATATAAAAAAAGCATCAGTACTGATTTTTCTGAAATATTAAATCAGTACGATGCTTTTTTAGAATTTTCAAAAGACAGTGATAAAGTACTAGATGAGATGTTTATAAAATGCGAGGTTCAAAAATTAATAGAGTTAATAAGAAAAAAAGATGTAAAGAGAGTTCCTTATGATTCTATAGCTACTAGAGTAATTGACTTTAATTCTAAATTTGAAGAATCTGAAGGGCTAGAAGAGAGTTTTAATTTTTTAATTAATCAAACAAACTCGGCACTCATTTCAATTATTAATGACTTATCATCGCGTAAGAAATCAGGAGATATTCATGACCCAACAACATCACCTCAATCTTATGAGGACTCCATAGTAGCTTTTTATAAGCTTTTTGAACACACAAAACTTGCAAATTCTCAATATCAATCTTTGTATCAAAAAACTGAAAATGAAGTCAACCAATTAAATGATAGCCTCAAATCGAGTGAAATAGAATTAACTAAATTAAAAAAAATCGTTACTGAACAGTCTGAAGAATCTAATGGAATATTAAAAAGCGCTTCAAAAGAATTAGATGAAATAAAGAAGACTAAAACATCGATATATACTGACTTCATTGCAATATTAGGAGTATTCTCTTCTTTTGTTTTTGTTATGTTCGGTGGATTTAATGCACTGTCAAAAATTATCGATACCCTAAGTAAAACAAACGTATCATTGACAAAAACTATCCTAGTATCTTCTATTTTATTTGGTTTTTTGACCACAGTTCTATATTCTTTACTATACTGGATATCATTGATTATCGATAAGCCAATATTTAATAATTCGTGTAATTGTAAAAATAAGCCTTGTACAGATTTTAAACACCTATTCATAAAACATAGATACTATTTAATAGTAATATCTACATGTTTAATTATTTGTTTCTTTTCAGTAATACTTGCTATACTCAAAATAAACTAAAAAGCACCTCTTACGGGTGCTAGTTTTGCCTGCTGAACTCATTAAAAATATGTTCACCTTAAATAACTTTTCTGGGTTGTCAAACATTTATTTGACAGCTTTTTTAGCACAAAAATTTGTGGACTTTTTTGTGATTTTGAAGGAAAATCTAAGGATAATTAAATTTATATAAACCCCTAGAAAAGCTGTTATATCAATAGTTAGATCGTTTTAAAACCATCTCAGTTTAGTTGAATTTTAGAATAGCGTATTTTTTCTTACCACGACGGATAACGGTTATTTGGTCTTCGAGTTTATCTTCAGCTGAAAGTTGGTAGTCTAAAGATTGAACACGCTCACCGTTGATATAGATGGCCCCATTTTGAACGTCTTCACGCGCTTGGCGTTTGGATGGTGAGATGCCTGCTGTGACTAAAATGTCAACGATATTAAGGTTGTCCTCTGGTTGCACTTGGTAATTAGGAACATTGCTAAGTCCTTGTTTGAGCTCGGTAACAGAGAGTTGTTTGATATTTCCAGCGAACAACTGCTCGGTGATGTTTAATGCTTGTTTGTAGACTTCTGGACCGTGTACCAAGGATACCACTTCGCGCGCCAATGTTTTTTGAGCCAGACGCTCATGTCGTGCTGCTTCAAATTGTGTTTCAATCTCAGCAATCTCATCTAGCGACAAGAAGGTGAAAATTTTCAGGAAGCGAACGGCATCATCATCCATGACGTTTAACCAAAATTGGTACATTTCATATGGAGAGGTTTTGTCAGCGTCTAGCCAAACCGCATTACCCTCGGATTTACCGAATTTTTTCCCAGTTGAATCTGTGATGAGGGGCACAGTCATGACGTGACCGGTTTTGTCAGCTTTTTTACGGAGCAATTCTGTTCCAGCGGTCATATTGCCCCACTGGTCTGAACCACCAATTTGTAGGGTAACGCCATGTTTATCGTTTAATTCGTAAAAATCATAGCCTTGCATGATTTGGTAAGCAAACTCAGTGTATGAAATTCCTGTTTCGATACGTTTTTTGACGGAGTCCTTGCTCATCATGTAGTTAACAGTGAAGTATTTGCCGACATCTCGTAAAAAGTCGATAAAGTTAATTTGGGAGAACCAATCATAGTTGTTGACAAGTTCAGCCTTGTTATCGCCATTTTCAAAATCGAGGAAATTTGACAACTGCCCTTTAATTTTAGTGCTCCACTCCACAACGGTTTCTTTGGTTTGTAGACTTCGTTCGGCATCTTTAAAAGATGGGTCACCGATAAGACCGGTAGCGCCGCCAACTAAAGCGTAAGGTTTGTGTCCAGCCAACTGCAAGCGACGAGAGGTTAAGATAGCAACCAAATGCCCGAGGTGTAGGCTGTCTGCTGTTGGATCATAGCCTGTATAATAAGATACTTGCCCTTCTGTTAGTGCTTTGACTAGGGCTTCTTCGTCGGTCGTTTGAAAGACCAAGCCACGAGCTTTGAGTTCTTCAAAAATATTCATAGGCTTTCTCCAATTCTTTATTGTTTCCGAACCATTATATCAAAATTATTCATGGCTGTGCAAGCTTTATCAAAGTTTGGTATAATGACTATTGAGGTAATTTATAGTGAAATGGAAAAAGAAACAAACTAAGAAAAGTAACTTGGGATTAGAGATTTTTGATTTAGGACCAATCGTGTTGCGCACGTTGAAATTAATGACAGATTTTTTTTACATTGTCATCTTTCTTTTTGGGGTAATGGGCGCTGGGATGGCTTTTGGCTATTTGGCGAGCCAAATAGACTCTGTTAAGGTACCTAGTAAAGATAATCTTGTCAAGCAAGTGGGATCTTTGACGATGATTTCTCAAATGACCTATTCTGATAAGAGTCTCATCACAACGCTTGATACGGACTTGCTTCGGACTCCAGTTGCCAAGGATGCTATTTCAGATAATATCAAAAAAGCTATTATCTCAACTGAAGACGAAAATTTTCAATCGCATCAAGGTATTGTGCCTAAGGCAGTTTTTCGAGCGACTTTGGCATCTGTTTTAGGATTTGGGGAGTCTAGTGGAGGTTCGACCTTGACACAGCAACTCCTTAAGCAACAAGTATTAGGGAATGCCCCTACGTTTAAGAGAAAATCAAAAGAGATTATTTATGCCCTGGCTCTAGAGCGCTATATGGCTAAGGATGATATTTTGTCACATTACCTCAATGTGTCTCCATTTGGGCGTAATAATAAAGGGCAAAACATCGCTGGGGTCGAAGAAGCAGCACGAGGGATTTTTGGTGTCTCTGCCAAGGATTTGACAGTGCCTCAGGCAGCATTTTTAGCAGGCTTGCCTCAGAGTCCAATCATTTACTCGCCGTATTCGTCCACGGGGCAACTCAAGTCTCAAGAAGACATGAGTTATGGCATTAAGCGTCAGCAAAATGTTCTCTATAATATGTATCGCTCGGGCATGCTGACAGAAAAAGATTATAACGATTACAAGGCTTATCCTATTTCTAAGGATTTTATCCAGCCAGAAAAGGTCACTGTCACAGCTCATGATTATCTGTACTATACGGTTTTGGCAGATGCGAAAAAAGCAATGTATACTTACTTGATTAAAAGAGATAAGGTATCTAGTAAAGACCTGAAAAACGACGATACTAAGGCTGCTTATGAAGAGCGAGCGCTCACAGAGCTTCAGCAAGGTGGCTACACCATTAAGACAACGATCAACAAGCCTATCTATGATGCCATGCAGCAGGCTGCAGCCCAATTTGGAGGCTTGCTAGATGATGGTACTGGAACGGTCCAGATGGGTAATGTCCTTACCGACAATGCGACAGGAGCTGTTTTGGGATTTATTGGGGGCAGGAATTACGCTCTCAATCAAAACAATCATGCTTTTGACACTGTTCGTTCACCCGGCTCTAGTATCAAGCCAATCATTGCCTATGGGCCTGCCATTGATCAGGGGTTAATGGGAAGTGCTAGTGTTTTGTCGAACTATCCAACGACTTACTCAAGTGGGCAAAAAATCATGCATAGTGACAGCGAAGGGACAGCCATGATGCCCTTACAGGAAGCTCTCGACACCTCTTGGAACATCCCTGCCTTTTGGACTCAAAAGCTGTTGCGTGAAAAAGGTGTTGATGTGGCTAGCTACATGTCTAAAATGGGCTATCGCATTGCAGATTATTCGATAGAGAGTTTACCACTTGGTGGTGGGATAGAGGTTTCGGTAGCTCAACAGACCAACGCCTATCAGATGATTGCTAATAACGGTCTCTACCATAAGCAACATGTGGTTGATAAGATTACGGCAAGTGATGGGACAGTTGTTTACCAACACGAGAACAAACCAGCGCGTGTTTTTTCAGCCCCTACGGCCACGATTTTGCAACAGTTGTTACGAGGACCGATTTCTTCTGGTGCCACAACAACCTTTAAAAAACGCCTAGCGGGTCTTAATCCAGGTTTAGCTAATGCAGACTGGATTGGTAAAACAGGGACGACCGAAAACTATTCAGACGTTTGGTTGGTGTTGGCGACACCGAAGCTTACCTTGGGAGGTTGGGCTGGTCATGATGATAACGCCTCTCTTGCGCCATTAACAGGCTATAACAACAATTCCAATTATTTGGCACATTTGGTCAATGCAATTAATACTGCAGCTCCAAATGCTTTTGGGCCAGGAGAGCGCTTCAAGTTAGCACCTGGCGTTATTAAATCAACTGTCCTCAAATCAACAGGGTTACAGCCTGGGACCGTTACTGTGAATGGTCGCTCTTTGTCACTTGGTGGTGAAACGACTAGTAGCCTTTGGGCTCAAAAAGGAGCAGGGCCAACCACTTACCGATATGCTATTGGTGGAACGGATTCAGATTATCAAAAAGCATGGTCATCAGTTAGTGTTCCTAAAAATTAACTTGCTTTTTGTTTTAAAATAGTGTATAATAGGGATAACTATTTGTCGTCCAATCTAGTTGAAATATTGTCCAACTAGGAAGAACAGCAGTTAAATCAAACTGATAAAGTCAGATTTAGCTGCTCTTTTTGTGCCTATTTTTAGGAAAACAATAGGTTGTAACCTATATTTAAAAGTTCTAAAAATTCACATCTGGGACAAATGATAACTTAGTTGTTGTTTGCTTAAAAAGCAACGCTTAAAAAGAAAAAGGAGCTAAAAACTTGGCAGGACATGAAGTTCGATACGGAAAACACCGTACACGTCGTAGCTTTTCAAGAATCAAAGAAGTTCTTGATTTACCAAACTTGATTGAAATTCAAACTGACTCATTCCAAGAGTTCTTAGATTCAGGTTTGAAAGAAGTATTTGAAGATGTACTTCCAATTTCAAACTTTACGGATACTATGGAGCTTGAGTTTGTTGGTTATGAGTTTAAAGAGCCAAAATATACTCTTGAAGAAGCTCGCATCCACGATGCAAGTTACTCTGCACCTATCTTTGTGACCTTCCGTTTGGTCAACAAAGAAACTGGTGAGATTAAAACACAAGAAGTCTTCTTTGGTGATTTCCCAATCATGACTGAAATGGGAACCTTTATCATCAATGGTGGTGAACGTATCATTGTTTCTCAGTTGGTCCGCTCTCCTGGTGTTTATTTCAATGATAAAATTGATAAAAACGGCAAGATTGGTTATGGGTCAACCGTTATTCCTAACCGTGGTGCATGGTTGGAGTTAGAAACTGATTCAAAAGATATTGCCTATACACGTATTGACCGTACGCGTAAGATTCCATTTACCACATTGGTTCGTGCACTTGGTTTTTCTGGAGATGATGAGATTGTTGACATCTTTGGTGAAAGCGACCTTGTTCGCAACACCATCGAAAAAGACATCCACAAAAACACGAGCGATTCTCGTACGGACGAAGCCTTGAAAGAAATCTACGAGCGCCTAAGACCAGGTGAGCCTAAAACAGCAGATAGCTCACGTAGTCTTTTGATTGCCCGCTTCTTTGATGCTCGCCGTTATGACTTGGCTGCAGTTGGTCGTTACAAGGTTAATAAAAAACTTAACATTAAGACACGCCTATTGAACCAAGTGATTGCTGAAAATCTGGTTGATGCTGAGACAGGTGAAATCCTCGTTGAAGCAGGAACAGAGATGACACGCAGCGTCATTGAATCAATCGAAGAGCACCTCGATGGTGATTTAAACAAATTTGTCTATACTCCAAACGATTATGCTGTTGTGACTGAGCCTGTGGTTTTACAAAAATTCAAGGTAGTGTCTCCAATTGATCCAGACCGTGTCGTGACAATCGTTGGTAATGGTAATCCTGATGATAAAGTCCGCGCGTTGACCCCAGCAGATATCCTAGCTGAGATGTCTTATTTCCTAAACCTTTCAGATGGTCTTGGAAAAGTAGATGATATTGACCACCTAGGTAACCGTCGTATCCGTGCGGTAGGGGAATTGCTAGCAAACCAATTCCGTATTGGTCTTGCGCGTATGGAGCGTAACGTTCGTGAGCGTATGTCTGTTCAAGACAACGACGTGTTGACACCACAACAAATTATCAACATCCGTCCTGTTACAGCTGCTGTCAAAGAATTCTTTGGTTCTTCACAGTTGTCACAGTTCATGGACCAACACAATCCCTTGTCTGAGTTGTCTCATAAACGCCGTTTATCAGCCTTAGGACCTGGTGGATTGACACGTGACCGTGCAGGATATGAAGTGCGTGACGTGCATTATACCCACTATGGTCGTATGTGTCCGATTGAAACGCCTGAAGGACCAAATATCGGACTTATCAATAACTTGTCATCATTTGGTCATTTGAACAAATATGGTTTCATTCAAACCCCTTACCGCAGGGTTGACCGGACAACAGGCAAGGTAACCAATGAAATTGTTTGGCTAACAGCCGATGAAGAAGATGAGTACACTGTTGCACAGGCAAATTCAAAACTAAATGATGATGGTAGCTTTGCTGACGAAATCGTTATGGGTCGTCATCAAGGGAATAACCAAGAGTTTGCTGCTAGTCTTGTTGACTTTGTGGACGTGTCTCCAAAACAGGTAGTTGCTGTTGCGACAGCATGTATTCCTTTCTTGGAAAACGATGACTCCAACCGTGCCCTCATGGGTGCCAACATGCAGCGTCAGGCTGTGCCGTTGATTGATCCAAAAGCACCATTTGTAGGAACTGGTATGGAATACCAGGCAGCCCACGATTCTGGAGCTGCGGTTATCGCGCAACATGGCGGAAAAGTTGTCTTTTCTGATGCTGAGAAGGTCGAAGTGCGTCGTGAAGACGGCTCATTAGATGTTTACAGCATTACTAAATTCCGTCGTTCAAACTCAGGAACAGCGTATAACCAACGTACTCTCGTTAAACTTGGAGATACGGTTGAAAAAGGTGATTTTATCGCCGATGGACCGTCTATGGAAAGTGGCGAGATGGCGCTTGGTCAAAACCCAATCGTTGCCTACATGACTTGGGAAGGGTATAACTTTGAGGACGCGGTTATCATGAGTGAGCGTCTGGTCAAAGAAGATGTTTATACCTCAGTTCATTTAGAGGAATTGGAATCAGAAACACGCGATACAAAGCTTGGCCCTGAAGAAATCACACGTGAAGTGCCAAACGTTAGCGAAGATGCTTTGAAAAACCTTGACGAGATGGGGATTATCCGCATCGGAGCTGAGGTCAAAGAAGGCGACATCCTTGTTGGTAAAGTCACACCAAAAGGTGAAAAAGACCTTTCTGCAGAAGAACGTCTTCTACATGCCATCTTTGGTGACAAGTCTCGTGAAGTACGTGACACTTCTCTTCGTGTGCCTCATGGTGGTGACGGAATTGTTCGTGATGTAAAAATCTTTACACGTGCAAACGGTGATGAGTTGCAATCTGGTGTTAACATGCTGGTGCGTGTTTACATCGCTCAAAAACGTAAAATCAAGGTCGGAGACAAAATGGCGGGACGTCACGGAAACAAAGGTGTCGTTTCACGTATTGTACCTGTCGAAGACATGCCATACCTTCCAGATGGTACACCAGTTGACATCATGTTGAACCCTCTTGGGGTGCCATCACGGATGAATATTGGACAAGTTATGGAGCTTCACTTAGGGATGGCAGCACGCAACCTAGGCATTCACATTGCAACACCAGTCTTTGATGGTGCTAGCGCAGAAGACCTTTGGGATACTGTGCGCGAAGCAGGCATGGACAGTGATGCTAAGACGGTCCTTTACGACGGACGTACTGGTGAGCCATTTGACAACCGTGTGTCAGTTGGGGTCATGTACATGATCAAACTTCACCACATGGTTGATGACAAGCTTCATGCGCGTTCTGTAGGACCATACTCACTAGTTACCCAACAGCCACTTGGAGGTAAAGCCCAATTTGGTGGACAACGTTTCGGTGAGATGGAGGTTTGGGCCCTTGAAGCTTATGGTGCAGCAAACGTTCTTCAAGAAATTTTGACTTACAAGTCAGATGATGTTAACGGACGTTTGAAGGCCTATGAGGCTATCACAAAAGGTAAGCCAATTCCAAAACCTGGTGTTCCAGAGTCGTTCCGAGTTCTCGTTAAAGAATTACAATCTCTAGGACTTGACATGCGAGTACTTGATGAAGATGACAACGAAGTGGAACTTCGTGATCTTGACGAAGGTGAAGATGATGATGTGATGCACGTTGACGATCTTGAAAAAGCGCGTGAAAAACAGGCTCAAGAAAGCAAAGACCTTGCTGAAACCCCTGAAGAAAAATAAGTTATCAACTCTTACTAAGCAATAATTTACTAGACTAGGGCAGGTATTGCCCTAGTGACTAGTAAAGTCATCAAAGGCAGAAAGGTAAAACTAGTGGTTGACGTAAATCGTTTTAAAAGTATGCAAATCACATTAGCCTCACCAAGTAAAGTCCGTTCATGGTCTTATGGTGAAGTTAAAAAACCTGAAACAATCAACTACCGTACATTAAAACCAGAACGTGATGGACTATTTGACGAAGTCATTTTTGGCCCAACGAAAGATTGGGAATGTGCGTGTGGCAAATATAAACGTATCCGTTACAAAGGTATTGTATGTGACCGCTGTGGTGTAGAAGTGACACGTGCCAAGGTTCGTCGTGAACGTATGGGGCATATCGAGCTAAAAGCACCTGTATCACATATCTGGTACTTTAAAGGAATCCCATCTCGTATGGGGCTAACCCTTGACATGAGTCCTCGTTCACTAGAAGAAGTGATTTATTTTGCGGCCTATGTGGTTATTGATCCTATGGACACACCACTAGAGCCAAAATCACTCTTGACAGAGCGTGAGTACCGCGAAAAAGTACAGGAATATGGACCTGGTTCATTCCTTGCTAAAATGGGTGCTGAGGCGATTCAAGACCTCTTGAAACGTGTGGACTTAACAACTGAAATTGCTGAACTCAAGGAAGAATTGAAGTCAGCTTCGGGTCAAAAACGTATCAAGGCTGTGCGTCGTTTGGACGTGCTTGATGCCTTCAAAAAATCTGGAAATAAACCAGAATGGATGGTTCTAAACATCCTTCCTGTTATTCCACCGGACTTGCGTCCGATGGTTCAATTGGATGGTGGGCGCTTTGCGGCGTCAGACTTGAATGACCTTTATCGTCGTGTGATTAACCGTAACAACCGTTTAGCGCGTCTTTTGGAATTGAATGCCCCAGGCATTATCGTTCAAAACGAAAAACGGATGCTTCAAGAAGCGGTTGACGCCTTGATTGATAATGGTCGTCGTGGTCGTCCGATTACCGGACCAGGTAGCCGTCCACTAAAATCTTTGAGCCACATGCTCAAAGGAAAACAAGGACGTTTCCGTCAAAACTTGCTCGGAAAACGTGTTGACTTTTCTGGTCGTTCAGTTATCGCTGTTGGACCAACTCTAAAAATGTATCAATGTGGTGTGCCACGTGAGATGGCTATCGAATTGTTCAAACCATTTGTGATGCGTGAGATTGTTGCGCGTGAATTTGCGGGCAACGTTAAAGCAGCTAAACGTATGGTAGAACGTGGTGATGAGCGCATCTGGGACATCCTAGAAGACGTTATCAAAGAACACCCAGTTCTTCTAAACCGAGCACCTACCCTTCACAGACTTGGTATTCAAGCATTTGAACCAGTTTTGATTGATGGTAAAGCACTGCGTCTTCACCCATTGGTGTGTGAGGCCTACAACGCCGACTTTGACGGTGACCAAATGGCTATCCACGTGCCACTTTCTGAAGAGGCCCAAGCAGAAGCACGTTTATTGATGCTTGCTGCAGAGCATATCCTTAACCCTAAAGATGGTAAACCAGTTGTTACCCCATCTCAGGACATGGTTTTGGGGAACTATTACCTAACCATGGAGGATGCTGGTCGCGAAGGCGAAGGCATGATTTTCAAGGATAAAGACGAGGCTGTGATGGCTTACCGTAATGGTTATGCCCACTTGCATAGTCGTGTTGGTATTGCTGTTGATAGCATGCCAGGCAAACCTTGGAAAGACAACCAAAAACATAAAATTATGGTTACAACGGTTGGTAAGATTTTGTTTAACGACATCATGCCAGAAGACCTACCATATCTCCAAGAGCCTAATAACCGTAACCTAACAGAAGGTACTCCAGATAAGTATTTCCTTGAGCCAGGACAAGATATCCAAGAAGTGATTAACACCTTGGAAATCAACGTACCGTTCAAGAAGAAAAACCTAGGAAACATCATTGCAGAAACCTTTAAACGTTTCCGCACAACAGAGACATCTGCTTTCCTAGACCGTTTGAAAGACCTTGGTTACTATCATTCAACACTTGCAGGATTGACTGTTGGTATCGCTGACATCCCAGTTATTGATAACAAGGTTGAAATCATCGAAGCGGCTCACCGTCGTGTAGAAGAAATCAACAAGGCTTTCCGTAGAGGTTTGATGACGGATGACGATCGCTATATCGCTGTAACAACAACATGGCGTGAAGCAAAAGAAGCCTTGGAAAAACGTCTGATTGAAACACAAGATCCGAAAAACCCAATCGTTATGATGATGGACTCAGGAGCTCGTGGTAACATCTCTAACTTCTCACAGCTTGCCGGTATGCGTGGTTTGATGGCTGCACCTAATGGACGCATCATGGAATTGCCTATCTTGTCAAACTTCCGAGAAGGTCTATCTGTTTTGGAAATGTTCTTCTCAACCCATGGTGCGCGTAAAGGGATGACCGATACAGCCCTTAAGACGGCTGACTCAGGTTACTTGACGCGTCGTTTGGTTGACGTAGCCCAAGACGTGATTATTCGTGAAGATGACTGTGGCACAGATCGTGGTCTATTAATCAGTGCAATCACAGATGGCAAAGAAGTTACTGAAACCCTCGAAGAACGTCTCCAAGGGCGTTACACACGTAAATCAGTCAAACACCCTGAGACGGGTGAAGTCATGATTGGTGCTGATCAATTGATTACTGAAGACATGGCTCGTAAGATTGTTGAAGCTGGTGTCGAAGAAGTTACCATTCGTTCAGTCTTTACCTGTGCGACACGTCACGGCGTTTGTCGTCACTGTTATGGTATCAACTTGGCAACAGGTGATGCTGTTGAGGTTGGTGAAGCAGTTGGTACTATCGCTGCTCAGTCTATCGGTGAGCCTGGTACACAGTTGACCATGCGTACCTTCCATACGGGTGGTGTGGCGTCAAATACCGACATTACTCAGGGTCTTCCACGTATCCAGGAAATCTTTGAAGCACGTAACCCTAAAGGGGAAGCAGTGATCACTGAGGTCAAAGGTCACGTGGTTGACATCGAAGAAGATGCCTCAACACGTACCAAGAAAGTCTATGTCCAAGGTAAAACAGGCATGGGTGAGTACGTGGTACCATTTACATCTCGTATGAAGGTTGAAATTGGCGAAGAAGTTAACCGTGGTGCATCATTGACCGAAGGATCTATTCAACCTAAGCGTCTTCTTGAAGTGCGTGATACCTTGTCTGTAGAAACTTACCTACTTGCAGAAGTACAAAAAGTTTACCGTAGCCAAGGGGTTGAAATCGGAGACAAACACGTTGAGGTAATGGTTCGCCAGATGCTTCGTAAGGTTCGTGTCATGGATCCAGGAGATACTGAGCTTCTACCAGGAACGCTTCTTGATATTGCAGACTTTACAGATGCAAATAAAGACATTGTTATCTCAGGCGGTATCCCTGCAACCTCTCGTCCAGTTCTTATGGGGATTACAAAAGCCTCACTTGAAACCAATTCATTCTTGTCAGCGGCATCCTTCCAGGAGACAACTCGTGTCCTTACTGATGCAGCTATCCGTGGTAAAAAAGACCATCTTCTTGGTCTTAAAGAGAATGTTATCATTGGTAAAATCATCCCAGCTGGTACTGGTATGGCTCGTTACCGTAACATTGAGCCACAATCTATTAATGAAGTGGAAATCATCGAAGAAACGACTGTTTCAGAAGAAACAAGCGTTGCAACAGAAGCAGAATAAACCCAAAAAAGGAACCTTCAGGGTTCCTTTTTTGGTGTCTTGATAAGGTTACTGGAGTTCTTTGTTTAAAAGGCTAGCGCCAGTTACGTCTTGTTGTGAGCAGATATTTTTTAAAATGCCTCTTATTCAGCTATAATATGCATAAGAGGGACGTAAGTATATGTATCAAGTGATAAAAATGTATGGTGACTGGGAGCCCTGGTGGTTCATTGATGGCTGGCAAGAAGATATTGTGCAAGAAGAGTCTTTCGATAATTGGCAGGAGGCCCTTACTTATTTTGAAGCTGAGTGGCAAAGCATGAAGGCGCTTTTTCCAAGCTATCATAGCCAGAGAAACTTTTTGGCAACTTTTTGGGAAAAAAAAGACACCAGATGGTGTGAAGATTGTGCTGAGGATTTGCAACAGTATCATTCTATTTTGCTATTAAAAGATAGAGATATTGTGCCAATCAGCAACTATATTGAAGAATTTGAGCAGCGAAACGATTCCCCACAAAGTCCTTACGTGTGTCGAATCAAATTATGATAGCTCAAAAAAGAATTGCAAACTTGTTTGCAATTCTTTTTTCTTTTGCGAATAATTTAGTTGAGGAGGTAAGGATGGTACAAGAGCTAGCAAAAACAATTATTAGACAAGCCTATGACCTAAACGCACAGGATATTTACATGCTGCCAAGAGATGGGGAGTACGAGCTTTTGTTGAGGGTTGGTGATGAAAGGAGACGGCTAGATGTCTGTGGGACTGATCGGATGGCTAACCTTATTAGTCACTTTAAATTTGTTGCAGGAATGACGGTCGGAGAAAAACGTCGCAGTCAACTGGGTTCTTGTGACTACCAGTTAGATGAGGACTTAAAAGTCTCCCTGCGGTTGTCAACGGTAGGAGACTATAGAGGACAAGAAAGCTTGGTGATCAGATTACTGCACAGTCAACAAAGCGTCCTGTCTTATTGGTTTGATGGGGATAAAAAAGTTAGAGAGGCTGTTGGTGGCAGGGGCTTGTATTTATTTTCTGGCCCTGTGGGTTCTGGTAAGACGACGTTGATGCATCAGTTGATTGCTGACACCTTTAAAGAGTTACAAGTGATTAGCATAGAAGATCCTGTCGAGATAAAAAATAACCAATTGTTACAGCTACAGGTTAACGAAAGTATTGGCATGACCTATGACAATTTGATTAAGCTATCTTTGCGTCATCGGCCAGATATTCTAATCATTGGTGAAATACGAGACGCACAGACGGCAAGAGCCGTGATTAGAGCTAGCCTAACAGGAGCTATGGTCTTTTCAACGATTCATGCAAAGAGTATCCCAGGGGTTTATGCCAGGTTATTGGAGCTTGGTGTTACCAGAGCTGAACTCGAAAACAGCCTGGGATTAGTAGCTTATCAACGGTTTATTAATGGAGGAGTGTTAATTGATTATGCCGAAAAAGACTTTGACAAGCACCGTCCAGACCAGTGGAATCAGCAAATTGATTGCCTTTTTGCACAAGGACATCTCCTTGAAGAACAAGCAAGGCTTGAAAAAATTAACCAGTAAACAACAAGAAAAAATCATTCAACTCTTGTATAACCTCTTAACAACAGGGTTTAGTTTACCAGAAGTCATTGCTTTTTTAAAAAAGAGTCAGCTGATAGCTCTTCCTTATGTCCATCAAATGGAAGCAAACCTCATCAAAGGCAATGGCCTGGCAGACATGTTAGAGGAGTTGGGCTACTCAGACGCCATTATCACTCAAATCAATCTGGCAGACAGGCATGGGAATATCAAACTGACACTGGAAAAAATCCAAGACTACCTTATCCAATTGAGCCGTTTGAAGAAAAAAACCATTGAGGTGATTTCTTACCCAATTGTTTTGATGGGGTTTTTACTTGTAATTATGTTTGGATTGAGGCATTATTTAATCCCGCACATTGAGCATCAAAATGCTTTGACCTACTTGTTGCTTTATTTTCCATCCCTTTTTATGGGGAGTGGGGTGGTTCTAATGCTTTTAGTGGCGCTCTGTTATTGGCGCTGTCAGTTACAGAGCAGGTTGGTGTTGATGAGTCGCTTGAGTCGTTTACCTGTGCTAGGCAAGTTGTTAAAACAATACCTTACAGCCTATTATGCTAGAGAATGGGGCAATTTAATTGGTCAAGGTTTGGAGCTCAATACGATTTTAGAAGTGATGGCCACTGAAAAATCACAGCTGATGCAGGAATTGGCTCATGACATGACAGCAGGCTTGTTATCAGGGCAATCCTTTCACCAAAAGGTCGCCAGTTACCCTTTTTTTTAAAAAGAACTGAGTCTGATGATTGAATATGGGGAAATCAAGTCCAAACTGGGTCGTGAACTAGATATTTATGCACAAGAAAGTTGGGATTTGTTTTTTAGCCAATTATACCAAGCCACTCAACTGATTCAACCACTGGTTTTTCTGCTAGTTGCTGTTATTATTGTGATTATTTATGCGGCTATTTTATTGCCGATTTACCAAAATATGGGAGGAGTTTTTTAAATGCGTATTATCCGATACTCGATGGTCAAAAAGCAAATGGTTGGGGCATTTACAATGCTAGAAATGTTAATGGTTTTGCTTATTATTAGTGTTTTGATGCTCTTATTTGTGCCAAATTTGAGCAAGCAAAAAGACAAGGTCACAGAAACAGGAAATGCGGCTGTTACAAAAGTCGTTGAAAACCAAGCAGAGATTTATGAAATGTCTCAAGGCACCAAGCCAACCCTGAGTCAATTGGTGGCGAGTGGCAGTATCACTGACAAGCAAAAACAAGCTTATAAAGATTACTACGCAAAACATGAAAAAGGCAGCCAAGCACTTGCGGATTAGTGCCTTTACCGTTTTAGAAAGTTTAGTGACCCTATCTGTGGCGAGCTTTCTGCTGATTGCCTTATCATTCCCCGTTATGGACACTTATGCCAGGATTGAGGAGCACCTTTTTTTCATCCAATTTGAGCAAACTTATCGCCACCATCAAAAACTGTCGGTCTTGCGACAAGAAGAAAATATTATTAGCCTGAAAGCGGACGCCATTGTGGCAAAGGAAAAAGTGCTTGCTATTCCTCAAAACATCACCTTGCAGACGGTTCAGAATTTGGTGATTGATCAAAAAGGGGGAAATCACTCGTTGGCTAAAATCATCTTTAACTGCCGAGAACGGCAAATCACATATCAATTTTATTTAGGAAATGGAAATTATCAAAAAACAAGTAAACGCCTATATCGCCCTTGACAGTTTGATTGCTATGGGACTAGTGGTTACCTTGGCAACCTTGATTTTAGCGGCATTTAGCCACACTCAGCAAGAGTTCAAACGCTGCCGCCACCAACAAGAAGTCCTGAACAGTGCTCTCATGGCCATGCAAACTCAACAAGAACGGCTAGATATTAACGGCTGCCAGATTCGATTGGTATCATATCAAAAGGAAATTCAGATCAGTGACAATAATCACCGCGTGCTTACGCTTAAAAAAGACTAAGGTACAGGCATTTACACTTATGGAGTGTCTGTTGTCCTTACTTATTATTTCAGGAACCATGCTCGTCTATCAAGGACTGACGCAAAGTTTGGTATCGCACAGCCATTATCTCGCTCGAAATGACCAAGACAACTGGCTGTTATTTTCTCAGCAACTACGAGAGGAACTAAGAGGCGCTAGCTTTCAAAAAGTTGAAGGCAATAGGCTTTACATCAAAAAACAAAAACAACTATTGTCTTTGGGACAATTTAAGAGCCATGATTTTCGCAAATCATCAGGGACGGGGCGTGGTTATCAGCCCATGCTGTTTGGTTTATCGCATAGCCACATTGAGGCTAAGGAAAACCGTGTGACCATAACCTTAATCTGGAAAAGTGGTTTGGAAAGGACTTTTTCGTATGCGTTTCAAGAAAACCGTTAAAGCAAGTATTCTTCCTTATGCTTTGTTCATGGCTTCTGCGTTTTTACTCTTGTTGCAGGTTTATTTGGACCAGGTCAGCAATCACTATAGGGAATATCAAGCCCAGTCAGATGCTTTAAAGGCTCAGCTAATGGCTGAGATGATTTATCAAGAGCGACCTCAAACAAGCGGAGCAGCGACCTTTAATCATGGGAAGGCTCAGTATCAGCTCAAAGAAAAAGACCTAGTGGTGACTGTTACGCTAAACAAGCAACAACAGTATCGTTTTCAGTACACCAAAGCCAGTGAGCCAGCAGCTTTACCAAGTGAGGATTACTAGTGCCTCTTCTTTCTATTTCTGCCTTATTTTGTTATGATAGAGGTATGAATTTTGAAAAGATTGAACAAGCTTATGAGCTTATTTTAGAAAATAGTCAGCTGATTGAAAATGATTTAAAAACTCATATTTATGACGCTTTAATTGAGCAAAACTCCTTTTACCTAGGCGCCGAAGGGGCAAGCCCCAAGGTGGTTGAAAACAACAAAATCCTGGCATCACTGAAACTCACCAAAGAAGAGTGGCGCAGGGCCTACCAGTTTGTTTTTATCAAGGCGAGTCAAACAGCTCCTCTACAGGCTAATCATCAATTTACGCCAGATGCTATTGGTTTTATCATCCTCTATATATTGGAGGCCTTGGTTGATAAAGACAGCGTCGAGCTGCTTGAGATTGGTAGTGGTACGGGAAACTTGGCACAAACCTTGTTGAACAATACAACTAAAAGCATTGACTATCTCGGGTTGGAGCTAGATGATTTGTTAATTGATTTGTCAGCTAGCATCGCAGAGGTCATGGACTCTGGCGCTCGCTTTATCCAAGAAGACGCTGTCAGACCGCAAATTTTAAAAGAGAGCGATGTGATTGTGAGTGACTTGCCAGTTGGCTTTTACCCTAATGACACCATTGCAAAACGCTACCAAGTCGCCAGTCAAACAGAGCATACTTACGCTCACCACTTATTGATGGAACAGTCTTTAAAATACCTCAAAACTGATGGGGTCGCTATCTTTTTAGTTCCTGTCAATCTTTTGACGAGCCCGCAGAGCCAACTGCTAAAAGACTGGCTTAAAGGTTATGCTCAGGTGGCGGCATTAGTCACCTTGCCAGAGACGGTATTTGGAAATCCAGCTAATGCCAAATCCATTATGATACTGAAAAAACAAACAACCAAACCGATTGAAACCTTTGTCTATCCGATGACGGACTTGAAATCTGCAGATGTTTTGCGCCATTTTATAGAAAATTTCAAAAACTGGATAGTTGATAATGCCATTTAGATTTTTTTTTGATATAATAAAATAGCGTCGTAGAAAACGATTTCAAGAGAGGTAAAACATGTCAAAAACAATTGCAATTAATGCAGGAAGCTCTAGTTTAAAATGGCAATTATATCAAATGCCAGAAGAAGAAGTGCTCGCTCAAGGGATTGTTGAGCGTATTGGTCTTAACGATTCAATTGCGACAGTTAAGTATAACGGCAACAAGCAAGAGCAAATTCTTGATATTCCAAATCATACAGAAGCTGTTAAAATGTTGCTAAATGATCTGCTTCATTTGGGGATCATTTCATCTTACGACGAAATTACGGGAGTGGGTCACCGTATCGTTGCAGGTGGAGAGCATTTTAAAGAATCAGTAGTTGTTGATGATCAGGTCTTAAAGCAAGTCGAAGAGCTCTCAGCACTAGCACCTCTACACAATCCAGCAGGAGCTGCAGGAATCCGTGCTTTCCGTGAGATTTTACCAGATGTGACTAGCGTCTGTGTCTTTGACACATCTTTCCACACAAGCATGCCAAAACATGCCTACCTGTATCCAATTGCTCAAAAATATTACACAGAGCATAAAGTTCGTAAATATGGGGCACATGGAACAAGTCATAAGTATGTGGGACAAGAAGCTGCAAAAATGCTAGGTCGTCCATTAGAAGAGTTAAAACTGGTTACAGCGCATATTGGTAACGGTGTTTCAATCACTGCTAACCGTTATGGTCAATCTGTTGATACTTCTATGGGATTCACACCACTAGCAGGTCCTATGATGGGAACACGCTCTGGAGATATCGATCCAGCAATCATTCCTTACCTTATCGAGCAAGATCCTGAATTAAAAGATGCAGCAGACGTGGTTAACATGTTGAACAAAAAATCAGGTCTAGGTGGTGTGTCAGGCATCTCAAGCGATATGCGTGACATCGAAGCAGGCTTAGAAGCTAACAACCCTGATGCTATCTTAGCATACGATATTTTCATCGATCGTATCAAAAAATTCATCGGTCAATACTTTGCTGTTTTAAACGGAGCAGACGCTTTGGTCTTCACAGCAGGTATGGGTGAAAATGCACCATTGATGCGTAAAGATGTTGTCGAAGGCTTGTCATGGTTTGGCATGAAGATTGATCCAGAAAAAAATGTTTTTGGCTACCGTGGCGATATTGCAGCGGCAGATTCTAAGGTTAGAATCTTAGTTATTTCTACTGATGAAGAACTTTGCATCGCGCGTGATGTTGAACGTTTAAAAAATAGCTAATCGTAACAAAATCTAAAAAGTCAAAAGGCTTAGCCGTCTTCAAGCATATTTGCAAAAAGTCAGCTAAGCTTTTTTCTATGGTTACAAGCATTTATCAAAGGGGTATTGACAAAAAACGTAAAGTAAACTAT
>NZ_LHQM01000034.1 GCF_001302265.1 Streptococcus phocae | reverse complement strand
ATGGGAATACAACAGTAAACGGAACGTTCACTACAAAAATCGCAGAAGCTATCAAAATCAGAGCTGACCAGATAATTGCGGGTACGATTGATGCAGCGAAGATAAGAGTTATTAATCTCAATGCAAGTAGTATCGTAGGGTTAGATGCTAGCTTTATCAAGGCTAAAATCGAGCACACGATTACCAGTCTGTTGGAGGGCAAGGTCATCCGAGCTAGAAATGGTGCGATGATTATTGATCTAAACAATTCAGGTATAAGCTTTAACAGAGACGCTGTAATCAGCTTTAATAGCAAAAATAACGCCCTTGTTCGCCAAGACGGGACACACACAGCATTCGTGCATTTTAGCAATGCGACACCTAAAAACTACACAGGTAGCGCACTGTACGCCTCAATAGGTATCACATCTTCTGGGGATGGTATTAACAGTGCATCGTCTGGACGTTTTTGCGGAGCTAGGTTCTTTAGATATGCCGAAGGCTATCAACACGATGCCAAAGTTGATCAAGCGGAATTTTATGGCGATACTTTGCTATTTATAGATTCATTCGATGTTAAAAGAGGATTTGAAATGACGCCAACGTTAATGCCTAAAATGGTCAGCCTAAATAAAATGTACCAAGCGATATTAGCGCTCGGGAGGTGCTGGTTACACGCTAATAACACCGCTTGGACTTTTAATAACGACACTGCAAATGCAATCATTCGAGAATATAATGAACACGTTAACGGTTTATAGGAGAAAAAATGGAACTAAAATTAAAAAACAAAGAACTTAACACGCTTTGTGATGTCCTTGACAAAATCAAAGTGACCAACATGAAGGCGAATCGTGGACGTGCAAAGTTACTTTCTAAAGTCGTTG
>NZ_LHQM01000033.1 GCF_001302265.1 Streptococcus phocae | reverse complement strand
ATGGGAATACAACAGTAAATGGTACATTCACTACGAAAATCGCAGAAGCTATCAAAATCAGAGCTGACCAAATTATAGCAGGTACGATTGATGCTGCGAAAATAAGGGTTATTAATCTCAATGCAAGTAGTATCGTAGGATTAGATGCTAGTTTCATTAAAGCTAAAATCGAGCACACGATTACTAGTTTACTAGAGGGCAAAGTCATTAGGGCTCGAAACGGTGCAATGATTATTGATCTTAATAATTCAGGAATCAGTTTCAACAGTAATGCAGAGATTGCCTTCAACAGTAAATACAATGCATTAGTCAGACGTAAAGGCACACACACTGCTTTTGTACACTTTAACGATGTTTCGAGCAGTTCAGACCAAGGTGTAGGCTCTGTCTATGCTTCTATCGGTGTAACCTCGTCAGGGGATGGTGTCAATAGTATGTCTTCTGGTCGCTTTGCAGGATTGCGGGCGTTCCGTGCTGCGAGAGGTACATCGCACGGGGCGATAATTGACCAAGTTGAGATTTACGGTGACACTCTTATTTTCAGCGATGATTTCAACATTTCGCGTGGTTTTAAGATGAGGCCTGAAAAAATGCCTAAAATGGTTGATTTAAATGATTTGTACCATTCGATTAAGGCTTTGTGGTCTTGCTGGTTACATGCAAACAACGCGGCGTGGTCGTGGGATGGGAATACTTCGCGAGCTATCATCGGCGAATATAACTCACACGGGCTTAACTTATAGGAGAAAAAATGGAACTAAAACTAAAAAACAAAGAACTTAACACACTTTATGACGTGCTTGACAAAACAAAAGTCACAAATATGAAAGCAAACAGAGGACGTGCAAAGTTACTCTCTAAAGTCGGTGACAAGATTAACGAGTACGCCAAAGATGAAGCTGACATCTTAGATGAATATGCCGATAAAACTGAAGACAACAAGTATAAACTTGACAAAAATAAAAACATCAAGCTGAAAGACCCACAGAAACTAGATGAACTTAACGATCTTCTCAACGAGCTAGCTGACGAAGAGGTCATTATTAAGGGGGGTGAGTACTCCAAGCGATTTATTGACTTTTTAAACTTTTTAGACGAGTGCGAAGATGAATTTACATCATCAGAAATCGTTGTTATCGACAATATTTTAGAGCAATTTGAGCAAAGCAAAAAAGGAGAATAATTATGATGAAAAAATTAGAAGCAACCAAACCTTATCCACAATACGACGAGCACGGCGAAGTTGAAGCAACGTTTACAGGAGTTAGTGGCGCTGACGGGTTGTTTATTCCTATGTTAATCAAGAAAGATTTGACCAAGGCATCAGAATCTGAGGTCGTCGATGCTGTGTTAGAAGAATTTTTCAAACAATACTACGTTGAGCGCGCAATGGGAGAAGCGATTGAGAAAGTAAATGACTTAGAAAAAACAACTAAAAAAGTTGACAAAGCAGCCAAAGGAGCGCAAGCGTTGGCAGTTGACGCTAAAGCACGTGCTGAACACCTCGAAAAAATGACACGTGTTCAAGCAATCTTTATGTTGACATCTGGTCTATCTCTTGACCCTGACGTTTATCGAAACATGCTTGAGCTTATCGAGAAACCAGTCGAAGGGACTACTTACCAACCATTCGACATCTTCGCTATTGAAGATACAGATTACGAGCCATCATTAAACGAGGGCAAGCTAGCGTTTGTGCAAGTGCTATCTGAGTTCACATACAACAACGAAGATGCCAAAGCACTTAAAGCAAAAGCGGAAGATGGGGAAATGTTCGTCGCTAACTACGGAGACCTTGCAAAAGGATAGCGAGGTGCTCTATGACTGTAGAACAAGCAGAAAGAGTAGCTCAATCACAGTTCGTTTGGGCTATTCTCTTCATCTTGCTTTTTTTCATCGTGGTAGGTTATCTCGTTCGAACGTCTGACAAACGTGAAGAAAAGATAATCAATTATCACGAACAATCGAAAGCAGAATCAAATAAACGTGAAGAATGGCTGAAAAGGCACCTTGACAAAAACACAGAACAATTACAAAACATCTCACATACAATCGTAGTTGTGCAAAAGGAGATGTCGTATATGAGCGATCGAATTGGTCGCCTGGAAAATAAAGAGGTAAAAGAACATGATTAACTGGAAATTACGTTTCAAAAACAAAACAACATTGATTGCTATTGCAGGAACAATTATCCTGCTAGCACAGCAGTTAGGACTTACCCTACCTGAAAACATCGCAGACATTGTTAACACAGCTGTGACATTGCTTGTTTTACTAGGTGTCGTAACTGACCCTACAACGTCTGGCGTTGGAGATAGCGAACAAGCTTTGAACTATCACGAACCTAAATAGGAGAATAAGATGAGAGCGATTGTTAAATTTTCTTTGATTGTAGCGCTGATTGTGTTTTACTTTCCACTTTCATTGCTAGCTCTTATCGTTTATCCATTTTTCAAAAAGGAGGAGTAGATGACTGTTGACACAGAAAAAGCCATAGCATGGATGGGTTTGAAAGAAGGCCGTGTTAGCTATTCTATGCAATATCGAAATGGCCCTGATAGCTATGACTGCTCAAGTTCTGTTTGTAGCGCATTAATCTATGCTGGTGCTAGCAATCCAGGATGGTTATTAAATACAGAATACATGCACGATTGGCTAATTCAAAATGACTTTGAATTAATCGCCGAAAATGTTGGTTGGGATAGCAAACGTGCAGATATATTTATCTGGGGCGAGCGTGGGGCATCAGCTGGCGCGGGTGGTCACACAGGTATATTCATTGACGCTGATAACATTATTCACTGTAATTATGCAAATAACAACATCACGATTGACAACTACAATCAAATCGCAGCGGCTAGCGGATGGATGTACTCGTATGCTTATCGATACAAAGGTGCTACCGGCAACGATGTCGGCACCAAAACTATCGATGAATTAGCAAAAGAGGTTCTCGCTGGACTGCACGGCAGTGGTGAACAACGAAAAATCTCTTTAGGTTCTAGTTACAGTGATGTACAAGCAAAAGTCAATGAGCTTCTTAAAGAGCCTAAGATTGCCGAAGAGAGCCCAGCCGTCAAACAAGATGGGGACCTACTCTTCAATGGTGTGGTTCTCAAAAAAGACGTGCTAGATAAAATTTTGGAAAAATGTAAAGAGCACGATATTTTGCCAAGTTACGCAATAACCGTGTTGCATTTTGAGGGGCTATGGGGCCAATCAGCAGTTGGTCGTGCTGACAACAACTGGGGCGGTATGACGTGGACCGGTCAAGGAGAGCGCCCTAGCGGAGTGGTTGTTACACAGGGTCAAGCTCGACCATCTAATGAAGGAGGCCATTACATGCACTATAATAGTGTAGATGACTTCTTGAGTGATTGGTTCTATCTTTTGCGCTCAGGTGGTAGCTATAAGGTTAGCGGTGCTAAGACTTTTAGTGATGCTGTAAAAGGTATGTTTAAGGCTGGTGGTGCTAAATATGATTACGCAGCGACTGGATACGAAAATTACTTAGTAGGTATGTCTAGTCGTTTGAAGGCTATCGAGCAAGAAAACGGCTCACTTGATAAATTTAATGAACAGGCTGATATTGCAACAGAACAAACTGACAAGATTGATGTCGTTATTGATAGCATTGAGATAACAATTAACGGTGTAACATACACCGCAATTAAAAAACCAGTTTAAAGAAAACCCTCGACAAATGTCGGGAGTTTTGTGATATTGAATTTTCTTTATAAAAATAGTAAGATGGTATTGTCATTATAAAGAAAGTTGTGAACAATGAATAACTTAGTGCTTCCTCTAAAATTAAATAGATTTAATATCACGAAAATTGTTACCAATTTCAATCGACTGCTCAACTCAAGTGATAGTGAAATACTTACAGTAGATATGAGAAAAATTGAGTTTGCCGAGCCTAGCGGAGTGATTTCGTTATATAATATGCTAACTTTTGCCACCAAAAGAAAAGATGTAGTCATCAAATGGTTAATTTGCGAAGAAAACTCTTTGAATAAACGCCAGAATCAAGCTATGTTATATTTAGTAGACTGTGGCTTTTTCAAAGTTTTTGACAAGTTAGTTTATAAAGAACCAGAACTACGATCAACCACTTTTGAAATTCAATTCATTGGTGCTAAGCAAGTGGCTCAATGGAAAATAACAGATTTCAAAAACTGGTTACAAAAACAAACTGGTAGAAAAAATGAGTTTAGTTCTATTTGTGTAGCAATTGATGAAATTTTTAATAATATCTCAGATCATTCTACAGAACCTAAAGGATGTATTTTTGGACAGTATTATCCTAACAAAAAGGAAATTGTGATAGCTGTATCTGATTTCGGGATAGGAATTCCCCAGTCCATAAAGAACAAATTCAAAAAAGAAGATCCAGATAACAAGCTAATAGAATTCGCTCTTCAAGAAGGAGTTTCTGCAGAAACTATACCCCAAAACAGAGGAGCAGGGCTTTCTAATATTGTGAAGACTCTTACCACTGGAGGGGTCGGAAGCTTTACAATAATATCTAATTGTGGTATAGTCTCGGTATCAGATAATCAAATAATTCAAAGTGATACGTCTGAGGAATCATATCCAGGTACTTTTTTCGAGATTCGAATAGATGTATCGAACGAAAATTTATATGATTTAGAAGAGGAGGAAGAATTCGAATGGTAACATTAACCATAAAAGAACTAATAAAGAATTTTTCTAACGATAATGAGGCGGGAGAGATTTTATTCGAACAATTGAGGCATCATTTTAACACGAATACAGTTGTGACAATTTCATTTAAAGGAATTAGCGAAGTGAGTTCGTCTTTTGTAAACTCTGCTTTTATCAATTTGTTGTCTTACTATAATTTCGATTTTATTAAAAACCAACTTAAAATTATAAACTCAACGAAACAGATAAACGATTTAATAAAACAGCGATTTAGTTTTGAAGTAAGCAAACAGGCTACAACATAGATATGTATTATATCCAGAATATTGACAGTCATGCACAAATACGAACTAATCACTGTAGCAAGAATCGCCTGACACTAGCGACTAATAAATAAAAACGCTCAGATTAATTTCTGGGCGTTTTTGTGTTGTTTAATCTTTTTCTGTAGAAGAGTGGTGCTTACCTCTAGCTAAAGCAGTTTGTTCGCTCATTTCCATGACTTTGTTTAAATTTACATTTTTAGGCATACTTTCTTTACTGTACCAATATACATTAGACTGTCCATTGCTTGCCACATAGACAGTTTTTTGTGAACCGATATTTTCATCGCTTTTTTTTAATGTATTTGCCTCTGTATTTTCTTCAATTTCGTCTTCAGCAATTTCTATTTCATTTTCCGCAGTGTCTTCAGCGAGAACACTATCTTCAATAGTAGGTTTTTCTGTCAGAAGCCCACCCTTTTGGTAGTCGATATTGAACCCATCAGCAGTATTGAAGACACGAATAGTTTCGTTAATAATTCCATCAGAAGACAATGCAGATACTAACACTGATCTGGGCAATAACTCTGTTCCTTGATATTCAGGAATAGCACTGTAAAAGACATGTACATCAGGATTTTTAGTTACATGACTTAAAACTTTTTTCTCAATATATTGCATGCCACCTTTACGAGTTCCAACATTTTGCATTTGGGTCCCGGTAATAACATTTTTACGAATCGATTTTCCTCCTAGACTATCAGCAAAGAGGTGACTACGTACAAATAAATGACTATTATATTTTTTGCCTTTTAATGTTGTTAAAACGACAGGTGTATTATTAGTAACTTTGTATGATTTAGTTCGTCTTGAATCATATTCTTTTTCACTGATTTCTTGGTTATCAATTCTATTATAGAATCTGAACCAACCGCTTGGCTCAGGATTAGTTTCCCATTTTTCGCGATACCCCTTCGACATATCAATCATATCTTTAGTAATAATACCGTACGCGCCTTTTGAACGTTTATAACCGTCTAACGGCTCATATATTACATCAGATACTGTCACTTTTTTTTGGCTTGTACCATGCCCTTTGTAAACCTTTTCGGTTGTTTTATATATCTTAGGAAATGCAGTCTTATTAATGTTTGATTCGCCGATTATAGTATAATAGTCGCTGTATTTTCCATAAGTTTGATTGGTTGGTATAGGCTCAGCGAAAGCAACATCATAGCAATGTGTCTGTGTCGTTATTATAGAGAATGATGCGAGAGATGCAACTGCTATTTTTAAGAGTAAGTTTTTAAGTTTTTTAGCCATATTAAGGCCCTCCTTTTTTTGTTTAATTTTATCACAAATATAATAGTTTTTGCGAATTAATTTCGAATAGTATAATAGGAGGAAAGTTATGCTAACATACGATGAATTTAAGCAAGCTATTGATGATGGCTATATCAAAAAAGACACAGTGATGATCGTACGTAAAAACGGATTGATATTTGATTACGTATTACCTAATGAAGAAGTTAGGCCACACGAAACCGTGACGATAGAAAAAGTAGTTGACGTGTTAAAAGAATTGCAATAAAAAAGACCTTTTCACAAGGTCAATTTTTTTATGGGGCATTTATGGGGCAAAAAATAGAAGTTTTTTTAAATTCATTCAACTTTATTTAAAAAACATAATTTCGGAACGTTGATTTTAAAGGATTTTTAGATTATTTAACTTTATCAAAATATGTTTTCATCATATTTTGCATATTCATCATAGTTAGTCAATCTCCTTTTTTTATCCTTAAAATCATTTTTAGTCTGTTCTGTATGAACGGTCTTTTTAGCTATTGATTATTATATCATGTTTAAGAGAGAAGGCAAAATGGGAAGCGATTCATTTGGTGTTAGCAATGGGAAAGAAGTAGGCTTGACTATTTAAAGTATTGTCCTTATCTGTTTTTCACTTTATCGTGATCAATTGATCTTCGTTTCATCTAATTTAGAAAGGCTTTAAATCAATGTTTCTGATGATAAAATACAAGCTGTTCTAAATGATATTAATACGAGTTAGCACTGGCATATAGGTAAAAAACGCCAAAAAGAAATCTAACAAACCTTCTCATAATTGATAGGAAAAAGAAAGGATAGTAAAAAGTGTTTTATTTCACAAAAGCATTGAAAAAAATAAATGAAAGTGCTATCATTTTAAAGTATCGTTTAATTGATAATTATTTTGATAAAGGAGGGGAGGTATAGAAAGCGTTATCATAAAAAACTAATTTCAGGTTAAGCACCCCTTTATCACACGATTATTAACAGATAGCTGGAGTGCTAGCATTAATTGATATATACATTTATGGAGGAGAAATAATATGAAAATTGGTGTAATTAAAGACCCAAAACAAGGTGAAGCACGTGTGGGGATGACCCCAGAAAACGTAAAGATTCTCGTTGAAGCAGGTAATGAAGTTCTTGTTGACAGCAATGCTGGGGCAGGTTGTGGTTTTACAAATGACCTTTATGAAGCAGCTGGGGCAAAAATCGTTGACACAGAGACTGCTTGGGAAGCAGAGCTCATTGTTAAAGTTAAAGAGCCAATGGAATCTGAATATAAATACTTCAAACCAGGTCAAATTATTTGGGGCTTCTTGCATTTAGCAGCTAATAAAGCTTGTGTTGAAAAAATGATGGAAGTAGGCGTAACAGCAATTTCTGGTGAAAACATTTCTATCAATGGTGTTCTTGAATTGCTTAAACCAATGTCTGCTATTGCTGGACGTCGTGCGGTTAATATTGGTCAATATTACCTTGAAAAACAACATCAAGGACAAGGTATTCTATTGCCAGGTATTGATGGCATCGAAGCTGGTACAGTTGTCATCTTTGGTGGTGGTAACGCTGCAGAAAATGCTGCAGATATGGCTGTTGCTCTAGGATGTAAAGTCATTATTATCGAACTTGGTGATGCTCGTATTGCAGAACTTAAAGAGCGTTACGCAGGTAAAACAGTTGAAATCGTTAAGTCAACAACAGAGGCTTTGGAAGAAAACATCAAGCTTGCAGATATTTTCATCTCTACAATCTTAATTCCAGGCGCAAAACCACCAAAATTGGTTAAAGAGTACATGGTGGAATCAATGAAACCTGGTTCTGTTATTGTTGATATTGCCATTGACCAAGGTGGAACAGTTGAAACAATTGATCATGCAACAAATCATGCAGATCCTGTCTTCATTAAACACGATGTTATTCACTATGCTGTGCCAAATATGCCAGGTGCAACACCTCGTACAGCAACTATTGCTTTGGCTCAAGGAAATATTTCTTTCCTTAAGGATATTTCAGTTAAAGGTTTAGACGAAGCTCTAAAATCAGAAGAACTTCTGTCAGGTTTGAGTGTTTATAAAGGAAAAGTTGTTTCTAAAGCACTTGCTGATTCAATAAATGTTACGTATACGGAACTCTAAAAAGAAGCATAAGGGAAAAGAACTATGACAAATTTAGCAAATCTACCAATTACTATTAAAGATATTAAAAAAGCTCAAAACACAGTTAAACAATATGCGCGTGAAACACCATTGATTCAGTCAATGTTCTTGACTGCTAAAACTGGTGGCGAAGTATACTTGAAACTTGAAAACATGCAATTAACAGGCTCATTCAAATTCAGAGGTGCTTTTAACAAAATCGCTCAATTGTCTCAAGAAGAAAAAGATCGCGGTGTTATCGCTTGTTCAGCAGGTAACCATGCGCAAGGTGTAGCCTTAACTTCAAAACTTCTAGGGATCAAGAGCATTATTGTAATGCCAAAAGGTGCTCCTCAAGCTAAAGTGGATGCGACACGTGGTTATGGCGCAGAAGTTATGCTTGAAGGAGATCAGTTTGATGATTCTAAAGCATTCTGTGAAGCTTATGCTAAAGAGCACAACATCACTTACATCCCGCCATATGATGACACAGAAGTAATGGCTGGACAAGGAACAATTGGTCTTGAAATCTTAGAACACCTTTGGGATGTAGACACTATCTTGGTTCCTGTAGGTGGTGGTGGTTTGATTTCAGGCGTTGCTGTCGCTTTGAAATCTTTCAATCCTAATATCCAAATTATTGGTGTACAAGCTGAAAATTGTCATGGTATGACAGCATCATTCAGAGAACGTAAGAAAGTACACCATGACGAAGCACCAACAATTGCAGACGGATGCCACGTGGCTTATCCAGGAGAGTTGACTTTCGAAGTCGTTAACCAAATCGTTGATAATATGGTTCTCGTAACTGAATCAGAAATCGAATTGGCAATCAAAGACTTGATTCAACGCACGAAAATTGTCGTTGAAGGAGCGGGAGCTTTGCCTACAGCAGCTATTCTTGCAGGTAAAGTTGATGAGTATGTGAAAGGCAAGAAAGTCGTTTCTATCGTATCTGGCGGTAACGTTGACCTAGCTCGCATCGAAGACGTTGTGGATCACTTCTTGATTGCAAACGATGAGGAACAATAATTTTCAATCTTGTGTAGATACACGTGTTGTCAATTTATCTGTTGTTATCTATAGGAATGACTCTTATAGATGATTTAAAACGTTAGTCAAATCAATCAGATAATTCTACTGAAGTGGATCAGTAAGTTCATTTGATTGTAGACTATCACAAAAAAGATTATGTTAGATTTAGAGAGTAATCGGTTATTAGATTACTCTCTAATGCTGATATTAGACATCAGTTGTGTTATTATAAAACTTACCAAAAAATTATCTTTGAAAGAGGAACTCTTATGGAACAAAAAAATGAAATGAAGCGAACGCTTGGTTTCTTTCCTGCTCTTACGACAGTAATGGGTACGGTTATTGGTGCAGGTGTATTCTTTAAAGCAGGTCGAGTTGCTGAATTGACAGGTCAACCTGGACTGCACTTATTGGTTTGGGTGCTTGGTGGTATTATTTCAATCTGTGGTGGTTTAACGGCAGCTGAACTTGCGGCTGCTATTCCTGAAACAGGTGGAATGATTCGTTACATCCAACGTGGTTTTGGCAAACGCTGGGCCTTCCTATTGGGATGGGCACAGTCCATTATTTATTTCCCAGCTAATATAGCAGCCTTGTCTGTTGTTTTTGGGACACAATTTTTAAATCTATTTGGAATGAATGTCAGTGCATCAAGCACAGCTATCATTGGTGCCATAGCAGCTGTTTCAGTTACGTTAATTAACTTTATCAGCTCAAAAGCTGGAGGCGGTTTGCAGTCAGTGACAACGGTCATTAAGTTAATTCCGATTGCATTGATTGTTGTTGTTGGTTTGCTTCGTCCTGGTGGTGTTGAGTTTCAGTTGCTCCCAATTGCGGCAGGAGAAAACTTGTCTCTAGCATCAGCAATTGGATCAGGATTGTTGGCAACAATGTTTGCCTATGATGGTTGGATTTATGCAGGAAACATTGCTGGTGAGATGAAAAACCCAGCAAAACATTTGCCACGCGCCATCATTCTTGGTATTGTTGCCATTATGTTTGTTTACATTTTTGTCAATGCGGCTTATATTCGCACCCTAGGTATTCCAACATTGATGCAAAACGATCCGAACCTTCCTGCAATTGTTGCTAATAAGATTTTCGGTGGTATTGGCGGTAAGCTTGTAACAATTGGTATCTTGATATCTGTTTATGGAACAATCAATGGTTATACCATGACAGGGATGCGAGCTTCATATGCCCTAGCAACAGAGAAATCTTTCCCATTCTGGCAAACCTTCAAAAAGCTTTCTGCTAGTGGTGTTCCAGTAAATTCAGGTATTCTTCAAGTGGTCATTGCCGTAATCATGTTGTTTGTGACAATGTTTTCAAGTGATGCCTTCAATTTCTTAACAAACATGTTGATTTTTGTTATCTGGATTTTCTACACAATGGTCTTTATTACAGTCTTTATCTTGCGTAACAGAGAACCAGAATTAGACCGTCCATATAAAGTACCACTTTATCCAATCGTTCCAATTATTGCGATTATTGGTGGAGTCTTTATCTTGTTCATGACATTGATTAGTTCAGATTACATGAGTAATCAAATTCCAGCCTTGGTTGGTGTTGTCTTTACTTTGGTTGGTCTTCCAATCTACAATCATTTAGACAATAAATACCATCGCTAAAAACTAAAACCCCGATTTGGTTGATATGCTAAACGTTGCACTGTTTAGAGCATCTTACCATCTAGGGGTTTTAATAATGGTTTTAAATCAGTTAATCCTTCAAATTTACCCATTGGATACTTGAGTGATTTGATTAGACTCAGTCATTGTTTGAAGAAAAGAGATGCAGACAAGAAAAATAGTAGAATTTTGGGAGATGGCTAAAATCTTTGAGTTTCTGCTCTAGAGAAATTGAACAAAAAACCCTCAAGGAAACGACTCCTTGAGGGTTTTGGGTGTTAATCCCAGTATTCCAAGCTTTTATCGCGAGAAAGTAGGGTACAGATGATCGCTGCAACGCCAGAAACAGCGAAGATAATGAAGGCAACACCCCAACCGAAATTATCGATAACAATACCGATTACAAAAGTTGCGATAGTTGCACCACCAACGTAACTAAATGTTCCAGTAAGTCCTGATGCCGCACCAGCAGCAGCTTTAGGAACAAGCTCCATAGCGTACAAACCAACCATCATGACAGGTCCGTAGATAGCAGCACCTAGTCCAATCAGGATAATAAAGTCTAGCACCATGTAATCTGGTCCAGATGGAACAAACCAATAAGCTGCTAATAAGACGATAGCAACGACTAAAAAGGCAACGTTGGTTAATGGTTTTGAGTTTTTAAATAGTTTAGCAGATAAATAACCAGCCGCAAGCATACCGATGATTCCACCGATTTCAAAGAGAGAGAATCCTCCCATACCTGCAGTAGCTGTGATTCCTTTACCACCTTCTAGGACACTTGCTGCAAGAAACTTAGGTGTCCAAGAGACGATACCGTAACGTAAAATGTAAACAAATACAGAATAGAGTGATGCCCACATGAGCTTTTTGTTTGGTAGGATGTATTGTTTGATGATTTCACCCATGCTCAAATCAGGAGTTTCTGAGTCTGCTTTAGGAGCAGCAACAACCTTTGCAAGGTCATCTTGATTTTTGTATTCTTCGATTGGAGGTAAGCCGACGGATTCAGGAGTATCTTCTTGAAGGAAATAAACGATAACAGCTGTCAAACAGGCAATGGCTCCTGGGAACCAATAAGCCGCACGAGCTTGGTTAAGAGGGTCATTTCCAGCAAGTGCCAACCCGATACCAGTTAGGATTGGGGCAATTGCGCCACCAAAGTTGTGTGATAGGTTCCAGATAGTTCCGTAAGTGATTCGTTCTTTATTATCAAACCAATAAACCAATGTACGTGCTCCTGGTGGGTAACCCATCCCTTGAAGCCAACCATTGATAAGGTACATAATAGTGAAGAGCCAGATACTTGTAATAACAGATGGGATAACCCCGATAAAGACGTTAATAATACCAGTTAGGAACAAACCAAGTGGTAAAAAGATTTTTGAGTTTGATTCGTCAGAAATGAGACCTGAAACGAACTTAGACACCCCATAGGCAATATAGCTTGCGCAAGTAATGATCCCAATTTCAGTAGCTGACATGTTGAGGATGCCAGATAGAATAGAGGTCGTGTTACGAACAAAATAGTAACCCATGTATCCAATAAAGATTGAAACGAGTACCTGCAAGCGGTAACGAGGGTACTTACGCTTAATCTCTGATTCTGGTAAGCGTGCCTTCTTTTTAGGCGGAGCGAGTAGTTTTTTTAGCATAAAAATAACCTTCCTTCCGTATAAGCTAAAAATTAACAGGTACTATTTTAAAAGTTTTTTAAGAAAATTGCAAGGCTAAATTGACTAATAAGATTGACTTGACAAGGTTTTGAGTCAAAACAAAATGGAATAGACCAGTTTGTTTAACCCCCTTTATTAAGGGGTTTTTAAGCTTTTAAAAAGTAAAATTTATAATAAAAAGGTATTTTTAAACAAAAATGATTTTCCAGACAATAAGGCTAATTTTAATATTAGGTTAGCTATAAAACTTTTTTAAGGAAGCCTATTTTTTGAAAAAAACTAGCTTTCTTATGTTATAATCAAATCATTAAGTTAAAAAGGAGTTTTTATGTTAACTGAAGAAATGAAAGAAATGATTGCTAGTCAATTAGCAATGGTCGCAACTGTCGATAGTCAAGGCAATCCTAATATTGGCCCTAAGCGCTCAATGCGTTTGTTAGATGATCAAACATTGATTTTTAATGAAAATACTGGTGGTCAAACACAGTCAAACATTGAAGCAAATGGCAAAATCGAAGTTGCTTATGTGAATCGTGAAGCATTGCGTGGTTACCGTTTTGTTGGTCGTGCTGAAATGGTCACAGAAGGTCCTGCCTATGACGCTGCTAAAGAGTGGGCAGAAGGAAAGATGGGAGTGCCAAAAGCCGCAGGAGTGATTCATATCGAAGCTATTTACAGCTTGCATTCAGGTGCTGAAGCAGGTAAAAAAGTATCACACTAATTAAAAATCCTCACAGAAATAGATTTTCTGCGAGGATTTTTAATTAGTTGTGTCCGATAGGGAGCATTAGGTAAGATTGGCTTAAATCAAGCGTCAATGCATAGTTACTATTATCCCTGATAGTGTGTTCGAAATCTGTTGTGTAAAGGATAAGGCGTAAAGTATCTCCTTTTTCAAGGTGGTAGATACTAGGCTGCAAGGCAAGATCGATGGTCATCCACTCGTCACTCGGAACGGTGTCAACAGTCAATAAGCCATGTCGGTTTTGCAGGTTCAAGAAGCCTTTGGTCACCACACGATAAGGGCTTACTTTAAAAGGCAGCTCTTTGAGTGCTTCTCGGGAGAAGTTTTTGCCGTTGTCGAGACTTCCCTGGCTAAGAATAGCAGGCTTGTCTGACAGCCTTTTTTTCTTGCCATAGTCAATCAATTGAGCAGAAAGTATCCCCTTATTCTCACTTGATTTGAGGCGCAGATGCAGATGGACTTGTCCATTTATTGGCAAATCATCTTCTAAAAGCATATCGACACAGACTTGATTGGTCTCACCTGCTACTAGCTCTGTTTTAAAGATGTTAAAATCTTTGCTGTAACGCTTGAAATCATCCTTTGGATAATAATTATCAATGAGTTGCAAATCTTGTCCTAGAGGCATTTGACGCGCTTTAGAGCTGCCAAAATAGGTCAGGGGCTTCCAAGTCTGGCTTTGGGTATTGTCTTGCCAGATGATTTCAGGTAATGTAAAGCCATTTTCTTGTCCTAGGAGTTTTTGGCACAAGAGGGCATTCATGGTTTCACGAAAGTCGATAGACTGCCAGTTGTTTACATAGACATGCTCACCTTGGTGTAAAAAGGCATGTCGCAAGACGGTGTTTGGGAGGTTTTCGAGCAATTGATAGACCTGACTTGGTTTAACATTCCAATCTTGTAGACCGTGTGTTAAGATCACATCACACTTAATCTTATCAGTGTGTTGCAGGTAGTTACGGTCATGCCAGAATTGGTTGTAGTCGCCAGAATTGCGGTCCAGTGCTTGTGTTTGCTCTTTTAATAACCGTTGGTAAGAGTGATTATGATGCAGGTGATCCCCAGCTAGCAAATTGCGTGAGTAGGTGAGTTCTGTGAGAACATCTAAGTCTTCGCCAGGGTAACCTCCAGGGCTGCAGACCAAACCATTTTCACGGTAATAATCATACCAAGATGAAATAGCAGATTCAGCAATGACGACTTTCAAGCCCTCAACTCCAGTGGTTGCTAGTCCTGTGGACATGGTGCCGAGATAGGATTTGCCAGTCGTAGCGACTAAGCCATTTGCCCAGTCAGCCTTAACTTGATAGTCTCTTTTATGGCTAGTATAGGCAATAGCTCTGCCGTTTAGCCAATCAATGACCGCTTTGAAACTATTGATTTGATTGTAGTCTCCGCTGGTCATAAAACCAGTAGAACCTGCAGTGCCGACACCAGAGACGTAGAGATTAGCAAAACCACGTGCCAAAAAGTAGTCGTTTAGCGTGTAGGAGCTGATATGGCTAAAACGTTCTTGACTCTCACTGACAGGCAGGTCTGAGGACGGATTGACTTCAGTTTGCAGATGCGTTGGACTGACAGTAATCTGATGTGTTTTTTTAACAGCTATTTCCCCTTCCATAGCATGTAGTTTCAGGTCGTTAGCCACTTCGTTAATCCCTTGGTGATAAGGGCTAGCCGTCATTATGCTAGGGATGCGATGCTGGGTTTTTGGGCGAATGATATTGACCTTGATGACATCTAGTTGCCCGTCTTGGTCAGTATCAACAGGAGCTTCGACATAAACCACTTCACGAATCAAATCATTAGTGTCAAAGGTAGCTAAAGCTTTTCCGTTAAAATAATGGTAGTCATTGTCGGTTTCGACAAGTCCGTCAGCAACCAGTTGATCAATGATGGTGTTACCAGATTTGCTGCGCGTGGCTAACAATTGGTGCAAACTTTGAAAAATATTGTCATAAGAAATTGGAAAATTAATGGTTTTCAAAAATTCTGTTGCATCTGTAAAGTCAACATGAGGAATAAAGCCTAGGACTTGTAGCGCCAGCAAGAAAAAAATCTCCTCAGTCAAAGGTTCCTCTGAGGTAAAAAAGCTCAGAGCATCCATAGACGGGCTAGCTATTAGGAGACTTAGCGGATAATCGCTGTCTGAGTAATTAAGAGCGGTGTGTCTGAGGAAGCGGTTAAGATTTTCCTTGTCAGAAACCTCTTTAGAAATTGGAAATCCTAACTGCAGCAACTCATTAAAAGCTGTCTCTGGAGAGGTAGGAATGTAGCTAAATTGATTGTAACGCATAGCGGCTCCTTTCTGATGGCTAAAAAACGATATAATCTTTTAATTTATCAACATTAGTAATAATGATGTGTTGCTTTTCAATACGAATAATCTGATTATCCTTTAATTGTTTCAGCAATCGGCTAACGCTACTAGCCGTGGAAATGCCACAAAATTTACCAAGCTCTTCATTAGTAATCACAAAATCAATAAAAATATTACCATTGTCTAAAGGTTTACCAAATAGGGTCACCAATTCATAGAGCTGTGTTGCAATGGCTCCGATTCGCCCATTCGTTAGCATGCACTGCATTTTTTTCATAGACATTTGCAGTCGGTTATGGTAAAAATCTTTGATGTATCCTTGGAGCTCAATATTTTGACTAATATCATTGAGAAAGGTAGTCCTGCGAACCTTATAAAACTGAGCTGTTTGGGACTCAATTCGAACATTATAAGGTTCTCCCATATGTTTGGAATACTCTGTATTAAGAACCGATGTGATTTCAAGGCCAGTCACATACCTCAGGTTGAATTCCATGCCATATTTTGATAGAACGCTCTGCTTTACAATGCCATCCTTTAGAATATAGGTATAATCTTCCTCGAGACTCTCAAAAGTCAGGTATTTATGATAATCTTTTTCAATAATGGGCAGATTGCGACTATTAATGTAATCTTGTAAAATTTGATGGTTCACGATTTCCTCCAACGATGTGATTCATTTTCATACTGCATAACATTATATCGGATTCCTTTTCAAAGGGCATAGCATTTGTTAATGCCTTTTGATGATACCAGTTATATTTTACCACTGACATATATTATATTATAATTTTGGTGTAAAATGCTTATGAAAACAGAGAGGAGTTTATTTTCAGTGGAAGAAAAATTATTCAATAAACATTTCATAGGCATTACAGTGCTAAATTTCATTGTTTATATGGTCTATTACTTGTTTACTGTTATCATAGCATTTATTGCAACAAAAGAGCTTGGGGCAAGCACCAGTCAGGCAGGGCTTGCTACGGGAATTTATATTTTGGGGACCCTGTTGGCCAGAATTATTTTCGGAAAACAATTGGAAATTATAGGGCGCAAAGCGGTCTTGCGTGGTGGAGCTATTTTCTACCTTATCACGACGATGGCTTACTTTACCATGCCAACTATTAGCACGATGTATTTGGTCCGCTTTTTAAATGGTTTTGGCTATGGCGTCGTTTCAACGGCAACCAATACCATTGTTACAGCTTACATCCCTGCACGAAAACGCGGCGAAGGCATTAATTTCTATGGCTTATCGACCAGTCTAGCAGCAGCTATCGGTCCATTTGTAGGAACATTTATGCTAGACAATTTGCAAATCGATTTTCGGATGATTATTGTGCTATGTAGTTTATTGATTGCTGTTGTAGCTATCGGTTCCTTTGTTTTTCCGGTGCAAAACATTACCCTAAATCAGGCACAGCTTGCCAAGACCAAATCATGGACTATTGATAGTTTTATTGAAAAGAAAGCTATTTTCATTACAATAATTGCGTTCTTGATGGGGATTTCCTACGCTTCTGTGCTTGGATTTCAAAAGTTATACACGACCGAAATCGGCTTGACCACTGTCGGCGCCTATTTCTTCATTGTCTACGCTTTAGTGATTACAGTGACTAGACCTGCCATGGGGCGCCTGATGGACGTCAAGGGAGACAAGTGGGTGCTATATCCTAGTTATCTCTTTTTGACTCTGGGTCTTGCTCTACTAGGTGGTGCCTTTGGCGGAACCTCTTACCTTTTATCTGGTGCTCTGATTGGATTTGGCTATGGAACATTTATGTCATGTGGGCAAGCAGCCTCTATCAAAGGTGTGGCAGAGCATCGCTTTAATACCGCCATGTCAACTTATATGATCGGCTTAGACCTTGGTTTAGGTGCAGGTCCCTACCTGCTAGGCCTTGTCAAAGATTCCCTGCTAGGCACAGGCGTTGAGTCCTTCCGCCAGCTCTTTTGGTTAGCAGCAGTTATTCCGCTGATTTGTGCGGTGATGTATGCCATCAAAACGACTAGGCAAACCTCATAAATTGATGAAAAAATGATTAAGGAGGAGCATAATATGCCACAACAATACAAACGCATTATTGCAGCAGTAGATGGATCCTATGAATCCGAGTTGGCTGTGGAAAAAGCCATTAATGTTGCACTCCGTAACGATGCAGAACTACTATTAACCCATGTGATTGATGCTCATGCCTATAGCGGAGAGGCTGTCTTTAGCGACTATGTCTTTGATCGGCAAGAGCAAGAAACAAAAGAAGTCTTAGCCTATTATGAAAAAATGGCTCAAGACAGAGGATTAACCAAAATCAAAAAAATCATTGATATTGGAAACCCCAAAGTGCTCTTAGCTAAGGACATCCCTGATCGAGAACAGGCAGATTTGATAATGGTTGGAGCTACGGGCTTAAACACTTTTGAGCGCCTATTAATTGGCTCTTCATCAGAATATGTGTTGCGCCATGCCAAGATTGATTTATTGGTAGTCAGAGACAGTCACAAGACCTTCTAAAATAATTATTAGACAAAACACCACAAAGAAAGCGTATCTTTCACGGGAACGCTCTCTTTTTGGTGCTTTTTTACGTAAGTGACCTTTACAATAACAACCATCCTTGATAGAATAGAATTGTCACAATAAAAAATTTTTTTTGGAGGAAAAGCGACATATGGAAATAGCATGGACTGTAAAGTATATTACAGAGTTTATTGCAACCGCCTTTTTAATTATTTTAGGAAATGGTGCTGTTGCCAATGTTGATTTAAAGGGAACTAAAGGTAATAACTCCGGATGGGTTGTTATCGCACTCGGATATGGTTTGGGTGTTATGATGCCAGCTCTTATGTTTGGTAACGTTTCAGGAAACCATATCAACCCAGCCTTTACCCTTGGTTTGGCTGTTTCAAACCTCTTCCCTTGGGGACACGTTTTGCCATATATAATTGCTCAGTTCTTAGGAGCTATGTTTGGTCAATTAGTAGTTGTGACAGTATACCAACCATACTTTGCTAAGACTGAGAATCCTAACCATATTTTGGGATCATTTTCAACAATTTCGTCACTTGATGATGGTACAAAATCTAGTCGTAAAGCGTCATATATCAACGGTTTCTTAAATGAAGTGGTTGGTTCCTTTGTTCTTTTCTTCGGAGCTATGGCTTTGACGAAAAACTATTTTGGTGTTGAGCTTGTTGGTAAACTCGTTGAAGCTGGTTACGACCAAACCACTGCAGCGACACAAGTATCACCATATGTTACTGGATCTATTGCCGTAGCACACGTGGGTATTGGTTTCTTGGTAGTTGTTCTTGTGACCTCACTTGGTGGTCCTACAGGTCCAGCCTTGAACCCTGCGCGTGACCTTGGTCCTCGTCTGGTTCACCATCTATTACCAAAATCAGTTCTAGGTGCATCTAAGTCTGATTCTAAATGGTGGTATGCTTGGGTACCCGTTGTGGCTCCAGTTGTGGCAGCTGTCGCAGCCGTAGCTCTATTCAAATGGCTTTACCTTTAAGTCATAATATTTATTTAAAAACTATTAGGATAATTATCGCTTCGTAAAAATATTATCAAACGCCTTGTTTCTCTAGCGGAAACAAGGCGTTTTTTAGAATTCTGTAATATAAAGGCAAAAAAAGCGAAAAAAATTAACAAAAAGCCTTTTATTTTTTAATCAAATGATATATAGCAAATATATCATTTTATAATATTAAAAAAGTTAAGTTTTAAAAACAAATAAATAAAATTTTAAAATCTTTTTGATGTGACTCCTATTAAAAATGCGCCTTATTTAATAGGTTGAATGCAAAAAGATTTTGTCTAACGATTAATAGTGTCAATGATTAAACCGTATTAATTATCAGGAGAGAAAAAATGAAAAACATCTTTAAAAAATCAATGCCTTTATTAGCAGCCTTAGCGGTGACAACAACAGCCCTACCATTGAGCCTAGCGGCAACTACTACTGTATCTGCGGAAGCGTATACGTTCCCGTTCCAAGACACTTATTATGTTGAGCATTGGTTTGAAATTAAGGATTCTAATGAATTGAATAAATTGAGGAAAAAAGAGGTTACGATAAGAGAGCATAATAATCGTTATTTTGTACTTGGTGACCTTGATATTAAAAAAGGAAAAATTGGAGATTCGACAAAAGAACAACCAAAGCGTGAGTTATCTAACGGAGAAAAAGTAGATTTCACAGAATATGTTGGTAGAGAGGTGCATGATTTAGAAAGTATTGGTGCAAGTGAGTTTAAAACAGAAGTATATATTTACTACTACCTTAAATAATACAATTTTAAATTTAATTCATAATCAAAAGAAAGCAGGGAACC